>RQYR01000029.1 GCA_003859965.1 Comamonadaceae bacterium OH2545_COT-014 | reverse complement strand
CCACCCCTACTACGCCAGCGCCCGCCTGTGGGACGACGGCGTGATCGACCCCATCGACACCCGCCGCGTGCTGGCCCTGGGCCTGTCGGCCGCGCAGAACGCGCCCGTGCCGGAGGTGAAGTTCGGCGTGTTCCGCATGTGAGGTGGGGCTTGTCCATGACTGAGAAGACTTCGCCGCTGGTGCGGCGTAGATGAGGCATGAAGGGCGTGCTCTGCGCGCCTTGGCTGGATTTCATCCATGGCCGCAGGCCATGCTCATTGCAGGTCCCGCGCCAGCGGTGCCGAGGCCATTGCGTCATGGGCGTGTTCAGCCTCAGTGATTACCCAAAATTACCAAACCATAGAAAATTACCCTGAATCAGTAATTTCGGTAATTCGCCATGCTCTTCCCCCGTCCTGACTACGCCAAGGCGTTGGCCGATCAGTTGCT
Organism: Comamonadaceae bacterium OH2545_COT-014; assembly: GCA_003859965.1. Lineage (GTDB taxonomy): Bacteria > Pseudomonadota > Gammaproteobacteria > Burkholderiales > Burkholderiaceae_C > Ottowia. The sequence goes on along the minus strand of RQYR01000029.1, from coordinate 36,616 downwards.
CAGTCCCTCGGGCCTGCACACCAGCGTGCGCTCGGGCGTGTTCCTGTCCAACATCCGGCGCGTGGGCAAAAGCACTTTCCTGCGCAACGAGCTGGTGCCAGAGCTGCGCCAGCGCGGTGCCATCGTCATTTACGTGGACCTGTGGGCCAATGTGAACCGCGCGCCGCTGGATCTGGTGCTGGAGGCGGTGCGCGCGCAGTTGCGCGAGCTGCAAACGCCGGGCTCTGGCCTGCTCAAACGCCTCAAGGGCATGGGGCTGGGCGCGGCAGGGCTCACATTCAACTTTCAGCTCGACACCCTGGGCCAGCCCGGCGGCGTCACCCTGGCGCAAGCCATGCACGAGCTGGTGCAAAAAGCCCGGACCGACGTGGTGCTGATCGTGGACGAAGTGCAGCAGGCCGCCGGCCCGGCGGGCCATGCGCTGATGGCTGCCCTCAAGGCCGCGCGCGATGCGGTCAATGGGGACCCCGAGGCCAAGGGCCACTTCCTCTTCATCGGCACGGGCTCGCACCGTTCGCTCATGAACGACATGGCCACCAAGCCCTCGCACCCCTTCAAGGGTGCGGTGACTGCGCCCTTCGAGCCACTGCCGCAAGACTACGTGGCCTGGAAGCTCGACCAACTGGCTGCGGACGGCGTGCGCCTGCCCTCGCTGGAGGCCGCCTGGCGCGGCTTTCAGACCCTGGGCCACCGCCCGGAAGAGCTGGAGCGGGCGCTCGGCCAGTTCCAGGCCGCGCCGCAAGGCAGCGATGCCGAGTTCGACCTCATCTGCGCCACCCTGGCCTATGCCGCTGCGGACATGGAATTTGCCCGCGCCGGCGAAATCGGCGGTGAGCTGGGCGAGCTGGTCTTCGCCCGCATCGCCGACGGGCCGGAAGACGGCACGCGCGAGCTCTACGGTCAGGCCGCGCTGGCCGACTACACGGCCGCCCAGGGATTGCCGGTGGAAGTCAAACAGGTGCAAACCACGGTGGACGGGCTGGTGGCCGCCAACCTGATCGCCCGCATCGGCCACGGCCGCTTCATCATCTCCGACCCCTACGTGCGCGGCATCTGGCGCCAGCGCAAGGCCCTCACACAGGCGCTTCGGGCGGGCAAGCCCGTTCTTGATGCAGGGGAGAAACCTTGAACATGACTGACACCACCCGTATTCGTCCTTTGAGCACCGCCGACAGCGTGCAGCAACTCACCGCGCTGCTGCACGCGGCCTATGCCACGCTGGCCGCGCAGGGCTGGAACTACACCGCCGCCACGCAAAGCGTGCAGACCACGCGCGAGCGCATCGCGCAGGGCCAGTGCTTTGTGGCCGAGCTGCTGCGGGCCCAGGGCGATCTGCCCACTGGCGCGCTGGTGGGCAGCGTGTGCATCAGCCCGCCCAAGGCGGCGGGCGCGCATTACGTGCAGGCGCAAGACAGCGCCCCGCCGCTCTACACCCGTGCAGACACCGCCATCCTGGCGCAACTGGCCGTGCACCCGGCGCTGCGCGGCCAGGGTCTGGGCGCGCGCCTGTGCGACGCGGCCGAGGACTGGGCGCGCCAGCAAGGCTTTGCCCAGGTGGCGCTGGACACGGCCGAGCCCGCCGCCGCCCTGCGCGTGCGCTACCAGCGCCGGGGCTACCGCGACGCGGGCCGCGTGCAATGGAGCGGCAAGACCTATGCCTCGGTGCTGATGTGCAAGGAGCTGAAGACATGAGCGATGCGGCATGGGGCTTTTGGGGCTCGGTCATTGGCAGCCTGATCGGCGGCGCCATTGCCTATGTCGTCGCGGTCAAGGCGGCGGCGGCGCAGACGCGCGCCTCGTGGGAGATCCAGAACGACAAGCACCAGAAAGAGCTGGCCTGGCAACTGCTGCAAGAGATTGACGAATACGTGTTGTGCTCTTTCCGGCCCGACGGGCATGAAACCCGCCAGCGCGCCGCGCGCCGCCTGCTGACGACCGCCGTGCTGTGCGTGCCCGATCAGGCGCAGGCCATCCGGGAGTGGGTGAAGAAGGTGGACGCATACCACTACGCCAAGCAGCAGGGCCGCCCGTTGCCCAAGGGTGTGGGTTTCACGCCCATGCAGCAGTTTTTTGACAGGCTGCAAGCCAGCCTGGCGAAAAAGCATTTCGACTTCACCTGGGATCCGTCCCGGCACGACGGCAACTTCGACTTCTGAGGCACGCGCATGCACTGGCACACCTACTTCGCCACCCTGGCCCGCTACAACGCATGGGCCACTCGCCGCCTGCTCGATGCCGTGGCCGCCGTGCCTGAAGAGGCGTACGGGCGCGACATGGGCCTGTTTTTCAGGAGCATCCACGGCACGCTCAACCACCTGCTGGTGGGCGAACATTTGCTGTGGCAGCGCCGCTTTGCCGAAGGCGTGTCGCCCCGGCACGCGCTGGATGAAGAGGCCGAGCCCGACCGTGCCCGTCTGGCCGCGCGCCTGCTCGAAGGCGCGGCGCGCTGGCAGCCGCTGATCGAAAGCTGGCCCGCCGCGCGCTTTGAAGGCACGCTGCGCTACACCAACACCCGGGGCGAGGATGTGACGCTGCCTTTCGCCCTCACGCTGGCCCATGTGTTCAACCACAGCACGCACCATCGCGGCCAGATCAGCGCCGCGCTCACGCAACTGGGCCTGTCCTGCCCATCGCAGGACCTGGCGCCCATGCTGCAACAGGAAAGCCAAGCATGAGCACCCACACCGCCACCGTCACCTGGCAACTCGGCCCGCAGGAAGACTTTGCCAAGGGCCGCTACAGCCGCCGTCACCTCTGGCGCTTTGACGGCGGGCAGGACATCTCAGCCTCGTCCTCGCCGCACGTCGTGCCCCTGCCCTGGTCGGACGCGCAGGCGGTGGACCCGGAAGAGGCCTTCGTCGCCTCGCTCGCCTCCTGCCACATGCTGTGGTTTCTCTCCATCGCCGCGCGCCAGGGCTTTGCCGTGCAGCGTTATGAAGACCGCGCCAGCGGCGTGATGGAGAAAAACGCCCAGGGCAAGCTCTGGGTGAGCGTGGTCACCCTGGCGCCCGCCGTGCGCTTTGCGGGCCGCCAGCCCAGCCGAGAGGAACTGCTGGCCCTGCACCACGCGGCCCATGAAGAATGCTTCATCGCCCAGTCGGTGAAAACCGAGGTGCGCTGCGAGCCCGTCTGGCCTTTGCCGGAAGGCGACGCGCCCCAGCCCGACTGATTGTTTGCCATCACCCACACCGCCACCTGCCATGACCCAAGCCATCCGCATCGCCACCACCGGCCACGTTGCCACCGTCGTCCTCTCGCGCCCCGAGGTGCGCAACGCCTTCAACGACGAAGTGATTGCCGAGCTTTCGCAAGCCTTCGTGCAGCTGGGCGAGGCGCCGGAAGTGCGCGCCATCGTCCTCATGGCCGAGGGCAAGGCCTTTTGCGCCGGGGCCGATTTGAACTGGATGCGCCGCATGGCCGACTACACGCGCGAGGAAAACCTGGAAGACGCGGGCAAGCTCGCCTTCATGCTGCGCGCCATCTACGAATGCCCCAAGCCGACGATCGCCCGCGTGCAGGGCGACGTGTACGCCGGCGGCATGGGCCTGGTGGCCGCCTGCGACATGGCGGTGAGCGTGGACACGGCGGGCTACTGCCTGAGCGAAGTCAAGCTGGGCCTGATCCCGGCCACCATCAGCCCCTACGTCATCCGCGCCATGGGCGCGCGCGCGGCGCACCGCTATTTCTTGACGGCTGAGCGCTTCAGCGCGCAGGAAGCGCTGCGCATCGGCTTCGTGCACGAAGTGGTGAGCGCCGAGCAGCTCGACGCCAAGGTGGCCGAGCTGGTGGGCGCGCTCATCAGCGCCAGCCCCAACGCCGTCAAGGAATGCAAGAAGCTGGTGCAGGACGTGGCCGAGCGCGACATCACCCGCCTGCTCATCGACCGCACGGTGGAAGGCATTGCCGACATCCGCGCCAGCGATGAGGGCAAGGAAGGCGTGCAGTCCTTCCTGCAAAAGCGCAAGCCGGGCTGGCTGGAGGGGCAGGCATAAAAAACGGCCTGATCGCCTGACCCTGTTCAAAGTTCGCTATTGTTTTTGAAGCAAGCAATGTCTTTTGGCCGCATGACCCACGCCCCGCTGCCTGGTTCAGGCTCGCCGCGCCTGCATGCAGCGGGCGCGCCGCTTGCGCTTGCCGCCACGCGGGCTGTGCGGGCCGGGGCCGCCTGCATGGCGCTGGGCGCGCTGCTGGCCGTGGCCGGATGTGAGTGGCCCGGCCCGTCATCGGGCAGCTTCGGCCCTGGCACGCCGCCGTCCACGCGCGACCGGGGTGAGCTGCTGCGCACGGTGCAGCACGGCCCCTTCAGGGTGGAGATCCGCCGCTACATCGCTGGCCGCGGCAGCCAGGGGACAGCGTTCTGCGACTACTGGATCAGCCACCGGGGCCAGCCCGTGCAGCTGGACACCCTGTTCGAGCGCCAAAACAGCTACAACAACTGCCAGGCGCTGCAACTGCTGCCCGGGCCGGGGCTGCTCATCATGGGGGCGGAAAGGCCAGGGGAGAAGATCCCTTATGTGCTGACCGAAACGGCCCAGGGCCACGTGCAGGTGCAGGCCCGCGACCGGCCCTGGGCGGACTGCAAGCTCAGCTGGGCGGAGATCAGCCACGGCTGGCAGGTGGTGGGCGGCCAGGTCAAGGTGTGCGGCCAGTTCATGGCCGTGCTGCCCATGCCAGCGTCCTGACCGCGCCAGCCCAGGCCCCGCTTTCATCCATCCGCCGCAAACCGCTACCGGGAATGTAGAACCTCATGCAAGACCAGAGCTTGATCGACGCCATCGTGCAGTGGCTGCACGGCATCGGCATCCACATCGGGCCCGACACGGCGCGCGCCGTGGGCGATGCCGTGGATCAGGGCGCACAGGCCGTGGGCCAGGCCGCCAGCGGCGCCGTGGCCCAGCTGGACATGGCGGGCCTCATGGCCCTGGCCGCCGCGCTGGGCTGGGCCAGCGGCTTTCGGCTCTATGCCGTCACCTTCCTGGTCGGGGCCATGGGCGCGGCGGGCTGGCTGGCGCTGCCCAGCGGCCTTTCCGTGCTGGCGCACCCGCTGGTGCTGGCGGTGAGCGGCTTCATGCTGCTGGTGGAGTTTTTTGCCGACAAGGTGCCCTGGCTGGACAGCGCGTGGGACGGCATCAACGCCTTCATCCGCGTGCCCGCTGGCGCGCTGCTGGCCGCAGGCGTGTTCGGCGCCGACAGCGCCGCCATGGGCGTGGCCGCCGGGCTGCTGGGCGGCTCGCTCGCGGCCACCTCGTTCGCCGCCAAGGCCACCGCGCGCGCGGCCATCAACACCAGCCCGGAGCCGTTTTCCAACTGGCTGGCCTCGCTGTTCGAGGACGGCCTGGTCATCGCCGTGGTCTGGCTGGCCACGCAATACCCCGTGGCCTTTGGCATCGCGCTGGCGGTGATGGTGCTGCTGGCCATTGCCCTGATCGCGCTGCTCTACAAGTTCTTCAAGCTGGTGCTGCACAAGCTGCGCCGCCAGCGCACACACATGGGGCATGGGCATGCGTAATGCCTCTGATCCCCTGCGCTGGCAGAGCGCGCCCATGCCATGCAACGTTGAGATCAAGGCGCGCATAGACAGTGTGCAGACGCTGCTACCCCGTGTGCAGGCCTTGTGCGGGCAGGCCGCCACGCTGATCGCGCAGGACGACACGTTCTTTGTCTGCCCCCAGGGCCGGTTGAAGCTGCGTCAGTGCGCTGCGGATCGGGGCGAGCTGATTTTCTACCGCCGTGCGGATCAGGCGGGGCCCAGGGCATCGTTCTACCTGCGCGCGCCTGTCAGTGATCCGCCATCGCTGCGCCAGTGCCTGACGTTGGCCTGGGGTCAGGCAGGCCGCGTGCGCAAGCAGCGCATGCTGTTCATGGCGGGGCGAACCCGTATTCATCTGGATCAGGTGCAGGGGCTGGGCGACTTTCTAGAGCTGGAGGTCGTCTTGCAAGGCGACGAGCCGCCTGAAGACGGCGTGGCCGAAGCCCAGCGCCTGATGGCGCAGCTGGGCATCGCCCCAGCGCAGCTGGTGGACAGGGCCTATGTGGATCTGCTGGCGCCTTCGGGCACGGCCCAAAATCCTCCAAGCGCGCCAAGCCGTCCGCGCGTGATTTACGTGGACGTGGATGACACCCTGGTGCGCAGCGTGGGCGCGCGCCGCATTCCCATGCCCGGCGTGGTGCAGGCCGTGCGGGCGCTGCACGCGCAAGGCCACACGCTGTATTTGTGGAGCAGCGGCGGCGCCGACTACGCCCGCCAGTCCGCGCAAGCGCTGGGCCTGGCCGACTGCTTTGCCGCCTTCTTGCCCAAGCCCGATGCCTACATCGACGACCAGCCCGTGCACGACTGGCGCTTTTGCCAGCACGTGTTGCCGGGCAATGCGGCAGACGCTGGCCACCCTGCCCACTCTTTGATTTCAGACATTTGAGGAGACAAGCCATGTTCACCAAGATCCTGATCGCCAACCGCGGAGAGATTGCCTGCCGCGTGGCCGCCACCGCCCGCCGCATGGGCGTGAAAACCGTGGCCGTGTATTCCGACGCCGACGCCCACGCCAAGCACGTGCTGGCCTGCGACGAGGCCGTGCACGTGGGCGGCAACGCGCCCAAGGACAGCTACTTGCAGTGGCAGCGCATCATCGACGCGGCCAAGGCCACGGGCGCGCAGGCCATCCACCCCGGCTACGGCTTTTTGAGCGAGAATGAAGACTTCGCCCAGGCTTGCGCCGCGAGCGGCCTGGTCTTCATCGGCCCGCCGGCCAGCGCCATCAATGCCATGGGCCTGAAGGCCGAATCCAAGCGCCTGATGGAAAGCGCCGGCGTGCCGCTGGTGCCCGGCTACCACGGCGCTGACCAGAACCCCGACTTGCTGAAAAAAGAGGCCGACAGCATCGGCTACCCCGTGCTCATCAAGGCCAGCGCGGGCGGCGGCGGCAAGGGCATGCGCGCGGTGGAAAAGGCCGAGGACTTCGCAGCCGCGCTGGAAAGCTGCAAGCGCGAAGCCATCAATAGTTTTGGCGATGACAACGTGCTGGTCGAGAAATACGTGCAGCGCCCGCGCCACATTGAAATCCAGGTCTTTGCCGACACGCAGGGCAACTGCGTTTACCTGTTCGAGCGCGACTGCTCCGTGCAGCGACGCCACCAGAAGGTGCTGGAAGAAGCGCCTGCTCCCGGCATGACGCCCGCGCTGCGCGCCGCCATGGGCGAAGCCGCTGTCAACGCCGCCAAGGCCGTGGGCTACGTGGGCGCAGGCACGGTGGAATTCATCGTCGAGCAGCCCGGCGGCTACGACGCGCCCGAGCAGATGAAGTTCTACTTCATGGAAATGAACACCCGCCTGCAAGTGGAGCACCCCGTCACCGAGGCCATCACCGGGCAAGACCTGGTGGAGTGGCAGTTGCGCGTGGCCGCGGGCGAGCCGCTGCCGCTGGGGCAAGAAGACCTGCTGATCGACGGCCACGCCATCGAGGCGCGCATCTGCGCCGAAAACCCCGACAACCAGTTCCTGCCCGCCACTGGCACGCTGCACATCTACCGCAAGCCGCCGCACGTGAGCTTTGAATTCGGCCCCGTGCGCGTGGACGACGGCGTGCGCGAGGGCGATGCCATCAGCCCCTACTACGACAGCATGATCGCCAAGCTCATCGTCTGGGGCGAAACGCGCCAGCAGGCGCTGGCCAAGCTCGACCAGGCCCTGGCCGCCACCCACATCGCGGGCCTGCAAACCAACGTGCAGTTCCTGCGCCACGTGCTGGCCACCGAGTCCTTTGCCCAGGCGCGGCTGGACACGGCCCTGATCCAGCGCGAGCGCGATCACCTGTTCAACCAGGACAGGCTGGGCCTGCCCCTCACGGTGGCCGCCGCCGTGGCGCAGACCGTGCTGGCCGAGCGCGCCGCCGAAACGCCCGATCCCTTCAGCCGCGCCGACGGCTGGCGCTCGCACGGCGTGGCGCAGCGCCGCATCGACCTGCAATACCAGGGCCAGCCCGTGGTGGCCAAGCTGCGCTACCTGCACGACGGCCTGAGCCTGAAAGTGGGCGATGCAGAGCCGCAGCCCATCGCCTTCAGCGCGCTGCCCGGCGGTCGCATCGACCTGCGCCTGGGCACGGGCGCACAGGCGCAGCGTGAAGTCGTCAGCGTCTACCCGCTGGGCGAGGTGGAACACGTGTTCGGCACGCGCGGCGCGGCCCAGATCACCGAGCTGGACGTGCTGGCCCACGCCGGCGAAGGCGGCGGCGATGGCGGGCGCCTGACGGCCCCCATGCCCGGCAAGGTGGTCAGCTTTGCCGTGAAAGCGGGCGACAAGGTCAGCAAGGGCCAGCCCCTGGCCGTGATGGAGGCGATGAAGATGGAACACACCATTGCCGCCCCCATTGACGGCGTGGTGGCCGAGCTGCTCTACGCCCCCGGCGACCAGGTGATGGACGGGGCCGAGCTGCTGCGGCTGCAGGCCGCAAACTGAAGCGGCGCGCCACGGGCTGCGCGCGGATCACCAGCCAAGGGCGAGCGCGTCAGGCGGTTGGGCGGTTGGCGTGCGGCGCTTTTAGCAGTAGCCCCGGGGCGTCAGGGCGGACGCGTCGGCCCAGATGCGCTCGCCTGCGCCCCCGTGAATCCGGGCGTGTGAGTCCGGCTTTATCAATGCTCCACGTCCAGCTGGGGCAGCAGAGCCTGCAAGGCATGCAGGGCCGCCGTGCCCTGGTGCTGCGCCAGCGCATGCAGCGGTTCCTCGTCCTCGGCCTGGGCGTACCCCATGGAAAATGCCTCGAAATGGCGCACTGTGGGTTCGCCTTCGTACAGCGTTTGCAGATGCACATGGCGCGCGTCCTGACGGATGCGGGCCATCAACGGCGCCACTTCACTGGCCGGGCCTTCCAGCAGCTGGCAGAACATCTGCCCGTCAAACACCAGCAATCCCGTGATGCCATGCGCCGCGTTGTGGCGGCGGGCGGTCTGCAGGATGCGCGGCACCACGGTGGCATTGCACTGGGGAGCCAGGTGGCTGACATAAAGAATGTGGCTCAGGGAGTCGGCGGCAGGGTTCATCAAGGCGTTGTGCAAAAGTGTTGTGCAGAAGGCAAGACAAAGCAGACCAGCAACAAAAGGCCGCGAATTCGCGGGGCGCTGCAATGTAGCGGCTTTTGGCTTGCGCACAATGTCAAAAGACAAGCGGCGATGCAGTAGAAATACGCCCCCATGACCGCTGCCGCCTCCCGTCCGCCTTCTTTCTGTGCTGATTGCACGCTGCGGCTGCAACCTGGGTTCAAGCCCCTGACGGCGGAGGAGCTGGCTTGCGTGCAAGCTTTCCGCACGGGCCAGCAGGCCGTGCGCGCCGGGCAGACGGTGGTGCCCGAGCACCGCGCCATTGACCGTCTCTACACCGTTTTCTCGGGCTGGGCCTTTCGCTACAAAACCCTGGCCGATGGGCGGCGGCAAATCCTCAACTTCTTGTTGCCCGGCGATTTCGTGGGCTTGCAGGGCGAGTTTGCCCAGGCGGCCACCTATGGCGTGGAGGCGCTGACCGCGCTGCACCTGTGCGTGTTTCCGCCGCAGGGGCTGTGGGATCTTTATTACCAGCAGCCACGTCTGGGCTACGCCATTACCTGGTTGAGCGCCACGCAGGAGCGGCTGCAAGACGAAATTCTGCTGACCGTAGGCCGCCGCAATGCGGCCGAGCGCATTGCCATGCTGCTCATTCACCTGTGGCGCCGCGCCGAGCGCGTGGGTTTGGCCGATGCCGATGGCAGTGTGCCGTTTCCGCTGACGCAGCAGCACATTGCCGATGCGCTGGGGCTGTCGCTGGTGCACACCAACAAGACCCTGCGCCGGCTGGAGCGCCTGGGCCTGCACCGTCTGCATGGCGGCCGCCTCTCGCTGCTGGACCCCGAGGCGCTGGAGCGCATTGCCGACTACCACACGCAGCCCATGCGGCCAGCGCCTCTGATCTGACCCGCCCGCCTGGCGTGCGCCGGCGCCATGTGCGCACCGTGGCCGCGTGGCCATGATGTTCGATAGCTTGGGGCTGTCATGCGCCCCATGGCGCGCCCTGGCCATGGCTGCGTGCGGATGCCTGGCGCCTGTTCCCATGCCGCACGGCACACCGGCTCGTGCCGGGCGCATGAACGAGCATGGCAAAAACCCACACCCCGCCTGTGGCCACGCTGCCGCAGCGGGGCGCCGGAATGCGGGGGCCAAGCGGGCGCGGCGCGCTTTCATAATCAGCGGCGTTTTTGGTTTTTCCTTCAGGAGCATCGCGCAATGGCACATCCCGTCGACGTCGTCATCATGGCCGCAGGCAAGGGCACCCGCATGAAAAGCCGGCTGCCCAAGGTGCTGCAACGCCTGGCCGGGCGGCCCATGCTGGGGCATGTGCTGGCCACGGCGGCGGCGCTGGCGGCGCGGCGCTGCGTGGTCATCACGGGGCATGGCGCTACAGAAGTGGAAGCGTTTTGCGCAAGCCAGACGGGCGCTGAGGGCCAAAACGGCCTGCCGCTGATTTGCGAGACAGTGCGCCAGGAGCCGCAGCTGGGCACCGGCCATGCGGTGCAGCAGGCCGCGCCCCGCCTGCCGGATGATGGCGTCACGCTGGTGCTCTCCGGCGACGTGCCGCTGACCCAGGCCGACACGCTGCAGGCGCTGGTGGCCGCCAGCGGCGGCGAACGCATCGCGCTGCTTACCATCGACTTTGACGACCCCACGGGTTATGGCCGCATCGTGCGCGACGCAGCGGGCGGCGACGCGGTGCGCGCCATCGTCGAGCACAAGGACGCGACCGAGGCGCAGCGCGCCATTCGCGAGTGCTACAGCGGCATCATGGCCGCGCCCACCGCGCTGCTGAAGAAATACCTGGCGCTGCTGGACGACGACAACGCGCAAAAAGAGTTCTACCTGACCGATGTGGTGCGCCACGCCGTGGCCGCGGGCACCCCGGTGGTGGCGCTGAAAACGCAAGACGCGACGCAGGTGGCCGGCGTCAACAGCCCCGTGCAACTGGCCGCGCTGGAGCGCGAGGCGCAGCGCCGCGCCGCCGAGGCGCTGATGGTGCAGGGCGTGCGCCTGGCCGACCCGGCCCGCTTTGACCTGCGCGGCACGCTGGACTGCGCGCAGGATGTGGAAATTGACGTGGGCTGCCTCTTCGAAGGCCAGGTGACGCTGGGCGAGGGCGTGCGTATTGGCGCGCACTGCGTGATTGCCAACGCCCGCATTGAGGCCGGCGCAGTCATCCACCCCTTTACCCATATTGACGGCGGCAGCCAGGGCGTGGTGGTGGGCCCCGGCGCGCTGGTAGGGCCGTATGCGCGCCTGCGCCCCGGCGCACAGCTGGGGGCCGGGGTGCACATTGGCAACTTCGTCGAGGTGAAAAACAGCCAGCTGGCCGCAGGCGCCAAGGCTAACCATCTGGCCTACCTGGGCGACGCCACCGTGGGCGAGCGCGTGAACTACGGCGCGGGCAGCATCACCGCCAACTACGATGGCGCCAACAAGCACCGCACCGTGATCGAGGCCGACGTGCACGTGGGCAGCAACTGTGTGCTGGTGGCCCCGCTCACGCTGGGCGCGGGCGGCACCGTGGGCGGCGGCTCCACCATCACCAAAGACACGCCGCCCGGCGCGCTGAGCGTGTCGCGCAGCCGGCAGATCAGCGTGCCGGACTGGCAGCGGCCTGCCAAGGCCGCCAAGCCGTCGTCTTGAGGGGGCAAGGGCGGCCCTGGCGGCGCGGGCGGCCTGCGGGCGCGCTTTCAGCGGTGCCAGTCAGGCGTTGCCCGAGGGAGGCGCTGTGCGCGTGCAGGTGACAAAGCGGTAGCGCAGCCCGTTGGCGGCGGTGAGCCAGTCGCCGGGCCGGGCGTGCCAGGCGGCGGGGGGCAGGGTGGGCGCGAAGGCGTCGCCTTCAAAAGAGGCGTCAATGTCCGTGAGCACGATTTCGTGGGCCAGCGGCAGTGCCTGCGCATAAATCTGTGCGCCGCCAATGATCCAGACCTGCGGCTCGCCCGATTGTTCACATTTTTGTAGCGCTTCTGGCAGGCTGGATGCGCGTTGGGGGCCGTTTTCATGCCAATCGCTCTGGCGCGTGATGACGATGTTGCGGCGGCCCGGCAGGGGGCGGAAGCGCGGGGGCAGTGAATCCCAGGTTTTGCGCCCCATGATGACGGGCGCGCTGCCGGTGGTGCGCTTGAAGTGCGCCAGGTCTTCCGGCAGGCGCCAGGGCATGCCGCCGCCCTGGCCAATGACGCGGCCCCGCGCTTGCGCCCAGATGAGGCTGATTTTCATGGCGTGTTTCGCGTGATTTCAAAAAACATAGCGCCTATCGCCCTGTGGACGGGCGCTGGCGGCCTTTTTCGATCGTGTGCCAAGCCGCATGATGGGCGCAAGCATGGTTGCTGTATCGATGCTTGCGCCGCAGGCAGGGGGCACGGCCCGGCGCGGGGTCAGACAGCCACCGGCGCCTTGATGGCGGGGTGGTGCTGGTAGTCCAGCAGCTCAAAGTCCTCGTATTCGTAGTCGAAGATGGAAGGCGGGCGGCGCTTGATGCGCAGCGTGGGCCAGGCAAAGGGCTGGCGGGCCAGCTGCGTTTGTACCTGTTCCATGTGGTTGCTGTAGATGTGGCAGTCGCCGCCGGTCCAGATGAACTCGCCCACCTGCAAATCGCATTGCTGCGCCAGCATGTGCGTGAGCAGCGCGTAGCTGGCAATGTTGAAGGGCACGCCCAGAAAGATGTCGGCGCTGCGCTGGTAGAGCTGGCAGGACAGGCGGCCTTCGGCCACGTAGAACTGGAAGAAGGCGTGGCAGGGCATGAGGGCCATCTGGTCCAGTTCGGCCACGTTCCAGGCGCTGACGATGATGCGGCGCGAATCCGGATTGTGTTTGAGCTGCTGCACCACTTGCGCGATCTGGTCGATGTGCCCGCCACCGGGCGTGGGCCAGCTGCGCCACTGCACGCCGTACACGGGGCCGAGGTCGCCCGTTTCGGGATCGGCCCATTCGTCCCAGATGCTCACGCCGCGCTCTTGCAGCCAGCGCGCGTTGCCGTCGCCGCGCAAAAACCACAGCAGCTCGTGAATGATGCTCTTGAGATGCACTTTCTTGGTGGTGACGAGCGGAAAGCCCTCGTTCAGATCAAAGCGCATCTGGTAGCCGAACACGCTGCGCGTGCCGGTGCCGGTGCGGTCGGCCTTGGCCACGCCGTTTTCGAACACGTGGCGCATGAAGTCTTCATAGGTGTGGCGCACGGGGCGGGGCGCGCCAATCGCGGGATGGTTCATGCGGCCGGATTGTGGCCGAAGCCCGTGTTCCCGTCTGCCGGTTCACCCGCCCGCCCCGCCATCCGGGCGGCAGGGCGGGCGGCGCAAGAAAGCGCGGGGGGTTCAGTCGATGGTGACGCCGGTTTCCTTCACGGCCCGCGCCCACTTGGCGCGGTCGGCCCGCACCAGCGCGCCCAGCTCGGCGGCGGTGCCGGCAAAAGGCTCGCAACCCACGGCGGCCAGCTTGGCCAGCACGTCGGGGTGCGTCAGCGCGCGCTGCACTTCGCCTTGCAGTTGCGTGACGATGGGCGCGGGCGTGCCGGCCGGGGCAAACAGCGCATACCACGGCGCGGCGCCAAAGCCGGGCAGGGTTTCGCTGATGGCGGGCGCCTGGGGCAGCGCGGGCGTGCGCTCGGGGTTGACCACGCCCAGCACCTTCAGCTTGCCGGACTGCACGAAGGCCATGACCGAAGGCAGGCTTTGCACGGCCAGCGGCACCTGCCCGCCCGCCACGTCGGTGGCGGCGGCGGCCGAGCCTTTATAGGGCACGTGCATCAGCTCAATGCCGGCGGCCTTTTGCAGCAGCGCGGCCATCAGGTGGTTGAGCGTGCCGTTGCCCGCCGAGGCAATGGCGTAGTGGCCGGGCCGGGCCTTGGCCAGCCGGATGAGGCCGGCCACGTCATCGGCTGCGAAGCTGGGGTGGGCCACCAGCACGTAACCGGCGCGGGCAATGGGGGCCACGGGGGCGAAGTCTTTTTCGGGGTCGAAGCCGGGCGCCTTGTACAGCGCGGGGGCGATGACCTGGGCGCTGTCGGTGGTGACGAGCAGGGTGTAGCCGTCGGCCTGGGTGCGCGCCGTGGCGGCGGTGGCCAGCGTGCCGCCCGCGCCGGGGCGATTGTCCACCACCACGCTCTGGCCCATTTGTTCCGACAGGCGCTGCGCCAGCACGCGCGCGATCACGTCATTGGCGCCGCCAGCGGCTTGCGGCACCACCAGCGTGACGGGCTTGGCGGGGTATTTGTCCTGCGCGGCGGCGCTGGCGGCCCAGGGCGCGGCCAAACTGGCGGCCAGCCTGGCCAGGGCGTGACGGCGGGCGGGGCAAATCGTGTGATGCGGCATCGAAAAAGTCTCCTGTGAATGAGGTCGGGAAAGCCGGAATCTGGAAAAAAACAGGGCCAGCAAGGCGCTTGGGCCAGGGGCCATGCAATCCATCAAAAGCATAGCCCGTGGCGGGCGCTTCGGGCGCTTCGGGCGGTGGTACGGGGGGCCACGGGCCGGGCAGGCAAGGGGTTGGCCAAGCATGGCCCTAGGTGTAATCCTGATGGATCCGCGGGCGCGGGCCGTTAGCATCCGACACTTTTAGATGGATTTTCGAGGAGTCACACCCATGTCCGCACTGTTCAAACTCGCCGCTTTCGCGGGCGCCGCGCTCGTGGCGCTGGGCGCGCAGGCGCAAACCTTTCCGGCCGAAGGCAAAAGCATCACGCTGATCGTGCCGTTTTCCGCAGGTGGCCCCACCGACAAGGTGGCGCGCGATCTGGCCGAGGCCCTGCGCAAGCCCCTGGGCGGCGCCAGCGTGGTGATCGACAACGCCGCGGGCGCGGGCAGCACCATCGGCACGGGCAAGGCTTTCCGCGCCACGCCCGATGGCTACACCTTGCTGGTGACGCACATCGGCATGGCCACCACGCCAGCGCTGTACCGCAAGCTGCCCTACCAGGTGGAGGAGTTTGAATACCTGGGCCTGATCAACGAAGTGCCGATGGTGGTGGTAGCCAAGCCCGGCCTGGCGCCCAACAACTACAAGGAGCTGACCGACTGGATCGCCCAGAACAAGGGCAAGATCAACCTGGCCAACGCGGGCCTGGGCTCGGCCTCGCACCTGTGCGGCCTGATGTTCCAGAAGGCCTTGCAGGCGGAGATGACCACGGTGCCCTACAAGGGCACGGCCCCCGCCATTACCGACCTCATTGGCGGCCAGGTGGATCTGATGTGCGACCAGACCACCAACACCACCAGCCAGGTGGAAGCCAAGAAGATCAAGGCCTACGCCGTGACCACGCCCCAGCGCCTGAGCACCCCGGCCGTTTACAAGGACCTGCCCACGCTGGACGAGGCGGGCATCAAGGGCTTCAACGTCTCCATCTGGCACGGCCTGTACGCGCCCAAGGGCACGCCCGCGGCCGTGCTCAAGACCTTGAACGACGCGCTCAAGGCCGCGCTGAAAGACCCTGAATTCATCAAGAAACAACAGGGCCTGGGCGCCGTGGTCGTGACCGACGAGCGCATGGAGCCGGCCGCGCACAAGAAGTTCGTGGCCAGCGAAATCGCCAAGTGGGGCCCCGTCATCAAGGCGGCGGGCCAGTACGCTGACTAAAGGCGTTCCAAAGGCTCTCTGAAGTCTCTCTGAAGGCGCTCAGCGCCTTGTTCACCAGGCCGGGGGCGTGTTTCACAGCACGCCTCCGGCCTTTTTTCATGGAGTGGCAAGGCCGCACCGCCGCCCCTGCGGGGGCGCCTCTGCCCACCCATGCTTTTGCCGCAAAATAGCGCGCCCGCCAGCAACGGCGGCGCGTTGTGGCGTGGGACATGGCGCGGCGCGCCCCGGTGGCGGTGGCAGGCCCATGAACAACCCCCGAACAAGGAGCGCATGCAATGACGGATGCAAGCTGGTGGTGGATCGTGACCGGCGCGCTGGTGGCGCTGGAGTTGGTGACGCTGACCTTCTACCTGCTCATGCTCGCCCTGGGCGGCGTGGCTGGCGCGCTGGCGGCCTATGCAGGCGTGCCGCTGGCCGGGCAAATGGCCGTGGCGGCCGTGGTCAGCGGCGTGGCCGTGGCCGCCTGCTACGTGCTGCGCCGCCGCCGGCCGGGCGAGCCTTCGCCGCGCGCCGACCGCAACGTGAACCTGGACGTGGGCGAAACCGTGCAAGTGCACGCCTGGAACCCCGACGGCACGGCCACCGTGCGCTACCGCGGCACGCAATGGACGGCCATTTGCCGTCCGCAGGCCGTGCCCCGTCCCGGCCCGCACCGCGTGGCTGAACTGGTGGGCAGCCGCCTGCTGCTGGAGCCGCTCTGACGCTGATTTGAAGCCGGTTTGAACCGGCGGGCGGGCCACCGTCAAGCGCCCTTGCCCCGAATCCGCTTTTCCACTTGCATGACCCGTTAACCAGAAAGGAAGGCCCTCTTGGAAATCGCCATCGTCCTCGTCGTCATCGCGGCCATCGTGGCCAAGCTCTCCATCAAGATCGTGCCGCAGCAAAACGCCTGGATCGTCGAGCGCCTGGGCAAGTACAACCGCACGCTCTCGCCCGGCCTGAACGTCATCATCCCCTTCTTCGACCGCGTGGCCTACAAGCACAGCCTGAAGGAAATCCCGCTGGACGTGCCCAGCCAGGTCTGCATCACGCGCGACAACACGCAGCTGCAGGTGGACGGCATCCTGTACTTCCAGGTCACCGACCCCATGCGCGCCAGCTACGGCTCCAGCAACTACGTGATGGCCATCTCGCAGCTGGCGCAAACCACGCTGCGCAGCGTCATCGGCCGGCTGGAGCTGGACAAGACCTTCGAGGAGCGCGACATGATCAACGCCAAGGTGGTCGAGGCCATTGACGAAGCCGCGCTCAACTGGGGCGTGAAGGTGCTGCGCTACGAAATCAAGGACCTGACCCCGCCCAACGAAATCCTGCGCGCCATGCAGGCGCAGATCACCGCCGAGCGCGAAAAGCGCGCCGTCATCGCCACCTCCGAGGGCAAGCGCCAGGAGCAGATCAACCTGGCCGAAGGCCAGAAGCAGGCCGCCATTGCCAAGTCCGAAGGCGAGAAGCAGGCGCAGATCAACAACGCCCAGGGCGAGGCCGCCGCCATTACCGAAGTGGCCAACGCCACCGCCGAGGCGCTGATGCGCGTGGCCGCCGCCATTCGCCAGCCCGGCGGCGAGCAGGCCGTGCAACTGAAGGTGGCCGAAAAAGCCGTCGAGGCCTACAGCCAGGTGGCGGCCGATTCGCAAACCACCCTGGTCGTGCCCAGCAACATGACCGAAGTCTCCGCCCTCATCAGCTCGGCCATGAAGATGGTGCAGGCCAACCGCACGCCCGGCGGGCCGGTCTGACGCGCTCTCTGCCGCGCCTTTCAGGCATGAAAACAGCGCCTTGGGCCGCCAATACGGCCCAGGGCGCTATTGTTTTTGATGTTCCGGGGAGATTTCCCGCCAAGAGCATGTGCGCCTGTTGGCCGGCATGGGCCGGTCTGGCGGGTGACGCAGGGCCTATGAGCGGGACAGGGTGGGGCAGTGCAGGGCAGGCCATCGCCCAGGTGCCGCCGGGATGCGGCCTCAGGCGCCGTGGGTCAAGGCGGTGTAGGCCGCTTCGTCCAGCAGGGCCGCCGCTTCATCGGGCCGTGACAGGCGGATCTTGAAGAACCAGCCCGCGCCCAGCGGGTCGCTGTTGACCAGGGCCGGATCGGCGCGCAGGGCTTCGTTGATTTCCAGCACCTCGCCGCTGACGGGCATGTACACGTCGGCGGCGGCTTTGACGCTTTCCACCACGCCAGCGGTGTCCTTGGCGGCATAGGTTTTGCCCACTTCGGGCAGTTCGACGAAGACCACGTCGCCCAGCGCGTCTTGCGCGTGGGCCGTGATGCCCACGGTGGCGGTGTCGCCGTCAATCTTCAGCCATGTGTGGTCGGGGGTGTATTGGAGGGGCATGGGATGGTTCAGCGTTCAGCGTTCAGCGTTCAGCGGTAAGGCGGTTTCAGCGACTGTTCGCTGAACGCCGAACGCTTAACCCCCGAGGCAGGCGGCGGCACGGCGCCGCACGGGCCGGAGGCGGTTTGCAGGAGTAGGGGAAGTTTTGTTATTGAATTGATAGCAGACTGGGCCGTCAATACGGCCTGAAACGGCTTTTTTTCATGTAATCCTGGGTGGCTGCCTGCATGCGGTTGGGTCAGCCGCGACGCTGGCCGCCACGGGGTGGGCCGCCTTTGCCTCTGGCTTGGCTGGGGCGGCCGCGCGAGGGGTTTTGGCGCTGCTGGCGCCAAGCGTCGGCGCCAATGTAGCCAGAGCGGGTTGGCATGGGGTCGGGCGGGCGGCTGCCGCCCCGGTCCTGGTTGCCCTGCAACCATTGATTGCCTGATGGGTGGCCGGGCGCGCTGCCCATGCCCTGGCGCGGCGGCCGGGGCGCGGGTGTGGCGGGGGGCGGGCCACCCCGGCCGCGCGGGCCGCTGGCGCGGCCACGGTCGGCCTGGCGGCGGTTGCGGGCCGGGGGGGCGGCGCGTTCGGCCGGGCCGCCACGCAGGGCGGCGGCGGGCAGTCCGGCGGCGGCGCCCAGGGCGCGGATGTCACGTTCTTGCAGCTCCATCCACTGGCCGCGCCGCAGGCCGCGTGGCAGCAGCATGGCGCCGTAGCGGATGCGGATGAGGCGGCTGACGGCGTGACCCACGGCTTCGAACAGGCGGCGCACTTCGCGGTTGCGGCCTTCGGCGATGGTGACGCGATACCACTGGTTGGCGCCTTCGCTGCTGCCTTCGGCCTCCAGGCGGCTGAACTGGGCGGGGCCGTCGTCCAGCATGACGCCGGTGAGCAGGCGCTGCTTTTCATCGTCGCTCAGCGCGCCCAGCACGCGCACGGCGTATTCGCGCTCCAGGCCGAAGCGCGGGTGCATCAGGCGGTTGGCCAGCTCGCCGGAGTTGGTGAGCAGCAGCAGCCCTTCGGTGTTGAGGTCGAGCCGGCCCACGGAAAGCCATTTGCCCTGCGCCAGCGGCGGCAGCTTGCGAAAGACGGTGGGGCGGTTTTGCGGGTCGTGGTGGGTGACGACTTCGCCCACGGGCTTGTGG
This sequence comes from Comamonadaceae bacterium OH2545_COT-014, assembly GCA_003859965.1. Taxonomy (GTDB): domain Bacteria; phylum Pseudomonadota; class Gammaproteobacteria; order Burkholderiales; family Burkholderiaceae_C; genus Ottowia. Next base: position 17,556 of record RQYR01000029.1, on the reverse strand, counting down.
TAGGCGATGACGCGCACCGCCGGCGGCGCGATGCGCAGCCGCACGGGCTGGCCGTTGATACGCACCTGGTCGCCGTGGCGGATGCGCTGGCCCACGTGGGCGGGCTGGCCGTTGACGCTGACGCGGCCCTGGCTGATGAGCTGCTCCATCTCCAGCCGCGAACCCAGCCCGGCCTGGGCCAGTACCTTGTGCAGCTTGGGGCTTTCGGCCTCGGGTTGCAGCACGCGCTTGGGGGGCGTGCGCGGGGCGGGGGGGGCGCTGGCGGCGGGCTGGGCTTCGGTGTCGAAGCGGCCGGACACCACGTCATCCATGCCCACGGCGGACGCGTGGGCGGCGGCAGGCGGGCGCGGCTTGGCCGCAGGGCGGGCGGGCGCGCCCTGGCCCTGGCGGGCCGGACGGGGGGAGGGTGAAGATGGCTTGGGGTTCATGGCAAAGGCTCCTCCGGGCTGCTGGGGGCGGCAGGCCCGGGCGGCGTGGTGGCAGGCGCTGGCGCGGCAGCTGGCGCTGCCGTGCTGGTGTTTTCGGGGGGGAAGGGCGGGGGCGGGGCGGCGGCGTCATCAGCCACGGGCGTGGCCGGCGTGGCGGGGGCTTCATCCGGCGACGGGTTGCCGGTGGCTGGTGGCGCGGCGGCGGGTGTGGGCGCGGGGGGGCTGGCGGCGTCTTCAGTCATCGCGGCGTGGGCCGGGGCGTCATCGGCCGGGGGGGCGTCGGCATCCGTGCCAGCGGTTTCCTGAAGCGCCTCGAACATGCTCTGGGTTTGTTCGTCGGGCGCCTCCAGCAGGGGCAGCTGGTCGAGCGAAGCCAGCCCCAGGTCGTCCAGAAACTGGCGGGTGGTGGCATACAGGCCAGGGCGGCCCACGGTTTCGCGGTGGCCGATCACTTCGACCCAGCCCCGGTCTTCCAGTTGCTTTAGCAATTGCGAATTGACGGTGACGCCGCGGATGTCCTCAATGTCGCCGCGCGTGACGGGCTGGCGGTAGGCAATGATGGCCAGCGTTTCCAGCGTGGCGCGGGTGTACTTGGGGGGCTTTTCGGGGTGCAGGCGGTCGAGATATTCGCGCATCTCGGGCCGGCTCTGAAAGCGCCAGCCGCTGGCCACCTGCACCAGCTCCACGCCGCGCAGCGTCCACTCGTCCTGCAACTCGGCCAGCAGGGTCTTGAGCGTGTCGGCGCCCAGCTGGTCAGCGAAGAGTACGCGCATTTCGCGCACGGTCATGGGCTGCTGCGCGCAGATGAGTGCGGTTTCAAGAATGCGCTTGGCGTCCGTCGTGTTCACGGTAGGCAGGCTCTGGCTGGAAAGGCCGCTGCCCGGTGCGGGGCGGCGGCGGGGCGAACATAAGCTGAAAGGGGGCGGGCCGCGTGGGACACCCGCCCGCATGGCGGCATGGCGCCACAGGCGCGCCGCTGTGGGGCGCAGCCGGCGCTTGGGGGCGGGTGGCAGCCAGCGGGGGCGGGCCGCGCGCGCCATGCGGATGGCAGGGCGCGGGTGATTGTAGTCAGAGCCTGGTTCATGGCTTAGGCATGGCGCTGGCGTGGCGTGAAAGCGTGGTTTGAAAAGGCAGGGCTGGCAAAGCGTTTCCCCGGCGCGGCGCGTCAAAAGCGCTCGGCAGGCACTTCCCAGGCGGCCAGCGCGGCGGCCATGTCGGCGGGCAGGGGCGCCTTGAAAGCCAGCGGCGCGCCGGTGGCGGGGTGCGTCAGGGCCAGCTGCCACGCGTGCAGCGCCTGGCGGGCCAGGCCGGCGGCGGGGGCGCCGCCGTAGAGCGCGTCGGCCACCAGCGGGTGGCCCAGGTGGGCCATGTGCACGCGGATCTGGTGCGTGCGCCCGGTGCCCAGGCGCGCATGCACCAGGCAGCCGCTGGCGGCGTTGTGCAACAAGGTGAATGTGGTGTGGGCCGGTTTGCCGGGGTGGCGCGCCAGATCGACCACGGCCATGCGCTGCCGGTGGCGCGGGTCGCGGCCAATGGGTTCCGTCACCTCGCGCGTGGGCGCGCCCTGCCATGGGCGGTGCGCCAGGGCCAGGTATTCACGGCGCACTTCGCGCGCGGCGATGGCGGCCACCAGCGCATCCATGGCCGGGCGGCTCTTGGCCACGGCCATCAGGCCGCTGGTGTCCTTGTCCAGCCGGTGCACGATGCCGGCGCGCGGCAGGCGGGCGAAAGCCGGGTTGTGCGCCAGCAGGCCGTTGAGCAGGGTGCCGCTCCAGTGCCCGGGGGCGGGGTGCACCACCAGCCCGGCGGGCTTGTGAACGATGGCCAGGTGCTCGTCTTCATGCAGCATGGCCAGCGGTATGGGCTGGGGCGTGAAAGCCTGCGCCTGCGGCGTGGGGCGCAGCAAGACGGTGATAGCCTCGCCCGCCTTGACGCGCTGCGCGGGCTTGGCGGCGGGGCGGCCGGCCAGGGTAACGGCCCCGTCCGTGACGAGCTGGCTGAGGTAGCTGCGCGAGAACTCGGGCACGAGCGCGGCCAGGGCGCGGTCCAGCCGCTCGCCGTGCAGGCGGGCGGGCGGGATGAGCTGGCGCTGCTCGGCCTGCGCCTCCTCCGGCGCGTCGGCAAGGTCGTCGCCGGGCGGCAGGGGCGGTTCGTCGGGGCAGGGGGGCGCGATAAACTTCGCGGTTGTTTCAACCAAGGGAAAAGCCTGTGATGTTCCAGTCCAGATTATCGGCAGTGGCCGGCGCGGCGGCCCTGGCGGCGCTGCTTGCGGCCTGCTCGTCCAAGCCGACGGCAGACCAGACCGCGGGCTGGAGCCCCAACCGCATCCATGCCGAGGCCAAGGAGGAAATGAGCGCCGGCGGCTTCGACAAGGCCATTCCCCTGCTCGAAACGCTGGAAGGCCGTGCCGCCGGCACGCCGCTGGCGCAGCAGGCGCAACTGGAAAAAGCCTACGCCCAGTTCAAGAATGGCGACAAGGCCGAAGCGGTGGCCACGCTGGATCGCTTCATGCGCCTGCACCCCAGCAGCCCGGCGCTGGATTACGCGCTGTACATGAAGGGCGTGATCAACTTCAACGACGAGCTGGGCCTGCTGTCCTTCCTGGCGCGGCAGGACTTGTCGGAGCGCGACCAGCGCGCCGCCAAGGAGGCGTTCGAGTCGTTCAGCGAGCTGGTGACGCGCTTTCCCGATTCGCGCTACACGCCCGACGCGCGGGCGCGCATGCGCTACACCGTGAACGCGCTGGCGCAGTACGAAGTGCACGTGGCGCGCTACTACTACCGGCGCGGCGCTTATGTGGCCGCCATCAGCCGGGCGCAGCAGGCGCTGGCCGATTACCGCGACGCCCCGGCGCTGGAAGAGGCGCTGCACATCCTGGTGCAGTCCTACGACAAGCTGGGCATGACCGATCTGCGCGACGACGCCCGTCGCGTGCTGGAGCAGAACTACCCCGGCAGCGCCGGCGTGAAGGGGCGCGAAAAGCCCTGGTGGCAGATCTGGTAGCGCGGCGAGTCTGGGGCCGTGCCCTTGGGCGCGGCGGGCATGGCCGGGCTAGGCGTGAAAGAAAAGGACAACGGCGTGCGCAGGCACGCCGTTTTTTTGTGCCGAGAGGCAGTCAAGTGCTGCCCGCCGGGGCCGGGCAGAAGGCAACCGGGCGGGCGAAAACGGCAACCGGTTGCCTGGCCCGCGCCCGCCAGCTTTGCCCCGTCATGGCGCGGCAGGGCCGGGCGGTGGCGCCAAAGGCGCTGGCGTTTCATGAAAGGGCTTGGCAGGCAGGGGCGTGGGCGCGCTGGCATGGCCGCTCCATTGCCGCAGGGTGCGCTGAAACAGCAGGCTGTTGGGCACTTTGAGCAGGGTGCCCTGCTCGGCGTCGCCCGTTTCGTCGAGCGTGGTGTAGATGAGGTTGATATCAACCACGCGGCCCTTGAGGCCGGGCTTGTCGCCGTTTTCCAGCACCTCCACATAGTCGCCCAGGCGCAGCAGGCGGGTGGTGAAGATGAGCAGCGAGCAGAACACGTTGGAGAGCACGCTCCACGCCGCGAAAAAGGCCACCGCGCCCACGGCTGCGAAGCTGGTGAAAGCGCCCCACAGCACGGCGCTGGATACGCCCAGCCGCTCTAGCGCCATCAGCAGCGCGCTGCCGAAGATGACGAAGCTGCTGAGGCGCAGGGTGAGCACGTTGAATTCAGCCGGCAGGTGGTAGCTGGCCGCCACGCGGCGGATGAGGCGGCGCAGCAGCCGTTGCAGCAGCACGGCCGCCGCCATGATGAGCAGCACCTGCAGGGCGGGCAACAGCACTTGCAGCAGCTCTTGCGCCCAGTCGGGCAGGCGGGCGAGGATCCGGCTCCAGAGGGTGTTCATCGCGGGTTGGCTCCTTCAGGCCGCCAGCGGCTGTCCCAGGCTGCGCAGCACGTCGCGCACCATCTGGGCGCGGTCTTTGGCTTCGGGCAGCTCGCGTTCGATGCGCAGTTTGTCATTACCCGCCAGCTTGATGTGGCGATTCTTCTGGATCAGGCCGATGATGGCCATGGGGTCCACCGGCGGGTTGGGGCGAAAGTTGATGGTGATAACGCCAGGCGCAGCATCCACCTTCTGCACGCCGTAAGGCTGGCTGAGTACACGCAAGCGGTGCACGTCAATCAGCGCCTGCGCCTGCGGTGGCAACTTGCCGAAGCGATCGACGATTTCTTCAAGCAGCGCATCAATCTGATCGTTGGTTTTGGCTGTGGCCAGCTTTTTGTAGAACGACAGGCGCAAGTGCACATCGCCGCAGTAGTCGTCGGGCAGCAGCGTAGGCGTGTGCAGATTGATGTCGGTCGCGGCCTGCATGGGGCTGAGCAAATCGGGCTCCTTGCCCGCCTTGAGCGCCTTGACGGCTTCGGCCAGCATCTCGTTGTAGAGCTGAAAGCCAATCTCCATCATGTTGCCGCTCTGGCTCTCGCCCAGCACTTCGCCCGCGCCGCGAATTTCCAGATCGTGCATGGCCAAGTAAAAGCCGCTGCCCAGCTCTTCCATTTCCTGGATGGCGTCCAGCCGCTGGGCGGCCTGCTTGGTCAGGCCCTCGATTTCGGGCACCAGCAGATAGGCGTAGGCCTGGTGGTGGCTGCGGCCCACGCGGCCGCGTAACTGGTGCAGCTGCGCCAGGCCGAATTTGTCGGCCCGGCTGATGACGATGGTGTTGGCCGTGGGCACGTCAATACCCGTTTCGATGATGGTGGAGCACAGCAGGATGTTGTGGCGCTGGGCCACAAAGTCGCGCATCACGCGCTCGAGCTCGCGCTCGGGCATCTGGCCGTGGGCCACGGCGATGCGCGCTTCGGGCAGGATTTCTTGCAGCTTGGCGCGGCGGTTTTCAATCGTTTCCACCTCGTTGTGCAAGAAATAGACCTGCCCGCCGCGCTTCAATTCGCGCAGCACGGCTTCGCGGATGACGCCGCTGCCTTCGTTGCGCACAAAGGTCTTGATCGCCAGGCGGCGCTGCGGCGCGGTGGCGATCACGCTCAAATCGCGCAGCCCCTCCAGTGCCATGCCCATGGTGCGGGGGATGGGCGTGGCGGTGAGCGTGAGCACATCCACCTCGGCGCGCAGTTGCTTCATCTGCTCTTTGTGGCGCACGCCAAAGCGGTGTTCCTCGTCAATGATGAGCAGGCCCAGGTTCTTGAACTGCGTTTTTTCGCTCAGCAATTTGTGCGTGCCCACCACGATGTCCACCGTGCCATCGGCCACGCCTTTGAGGGCCGCGTTGATCTCCTTGGCGGAGCGAAAACGGCTCATCTCCGCCACCTTCACCGGCCATTTGGCAAAGCGGTCTTTGAGCGTTTGGTAGTGCTGCTCGGCCAGCAGCGTGGTGGGCGCCAAAAAGGCCACTTGCTTGCCGCCCGTCACGGCCACAAAGGCCGCGCGCAAAGCGACTTCGGTCTTGCCAAAGCCCACGTCGCCACACACCAGGCGATCCATGGGCTGCGGGCTGACCATGTCTTGCACCACGGCATGAATGGCCGCGCGCTGATCGGCCGTTTCTTCAAAGCCGAAGTCGGCAGCGAACTGTTCGTAATCCTGCTGCTGAAAGCGGAAGGCATGCCCCTCGCGCGCGGCGCGGCGGGCGTAGATGTTGAGCAGCTCGGCCGCGGCATCGCGCACCTGTTCGGCGGCCTTGCGCTTGGCTTTTTCCCACTGGCCGCTGCCCAGCTTGTGCAGCGGGGCTTCGTCCGCGCTCACGCCGGTGTAGCGGCCAATCAGGTGCAGCTGGCTCACGGGCACGTAGAGCGTGGCATTGCCCGCGTATTCCAGATGCAGCATTTCTTGCAAGGCCGGGCTGCCGTCGGGGTTGCGCGCGCCCAAATCCATATTGATGAGCCCCCGATAGCGCCCAATGCCGTGCTGAGCATGCACCACGGGGTCGCCCACGTTGAGCTCGGCCAGGTCTTTGATGAGGGCATCGACATCGCTCACCTGCTCTTGCTTGCGGCGGCGGCGCGTGGTGGGGCCGGCGGCGAACAGCTCGGTTTCGGTGATGAAGTCGATGCCGCCCGCCACCCAGGCAAAGCCACTCATCAGCGGTGCCGTGGCCATGCCCACGGGTTCGCGGCTGGCTTCAAATTCAGCCAGCGAATCAAACGCGGGCGGGTGGATGTGCGAGGCGCGCAAAAAGTCCAGCAGGCTCTCGCGGCGGCCATCGCTTTCGGCCAGCACCAGCTGGCGCTGCCCGCCCTTGCCCGCCTGCGCGATGTGGGCGCGCAACCGCGCCAACGGGTCGTCGGCGCCGCGCTGCACGGTCAGCTCGGGCAGCTTTTGCACGAAGGCGGCATCGGGCACGTCTTGCACGCCGGGGCGCAGCGCCAGTTGGGCGTGCGGCTTGGCCGTGGCGTAGAACTGCTCGGCGCTCAAGAACAGGGCATCGGGCGGCAGCACGGGCCGCTCGGGGTCGTGCTGAGCCAGGCGATAGCGTTCGCGCGTGTCTTGCCAGAAGTGCTGAAAGGCGTCTTCCAGATCGCCATGTAGCACCAGCGTGGCCGTGTCACTCAGGTAATCGAACACGGTGGCCGTGTCGTCGAAGAACAGCGGCAGGTAGTACTCAATGCCCGCCGTGGCCAGGCCATTGCCCATGTCCTTGTAGATGCGGCTGCGGGTGGGATCGCCATCGAGCAGTTCGCGCCAGCGGCTGCGGAACTTGGCGCGCGCGGCTTCGTCCATCGGGAATTCGCGCCCGGGCAGCAAGCGCACCTCGGGCACGGCGTGCAGGCTGCGCTGGGTGTCGGGGTCAAAGGCGCGGATGCTGTCGATCTCGTCATCGAACAAATCCACGCGATACGGCTCGGCGCTGCCCATGGGAAACAGGTCGATCAGCCCGCCGCGCACGGCGTATTCACCGGGGCCGCTTACCTGCGTCACGTGCTGGTAGCCCGCCAGCGTGAGCTGGCTTTTGAGCGCCGCTTCGTCCAGCTTTTGCCCCTGCTTGAATTCAAAGGTGTAGGCCGCCAGAAAGGCCGGTGGCGCCAGCCGGTACAGCGCCGTGGTAGCAGGCACCAGCACCACATCGGCCGCGCCCTGCTTGATGGCCCACAGCGTGGCCAGCCGCTCGCTGATCAAGTCCTGGTGCGGGCTGAAGCTGTCGTAGGGCAGCGTTTCCCAGTCCGGAAACAACACGCCGCGCACATCGGGCGCGAAAAAAGCCAGTTCGCCCAGCAGGCGCTGGGCATCGCCCGCATCGGCACAGACGATGGCCGTGAGCCGCCCCGCCGCCTTTTCACGCGCGGCCAGTTGTGCCAGCAGCAGCGCATCGGCGCTGCCGGGCGGGCGGGGCAAGGTGTAGCGTTTGCCGGGGGTGAGTTTGGGCAGATCCATGGGGCTGACAAAGACAAAAACCCCCGGCCGGGCAGGGGCGGGGGCCATGGGCGGAGCACGAAGGGCGCGCATTTTACGGCCAGGCAGGCGGGGGCAGGGGGCCGTGGCGGCGTGGACAACCCGCCTTCCGGGCAGATGGCAGCGGCCCGGCGCGCTATGGTTTTTGATGGTGCCGGGTGGCGGTACTTGTGCATGATTTGGGTATCCAAACCATGGGCCAAGGCCGTGCCAGGCAAACCTGTGGCGCAAGGCTTCAATGTTTTTTGTGCTCTCAAGGCCATGGGGTAGTCCTTGGCAGCTATCTTTTTTGATGGAATCCGCGTGTGGCCCGCGCTACAGCGGGGCCGGCGATCGGGCGTGCCATGCACAATGCCGCCCATGCTGAACCATCCTGAAATCGACCCGGTGGCGCTGCGGTTGGGGCCGCTGTCCATTCACTGGTACGGGCTGAGCTACCTGCTGGCTTTTGCGCTGTTTTACTTTCTGGCCACGCGGCGGCTGCGGCATGAGCCGTTTGCCAGCATGGCCGAGCCCGCGCCATGGACGCGACGCGACGTGGAGGACCTGCTGTTCTGGGGCGTGCTGGGCGTGGTGGCGGGCGGGCGGCTGGGGTACTGCCTTTTTTACAAGCCCGCGTACTACCTGAGTCATCCGCTGGAAATTTTTGCCGTGTGGCAGGGCGGCATGAGTTTTCACGGAGGCATGCTGGGCGTGATTGTGGCCATGGCGCTGTGGGCCTGGCGGCGCGGCCGCCCGTGGTTGCAGGTGACGGATTTCATTGCTCCCTGCGTGCCGCTGGGGCTGGCGTCGGGGCGTATTGCCAACTTCGTCAACGGCGAGCTGTGGGGCCGCGTGGCCGATCCCTCGCTGCCCTGGGCCATGGTGTTCCGGGGCGCGGCGCTGCCCGATGGCAGCAATCCGCCGCGCCACCCCTCACAGCTCTACCAGTTTGCGCTGGAGGGCGTGCTGCTGTTCGTGCTGCTGTGGCTGTACGCGCGCCAGCCGCGCCGCACGGGGCAGGTTAGCGGGGCGTTCCTTGTGGGCTATGGCGTGCTGCGTTTCGTGGCCGAGTATTTCCGCCAGCCCGACGCTCACCTGGGCCTGCTGGCGCTGGGCATGAGCATGGGCCAATGGCTTTGCGTGCCCATGATCGCCATCGGCGCGCTCATGTGGTGGCACGCCAGCCGCCAGCCCCGGGCCGGGGCTTGACGCCCGCACCTTTGCGAACCCTCTGAAAAATCATGACCAAGCAAAAAACCAAGGAGACAAGCCTCGTGAGTCAGCAAACCCGTCAAGAAACCGCCACCGACACTGCCGCCAAGGCTGATGCCGCCACGGCCCGCCGCACCACGCGCGAGCGCCTGGGCGCGATGCTGGGGCGGCGCGAAGAAGCGTTGTCGCCCCGCGTGCTGCGGCGCACGCTGCGTGAGCTCAAGCATGTGCTGGACCCCAGCGTGAGCGAGGTCGAGGGCGGCCGCCGCGCCGCTGCCGTGGCGCGCTGGTACGCCGGCGCCAGCGCAGAGGAGCGGCGCGACTGCTGGCTGCTGATGAGCGAGCAGTTCACCCCCGACGCCAGCGCCATCCGCGCCGCGCGCGAAGGCTACGAAGCCGCGCTGGGCACGCCCGACGAAGCCCGTGCCGAAGTGCGCCTGCGCCGTGCCTTCGTGTCGCCACGCACGCGCCTGCTGCAGCGCTTTGGCGCGTTTCCGGAAGGCATGCGCTTTCTGGTGGATCTGCGCGCCGAGCTGTTGCCGCACCTGAAGAGCGACAAGCGCCTGCTGGCGCTGGACGCCGAGCTGGAGGGGCTGTTTTCCACCTGGTTCGACGTGGGCTTTCTGGAGCTGCGCCGCATCAGCTGGGATTCGTCCGCCTCGCTGGTGGAAAAGCTCATCCAGTACGAAGCCGTGCACGACATCCGCAGCTGGGCCGACGTGAAAAACCGCCTGGACGAAGACCGCCGCTGCTACGGCTTCTTCCACCCGCGCCTGCCCGGCGAGCCGCTGATCTTCGTGGAAGTGGCGCTGCTCACCGACATCGCCCCGCGCATCACGCCGCTGCTGGACGAGCTGGGCGACGCGGCCGACCTGCAAAAAGCCACCACCGCCATCTTCTACTCCATCAGCAACACACAAACGGGCCTGAAAGGCGTGAGCTTTGGCGACTCGCTCATCAAGCGCGTGGTGGAAACCCTGCGCGATGAATTCCCGCGCTTGAAAACCTTTGCCACGCTCTCGCCCATTCCCGGCCTGCGTGGCTGGCTGGGCAAGAACGCCGACCGCCTGCTGGCCGCCACCCCGGCGCGCACTCGCAACGCGCTGGCTGCCGCCGCAGGCTTGGCCGAAGGCGAATGCCATGCCGCCGCCTTGCTGACCGCGCTGGACGAGCAGGCGGCCCAACTGCCCGAAAAGCCCGAAAAATCACCGCTGGCGCGCTGGCTGCTGGCCGCCGCCGCGCAGTATCTGGCGCGCGAGCAGGATGCGCAGCAACGCCCGCTGGATGCGGTGGCGCGTTTTCACCTGGGCAACGGCGCGCGCGTCGAGCGCCTGAACTGGCAGGGCGACCCATCGCCCAAGGGGCTGAAGCAGTCCTATGGGCTGATGGTCAATTACCTGTATGACCTCAAGCGCCTGGACAAGCACCGCGCGCTGCTGGCTCAGGGCAAAGTGCCCGTTTCCGGCGCGGTGGAGGCTTTGCTGGACTGATGGCGCGGGGGGCCGGCTGCGACAGTTCAGGTTCTAACTGCGCAGCCGCTGCAGCAGCCCGGCGGTGGAGGGGTCCATGCCATTGGCGTGGCCCTGGGTGAAGCAGGCTTCGATGTCGCCCGCGTGGCGCTTGCCCAGCTCCACGCCCCACTGGTCAAAGCTGTTGATGCCCCAGAGCGAGCCGCTGACGAACACGCGGTGCTCGTGCAGCGCAATCAGGGCGCCCAGGCTGGCGGGATCCAGCCGGTCCAGCAGCAAGAAGGTGCTGGGGCGGTTGCCCGGAAAGTGCCGGTGGCCGTCAGCGCCCTCTTGGCCGATCATGAGCGCGCGCGCCTGGGCCAGGGCGTTGGTGAGCAGCTTGGTCTGATGCCCGGGCAGTGCGTGCGCGGCCTCGCGCACGGCAATGAATTCCACCGGAATGGTCTGCGTGCCCTGGTGCAGCAGCTGAAAAAACGCATGCTGGCCGTTGCTGCCAGCTTCGCCCCATACCACGGGCGCGGTGTCGAACGGCAGGCGCTGGCCGTGCGCGTCCACGCGCTTGCCGTTGCTTTCCATCTCCAGCTGCTGCAGGTAGGCGGGCAGGCGGCGCAGGCCGTGGTGGTAGGGGGCCACGCAGCGGCTGCCAAAGCCGTGGAAGTTGCGATACCACACATCCAGCAGGCCCAGCTGCACCGGCAGGTTGTGGGCCAGCGGCGCCTGGGCGAAGTGCTGGTCCATGGCGTGCGCGCCAGCCAGCAGGTCACGAAAGCCGGCGGCCCCGATGGCCAGCGCGATGGGCAGGCCGATGGCCGACCACAGCGAATAGCGCCCGCCCACGCCGTCGGCAAAGGTCAGGCAGCGCCCGGCGCCGAACTGGCGCGCGGCGTCGGGCCGTGCGGTCAGGGCCACGAAGTGCGCCGCCACGTCCTGCCCGCCCTGGGCCAGAAACCAGGCGCGGGCCGAGGCGGCGTTTTGCAGGGTTTCGGCCGTGCCAAAGCTCTTGGAGGCCACCACGAACAGCGTGCGTGCCGGGTGCAGGCCGGCCAGGGCGGCGGCCAGTTCGTGCCCGTCCATGTTGGCGACGAAGTGCAGGCGCGGGCTGCCGGGCGTGGCGTGCGCGGCCAGCGCCTGCACGGCCAGGCGCGGGCCCAGGTCGGAGCCGCCGATGCCGATGTGCACCACATCCGTGATGGCGCCCTGGTCGCGCACCTGTTCGGCCAGGGCCAGCATGTCATGCAAACCTTGCAGGCATTGCTGGTGTACGGCGCAGAGGCTGGGCAAGGCGGTGGCCGCCGATGGCGGCGCGGCTGGCAGGGGCGTGGCAGCGGGCCAGCGCAACAGCGGGTGCAAGGCGGGCCGCGCCTCGGTGGGGTTGACGGCGGCGCCGGCGAACAGGGCATCGCGGTGTGCTGGCAACCCGCATTCCTGCGCCAGTTGCACGAGCAGGGCGCGTGCGCGCGGGTCGATGAGGTTTTTCGACAGGTCAGCGAAAACGTATGGCGCTTGCAGGCTGAAGTCGTCAAAGCGCCGCGCGTCGGCGCGGAAGGCATCCGCCAGGCGAAACGCCTGCGGGCCACGGAAGGCGGCCTGAAAATGCGCGCCCAGCGCGGCCCAGGCGGGCGCGGCGTCACAGCGCGGGCGGGTGGTCCAGTCCATCGGAGCGGGTGAAAAGCGTGCCGGGCGCGCCGTCAGGCGGCTTGCAGCAGGGCGTCGAGCTTTTCGGCGTCGGCGATGAAGGCGCGGATGCCCTCGGCCAGCTTTTCGGTGGCCATGGCGTCCTGGTTGAGCGCCAGGCGGAAAGCCGCTTCGTTGTACTGCACGGCGGGCAGATCCATGTGGCGCGCGGCCTCGGCGTCCAGCGCGGGCGCCAGCGGGGCGTTGCTGGCGGCCAGCTGGGCCAGCAGGTCAGGGCTGATGGTGAGCAGGTCGCACCCGGCCAGCGCGGTGATCTGGCCTGTGTTGCGAAAGCTTGCGCCCATGACCTCGGTGGCGATGCCGTGGCGCTTGTAGTACTGGAAGATGCGGGTGACGGATTGCACGCCGGGATCATGCGCGCCGGCGTGGGCGGCTTCGTCCCAGGCGCTGCCGGCCCGGGCCTTGTACCAGTCGTAAATGCGGCCGACGAAAGGCGAGATGAGGCGGACGCCGGCCTGCCCGCAGGCCACGGCCTGGCAGAAGGCGAACAGCAGCGTCAGGTTGCACTGGATGCCGCGCTTTTGCAGCCGTTCGGCGGCGCGAATGCCTTCCCACGTGGCGGCGATCTTGATGAGTACGCGGCTGGTGGGCACGCCAGCGGCCTGGTAAAGCTCGATCAGGCGCTCGGCGCGGGTGTAGGTGGCGTCCTCGTCGAAGGACAGGCGCGCGTCCACTTCGGTGGAGACGCGGCCGGGGATGACGCCGAGGATTTCGCAGCCAAAGCGCACGAGCAGCCGGTCGGCCAGCTCGTCCAGCGGGCGGCCCCGGTGCGCGGCGACGGTGTCGGCCAGCAGCGGTGCGTATTCAGGCTTTTGCACCGCCTTGAGGATGAGCGAGGGGTTGGTGGTGGCGTCTTGCGGCTGGAACTGCGCCAGTTGCCGGAAGTCGCCGGTATCGGCCACCACGGTGGTCCATTGCTTGAGGGCGTCGAGCTGATTCATGGGCGCCGATTATCTCGCGCCGCCGTCTGCGGGCCGTGGCCACGGGCGCGGGGCCGCTCATGGCCCCGGTTATTGTGTTTTTGGCCTTTCAAGGCAGGCTGGGCGGGCGCAGCAAGCTACCAAAAAGGTAGCTTGGCGAAAGGTGGCGCGCCCGCGCTGTGAACAGGTTCTCTAGAAGCCGGCCACCACCGAGCCCTTGAACTCGCGCTGGATGAACTGGCGCACGGCCTCGGACTGGTAGGCCTTGAGCAGCTTAGCCACCCAGGGCTGGTTCTTGTCCTGCTCGCGCACGGCGATCAGGTTGACGTAAGGGCTGTCGGCGCCTTCGCGCGCGATGGCGTCGCGCGCCGGATCCAGTCCGGCGGACAGGGCGAAGTTGGTGTTGACCGCCGAGGCGTCCAGGTCATCCAGCGAGCGCGGCAGCTGCGCGGCGTCCAGCTCCACGAAGCGCAGTTTCTTCGGGTTCTCGGCCACGTCCAGCGGCGTGGCCTTCAGGCCCGCGTCGGGCTTGAGCTTGATCAGCCCCTTGGCCTGCAGCAGCAGCAGCACGCGGCCGCCGTTGGTCGGGTCGTTGGGGATGCCAAAGCGCGCGCCGGTCTTCAGCTCGGCCAGCGATTTGACCTTCTTGGAATACAGCCCGATCGGGAAGGTGACGGTGTGGCCCACGCTCACCAGTTTGTAGCCACGGTCCTTGACTTGCTGGTCCAGATACGGCTTGTGCTGGTAGCTGTTGGCGTGCAGGTCGCCCGCGGCCAGCGCGGCGTTGGGCTGTACGTAGTCGCTGAATTCGACGACCTGGATTTGCAGCCCGTCCTGGGCGGCCACTTGCCGAACCTGTTCCATGATCTGTGCATGCGGCCCGGCCGTCACGCCCACCTTGATGGCCGTGGCGCCCTGGGCCAGCGCTGGCGCGGCCAGCGTGGCGGCAGCCAAGACCAGCAGGGATTGCAAAAGCGTGCGTTTTTTCATGAAGAAACTCCTTGGGGTACGTGTGCCAAATAGCGGCCCATCGCTGGTATGAAAAGGCTTGTTTGCTATTGTTTTTGATGGTTGGCGGGCGCTGTGCACCGGCCGCCTGGGCAACAGGCGGCTTTGGGATGGGATGCAAGGCGCAAAACGCGGCCAATGGCCCGTGATTCCCGTGCCATTGGCAAGTTTTGCTTGCGCCGCAGACCGCCACAATCCGCTTGAGCGCCCGCCGCGCAGGGGCTTTGAACAGGTTCTCAGAAGCTGGGGATGACCGCGCCCTTGAACTCGTCGTTGATGAACTGGCGCACCGGGTCAGACTGGTAGGCCTTGAGCAGCTTGGCCACCCAGGGTTGGCCCTTGTCCTGCTCGCGCACGACGAGGATGTTGGCGTACGGGCCCTGCGGGCCTTCCAGCGCAATGGCGTCGCGCTTGGGGTTCAGCCCGGCTTGCAGCGCGAAGTTGGTGTTGATGGCGGCGGCGTCCAGGTCTTGCAGTGCACGCGAGAGCTGGGCGGCGTCCAGCTCGATGAAGCGCAGCTTCTTCGGGTTGTCCACCACGTCCAGCGGCGTGGCCTTCAGGCCTGCGTCGGGCTTGAGCTTGATCAGCCCCTTGGCCTGCAGCAGCAGCAGCACGCGGCCGCCGTTGGTCGGGTCATTGGGCAGGCCGAAGCGCGCGCCGGTTTTCAGCTCGTCCAGGCTCTTGAGTTTCTTGGAATAAACGCCAATCGGCTCGGTGATGGTGGTGCCGATCACGGCGAACTTGTAGCCGCGGTCTTTCACTTGCTGGTCCAGGTAGGGCTTGTGCTGGAAGCTGTTGACCTGCAGGTCGCCCGCAGCCAGCGCGGCGTTGGGCTGCACGTAGTCGCTGAACTCAACAATTTGCAGCTTGAGGCCGTCTTTCTCGGCGATTTTTTTCACCTGCTCGAAGATCTGGGCGTGCGAGCCGGCGGTAACGCCCACTTTCAGGGGCTGCTCCTGCGCCACCGCGCCGCCGGTGAAGGCGGCGGCGAGCGACAGGGCCAGGACGGATTGCAACAGGGAGCGCTTGTTCATGGCGGAAAACCTTTCAGAGGCTTGGAATGGGAGGAAACGGGCGGATCGTAGGCGGCAAGCCCTGGGGCGGCAACGAATATGTTTTCATTTCATTCAAACCGCCACGCATATGCGACAGGCGCGTGCGTCTGGTGCGTGCGCCCGCCCGCTTGCCTTGCTTTTCCCGCGCCGGTGGGCCAGCGGCATGGGCCGAAAAGGCCGGCCCGCGCGGGGGCGGCAAGGGGGTTACTTGTGGCTCAGGCGGCGCACGGCCCAGTCACCCAGGCTTTGCACGACTTGCACGAAGACGATGAGCACCAGCACCACGGCCAGCATCACGTCGGGCAGGAAGCGCTGGTAGCCGTAGCGGATGCCCAGGTCGCCCAGGCCGCCGCCGCCAATGGCGCCGGCCATGGCGGAGTAGCCGGTCAGGCTGACCAGGGTGATGGTCAGCCCGGCCACGATGCCGGGCAACGCTTCGGGCAGCAGCACTTTGAACACGATTTGCGGCGTGGTCGCACCCATGGCCTGCGCGGCTTCGATCAGGCCCGCGTCCACCTCGCGCAGCGAGGCTTCCACCAGACGCGCGATGAAGGGCGCGGCAGCGATGGTCAGCGGCACCACGGCGGCGGCCGTGCCGATGGACGAGCCGGTGATGAAGCGCGTGAACGGAATGATGGCCACCAGCAAGATGATGAAAGGCGTGGAGCGCACGGCGTTGACCACGCCGCCCACGGTCTTGTTCAACGGGGCGTTTTCCAGCACGCCGCCACGGTCGGTCAGGCGCAGGAACACGCCCAGCGGAATGCCAATGGCGGCGCCCGCCAGGCCGGAGATGGCGACCATGACCAGCGTTTCCCACAGCGAGGTGGCAAACAGCTCCAGCATGGCGGCAGAAAAGTTTTCAAACATGGCGAATTGGTTGGGTGTTCAGCCGGAAATCAAGGCGTGAGGGCCGTGACGGTTTGGCAGGGCGTTGCCTTGTTGCCTAAGCGGCAGCGCCTGCCGCGCCCATGGTGTCGGTTACATCCTGCACCTGCACGCCGCTGGCGGCCAGGCCAGCGGCTACGGCCTGCACTGCGCCCGCCGGGCCGCTGGCGTAAACGGCCAGTGCGCCGAAGGTCTGGCCCTGAATCTCGTCCATCTGCCCGTGCAGGATGCTCACGTCCACGCCGTGCGCGCGGATCAGGCGCGAGAGCACGGGCTGTTCGGCCCGCTCGCCCGCGTACACCAAACGCAGCAGGCGGCCCGCGTGCCCGGCAGGCAGTGAAGCCTGCAACTGCGCCATGTGCGCGCGCATGCTGGCGGGCAGGCTTTGCGGCATCACCTCGTCGATCAGGCTGCGCGTGATGGCCTCGCGCGGGCGGGTGAACACCTCCAGCACCGTGCCTTGCTCCACCACGTGGCCCGCTTCCATCACCGCCACGCGGTGCGCGATCTGCTTGATGACCTGCATCTGGTGCGTGATGAGCACGATGGTCAGCCCCAGCTCGCGGTTGATCTTTTGCAGCAGCGCCAGGATGGCGCGCGTGGTTTCGGGGTCGAGCGCGCTGGTGGCCTCGTCGCTCAGCAGCACCTTGGGCTGGCTGGCCAGCGCGCGCGCAATGCCCACGCGCTGCTTCTGCCCGCCGCTGATCTGCGCCGGATAGCGGTCCGCCAGCGCGGCCAGGCCCACCAGCTCCAGCAGCGGCGCCACGCGCTGGCGAATGGCATCGCGGCCCATGCCCGCCAGCTCCAGCGGCAGGGCCACGTTGTCATACACCGTGCGCGAGGACAGCAGGTTGAAGTGCTGGAACACCATGCCGATATCTCGCCGCGCCGCGCGCAGGCCGGCGGCATCCAGCGCCATCAGGTCGGTGCCCGCCACCGTCACGCGCCCTTGCGTGGGGCGGTTGAGCAGGTTGATGCAGCGCACCAGCGAACTCTTGCCCGCGCCGCTGCGGCCGATGATGCCGAACACCTCGCCCGGCTGGATGTGCAAATCCACCCCGTGCAGCGCGCGAACCGTGCCCCCCTTGGGGCCAGGGTAGTCCAGCGTGATGCCCTCCAGCGCAATCATGGCCGGAGCGCCCGCGGCGGGCGGCGGGGTGGGTGAGGCAAGGGCGTGCATGGCAAGCAGGGCAGGAAAGCGCGTTGACAAAAACAAGGCCGCCCGGCAATGACGGCCGGGCGGCAGGTGCGAATCTTCGGGCAAACCCGCAGATTTGACTACGAATGAAAAGTTTTGACCTTATGCCCCGAAGGCTCTATGCGCCTTGGGGCATGGCAGCATCAGGGGCGGCGTCGCAGGCGGCGCGCGCCCAGGCCGGCGGCGGCCAGGCCTAGCAGCATCAGGCTCCAGTGCCCCAAGGTGGGTACGGCGGTCACGCCCGCACCCGCGCCGCCTGCGGCGGTGAAGGTGATGCGATACGTGACCGGGGTTGCCGCCGTGTAGTTGGCGTTGCCGGCCTGGGTGATCTGCACTTCG
>RQYR01000028.1 GCA_003859965.1 Comamonadaceae bacterium OH2545_COT-014 | reverse complement strand
TTGCTCGCTGATGCCCAGCTGCTGCAATTGGTCGCGCACGACCTGCGCCTGATGGATGCGCACCGGCGTCAGCACGATGCGGCCGTTTTCCACCTGCACATCAAAATATTCGGCGGCATCGACTGCCGAAATGGCTGCCTTGGGCAAGGTGATCTGGTTTTTGACCGTCAGTTTGGCGAGCATGGCTTGTTCCCTCAAAAGATGAAGTAAGGAAATCTTACTCCCTTTAATGGCAATTGCAAGCAGTCAGCGACTCTGTTTCCAACCCCTCAAATCCGCCGCCATAGCTGCTCAACCGGCGCCCGCACTTTCTGCGCCTGAGTCGCCGCCGCTTTGCCCACGGCCACCAGCAGCAACGGCCACCAGCAGCACGGGCAAGTGGCTTTCCGGCAGGCCTGCCAGCTGGCGCACGGCGGCGGGGTCGAAGCCGCTCATGGGGCAACTGGCCCAGGCTGCCTGAAAGGGATTTTCTGTCTTCAGGCAGCCTTCCTCGCAGTGGTGCGAGCCGTTCTGAGCCATCAAAGTGACAACATCGCATCAATGATTCAATAGTTCTTGAAAAATTGTTTTGATGGGAGTAGGATGTGCCACATCCTGCTGTCAACCCGAAATGCAAGTGATGAGTCCCGAACCGAATCGCGAGCTGGATACCGAACAAGCCAGCTTTTTGTTTGAAAGTCTGTCGTCTCCGGTGCGGCTGGCCGTGTTTCAAGCACTTTCGGCCATGGGTACACAGGGCATGACGGCAGGCGATTTGGCCAGGCAATTGAATCTGGCGTCAAACAACCTGTCTTTTCATCTCAAAACCTTGAGCCACTCGCGCTTGGTCAGCAGCCAACAGGAGGGGCGATTTGTGCGCTATTACGCCAATTTGGAGCTGATGCTGGCACTGACCCGGTTCTTGAGCAACAACTGCTGCCGCAACAGCCGCGAATGCTGTGATACGCAGGGCGCTTGCTGATGCGCTATTTTTTATCGCCTATCATTTCAATAATTCTTGATAAGTTGAAACCATGAAACACACTGCCACGATTTACCACAATCCTGATTGCGGCACCTCGCGCAATACCCTGGCCTTGATTCGTCATCTGGGGATGGAGGCTGAGGTGATTCATTATTTGCAAACCCCACCCGATGAAGCCTGTTTGCGTGATTTGCTGGCAAAAATGAACCTCACCGCGCGGCAATTGCTGCGCACCAATGTGCCGCCTTATGCCGCATTGGGGCTGGCGGACGAAACACTGGACGAGCATGCGCTGATTCAGGCGATGCTGGCCGAGCCGATTTTGATCAATCGGCCCATTGTGGTGACGCAACTGGGTGTGCGCCTGTGCCGGCCATCGGAAGTGCTGCTGGACATCGCCCCTGTGGCGTTGACGGCAGATTTTGTCAAGGAAGATGGCGAAATTGTGCGGGCAAGGGTTTGATGATGGGGATTTTCGAACGCTTTTTAAGCCTGTGGGTCGCGTTGGCCATTGCGGCAGGCGTCTTGTTGGGTACATGGCAACCGGATCTGTTTGCCGCCATTGCCCGCATGGAAGTGGCGCACATCAATCTGCCGGTCGCATTGCTGATCTGGCTGATGATTTATCCGATGATGGTGCAGATTGATTGGTCTGCCGTGAAAAAAGCGGGCAGCCAGCCCAAGGGCTTGTTACTGACGGTATTTGTCAACTGGCTGATCAAGCCATTCAGCATGGCTTTGATTGGCTGGTTGTTTTTCCGTTTTTTGTTTTCTGGTTGGGTGGACGAAGCATCGGCCACACAATACATTGCCGGCATGATCTTGCTGGGTGTTGCGCCCTGCACTGCGATGGTCTTTGTCTGGTCGCAGCTGGTACGCGGGGATGCCGGTTATACCTTGGTGCAGGTTTCGGTGAATGATGTCATCATGATTTTTGCCTTTGCACCGATCGCAGGCTTTTTGCTGGGTATCAGCAATATCAGCATCCCTTGGCAAACCCTGATCTACAGCACCGTGCTGTATGTGTTGTTGCCGCTTGTGGCAGGCTGGCTGACCCGCGTGCTGCTCAAACACGCAGCCGCTCGCATTCACCGGCTTGCGGTGAAGCTCAAGCCTTTTTCCATGGCTGGTTTGCTGCTGACGGTATTGCTGCTGTTTGCCTTTCAGGCACAAACCATTTTGAGCCAGCCTTTCATCATTTTGCTGATTGCCATTCCGCTACTGGTACAAACCTACGGCATATTTTTTCTTGCACACGGCCTTGCCATGCGCTTGAAACTGCCGCCGGCAATTGCCGCGCCAGCCTGCCTGATTGGCACCAGCAATTTTTTCGAACTGGCGGTGGCCGTGGCCATATCGCTGTTCGGTCTGCATTCCGGGGCGGCCTTGGCTACCGTGGTTGGCGTACTGGTGGAAGTGCCGGTCATGCTGTCGCTGGTGGCTTGGCTGAACCGGCGTTCCTCGCCCCACTGATAGGAGTCAAACCATGAAGCGTCTGCACATCCACCTTTCCGTTGATGATCTTGAAGAAAACATCCGTTTTTATTCCGGTATATTTGCCAGCGCGCCCACCGTGCGTAAAGACGATTACGCCAAATGGATGCTGGAAGACCCGCGCGTCAACTTTGCCATTTCCACGCGCGCCCAAGGCCGTGGCATCAACCATTTGGGCATTCAGGCTGAAAGTGCCGAAGAATTGACGGAAATTCACCAGCGCGTGCAGCAGGCCGGCCTGATTTCGCGGGCGGAACCGGCGGCCAATTGCTGTTATGCCCATTCCGACAAACACTGGCTGCAAGACCCGCAAGGCGTAGTGTGGGAAGCATTTCACACTTTGGCGGAAGTTCCAGTCTATGGCGGCAGCCGATTTTCACCTGAAAATCAACACGCCGCAGGCAATACAAATACACCCTGCTGCCCGACAAAACAGCCGTCCTGAGGCTACCTGAAAGCTGCTTGTGCAAAACCAACGCCCATAGTGCGGGCGTTGGCTTTTCCGGCAGGGGCGATGGTTGTGATGGGCAGCCCGCGCTTGCCTGTCCATCCTTGCAAGCCAAGGCTCAGGCATTGAGCGCCGGGTAGTCGGTATAGCCTTTTTCGCCGCCACCGAACAGGGTGGCGCGGTCGGCCGGGTTGAGCGGGGCGTTTTGCTCAAAGCGCCGGGGCAGGTCGGGGTTGGCCAGAAAGGCGGTGCCGTAGGCGATCAGCTTGGCAATGCCTTTGTCCAGATCGGATTAGCCGCCTTGGCGTTGCGCCGCAGTGGCGCCGTAGCGTATCGGTGCACACATCAAGCCGACGCACCAACCCCTCAAATCCGCCGCCATAGCTGCTCGACCGGCGCCCGCACTTTCTGCGCCTGAGCGGCCGCCGCTTTGCCCACGGCCACCAGCAGCACGGGCAGATGGCTTTCCGGCAAACTCGCCAGCTTGCGCACCGCGGCGGGGTCGAAGCCGCTCATGGGGCAACTGGCCCAGCCTGCCTCGGCGGCGGCCAGCATCAGCGCCATGGCCGCCAGCGAAGCGCTGCGCATGGCCTCATCGCGCTGGGCCTGGGGTTGTTCGTGGAAGGCGGACTGGGCGAACGCCACCCAGCCGTCGGCGGTGGTCTGGTTCATCTGCCCGGCTGTGACCGCCGGCTGCAATCGCTCCGCCAGGGCTTGGTAACCCAGCAGATCGCCGCTGATGATGAAAACGGCGGCGGCTGCACGATCTTGGGCTGCCTGAAAGCCGCTTCGTACAAAGCCTGCTTGGCCTCGGGCGAGCACACGGCGGTGAAGCGCCCGTTTTGCAGGTGGAAGGCCGAGGGCGCGAGGCTGGCGGCCTGCGCCAGATGCCGCAGCTCGGCATCGCTGATGGCGCTTTCGGCAAAGGCATGGGCGGAGCTGCGCCGGCGCAGCAGTCCCATCAAATTCATGAATCAGGACTCCTTTGAATAAAACCATGGGTGCACGGCTGACAGGACACGCGGCATGGCGCAAGGGCGCTCAACCTTCGCCTCGCCCGGCCCATTGCAGCCAGGCCGCGCCGAGCAGCACCAGCGCCACCCCGCCGATGCGCCCCGGATTGGCCGCTTTCACCGGCAAGCCCATCAGGCCGAAATGGTCGATGGCGACCGAAATCAACACCTGCCCGGCCACCACGCACAGCATGAACGGCGCCGCGCCGATGCGCGGCACCAGCAACAATGCGCCGGTTACGAAGGCCGCCCCCCAAAGCCCGCCCGACCATGCCCACCACGGCAGCGCGGACACTGCCGGGAATTTGGCGGCGGGCACGCGAAACCACAGCAACAAGGGCAGCACGCACAACAAGCTGACCAGCAGCGACACCAAAGTCGCCCACAAGGGATGCCCCAGGGTTCGACCAAGCAAGGCATTGGCACCGGCCTGAAACGGTACCGCCATGCCGATTAAAAAAGCGGCCAATAAAAACAGGGTCTGCATATCGCCTCCTATTGAAAATATTTCGCTCAGGCGGCATGATTCATTATTCTTTTAATTTATGGAAATTCTATTTTTGAATATTGGATATTCTCTCTATGAATAATCTGAGCCGCATCGACCTCAACCTGCTGCTGACCCTGCACGTGCTATTGCAGGAGCGGCACATCAGCCGCGCTGCCGCGCGTTTGCATAAAAGCCAGCCCGCCGTCAGCCATGCCCTGGCGCGGCTGCGCGAGCTGTTCGACGATCCGCTTTTGGTGCGCGAAGGCAATACGCTGCGCCCCAGCGCCAAGGCGCAGGCCTTGCAGCAACCGCTGCAACAGGCGCTGGCCGGCTTGCAGCAGGTGGTGATGCCGGAGCCATTCACGCCTGCGCACAGCCAGCGGCATTTCCGCCTGGCCATGTCCGATTACGCGGCCACGCTGCTGCTACCCGCCCTGCTGCGGCGACTGCGCGAACACGCCCCGCACATCACGCTGGGCATCAGCCAAGGCAGCCGCGAGGCCATGCTGGCCGCCGTTGCCGATGGCCAAACCGATCTGGCGCTGGGCGTTTTCCCGCAGCCGCCCGCGCAGGTGCAGCACGAGGCGCTGTTTGAAGAACGCTTCGTCAGCGTGGCCGATGCCGCCAACCTGCCGCCGGGCGGCACCTTGTCGCTGCAAGCCTGGCTGGCACGCCCGCACGTGGCGGTGGCCATGCGCCCGGACATGGAGGGTGAAATCGAACGCGCCCTGCAACAGCGGCATTTGCGCCGCCGCATCGCCGTCAGCCTGCCGCATTGGCGCGTGGCCGCCGAGCTGTTGCCCGGCACGGAATTCATCCTGACCATCGCCCGCCGCAGCCTGCCGCCCGAGGCGCAAACGCCCCGCCTGCGCCGCTTCGAGCCGCCCTTGCCGATCCCGCCTTTCGTGTTCGGCCAGATCTGGCACCCGCGCAACGCGCACGACCCGGCCTTGTGCTGGCTGCGGGCGCAGATAGCCGACATCTTGGGCAATCTTTAGATGTCACATCCCGCACGATCATATGGCCGCTTGTTGAACAGATCAGGCCGTTCTCGATGCCATAGTTTCATGACCTGCATGGGCGTTTGGCCCTTGAGGGCAGACTGCGGCAGCTGGTGGTTGTACAAGGCCACGTAGCGCAGCAGCGTTTGCTGCAGGTCTTGGGCGCTGTTGAAGCGGTGGGTCTTGAGGATGTCGGCAATGCGCCCATTGAAGCGCTCGGCCATGCCGTTGGTTCTGGGTGTGCGCGGTCGCGTCAGGCGGTGCTCAATGCCCAGCTGCGCGCACAGCGCATCGAACTCATGCGGCTTGCCCGCTGCACCATTGCAGGCCAACAGGCCGTTGCTGAGCTCCTTGCCGTTGTCGGTCAATATCTTGCTGATCCGAATGGGGCAGGTCTTGTGCAAGGCTTGCAAGAAGGCTTTGGCGCTGGCGGCGCGACTGACGGCTGCGATGGCGTGAATGTGCGCCGGCCTGCGCACATGAGCGCCGCTGGCGGCATAGCCGGGCCGCCGTCCTGATGCCCGAAAAATGGCTGCGCCCGGTGTTTTGAGCCGTACAACCACACCAACCACTCAAATCCGCCGCCACACCTGCTCGACTGGCGCCCGCACTTTTTGCGCCTGAGCCGCCGCCGCTTTGCCCACGGCCACCAGCAGCACGGGCAGATGGCTTTCCGGCAAGCCCGCCAGCTTGCGCACGGCGGCGGGGTCGAAGCCGCTCATGGGGCAACTGGCCCAGCCAGCCTCGGTGGCGGCCAGCATCAGCGCCATAGCCGCCAGCGAAGCGCTGCGGATGGCCTCGTCGCGCTGGGCCTGGGGTTGTTCGTGGAAGGCGGACTGGGCGAACGCCACCCAGCCGTCGGCGGTGGCCTGATCCATTTGTCCGGCTGCGACCACCGGCTGCAACCTGTCCGCCAGGGCTTGGTAACCCAACAGATCGCCGCTGATGATGAAAACGGCGCCGACTGCACGATCTTGGGCTGCCTGAAAGCCGCTTCGTACAAAGCCTGCTTGGCTTCGGGCGAGCACACGGCGGTGAAGCGCCCGTTTTGCAGATGGAAGGCCGAGGGCGCGAGGCTGGCGGCCTGCACCAGATGCCGCAGTTCGGCATCGCTGATGGCGCTTTCGGCAAAGGCATGGGCGGAGCTGCGCCGGCGCAGCAGTTCAATCAGATTCATGGGGACTCCTTGGACGCATTTTGGGAAGCCTTGCCCTGCAAGGCGCGTTGCACCCCGTAGATGGCGCACAGCACCAGCCCGAAGCCCAGCAGCGCGGGCAGGCTCAGGCGCTGGTCGAGAAACACCCAGCCCAGCGCGAAGGCGCACACCGGGCTGAGCAGGCCCAGCGAGGACACCACCGCAGGCGGCAGCAGGCGGATGCCGCGGAAAAACAGCGCATAGGCCAGCACCGCGCCCACCAGGCACAGATACAGATAGCCGCCCCAGTGGCGCAGGGTCAGCGCCGGCAGCGGCGCTTCCAGCCACAGCGCCAGCGGCAGCAGAAACAGGCCGCCAGCCACCAACTGCCAACCGGTAAAAGCCAGCAGTGGCATGGACGACTGCCAGCGCTTGGAAAACCACAGCCCCAGCGCCATCGAGGCCGCCCCGGCCAGCGCCGCAACCATGCCCAGCGCATCGAACCGCGCCTGCGGCGAATACACCAGCAGCGCAATACCGGCCACGCCCGCCAGCGCCCAATACCACGCGGCCTTGGGCTGCGGCTGTCGCCCCAACAGCCAGGACAGCGCCAGCACCATCAGGATTTGCGTCGAAGTGAGAATGGCCGCCAGCCCGCCCGGCAGGCGATAGGCAGCCACGAACAGCATGGCCTGAAACAGGCCGATATTGAGCACGCCCAACAGCAGCAAGCGCAGCCACTCGCCGCGCTGCGGCCAGCGCCGTGTCCACAACAGCAGCAACAACCCGGCGGGCAGACAGCGCAGCAAAGCCGCGTGAAAAGGCCGGTCCGGCGGTAGAAACTCGGTGGTGACCAAGTACGTGCTGCCCCAGATCAGCGGCGCCAGCGCCGTGGTCATGAGCAGCAAGGGGTAACGGGCGGGAGGCGGGTTCATGGAGGCTCCTGTCGATTTATCTTCAACTAAAGACAAATCCATTCTGCTCGCCAATTATCTTTACGTCAAGATAAAATGACGGCCTGTCGCCCGCCAAGGAACCGCCCATGAAGACCCAGCCCGATCACCAAGCAACGCCCGATGCCGTGGACGCCATCGTCGCCCAATGGCAGCGCGAACTGCCTGAACTGCCCACCGCCGACATGGCGCTGATCGGCCGCCTCAAGCGCTGCGCCGCGCTGATCCAGCCCCGGCTTGAAACCGTCTTTGCCGAACATGGCCTCAGCAGCGGCGGCTTCGACGTGCTCGCCACCCTGCGCCGCAGCGGCGCGCCCTATACGCTGAGCCCCACCGCCCTGTTCGCGGCGCTGATGATCACCTCCGGCACCATGACCCAGCGCCTCAAACACTTGGAAGCGCAAGGCTGGATCCGCCGCCTGCCCAACCCCGACGACGCCCGCAGCCTGCTGGTGCAGCTGACCGACAGCGGCAAGGCGCTGATCGAGCGCGCCCTCCCTCCCCACGTGGACAACGAATCCCGCCTGCTCGCCGCCCTGCCGCCCGACGCCCGCCAGCAACTGGATGCCGGCCTTGCCGCCCTGCTGCGGGTGTTGGAGGGGCAGACACCAAACCCCTGAGCGGCGACCTCATGCAGAGCAGACACAGGCCGCAAATGCTCACACCGCCACCGGCGGCGGGTTGAGTTCGGCGAACTGGCCGTTCCAGTAGGGGTAGTAGGGATAGGGCGGTATGCGGAAGCTGGCGGCGTCCAGTTGCGCCATGTGTTCGGGGCTGAGCGTCCAGTCGGCGGCGGCGAGGTTTTGCTGGAGTTGCGCTTCATTGCGCGCGCCGATCAGCACCGTAGCGACGCTCGGGCGTTGCAGCAGCCAGTTGAGCGCGATTTGCGGCACGGGGCGGCCGGTGTCGGCGGCGATGGCGTCCAGCGCATCGGTGACGCGCCACAGGTGTTCGTCCGTCACCGGCGGGGCGAATTGCGCGGTTTGGTGCAGGCGGCTGCCTTCGGGCAGGGGCTGGCCGCGATGCAGTTTGCCGGTCAGCCGCCCCCAGCCCAGCGGACTCCACACCACTGCGGCCACGCCTTGGTCGAGCGCCAGCGGCATCAGCTCCCATTCGTAATCGCGGCCGATCAGCGAGTAGTACACCTGATGCGCCACCGGCCGCGCCCAGCCGCGGCTCTCGCTGATGCCAAGCGCTTTCATCAGCTGCCAGCCGGCGTAGTTGGAGGCGCCCACGTAGCGCAGTTTGCCCGCGCGCACCAAGTCGTCCAAGGCGCGCCAGGTTTCTTCCAGCGGGGCGCGGGCGTCAAAGGCGTGCAGCTGCAAGAGGTCGATGTAATCCGTGCCCAGGCGCTGCAAGCTGGCGTCCACCGCGCGCAAGAGGCGGTGGCGGGACGCGCCGGCGTCGTTGACGCCTTCGCCCAGGCGCAGCGCGGTTTTGGTGGACAAGATGATTTGGTCGCGCCGCCCGCGCAGGGCTTCGCCCAGCACGCGCTCGGATTCGCCGTCGGAATAGACGTCGGCGGTGTCGAAGAAATTCACGCCGGCGTCGATGGAAATGTCCAGCAGGCGGCGCGCGGCATGGGCGTCGGTATCGCCCCAAGCGGAAAACAGCGGCCCTTTGCCGCCAAAGGTGCCCACGCCGAAGCCGAAGGCGGAAACTTTCAGGCCGGATTGGCCGAGGAAGCGGTATTGCATAGGGATGACTCCTTGGATATCAGTGGAAAAGGTTTTCAGGTCGGCGCAAGCGCTCGCGCCGGATGGCCACCCAGGCCACAATCGTGGCCAGCAGCGGCAAGGCGGCGGCGATGAGCGGCAGCATCTGCAAACCCAGCCCCTGGGCGATGACCACGCCGCCCAGCCATGCGCCAATGGCATTGCCCAGGTTGAACGCGCCGATGTTGAGGCTGGAGGCCAGGCTTTGCGCCCGGCCTGCGCGTTGCAGCACCCACATTTGCAGCGCGGGCACGGTGGCAAAGGCGGCCGCGCCCAGCAGCAGAGAGAACCCTGCCGCCGCCGGGCGGCTGGGCAAGGCGGCGGTCATCAGGGCCAGCACGGCGGCCAGCCCCGGCAGGCTGATCAGCAACGCGCGCGCCACACCGCGATCGGCCAGCTTGCCGCCCGCGAGGCCGCCGATGACCATGCCCACGCCGAACAGCAGCAGGATGGGCGCGACCGCGCTTTCGGCAAATCCGGCCGCTTCCATCAGAATGGGCTGGATATAGCTGTGCACCACGAACAGGCCGCCAAAGCCCAATACCGTCATGCCCAGCCCCAGCAGCACCGGCAGGCGCAGCGCTTGGCGCACTTCATCGCGCACCCGTCCCGGCGGCGCATCGGCCTGCGTGCGCGGCGCCAAGGCCAGCACCACCAGCGCCGCCAGCGCGCCAATGGCCGTTACCGCCCAAAAGGTCGAGCGCCAGCCGTAGTGCAAGCCCAGCCAGGCTCCGGCGGGCACGCCCAGCAAGGTGGCCAGCGTCAGCCCGGTAAACATCAGGGCAATCGCCTGCGCCTGCCTGTTCGGCGGCGCCAGCTGCGCCGCCGCCACCGACCCCACGCCGAAATAGCTGCCGTGCGCCAGCGCCGTCAACACCCGCGCCGCCAGCAGCCAGCCATAGCTGGGCGCCAGCGCGCAGGCCAGATTGCCCAGGGTAAACACCGCCATCAGCCCCAGCAGCGTGGCCTTGTGCGGCAAGCGCCGCGTGGCCAGGGTGAGCAGCGGCGCGCCGAAAAACACCCCCAGCGCATAAGCGGAAATCAACCAACCCGCCTGCGGCAGCGTCACCTGCAACTCGGCGGCCACCTGCACCAACAGCCCCATGATGACGAACTCGGTCGTGCCGATGCCGAACGCGCCAATGGTCAGCGCATACACCGCCAGCGGCAGGCGTTGAGGGGCAGAAAGCGGCATGGACATCCTTTTCTTATCGTGGAAAAGCGCGCACTATCCGCTTTTTGATTACCCGGATAAACCGGCGTATTCTTGAATCTCTTTCAAAGAAAAATTGAAACAGGAGCCAAAATGACCACTACGGCCACCGCGAACCACCCGCGCCATCAGGCAAACGCCGCCCGCCTGCCGCAAACGCCATGAACCGCTTGAGCGACATCGCCCTGTTCCTGCAAGTGCTCGACAGCGGCTCCATCAGCGCCGCCGCGCGGCACATGGACATCTCTCCCGCCGTCGCCAGCCAGCGCCTGCAACGGCTGGAAAGCGAACTGGGCCTGCGCCTTCTGCACCGCACCACGCGCCGCCTGCACCCCACGCCCGAAGGGCTGGCGCTGGCTGAAGAAGGCCGCCCGCTGGTGACCGAACTCGAAGCCCTCGCCAGCCGCCTGCAACAGCACAGCCAGCGCATCAGCGGCGCCCTGCGCCTCACCGCCCCGCCCTCTTTCGGCAGCCACTACCTCAACCCGCTCTTGCCCGGCTTTCTCGCCGCCCACCCGCAATTGCACATCTGCCTGCATCTGGATGACCGCCCCATCGACCTGGCGGGCGACGGCTTTGACCTGGCCATCCGCATCGGCACGCTGGGCGACTCCAGCCTGATCGCCCGGCGCTTGGCCGACAACCGCCGCGCGCTCGTCGCCGCCCCCGGCTACCTGAAAACCCGCGGCGCGCCGCAGCGCATTGCCGACCTGGCCGAACACGACTGCCTGCTGCACCACAGCCAGCCCCACCCGCACCACTACTGGCGCCTCATCAACCCCGAAGGCGAAGAAGAAAGCGTGCGCGTGCACGGCCGCCTGGCCAGCAACTACGGCGACGCCCTGCGCCAGGCCGCCATCGCCGGGCTGGGCATCGCCATCCACTCCCTCTGGCACGTACACCAAGACCTGCGCGCCGGGCGGCTGGAGCGCGTGCTGCCCGACTGCCGCCTGCCCGACAGCGGCATCTACGCCGTGATGCCCACCCGCAGCCACACCCCGCCGCGCGTGCGCGCCTTTGTCGATTACCTAGCCGAAGCGCTGGCCGGGCTTGATTGGCATCCCCCCTGAGCGGCAACGCTCATGCAGAAAGAATGAGCGCGGATTCGGCGTGCCCGTGCTAAACCCTGCAGCCACCGGCGGCGGGTTGAGTTCGGCGAACTGGCCGTTCCAATAGGGGTAGTAGGGATAGGACGGCATGCGGAAGCTGGCGGCGTCCAGTTGCGCCATGTGTTCGGCGCTGAGCGTCCAGTCGGCGACGGTGCAGACGGCGCTTTGTACTGCGCACACCGAGGCGTTCTCGCACGGGAGCCGGAAAGTGTATAACACGCTCTAAAAAACCCTTGCGCCCCACCGACCAGGCTGCCTGAAAAGCTTTCAGGCAGCATCACAGATACTTTTCCGCTTCGCGGATACTCAAAGCCGCCATGTGGCTTCGGTGGCGGGTGATGAATGCACGCACCCATGCGGGGTTGGTTTTGCTGTAGTCACGCAATGCCCAACCGATGGCTTTGTTGATGAAAAATTCTTTTTGCGCCAGGTTGTTGCGGATAATTTGCTCCAGGAGCGCGGTATCCGTTTTTTCTTTGCGCAAAAGCTGGTGATCGATGGCGACGCGCCGCAGCCAGATATTATCGCTGCGACTCCAGTCCAGCAGCACGGCGTTCACTTCCGAGTAATTCAAGGCAATGCCGCCGACAATGCGGTCGAGCACGTCGGACGTGTCCCACCACGATTTTTCAGTAATCAGTTTTTCAAGGCGGGGGATGTCTTGCGGCGTGAGCTGTTTTTGCATGGCTTTCAAATAGTTCAGTGCGCAATATTGCAGCTCGCGGTACGGGCTTTCCCAGCATTGGGCGACGAATCGCCAATCAATATCCTGTTTTGCCGCCTGCTTGAAAAACGGCTTGCAAATCTGGGCGATGTGGGGCTTGGCAATGCCCAGATAATCAAAGCGGTTTTTCATATACGCCTTCATCGGCACGGCGCGCTCGGGGTCGGCGGCGCTGTGCAGAGCGGCCAGTAATGCTTCGCTGTCGATCATGGTCTTATGCTCAGGCTTGGGGTGGGCGGTTTTGCCCGGCATGTTGATGTTTTCGATGTCGATTTTTTCGTCAGACATGCAGCTTCTCCTTGATGGCAATGGGCGGATTTTTGAAGCCCATGCCTATCCACGCGCCGAACAGCTTGGCGTAAAACCCCAGCGATTGCTTGGGCAGATTGGGCAAATCGTCAGGTAGGTTTGAGGCGTCGGCCAGATCGCTCGTCATGGTGCGCATTTGCGGCTTGGGGCGGGAAGCCCAGGTGGCCATGTGCTAGCGCGCGCGGCTCATGGCAACGCGGCGACGGACAAAGGGCTGGGCGTTGGCGCATCGCCGCCCACATCCGCCACCACCAATGCCGGTCCATCGCCGGACGCCTGGGCTAGGCACTGCCCTTGCGGCCCCCAAATGGCCGATTGACCCGCGGCGACGTAAGGTCCCGTGGAGCCGCCAAAGTTGGCCATGAGTACGTGCCAGCCATAGCGCACGGCGTGGCGGCGAAGCTGGGCGCTGTCGGCCTGCACCCCTGCGGCGGTGGTCAGAATGCCCGCGCTGTACAGGCGTGCGCCTTGTTCGGCGGCACGCTGGGCGTGGATAGGGTGATTGGCGTCGGCGCAGATGGCCAGTCCCACCGCCGTGCCGCCCAGCGCCACCACGCAGGCGGGCGCATGGCCCGGTTGGGCAAAGGCGTCTTCCCCCGCGTGCAGGTGGTGCTTGCGGTACGCGGTGCGGCCGCCATCGGCGTGCAACAGCACAGCGCCTATCCACGGCTTGGCGCCCGCTGGGGCGGCGCAGGCCAGCGGCAGGCCCACCACGGTGTTCAGACGCAGGCGCTGCGCGGCTTGCGACAGGGCGTTCAGTACGGGGCTGTCGGGGGGCAGTGCGCAAGCAGCCAGGTGCTCGGGTTCATAACCCGTCAGTGAAAGCTCGGGAAACTGCAACCACTGTGCCCCCTGCTCCGCCGCCTGTTCCATCCAGCGCAGGTGGTCTTGCACATTGGCCGCCACATCGCCCGCCACGGGCAGGGTCTGAGCCACGGCCACGCGGCGCAGGGCAAGGCTGGGCATGGCCGTCACGGCAAGCGCCCGCACTCAGTGCGCCGCCCCGCCCACTTGCGCATCGGGCTTGACGCGGCGCAGCAGCGCCAGCATGTCGCCTTCGATGCGCGCCAGCGCCTCGGGCGTGTGGCCTTCAAAGCGCAGCACCAGCACGGGCGTGGTGTTGCTGGCGCGGATCAGGCCGAAGCCGTCGGGCCAGTCCACGCGCAGGCCGTCGATGGTGTTGACCTGGGCGGGGGCGCTGAAGGTATCGGCTGCCAGGGCTTGCAGCTCGGCGGCCAGGCGGTGCGGCTCGCCTTCGGCGCAGGGCACGTTCAGCTCGGGCGTGCTGTGGCTGCTGGGCAAGGCGTTCAGCACGGCGCTGGGGTCGGGATAGCGGCTCAAGATTTCCAGCAGGCGCGCTGCGGCGTAGGTGCCGTCGTCAAAGCCGTACCAGCGCTCCTTGAAAAAGATGTGGCCGCTCATCTCGCCGCCCAGCGGGGCATCGACTTCCTTCATCTTGGCCTTGACGAGCGAGTGGCCGGTCTTGTGCATCAGCGGCACGCCGCCTGCGGCCTCAATGGCCGGGGCCAGGCGCTGGCTGCATTTGACGTCGAACACGATGGTGCTGCCGGGCACGCGGGTGAGCACGTCCTGCGCGAACAGCATCATTTGCCGGTCGGGGAAGATGGTTTGCCCGTCCTTGGTGACGATGCCCAGGCGGTCGCCGTCGCCGTCGAAGGCCAGGCCTAGCTCGGCGTCGGTGTCCTGCAGGGTGCGGATCACGTCGCGCAGGTTCTCGGGCTTGGAGGGGTCGGGGTGGTGGTTGGGAAAGCGCCCGTCCACCTCGGTGAACAGCTCGATCACCTCGCAGCCCAGGGCGCGCAGGATGCCGGGGGCCGATGCGCCGGCCACGCCGTTGCCGCAGTCCACCACCACTTTCATGGGGCGCGTCATGACCTGCTTGATCTCGCACAGGCCCGCGCTGGCGCTTTGACCGCTGGTTTGCACGGGGCGCGCCAGGCGCACGTCGCCCACGATGCGCTCGCGGTAGGCGGGCAGCACGTCCGCCTGGCGCACGCTGCCGCCCTCTTTGGGTTGCCAGCTTTCTTCTTCGATGATGCGGCGCAGCGCCTGGATGTCATCGCCGTAAATGGCGCGGCCGGCCAGCACCATCTTGAAGCCGTTGTCGTCTCGCGGGTTGTGGCTGCCCGTGACCTGGATGCCGCTTTGGCACAAGGTGCTGGCGGCGAAGTACAGCATGGGCGTGGTGCACTGGCCGATGTCGATGACCTCGATGCCCACCGCCACCAGCCCGCGGATCAATTCAGCGGCCAGCGCCGGGCCGGAGAGCCGCCCGTCACGCCCCACGGCCACGGTGCGCTCGCCCTCGGCCAGGGCGTGCGTGCCAAAGGCGCGGCCCAGCGCTTCGGCCAAGGCTTCGTTGATGGTCACGGGCGTGGTGCCGCGAATGTCATAGGCTTTGAAGATGCTGGGGGTCACTTGCATGACGGCGATTGTAGAAAGCGGCCTGGCCGCCCCGGGCCGTCTGCTGGCCCCCCCGGGCCAACGCCGTGAATGGCGCCGCGTCAGACCGAAAGCCACGGGCCGCCAGCCTCGGGCGTCAGGCACAGCACGTCGGCCGGCGCACAGCCCAGCGCGCCCGCCAGGGCGGCCTGGGCCAGGGCGGGGCGGTTGTTGCGCTCGCTCAGGTGCGCGGCGGCCACGGTGTGCAGCCCGTCGTGGCGCAGCGCGGCCAGGGCGGCGGCGGCCTGGGCGTTGCTCAGGTGGCCGTGCGGGCCAGCAATGCGGCGCTTGAGAAAAGGCGGGTAGTGCGATGCGGCCAGCAGGTCGGGGTCGTGGTTGCATTCGAGCAGCAGCGCCGCGCAGCCAGCCATGTGGCGCAGCGCGTGCGGGGTGACGTGGCCCAGATCGGTCAGCAAACCCAGGCGGCGCGCGCCGTCGGTACAGGTCAGCTGCAAGGGCTGGCGGGCATCGTGCGGTACGGTGAAGGGGGTGATGAGCACGTCGCCCACGGCGCAGGGCGCGCCGTCATGCGCCCAATGCAGCAGGCGGGCGTCGGGCAGCGCGGGCTGGCCCAGCGCCTGCCAGGTGCCGGGGCTGGTCCACAGCGCAATGCCGTGGCGCGCGGCGAATGCGGGCGCACAGCCCACGTGGTCGCCATGCTCGTGGGTGATGAAGATGGCATGCAGATCCGCCGGCGCCAGGCCTGCCGCCGCCAGCCGCGCCGTCAGCTGGCGCGCGCCCAGGCCGCAGTCGATGAGCACGCGCGTGGTGGTGGCGCCGCTGGCCGCTTCCACCAGCGTGGCGTTGCCAGCGCTGCCGCTGGCCAGGGAACGAAAGCGCAGCATGAAAGAAGGGGTGATCGGGGGCTTGCTGAGACCGGCCTTGGGCGCTTCAGCGCCGCCAGCCGTGTCCGCAGGCGTCCAGCAGAAAGGCGGGGCGGGCACGGATGGCGGCTTTCACGGGCATGACGGTTTCAAGCCGTGTCGGTCATCGACGTTGGGGGCCCATGAAAGCTGTCAAGCCGCCAAAGACGGGGAAGCGGCATGCGGCGCATGCGCGCGCGCCATGCCTCTCACACTGCCGGGCGGCACACCGCCAGGCGGCGCTGGCACGGAGGGTTCGCGGGCGCCCCCTGGCTGCGGCGGGGCTTTTACGCCTGTCACAACCCAAACCACCGTGCCTTGGCAGGCCAAGGCATGGCGGCGCATGCGTGCACGGCTGAAGCGGCGCGTTCTCGCCTTGGCTTATTTCAGCTCGTCCGCGATGAGCTTGACGATGCGCTGCGCCACCTCGGGCGTGACCGGGCCGCCGTTTTCGCCCAGCACGGCAACCACGCTGGCCTGCCCGGCCTCGCGCACGGCGATCTGGTACTTGGTGGTGGGAATGGGCGGCGCGGCGCGGTTGAACAGGCGACCAAAGAAGCCCGGCTCCTTGGGCTGATAAGCCGGGTCGGCATAGCGCACGAAATAGGTGCCCTTGCTGCGGTCGCGGTCTTCCACGGTGAAGCCCGTGCGGTCCAGCGCCAGGCCCACGCGGCGCCAGGCGCGGTCGAAGCTTTCGTCCAGCTGCACGGCAGGCTGGCCGCCCGCGCTGACGATGCGGGCGGCAGGGGCCGCGGCGGAAGCGGCCGCCGCCTGCCCCGGCTGCCCCGGCTGCGTGGTGGCACGGGCCGCCGCCGTCTGCGCATCGGCCTGCTCTTTGGACAGACCGAGCTTGACCATCAGGCGGCGCAGGAATTCGGTTTCCAGCTCCACGTCGCTGGCGCGCGGCTGCCACACGGTCTGGTCCTTCTGGCTGCTGGAGTACACCTCTTCCATGCCCCGGTGGGTCACGAAGATGTCGGTGCCGCCGCTGGCGTTGCGCTCCAGCCGGGTGCGGAACTTGTCGCGCTCGCCGGTGGAGTAGAGGTTGTCGAAAATCTTGCCAATGGTGGCGCGGATGATGTCTTGCGGCAGCTTGGCGCGGTTTTCGGCCCAGTCGGTTTCCATGATGCCGATGTTGGGCTGGTCAATGGCCATGAGAAAGCCGTTTTCCATCCAGAAGTCGCGCACGGGGTTCCAGAGCTGGTCGGCCGGGCGGTTCACGCTGATCCAGCGCTCGGCGCCGTTGCGGTGGTATTGCACGTCGGCCAGCTGCGTAACCGCCGTGGCTTCGCCGCCCGCCGCGCTGGCTGCCGCCTGGCCCGCCGCGTAGCCGCTGGCGGTGACGGCGCCGCCTGTCACGGCATAGCGCGATGCACCCGGCAGTTGCGTCAGATCCGGCGGCACTTCCAGCGAAACGCCCTTGCCCGCGCTCTTGTAGTCGATCTTGTCCGGCTCCAGCACCGAGCAGGCGCCCAGGCCCAGCGCCAGGGTGGCCGCCAGCGCGGCAAGACGAAAAGGGGGTGCAACAACAGGCTTCACGAGATGCATTCCTTTGATGACAAAAAAGCCTTCAACGCCCGTTCAACGGGCGCTGATAGCTCCGTTTTTCATAGCAAACCGCTGCTGCGCAGCGCCTGCTCGACCACGGCATGGTTGGCCGGCGTCAGCGGCGTCAGTGGCAGGCGCAGCGCCGGGCCCATGAGGCCCATGCGGGCCATGGCCCATTTGACGGGGATGGGGTTGGCCTCCACGAACAGCTGCTTGTGCACCGGCATCAGGCGGAACTGGATGTCCATGGCTTTGCGCACATCGCCCGCCAGCGCGGCCACGCACAGCTCGTGCATGAGGCGCGGGGCCACGTTGGCGGTGACGCTGACGTTGCCCTGGCCGCCGCACAGCATCAGCGCGACGGCGGTGGGGTCGTCGCCCGAATAGATGGCAAAGCCCTCGGGCGCTTCGCGGATGAGCCACTGCGCGCGTTCGATGTTGCCCGTGGCCTCCTTGATGCCGACGATGCCCGGCACCTGCGCCAGGCGCAGCACGGTGTCGTGCTGCATGTCGGCCACGCTGCGGCCGGGCACGTTGTACAGCACCATGGGCAAGTCGCCCACGGCCTCGGCAATGGCCTTGAAGTGCTGGTACTGGCCCTCTTGCGTGGGCTTGTTGTAGTAGGGCACCACCTGCAACTGGCAGTCTGCGCCCACCTGCTTGGCGTAGCGCGCCAGCGCAATGGCTTCGGCGGTGGAATTGGCGCCGCAGCCGGCCATCACGGGCACGCGGCCAGCGGCCTGTTCCACCGCCACGCGGATGATTTCCTGGTGCTCGTCCACGCTCACCGTGGGCGATTCGCCCGTGGTGCCCACCACGCCAATGCAGTCCGTGCCTTCGGCCACGTGCCAGTCGATGAGCTTGCGCAGCGTGGGGTAGTCCACGTTGCCGTCTTCCAGCATGGGGGTGACAAGGGCGACGATGCTGCCGGTAATGGGGGTCATGGGGCCGGGTTCCTGTTGAATGCTGTGCGCCAAGAGCGGAAACGGCGCATTCTAGAGCGTTGTCCGGCGCCCGGATCGCCGGCAGCAGCGCACGGTGGACATGCGCCCGCCGCGCCGAGACTTTGAACAGGTTCTCAGCCCGGCCGAGC
This sequence comes from Comamonadaceae bacterium OH2545_COT-014, assembly GCA_003859965.1. GTDB lineage: Bacteria > Pseudomonadota > Gammaproteobacteria > Burkholderiales > Burkholderiaceae_C > Ottowia. Next base: position 18,923 of record RQYR01000028.1, on the reverse strand, counting down.
CTCTGGCGCCCCCGTCACCCGCTGCGGCATGATGGCGGCCTTTCGTTTTTTCACGCCATCCAGATCACCGCGCGCCGCCGCCCTGCCCGTCATGCCCTATACCGACACTTTCATTCCCGAAACACACAGCCGCGCCGAGGTGGACGCCATGCGCGGCCCCTTGGTGCTGGAATTCGGCGCCAACTGGTGCGGCCACTGCCAGCGGGCGCAGCCACTGGTGCGCGAGGCGTTCTCGGCACACCCGGACGTGCCGCACATCAAGGTGGAAGATGGCCCTGGCCGGCCTCTGGGCCGCTCGTACAAGGTCAAACTCTGGCCCACGCTGATTTTTCTGAAAGACGGCGCGGAGCAGGTCCGCCTGGTGCGGCCCGACAGCGCCCAGGCGCTGGCCGAGGCGCTGGCAGCCATTTCAGGCTGACCAGGCCTGTTCGCGGACTCGCCGTCCGCCTTCTCAATCCCCATGCCATCTTCAATGGCGGCGCGCGGATGGGCCATGCCCTGTTTTTTGTCGTGCCGTTTTGAAAGGTTTGGCCGCTTTGACAGGTTTGACATGAAATGTCTTGACATTTCATGTCAAAGCGCAGACACTTCCGTTCACCGCAGGCCACCTTGTCAGCGCCTGGCGGCAACACGAGGAGGATGCGATGAACCTGCTGGAGCAGCTGAACAACCTGGACACCCTCACCTCCGCCCTGATGGGCGGCCTGGCCGTGCAATTGCAGCCCATCGCGGGCGATGTGCCAGTGGTGCAGGTCAGCATCGAAGGGCGCGAGGAGCTGCCCATCTTCGTCACCTGCTCCGACACCCAGACGCTCTGCCTGTGCTACCTGTGGACCGAGGCTGACTTGCGCCCTGAGCGCCGCGCCGAGCTGCTGGAAGCCCTGTTGGATCTCAACCCCGCCGTGCCCCTTTCGGCCTTTGGCCGGGTGGATGGCCGCTACGTGCTGGTAGGCGCGCTGGCACGCGCCGCGCGCACCGAAGACGTGGCGCACGAGGTGGCCGTGCTCTCCGACAACGCGCTCGACGCGCTGGACGCCCTGGCCGACTACCTGAAATAAGCCCTCAAAGGCAAGCCCCAAAGCGCCGGGCGCGGCGGCACACGCCAAACCTGGCCCCCTTCCATGCTCCCTCATGACCCCCTGAAAAGGAGACCCCCATGTCCGTCATCAAGAAACTCGTCACCCTGCTGCGCGGCAGCGCGCGTGAACTGGGCCAGAGCGTGGTGGACGCCAACGCCACCCGCATCTACGAGCAGGAAATCGTGGACGCCAAGGCCAGCATCCAGCAGGCCAAGACCGAACTGACCGGCGTGATGGCCAAGGAAAAGCAAAGCGCGCGCGAGATCGAGCGCCTGAAGGCCGACATCCTGCGCCATGAAGACATGGCCGTGCAGGCGCTGGACAAAAGCCGCGAAGACCTGGCGCTGGACGTGGCCACGCGCGTGGCCGCGCTGGAGGCCGAGCTGAACACCCAGAGCCAGGCCCACGCCGCCTATGCCATGCAGGTCAGCCGCCTGAAAGACCTGATCCGCAGCGCCGAGGCCCGCGTGCGCGAACACGAGCGCGAGATCGGCATCGCCAAGACCACCGAAAGCGTTTACCGCGCCACGCAAAGCATTTCCGACAGCATGGGCGCCAGCGGCTCGCAGCTCACCAGCGCGCGCGAATCGCTGGAGCGCATCAAGAAGCGCCACGAAGACCTGGCTGACCGCATGGCCGCCGCCGAGGAGCTGGACCAGGAGTTCGGCCACCGCGCGCTGGAACAAAAGCTCGCCAGCGCCGGCATTGGCGACGATGCCTCCGTGCGCGCCACCGAAGTGCTGGCGCGCCTGCGCACCCGCCAGTCCGCAGCCAGCGGCGGCGCCCCCGCGCCCGCCCCGGGCGCCACCCCCGGCACGCCGTCATGAACGGCGCAGCCCGCAAGCCGGCGCGCTGGCAGGGCAGCGACAGCGCCCTGCGCGCCGTGCAGGTGGCCTTTGACGTGGAAGAGGCCGTGATGGAAGCCGTGCGCACCGCCGCGTTTCACGGCCACGTCTCCACCTCCACGCAAATCCGCCTGGTGCTGGGCCTGCCGGTGGCGGAAAAGCCCAAGCGCCCGCGCCTGACCGTGACCCTGGGCGCCGATGACTACGCGCTGCTGGCCGAACGCTACGGCCTGGCGCCCGACGACCGCCTGAGCATCAAGGAAGCCGCCACACGCGAGCTGATGGCCTTTGCCCTCGTCAGCCAGAAAAATCAAAAAAGATAGCAATAAACTATTGCTGTTTCTGCCCTGAAGCCCAAAAACATAAAAGGGTGGCCGCCCCGGCACCAGCCGCCTGCCGCCGAAACACACCACCCCGAGGAGGATGCCCATGCCCGCCGCCAGCTTTCTGAGCGCCGTCAGCGCCTTTCCCACCGCCATCTACACCGTGCTGCTGGGCGTGGCGCTGGTGTACTGGGTGCTGGCCCTGCTGGGCATGGTGGATTTCGAATCCAGCAGCATCGACCTGGACATCAGCGCCCACGCCGATGCCAGCCCCGACAGCCTGGGCCAGATCGCCAGCTACGTGCTCGCCTTCGGCCTGGGCGGCGTGCCCTTTTCCATCGCCCTCAGCCTGCTCGCCCTCACGGGCTGGACGCTGAGCTGCCTGGCCGGCATGTGGCTGCTGCCGCTGCTGCCCGCCGGGCCCATGCACTGGCTGGCCGCGCTGGCGGCGCTGCTGGCCAGCGCGGCGCTGGCGGTGGTCATCACGGCGCGCCTGGTGCGGCCGCTGCGCCGGCTGTTCGTCACGCACAACGCCCCCAGCCATGCCGCGCTGGTGGGCCAGGTGTGCCGCATCCTCACCGGCGTGGTGGACGAGCGCCAGGGCCGCGCCGAAGTGGCGCAGCGCGGCGCCAGCCTGAACATCCGCGTCTGGGCCCCCCGCCCCAACACGCTGGCGCGCGGCCAGCAGGCGCTGATCGTCGAGTACGACGCCGCCAGCCAGCGCTTTCTGGTGCAGCCGCTGGACGCGCCCTGACCCCCCTTTCCTTTTCCCTTCTCCCTTTTCCCTCAACCCCCGCTGTCACCCCGCCTGACCGAAAGCGCCCCCCATGGAACCCATCCTGATCGCCATTGGCATCACCGTCTTTTTCATCCTGGTCGTCTTTGCCCTGTTCGCCAAGTTCTACCGCAAGGTCGAACAAGGCACGGCGCTGATCGTCAACACCCTGCGCGCCGCGCCGGAAGTCACCTTCACCGGCCGCATGGTCTATCCCATCATCCACAAGGCCGAGCTGATGGACATCTCCATCAAGACCATCGACATCGACCGCTCGGGCGACCAGGGCCTGATCTGCCAGGACAACATCCGCGCCGACATCAAGGTCAAGTTCTTCGTGCGCGTGAACCAGACCGCCGAGGACGTGCTGCGCGTGGCCCAGGGCATTGGCTGCGAGCGCGCCTCCAACCAGCAAACGCTGGAAGACCTGTTTTCCGCCAAGTTCTCCGAGGCGCTGAAAACCGCCGGCAAGGCGCTGGACTTCGTTGACCTGTACCAGGCGCGCGACCGCTTCCGCGACAAGATCATCGAGCAAATTGGCGATGACCTGTCCGGCTACGTGCTGGAAGACGCCGCCATCGACTACCTGGAGCAAACCCCGCTGTCGCGCCTGGACGCCAACAACATCCTGGACGCGCAAGGCATCAAGAAAATCACCGAGCTGACCGCGGTGGAACACGTCATCACCAACGAGCTGCGCCGCAACGAGGAAATGCAGATCAAGAAGAAGAACGTGGAAACGCAGGAAGCCCTGCTGGAGCTGGAGCGCCAGCAAATGGACGCCACCGCCCGCCAAAAGCGCGAAGTGGCCACCGTGCAGGCCCGCGAGGAGGCCGAAACCGCCAAGATCCAGGCCGAAGAACGCACCCGCGCCGAGCTGGCGCGCCTGCAGGCCGAGCAGCAGGTGGCCGTGCAGCAGGAAAACGTGCTGCGCGAAAAGGAAGTGGCCGAAAACAACCGCAAGCGCGCCGTCGTCATCGAGCAAGAGCGCGTGACCCGCGCCAAGGACCTGGAAGTGGTGGCGCGCGAGAAAGAAGTGACGCTGCAGCGCATTGACGCCGAGCGCGCCGTCGAAATCCAGAAAAAAGCCATTGCCGACGTGATCCGCGAACGCATCGTGGTCGAGCGCACCGTGGCCGAACAGGAAGAAGCCATCAAGGAAGTGCGCGAAGTGGCCGAGGCCGACCGCACCGCCAAGGCCACCGTCATCACCGCCCAGGCCGCGGCCGAGGAAAAGCTGGTCATCGAAGTCAAGGCCGCCGAAGCGCAGGAAAAACGCGCCCGTCACAAGGCCGCCGAAGACCTGCTGCTGGCCGACGCCCGCCTGAAAGTGGCCGAGCGCGATGCCGAAGCCAAGAAACGCGAAGCCGAAGGCGTGGAAGCCCTCTCCGCCGCCCCTGGCCTGGCCCAAGCCAAGGTGCAGGTAGCCGCCGCCAGCGCCCACCTGGCGCAAATGGAAGCCGAGGCCGCCGGCGCCGAAAAAGTGGGCCGCGCCCAGGCGCAAGTGACCGAGGCCCAGGCCCAGGCCGAAGCCGTGGGCCTGCGCGCCCGCATGGAGGCCGAGGCCGAAGGCAAGGAAAAGATCGGCCAGGCCGAGGCCAACGTGCGCACCGCCGAAGCCGAGGCGCTGACCCGCACTGGCGACGCCGAAGCCCACAACATCGACGTGAAGTTCAACGCCGAGGCGCGCGGCCTGAAAGAAAAGTTCGAGGCCATGAAAGCCATGAGCGCCGACACCCGCGAGCACGAGGAATACCGCATGCGCCTGGAGCGCACGCACCTGGAGGCCATGAAGGCCATCGACACCCAGGCCCAGATCGCCCGCGAGCAGGCCGCCGTGATGAGCACCGCGCTGGGCAAGGCCAACATCGACATCGTGGGCGGCGACAGCGCCTACTTCGACAGCTTCGTGCGCGCCCTCTCGGTGGGCAAGGGCATCGACAGCGCCATCGCCAAGAGCCAGACGCTGCAAACCGCCTTCAAGGAGCAGATCGAGGGCAAGCGCGACGTGGTGGAAGACCTCAAGCAAATCCTGGCCGCCGCCGGCCAGTCATCCAGCGAACTGCAAGGTTTGGGCGTCACGGCCTTGCTTACCAAAATCGCCACCCAGGGGACAGACGCGGAGAAAGACGCGCTGCGCACGCTGGCGAAAGGGCTGGGGCGCCAGGGCTGAGTCGCAGCGCCCGGGACAGGTCAAGCCGCGGCTTGCGGCGGCCACTGCCGGGCGGTGTGCACCAGGGCAAGAATCAGCACGCCACCGGCATCCTGCTCATACACCATCCGGTAGCTCGCATGCACCACCAATTCGCGCGTGCCCGCAATGCGGCCCGGCGCACCCAGCTTCGGGTGGGCCCGCAAACGCTCGGCGGCCTGCCCGAACAGGGCATCCATCTGCGCGGCGGCGGGCGGATTGTCGGCGGCGATGTACTCCCATATGCGCAGGCGGTCCTCCTCTGCGTGCCGCGTCCAGGCCAGCCTCATGGCTGGCCTGTCAGGACGGCGGCGCGGCGGGCGGCGAATTCAGCCTCCACCAATGCGTTGTCGCGCACCTGCCCGGCCTGTGCATCCGCCCGCGCCTGTGCCACCTTGGCGGTCAGAAATGCGTCGTACGCACGGCTTTCCTGCTGCCGCTGGATGAACTCGCGCATCAACTCGCGCACCACTTGCGATGCGGGCCGGTGCAACGCCTCGGCTTCAGCCATGAAGGCGGCGCGCAACTCCGGTTCCAGCTTCATGGTGAAAACCGCTTCCTTGGACATGGTTCGCTCCGGACAAAAGAAGGATGAACGTGTCAAAAGTATATACATCAACAGTACTTTGTACTGATTACCAAGATTTGCACCCATGAGTGACCTCGCCCCCCAAGAAGAAGCCGCCATCGACGCCGCCGTGGCCGCCAGCAGCAGCTACGAGCTGCTGAAAAAGCGCCTGGCACAGCAAGGCGATGCGCTGCTGGCCAAGACGCAGGCGCTCAACGCCGAGCGGATGGCGCAGTTCGGCCAGACCGAACAGCGCCTGCTGCTGCGCACCCGCGCGCGCACCGAGCACAACTGCGTGGCGCGCGACATGGTGCGCATCGGCCCGAACCGGCTGCTGTTTGGCTACAACGTGTTCATGGGGCTGCGGCAGGAAACCGCCGTGGGCGACGTGTTCGCCCTGTACGAGCTGGCCCACACCGAAGGCGACGCCGAGCACGACGAGCTGATTCCCCTGCCGTTGGAAGGCAGTTTTCTGGCCGATGAGCGCTTCGTGGCCGATTTCCGCGAGCTGTACACCTACTACAAGCAGGCCACGCTGCAGCAGCTCACACACACGCAGGAATACCTGCTCGCCGCCTTCCAGATCGGCCAGCAGCGGCAAGACACGCGCGTGTTCCGCTGGCGCATGGAGGCCGACGGGCGACTGACCTACGTGGACAACCGGGGCGAGCGCGACATCGCCCCGCCGCCCAGCCATGATTTCGAGTGGACGCCCGTCACGCGTGAACAGCACGTGGGCGGCCGCCACCCGCACATCAACATCCTGGACACGGTGTTCGTCGACACCCTGGGCGGCCACCTCACCGTAAAGGTGGAAAATAACACCGAAACCGGGCTGGGCATCTACAGCGAGCCGGTGGAAGACGCCAGCCAGGCGCTAGGCGACGCCGAAGTGGCCTACGCCCGGCGGGGCCTGCTGATCCTGCTGCGCGTGCGGCCCTACCGCGAAAGCGCCGCGCGCTACCTGGTTTTCAACCCGCGCACGCGCCAGGTGGAGCGCATCGACGCCATTGGCGCCTCATGCGTGCAGCTGCCGGAGGACCACGGCATCATCTTCCCCGGCGGCTACTACCTGCAATCGGGCGAATACAAGCGCTTCGACCTGCCGCCCGATCTGGCCGCACACCTGCGTTTTTCCCGCATGCTGCGCTCGCCCAATGGCGAAGACGTGGCCTACGTGTTCTACGGCAACGTGCCCGCCCCCGCCAGCCAGGCCAGCGGCCCCGCCGCGCCGGACGCCGGCTGCTACGCCCTGTTCACCTACAACCTCATCCACAAGCAGCTGGCCGCGCCCATCCTGGCTGATGGCTACGCCCGCTTTGCCGACGGCCGCTTGCTCGTCTTCCAGGCCGCGCGCGGCGAAGCCACCCGCGTGCACCCCATGCAGCTGTGGCAAACCCCGTTCGCCACCGAAGAACACGCCAGCGCCCAGCCCAAGGGCGCCGGCTTTCACGCCCGCGTGGGCAATGCCGACCTGGTGCGCGGCATCTCCGACCTGAACGGCATCACCCGCGCCGTGCGCGAACAAGCGCCCACCCGCGCGGCCTATGAAGACCTGATCCGCCAGTGCCAGCGCGCGCGCGACGCCTACTTCTGGCTCGACGCGCCCGAGGTGCAACACATCGCCGCCGACCTGCACGCCATCGAGCAGGCCGCGCAAGCCACGCTGGCCGAGTTCGAGAAGGTCGAAACCATCCGCGCCAGCACCGCCCGCGCACTGGACACCGCCGAATCGCAAACCCGCGAACTGCTGGGCGAGCTGGCCGCCCAGATGTGGCGCGAAAGCGCCGACTTCGTGCAGGCGCTCGACCGCCTGCGCCAGCGCCAGGGCCAGCTGCACACCCTGCGCGAGCTGCGCTACGCCGACCTGCCCCGCATCGACCGCATGGCCGGGCAGCTGGCCGCCGAACAGCAGCGCGTGGGCGAACGCGCCCTGCAGTTTCTCAGCCAGGACAAAGCCTTCGACCCCCAGCGCCAGGTGCTGGCCCAAGTGGCCGCGCAGCTGCCGCAGGCCGACAGCGCCGCGCAAATCGGGCAATGGCTGGCCGCGCTGGACGCGCAGGCCGCCGGGCTGGATTTGCTGAGCGAGCAAATCGGCCTGCTGCAAAGCCACGCCCAGGGGAGCGATGCCGTGCAGCGCACCGCCATCCTCGACCGCATCGCCCTGCTCTACGCCGACATCAACCGCCTGCGCGCCGACGCCCGCCAGCGCCGCCGCACCCTGGGCGCGGCCGAGCAGCGGGCCGAATTCGGCGCGCAATTCAAGCTGTTTGGCCAGGCGGTGGAAAACGCGCTGGAGCTGGCGGACACGCCCGAAAAATGCGACGAAGCCCTCACCCGCCTGCTGGCACAGCTGGAAGACATTGAAACCCGCTTTGCCGAGCAGGAAGACTTTCTGGCCGACATTGCCACCCAGCGCGAGGCCGTTTACGAAGCCATGAGCGCGCGCCGGCAGGCGCTGGTGGATGCGCGCCAGCGCCGCGCCAAGGCTCTGGCCGACGCGGCGGGCCGCATACTGGACGGCGCCGCGCGCCGCGCCGCCAGCCTGACCGATCTGAACCAGGTCCACAGCTACTTCGCCGCCGACCCCATGCTCGCCAAGCTGCGCGAGCAAATCGCCGAGCTGCGCCGCCTGGGCGCCGCCGTAGCGGCGGACGATCTGGCCACCCGCCTGAAAACCGCGCAAGCGCAGGCCACGCGCACCGTGCGCGACCAGCGCGAGCTGGCCGCCGGCGGCGGCGCAGGCGACATCCGGCTGGGCGCGCACGCCTTCACCGTCAACCGCCAACCCATTGACCTGACCCTCGTCGCGCACGAGGAAAACGGCCAGCCCGCACTGGCCTGGCAAATCACCGGCACCGACTACCTGGCCCCCGCCCGCGACGAACGGCTGAACGCCCTGCGCCCCTACTGGGGCCAGCACCTGGCCTCTGAAACCGGGCAACTGGCCCGCGCCGAATACCTGGCCGCCGAATGGCTGGACGCCCTGCAAGCCGGCCAGGCCGAACCCGGCTGGGACGAACTGCTCGTGCAGCTGGCCGAAACCCCTGCCGACGCCGCCCCGCCCGCCGCCTTGCTGGAGCCGCTGCGCCGCTTTGCCGCCGCCCGCTACCAGGAGGGCTACCAGCGCGGCATCCATGACGATGACGCGCTGGCCATCGTGCGCGCCCTGGCCCCCATGCAGGCCGCCGCCGGCCTGCTCATCTACAGCCCCGCCGCGCGTGCGCTGGCCTTGCTGCTGTGGACAGCCGGCCTGCCGGACGACACCCGCCAGATGCTCGCCCGCCGCGCACGCGCCGGGCAGCGCATGGCGCAGCTGTTTTCAGCGCCATTGGCGCTGGACGCCCTGGCGCGGGAAGCCCAATCGCTGCTGGCCGCCTTTCTGGCAGCCCACCCCGGCCTGGCCGATGAACTGTGCCCGCCCGGCCAGCAAGACGCAGACCGGCGCCAGGCATGCGACACCCTGTGCGCCGAAGCCGCGGCCTACCTGGTGCGCGAACTGGGCGCCAGCGCGCACGAAACCGGCGCCGACGAAACCCTGCCCGGCGCCCCCGTGACCTGGGTGGTCAGCGGCAGCGGGCAAGACCTGGCCGCCGCGCTGGAACGCGCGCTGGACCACGGCGGCCAGCACGCCGCCTGGCAGCGCGACCTGCAAGCGGCCAGCCCGCTGGAAGCCTGGCGCACCGCGCGCCAATGGGCGCTGGCCTTCGCGCAGTCGCAGGCGCCCGCCTCCGCGCAAGACCACGAAGACCGCGCCGCCCGGCTGGCCAGCGTGGACGACGCCGCCACCTGCCTGGCCTGCGCCGCGCCGCGCCGGCGCATCAACGCCGCGCGGCACACACACGTCACCGGCCTGCGCAGCGAACACCCGCGCATTGAAAACGGCACGCTCACGCTGGATCTGAATGACTTCTGGCAGCGCGTGCGCCACCACCGCCAACACGCGCTGCCCGGCTACCAGGCGCTGCAGGCGCTGCGCCACGACCTGCTGGCGCAAGAACGCGCCCGCCTGCACCTGGCGCAGTTTCAGGCCAAACCCCTGTCCACCTTCGTGCGCAACCGCCTGATTGACGAGGTGTACCTGCCCCTGATCGGCGCCAACCTGGCCAAGCAGATCGGCGCGGCGGGCGAGGCCAGCCGCAGCGACCGCTCGGGCCTGCTGCTGCTCATCTCGCCGCCCGGCTACGGCAAGACCACGCTCATGGAATACGTGGCCGACCGCCTGGGCCTGGTATTCGTGCGCATCAACTGCCCCGCGCTGGGCCACGGCGTCACCAGCATCGACCCCGCCACTGCCCCCAACAGCGCCGCCCGGCAGGAGCTGGAAAAGCTCAACCTCGGCCTGGCCATGGGCAGCAACGTCATGCTGTACCTGGACGACATCCAGCACACCCACCCGGAGTTTCTGCAGAAGTTCATCGCCCTGGCCGACGGCACCCGCCGCATCGAAGGCGTGTGGCAGGGCCAGCCCCGCACCTGGGACATGCGCGGCAAGCGCTTTGCCATCGTCATGGCGGGCAACCCCTACACCGAATCGGGCGAGGCCTTCCGCATCCCCGACATGCTGGCCAACCGCGCCGACATCTACAACCTGGGCGACGTGCTCTCCGGCCGCGAGGCGGTGTTCGCGCTCTCCTACATTGAAAACAGCCTCACCAGCCACCCTGTCACCCAGCCGCTGGCCGCGCGCGACCCCAGGGACGTGCCCCTGCTCGCGCGCATGGCCCAGGGCGAAGCCATCGACCCCGCCGAGCTGGCCCACCCCTACAGCGCCGCCGAGCTGGACGAAATCAAAAACCTGCTGCAACGCTTGATGGACGTGCGCGACGTGCTCCTGAAAGTGAACCAGGCCTACATCCAGTCCGCCGCGCAAGACGACCGCTACCGCCAGGCCCCGCCCTTCAAGCTGCAAGGCAGCTACCGCAACATGGCCCGCCTGGCGCCGCAAGTCACCCCGCTGATGACGCCGCAGGACATTGCCAGCCTGCTGCGCGACCACTACCGCGGCGAGGCGCAGACCCTGACCACCGGCGCGGAAGAAAACCTCTTGCAGCTCGCCCACCTCATCGGCCAGCCCACCGCCGAAGAAGCCGAGCGCTGGCAACAGATCGAGGGTGAATACCGCCGCCAGCGCCAGATGGGCGGCGCCGACGACGACCCCAGCGTGCGCGTCACCCGCGGCCTGCTCGACATCTCGCGCAGCCTGCAGGCGCTCAACCCCGAAAAAACCCTGGACCACCTGGCCCGGCAGTTCAGCCGGGGCAACCTGCTGATCGCCAGGCCCCTGGCCACGCTGGCCCGCCAGCTCGGCCAGCCGCCCGCCCCCTCGCCCGAAAGCCAGGCGCTGGTGCAACTGGCGCAGCACCTGCAAGACGGCAACGCCGCCGCCCAGACCCGCCTGCGCGAAGCGCTGGACGCCAGCGCCGCCGCCCTCAAGGCCGTGCAAGACAGCACCCAGGCTTTGACCCAGCACAGCGACCGCGCGCAGGAGCAGCGCATGGTGGACGCCCTGCTCTCGCTGTCCGTCACCTACCGCCAACTCATCATGCCGCTGGTGCGCGCAGTGGAATCACGCATGGGCACGGACGCGCAAATGCACCAGCAGATCGAGGCGCTGGAGCAGGAGATCGAGCGCCTGCAACCGCGGCCCTAAAGCCCATGTCTTGCAAGGTCTTGTGCACTGGATGCGCCAGCCCTGCGCAGGCCATTGTTCGCATCGTTCGCCATGCCTGCGAAGGCAGGCGCCCAGTGCGCCCCGCGCCCAGGCGAAGGGCATTTGAAAACCGCCGCGGGGTTTGCCAATGGCGCCACCGCGCTCCCGCTCCCGCTTGCGGCAGAGGGTTGGGGGGAGGACGCTTGGCGCTGCAGGGCCCAAGACCTTGAAAGGCATGGCCCGGAAGCCACGCCCCCGGCAGGTGCGCCGCCACGATGGCGCGCTGCCAGCCGCCCATGAAAAAAGCCCGTGCAAGCAATCCTGCACGGGCTTTTCCTCCCCCGGCGCCGAAGCCGGGGGCTTTCGAGCGCTTACTTGGCGTAGTCGTACACGCCACGGCCGCTCTTGCGGCCCAGGCGGCCGGCGGCCACGTACTCGCGCAGCAGCGGGCAGGGGCGGTACTTGCTGTCGCCAAACTCCTCCAGATACACCTCCATCACGGCCAGGCACACATCCAGGCCAATCATGTCGGCCAGCGCCAGCGGGCCGATGGGGTGGTTGCAGCCCAGCTTCATGCCGGTGTCGATGTCCTCGGGCGTGGCCAGGCCTTCGGCCAGCACGAAGAAGGCCTCGTTGATCATGGGCACCAGGATGCGGTTGACCACAAAGCCCGGCGCGTTCTTCACCGTAATGGGGCTCTTGCCCAGCGTCTCGGCCAGGGCTTTCACCGTGTCGTGCGTGGCGTCGCTGGTTTGCAGGCCGCGGATGATTTCCACCAGGGCCATCATCGGCACCGGGTTGAAGAAGTGCATGCCGACGAACTTGTCGGGCCTGCCCGTCACGGCGGCCAGCTGCGTGATGGAGATGGACGAGGTGTTGGTGGCAATGATGACCTCGGGCGGCAGCAGGTCGCCCAGCTGCTTGAGGATCTTGTTCTTCAGCTCGTGGTTTTCGGTGGCGGCCTCGATCACCAGCTGCGCGCCCTTCAGGTCGTCGTAGTTGGTGCTGCCCTTGATGCGGCCCAGCGCGGCCGTCTTGTCGGCCTCGCTCATCTTGTCCTTGGCGATCAGGCGGTCCAGGCTCTTGCCGATGGTGGACAGGCCCTTGTCCACTGCGGCCTGGGCAATATCCACCATGACCACGTTGATGCCCTTGACGGCGCAGGCCTGCGCGATGCCGTTGCCCATGGTTCCAGCGCCAATGACGCCGACGGTGCTGATGCTCATGCGAAAACTCCGTTTCTTCTTTGTGAATGCACGTTGCCATCAACGCGGGCCCGACGCCCGCGCCAAACGCGCATGGTAGCAAGCGGCTAGGCAGCGCCCCTGGCTTGGCGCTGCGGCCACGCTGCCCAAGCCACAGCCCCCAACCTGGCCGCCAGCGGATGGCGGCCGGATCACGGCCACGTCATGCCGCCTGGCGGCAAGCCGCGCCAAGCCGCTATAAACGCCCCCATCCCGGCCGCGCCCCGCCAGCGGGGCAGGCCTTTGCGCCGCCCCTTCCGCCGCTCTCGTCAGAAAGCCTTTTCATGAGCCAGAACTACGTTTTCCCCCCCGCCCCCCAGGCCAGCGTGCCTGTGCACGGCAGCGGCCAGCGCTACGCCGTGGCGCGAATCTTCTGCGTGGGCCGCAACTACGCGGCGCACGCGCGCGAGATGGGGGCCGACCCCGAGCGCGAGCCGCCCTTTTACTTTCACAAAACCCCCGCCGCGCTGGTGGAAAGCGGCGCCACCGCGCCTTATCCGCCCGGCACGCAAAACCTGCATTACGAGATGGAGCTGGTCATCGCCATCGGCCAGCCGGCCTTTCGCGTCACGCCTGAACAGGCGCTGGCCTGCGTGTGGGGCTACGCCTGCGGGCTGGACATGACGCGGCGCGACCTGCAAAACACCGCCAAGCAGGCCGGCCGGCCCTGGAGCTTCGGCAAGGACTTCGAGAACGCCGCCGTCATCAGCGCGCTGCGCCCCGCCAGCCAGATCGGCCACCCGGCCGCCGGCCGCATCCACCTGGCCGTCAACGGCCAAGTGCGGCAAGACAGCGACCTGAAAGAGATGATCTGGCGCGTGCCCGAAGTGGTGGCCAACCTCTCGCACTACTACCACCTGCGGCCGGGCGACCTGATCTACACCGGCACGCCCGAGGGCGTGGGCGCGGTGCAGCCGGGCGACCGGCTCAGCGGCGGCATCGACGGCGTGGGCGAAATCGCGCTGACCATCGGCCCGGCAGACTGAGCCAGGGGGCGCCAGTGGCCCCAAGCCAAAATGGCATTGGGGGCCGTATTGGCGACCTTGTTAGCTATATTCGTGATAGCAACCGTGTCATGAGCCGCCTCCGCACCCCACGCCAACCGCCGCGGCTTTGCCGCTGATCGACATGCCCGCCCCCCGCCCTGCCCACCTCAGCCGCCGCCACGCCGCCCTGGCCCTGGCCGCCACGGCCCTGCCCCTGCGGGCCAGCCGCGCCGCGCCTTCCGCACCCGATGCCGCGGCCACCGCCAACGGCGCGCAGGCGCGCTTTCCCGCCCGGCCCGTCACGCTGGTCACGCCGTTTCCGCCCGGCAGCGGGCCAGACGCCGTGCTGCGCGCCCTGCAAACGCCGCTGGCGCGGCGCTGGGGCCAGCCGGTCGTCATCCAGAACCGCCCCGGCGCAGGCGGGCTGGTGGCGCTGGAGGCCACGCGCCACGCCGCGCCGGACGGACACACGCTGATCCAGCTCGACAGCGAGCAGCTCGCCGCCCTGCCGCTGCTCTACCCCTCGCGCGGCTTCGTCACGCTGGCAGCCTATGACCCCGTGGCCCCGCTGTTCGGCACGCCCTTTCTGCTGGCCGTGCCCACCGGCGCACCGTGGCGCTCGGTGGCCGAGCTGCTGGCCGCCGCCCGCGCCGAGCCGGGGCAAATGACCTACGGCTCCTGGGGCATCGGCAGCCCCGGCCACCTGGGCGGCGAGCAACTGGCGCTGGCCGCGGGCGTGGACATGCGGCACGTGCCCTTTCGCGATTCGGGCCAACTCTTCACCGCGCTGGCGCGGGGCGAGGTCGCCTGGTCGCTGGGCAGCATTCCGTCCTCGCAGGGCATGTACCAGGCCGGCAAGCTGCGCTACCTGGCCGTGGCCGGGCCGCGCCGCATTCCGCAAATGCCCGGCCTGCCCACGCTGGCCGAGGCGGGCGGCCCGCCCGGCGTGGTGCAAGACTCCTTCGTGGTGCTGGCCGCGCCCAAGGGCATGGCGGCGGCGCGGCAGGGCCGGATCGCGCAGGACGTGGCCCGCGCGCTGCGCGAGCCGGCGCTTCAGGCCCGCCTGGACGGCTTTGCCTACCAGCCGCTGTTCTGGCACGCCGCCGACACCCTGCGCCACGCGCACGAGAAGGCGCGCGTGTACCGCCAGCTCATCCAGCGCCGGGGCATCACGCTGGAATAGGCGCCGCCGTCGCCCGTTGCCTGCCGCCCACCGCCCGCCGCCCGCCGCCCGAAAAATACAATCGGCCCCGCCCGGCCGCCCCGCACCGGCCCCCCGCTGATTGCCCCCCATGAACGACTTTTCCGACCGCCTGGCCGTCTGGCCCCAGTACCTGCTGCCCAAGCGCCTGCTGACCGAGCTGGCCGGGCGCGCCGCCCGCGCCCGCCTGGGCGATTTGACGCACGCCGCCATCCGCCGCTTCGTGGCCCGTTATGGCGTGGACATGAGCGAAGCGGCCGACCCGCGCATCGAGAGCTACGCCAGCTTCAACGACTTCTTCACCCGCCCGCTGCGCGAAGGCGCGCGCCCGCTGGCGCAGGCCGACTACGTGTGCCCGGTGGATGGCGCCATCAGCCAGTTCGGCCCCATCGAGCGCGGGCACATCTTCCAGGCCAAGGGCCACCACTACAGCGCCACCGCCCTGCTGGCGGGCGACGCGGCCCTGGCCGCGCCCTTCGACAACGGGCAGTTCGCCACCCTCTACCTCAGCCCGCGCGACTACCACCGCATCCACATGCCCTGCGCCGGCCGGCTGCTGCGCATGAGCTACGTGCCGGGCGATCTGTTTTCCGTCAACCCCGCCACCGCGCGCGGCGTGCCGGGCCTGTTCGCGCGCAACGAGCGCGTGGTCTGCCTGTTCGACACCGTGCGCGGCCCCTTCGCGCTGGTGCTGGTGGGCGCCACCATCGTCGGCAGCATGGCCACCGCCTGGCACGGCGTGGTGAACCCGCCGCGCACCGGCGAGCCGCGCACCTGGCTGTATGACAGCCAGGACATCCGCTTGCAGCAGGGCGAGGAAATGGGGCGCTTTCTGCTCGGCTCCACCGTGGTGCTGCTGTGGCCGCACGGCACGCTGCGCTTCAACCCCGGCTGGGCCCCCGCCGCCAGCGTGCGCATGGGCCAGATGATGGGCAAGGCCCTGGGCTGAAGGGGCGGCGCATGCACACGCACGACATCACCTGCCCCCACTGCGGCGGCGCCTTCCGCATCGACGAATCGGCCTACGCCGACATCGTGCGCCAGGTGCGCGACCAGGAATTCGCCCGCCAGCTGCACGAGCGCCTGCACGAACAGCAAGCCGCCGCCGAGCAGGCCCAGCGCGCCGCCGTGGAACTGACGCAAACCCGCCTGCAGGCCGAGCTGCAACAGGCCGCCGCCGCGCGCGACGCGCAGATCCAGCAGCTGCAAGCGCAGCTCAGCGCCGCGGCCGTCACCCAGCAACTGGCCGTGACCGAGGCGCTGGCCGCCGTGGAGCGCGAGCGCGACACCCTGCGCGGCGAGCTGGAGCGCACGCGCCAGGACAGCGCCGCCGCCGCCCAGCTGGCCCAGGTGCAGCAAGCCGCCGCGCTGCAACAGGCCACGGCCGAGCGCGACGCGCGCATCCAGCAACTGCAAGACCAGTTGCAGGCGCAAACCCAGGCCGCGCAAGCCGCGCAGCAACTGGCCGTGACCGAGGCGCGCACCGCCGCCGAGCGCGAGCGCGACGCCCTGCGCAACGCGCTGGACCGCGCTGCGCTGGAAAAGCAGCTGGCCGAGCAGGCGCTGAAAGAGCGCTACGAAACCCAGATCAAGGACCGTGACGACGCCATCGAACGCCTGCGCGACCTGAAGGCGCGCCTCTCGACCAAGATGCTGGGCGAAACGCTGGAGCTGCACTGCGAAACCGAGTTCAACCGCCTGCGCGCCACCGCCTTCGCCCGCGCCGAGTTCGGCAAGGACAACGACGCCAGCAGCGGCAGCAAGGGCGACTACATCTTCCGCGACCGCGACGCGCACGGCAGCGAAGTCGTCTCCATCATGTTCGAGATGAAGAACGAGGCCGACACCACCGCCACCAAGCGAAAGAACGAAGACTTCCTGAAAGAGCTGGACAAGGACCGCCGCGAAAAAGGCTGCGAATACGCCGTGCTCGTGTCGCTGCTGGAGCCCGAGAGCGAGCTGTACAACGGCGGCATCGTCGATGTGTCGCACCGCTACCCCAAGATGTACGTGGTGCGCCCGCAGTTCTTCATTCCCATCATCACGCTGCTGCGCAACGCCGCGCAAGGCGCGCTGCACTACAAGAACGAGCTGGCGCTGGTGAAAGCGCAGAACCTCGACATCACGCGCTTTGAAGAACAGCTGGACAGCTTCAAGCAAGCCTTTGGCCGCAACTGGCGACTGGCCTCCGACGGCTTCGTGGAAGCCATCAAGCGCATCGACGAAGCCATCAAGGACCTGGAAAAAACCAAGGAAGCGCTGCACAAATCCGCCAACAACCTGCGCCTGGCCAACGACAAGGCGGAGGACCTGACCATCAAGAAACTCACGCGCGGCAACCCCACCATGACCGCCAAGTTCGCCGAGCTGAAAAACAACGCCCCGCCAGAGGACGCGACTTGACGGCATGAACTGAAAACCGCCTTATCGCCCAACTGTTCTGCCCTAACTGCTACATAAACAAGAGCAAAACCACCGGAGCCCCGCCATGACCACCCTCGGCACCCCTTTGTCTCCTTCAGCCACCCGCGTCATGCTGCTGGGCAGCGGCGAACTGGGCAAAGAAGTCCTCATCGCCCTGCAGCGCCTGGGCGTAGAAACCATCGCCGTAGACCGCTACGACAACGCCCCCGGCCAGCAGGTGGCCCACCACGCCCGCACCATCACCATGAGTGACGCGGCGCAACTGCAAGCCCTGATCGAAGCCGAAAAGCCCCACCTGGTGGTGCCCGAGATCGAGGCCATTGCCACCCCCGTGCTTGAGGCGCTGGAAGCCGCCGGCGCCGTGCGCGTGGCGCCCACCGCCCGCGCCACCCGCCTGACCATGGACCGCGAAGGCATCCGCCGCCTGGCGGCCGAAACCCTGGGTCTGCCCACCAGCCCCTACCGCTTCTGCGATTCGCTGGCCGAGCTGCAAGCCGCCATCGATGGTGCGGATGGGCAGCCCGGCATCGGCTACCCCTGCGTCGTCAAACCCGTGATGAGCAGCAGCGGCAAGGGCCAAAGCAAGATCGACGGCCCCGCCGACGTGGCCCGCGCCTGGGAGTACGCCATGCAAGGCGGGCGCGTGGCCAAGGGCCGCGTGATTGTGGAAGGCTTCATCGATTTCGACTACGAAATCACCCTGCTCACCGTGCGCGCCCGCAACGCCCAAGGCGGCATCGACACCCACTTCTGCGCCCCCATCGGCCACCGCCAGGTCGCGGGCGACTATGTGGAAAGCTGGCAGCCCCACCCCATGCCGCCCGCCGCACGGGCCGAGGCCGAACGCATTGCCCGCGCCGTAACAGACGACCTGGGCGGCTTGGGCCTGTTCGGCGTGGAGCTGTTCGTCAAAGGCGATCAGGTGTGGTTCAGCGAAGTCAGCCCCCGCCCGCACGACACCGGCATGGTCACCATGACCACGCAATGGCAAAACGAATTCGAGCTGCACGCCCGCGCCATCCTTGGCCTGCCCGTAAGCACCGCGCTCAAAAGCCCTGGCGCCAGCGCCGTGATCTATGGCGGCGTAGACGCCCAAGGCATCGTCTTTGACGGCGTGGCCCAAGCCCTGGCCGTGCCGCAAACCGACATCCGCCTGTTCGGCAAACCCGAAAGCTTTGCCAAGCGCCGCATGGGCGTGGCCCTGGCCTGGGCCGATGATGTGGACACCGCGCGCGAACGGGCCAGGCAGGCGGCGAGCCTGGTCAAGCCGCGCGTGGCTTGATGTTGTGAAAAGTGCCCGGCGCGCGCCGTGAATGACCGTGGTGCACCGCCCGAGCCATGCCAACGCCCTGTTCGTCCTGAGCGCGAGCACGCCTCAAACGCACGCCTCGGCAAGCCACCCAATCAAGGCCCACCAAGCGGTGCGCCGGTCTCCCCGAACGCACGCTGCCTGAGGCGCGCTGCCATTGCCGCCCAGCCGACCTATTGACGTTTTCCAAAAAGATGACTGTGCGTGCCGAGCACAGGAAAACACCCTCTCCCTTTGGGAGAGGTGTATGGACCGGAGACATGGGTGACACATGTACGAGGACAAGGGTGACAGGTGATGGCGAGCGTATCAGTGCTGCTCAATC
>RQYR01000027.1 GCA_003859965.1 Comamonadaceae bacterium OH2545_COT-014 | reverse complement strand
GCGAGCGCCTGCTCAATACCAGCTTGCAGTTCATCCACTTGGCTTTCCTGGCGCTCATCCTCAAAAGATTTTGAACAGGTTCTAAGAACCCGTTCAAACCCCCTGCGCGGCGGGCTACCCAGCGGATTGGGTGGCCTGCTTCCGTTGCAACGCCCTGCCATGGCGGAGTTATGGCCGCGTGACATGCGCAAGGCGCGGCGTGCAGCCTGGCCCCAGCTGTTTTGCCCGCCCGCGCCAAGACTTTGAGCAGAAGCCCAGCGCGGTGGCCAAGCCAGGCTGGGCATGCCTGCCGCGCGCCTGTCTGGCATGGGCGGGCATACCCTGCCCAAGCCCCGCGCGGCGCTGGGTTATTCTCATCCGCGTATCCGTTTGAGGTGCCCTTTGGCGGCGTGGGGCCGGCCAAGCCGGCGCGCCCGTGAGAGCAACCATGACAGATTCCAGCGCCTTCCAATTTGGCCAGTTCATTCCCGGCTTCGACTTTCTGAAAAACCTGGCCACGGCGCCCGCCGGCCATGCGGCCAAGGGCTTGGGCGCGTGGGTCGCCCCCACGCTCAATGTGGAGGAGCTGGAGCGCCGCATCACCGAGCTGAAGGCGGTGCTGTTCTGGCTGGATCAGAACAGCACCGCGCTCAAGGCCACCATCCAGGCGCTGGAAGTGCAGAAGATGACCTTGGCCACGCTGCAAGGCATGAACGTCAGCATGGCGGATCTGGCCAAGGCCTTCACAGCCCCGGCCAGCGCCACGGCGTCTCCTGCGCCCGCGCCCACGGCTGCGGCCGCCAGTGAAGCGGGCGCAAGCGCCTGGCCATACGCCAGCACGCCGGCCAGCGCCGCTCCTGCCCCGGCCGCCGGCCCGGCGCCGCAGCCGGATCCGGCCAGCGCGCCAG
This sequence comes from Comamonadaceae bacterium OH2545_COT-014, assembly GCA_003859965.1. Lineage (GTDB taxonomy): Bacteria > Pseudomonadota > Gammaproteobacteria > Burkholderiales > Burkholderiaceae_C > Ottowia. Next base: position 40,990 of record RQYR01000027.1, on the reverse strand, counting down.
CCGCCACCAGCCCCGTCAGCCCTGCCAGCCTGGCAGACCCCATGCAATGGTGGGGCGCCTTGACCCAGCAGTTTCAAAGCATTGCCGCCAATGCCCTGCGCGATGTGGCCACCGCCATGCCCGTGCCGCCGGCGGCCAAGCGGCGGCGTACCACCGGGGGCGGCCGCACGCGCTCCGCAGCCGCCCCCACCGCCCAGCCAGCGAAGAAAACCGCAAAGAAAGCCGCGAAAAAGCCAGCGGCCGCATCGCCCGCCACATCCGGCAGCCGCGCCCGCGCTGGCGCCACCCGGCAGAAAGCCGCCCCGGCCGCCATCCTGGGCTGGCCGCTGCCGCCGCCCCTCACGCCGCCCGCCAAAAAGCGGCGCTGAGCCCGGGGGCCACCCGCTCGCGCACGGTTTTACCGCCGCTTTTCCGCCTGCCGCCGTTCCATGCCACTTTTTCCCCACGGCCACGCCACGCACCCGCAATGGCAAATGGCGGCCAGCCTGGTGCTGGCGCAGCTGCGTGCGCAAATGGCCTTGCCCGGCTACGCCAGCGCCCCCACGCTGGGGCTGATCTACATCACGGGTCACTACGCGCCCCATGCCCAGGCGCTGCTGGCCTGGCTGGCCGAGGCGCTGCCCGGCGTGCAAGGCTGGGCGGGCGCCACGGGCGCGGGCGTGGCCGCCAGCAATGCCGAATACCTGGACGAGCCGGCGCTGGCCGTCATGCTGTGCGATGTGCCCGCCGGGCAATGGCGCGTGTTTTCCGGCGTGGCGCCGCTGGGCGGCCGTGTGGGCCAGGCGCCCGCCACCGCGCTGGTGCATGCCGATGCCCAAACGCCCGACTTGCCCGAGCTGATCGCGGAACTGGCCGAGTACACCGCCAGCGGCTGCCTGTTTGGCGGCTTGACCATGGCGGGCCGGGGGCCGGCGGCGCAAGCGGTACATGGCGCACAAGCCCTGCAACTGGCCGCCACCCGCGCCGCCGGTGACCATGCCGCCAGCGGCGCGGGGCGGCTGCAAGGCGGCGTGTTCGGCGGCGGCTTGTCGGGCGTGGCCTTTGGCGCGGGCGTGCCGCTGATGTCGCGCCTGGCGCAAGGCTGCCAGCCCGTGGCGGGCGAACACGCCATCACCGAGGCGGAAGGCAACCTGCTGCTCACGCTGGATGGCGAACCGGCGCTCGATGTCATGCTGGACGATCTGGCCATCCGCATCGACCTGCCGCACGCCGCGCTCACCACCGTGCGGCAAACGCTGGTGGGCCTGTCAGACGCCGAAGGCGGCCGCCCCCCGCTGGCCGGGGCGCGCCGCCACCTGGGCGACGACGTGCGGGTGCGCCACATCATCGGCATCGACCCCGCGCGGCGCGGCATCGCCATTGCCGATGCAGCCACGCCCGGCCAGCGCATGGTGTTCTGCCAGCGCAGCGCCCAGGCGGCGCGTGCCGACCTGATGCGCGTGTGCGCCGAAATCCGCGAGGCGCTGGAGCCGCAGCACCTGGCGGCCGACACCGCTGCGGCCCTGGCCACGCCACCGGCGCTTTCAGCGCCGCACCCGGCGCGCCGCATCGCCGGCGCGGTGTACGTGAGCTGCGCCAGCCGCGGCGGCCCCCACTTCGGCCACCCCGGCGCCGAGCTGCAAACCGTGCGCCACGCGCTGGGCGACGTGCCCCTGGTCGGCTTCTTCGCCGGCGGCGAAATCGCCCGCCGCCACTTGTATGGCTACTGCGGCGTGCTCACCGTGTTCGTGGACGAGGGCGCGGGCGGCGGCTGATGGGGGCTTGGGCCCGCATGCCGGGCGGGTGAGGCTTGAAGGGTATTTTTGGGGTTTTGGGCCGTGGATACGGCCTGGGGTGCTACAAAATAAATAGTTATCGCCGCAGCTGCGCAAAGGCGCCGAATTCCCAGCGGCGCATGGCCAGCACCAGGGTGTAGCCCTCCAGTTCAGGGGCGGCCAGCTTCTGGTCGGCCTGGTGCTGCTGGGCAAAGTCTTGCGCCACGCGCTGCAGGCGCTCCAGGAACGAAGGGGCCAGCGCGCGGCTGATGCTGCCGTGCACCAGCAGCAGGCCTTCGGCCGGGCCGTCGAAGCCGCCGCCGTAGTAGTCCAGCACCACGTTTTCGCGGAAGAAGCTCATCACCGGCCCGTGCGGACGCCAGCGGAAGGTTTTGGCCAGCTTGAGGCGGTAGCGGTTGTGCGGCCGCAGCTCAATGATGCCAATGCGGTCGAGCTGCACGAAGCACTGGATGGCCTCGGCCTCGCTGAGCCGGTAGGCGGCGGTGAGCTGCTCCAGCGACCACTGGCTGAGCACGCAGATGGCGGCCAGCAGCAGCTTGCGGTCGGCCACCACGGCGCGCTCCTGCTCCAGCGTCAGTTCCTTGAGCAAAGGCTGGGCGTCGGCCACGCGGCGCGACAGTTCGGCAAAGTCGATCTTGAGCGCGCGGCAAATCGCATCAATGCGCGACAGCGGCATGTCGCCCTTGGCCAGCATGCGCTTGACGCTGGATTCGGCCATGCCCAGGTGGCGGGCCAGCTCGGCATAGGTCATTTGCGCGGCTTTCAGCTCTTTCTTGATGGCGGCAATCAGATCGGCGGTGGTGCTCATGGCGGGGAAGATTGGTATTTTGTGGCGGTACTTGCGGTGGCTTGATGGCACTATTTTGCATTCAAAGGTTTTTCTGGCGGTACTCGGAACGCAGACTGCACGGGCTGGTTGTTCCATTGGTTTTTTTGAGAAAGCCCCCTGCCATGAAGACATTGACCACCCCCGCCGCCGAGCGCGCCCTGCTGGCCACCGTGCTGCCGCTGCTGGCGTTGGCGGCGCTGGCCCCGGCTGTGCCGCTGCCGGCCGGCTATCACCACTTTGCCGACCAGCGCACGCTGGCTGGCCTGCCACACGCGATGGACGTGCTGACCAACCTGCCTTTCGCGGTGGTGGGCGCCTGGGGCCTGGCGCTGCTGCGCCGCGCGCCCACGCTGGCGGCGCCTTTGCGCGCATTGGCGGGCCTGTTCTTTGCGGGGCTGGCGCTGACCGCGCTGTGCTCCGGCATCTACCACCTGCGGCCCGACGCGACAGGCCTGGCGCTGGACCGCCTGGGCATGGGCCTGGCCTTTGCCGGCGTGCTGGGCCTGGCCGCGGCCGAGCGCGTGAGCGCGCGCGCCGGCGTGGCGCTGGCCGCGCTGGTGGCAGCCACGGCCCCGGCCGCCGCCGCGCTCGACTGGCTGACGGGCAACATGACGCCCTGGGCCGTGCTGCAAGCCGGCGGCGTGCTGCTGCTGGCACTGCTGGCCATGCGCCCGGCCCGGCCGCAGGCGCTGGGCTTTTCGATTCTGGGCGTGATCGCCTGGTACGCCTTGGCCAAGGCGCTGGAGCTGGCCGACCATGCACTCTTTCACGCGCTGCAAGGGGTCGTGTCGGGCCACAGCCTCAAGCACATGGCGGCGGCCCTGGCGGCTGGCCCCATACTGGCAGCGCTGCGGCGCTGGCCACAAGGCAGATTGCTCTGAAAAAGTGAGCTGCTTGGGCAGCAGGGATAAGCCTAAACAGGAAAAAACATGACAAAAAACGTGCCAGCTGGCCAACCGCCAGCGTCCAGCCAGTTCACGCTGATGCGCCAGCGCCGCTTTGCGCCGTTTTTCTGGACGCAGTTTTGCGGCGCGGCCAATGACAACCTGTTCAAGTTCGCGCTCACGGTGATGGTGACCTACCAGCTGCGCCTGGAGTGGCTGCCGCCGGCGCAGGCCGGGCTGGTGATTGGCGCGCTGTTCGTGCTGCCTTTTCTGCTGTTTTCCGCCACCAGCGGGCAACTGGCCGACAAGTACGACAAGCGCACCCTCATCGTGTGGCTGAAGTGGCTGGAAATTGCCATCATGGCCGTGGCGGCGCTGGGCTTTCACCTGGGCAGCGTGCCCGTGCTGCTGGCCTGCATCTTCCTGATGGGCGTGCAGTCCACCGTGTTCGGCCCGGTCAAGTACGCCTATCTGCCCGCCCACCTGGGCGAGCGCGAAATCACTGGCGGCAACGGCATGGTGGAGATGGGCACCTTCGTCGCCATTTTGCTGGGCAACGTGGCCGGCGGCCTGCTGATTGCCACGCCCCGCACGGGCGTGCTGCACGTGGCGCTGGCCTGCCTGGCGCTGGCGCTGCTGGGGCGGCTGGCGGCGCAGTTCATTCCGGCCACGCCGGCCACGGCGCCCGGCCTGCGCATCAACTGGAACCCGCTGAGCGAGACCTGGCGCAACCTGCACCTGGCCTGGCAGCAGCCGGTGGTGTTCCGCTCGCTGCTGGGCATTTCGTGGATGTGGTTCTTCGGCGCGGTGTTTCTCGTCAACTTTCCGGCCTTCGCCAAGGAGGTGCTGCACGGCAGCGAGCAAGTGGCCTCGCTGCTGCTGGTGGTGTTCTCGCTGGGCATCGGCATCGGCTCGCTGCTGTGCGAGCGGCTGTCGCACCGGCACGTGGAAATTGGCCTGGTGCCGCTGGGCGCCATCGGCATGACGGTGTTCGCCATCGACCTGTACTTTGCCTCGCGCGCGCTGCCGCTCGTGGCCGCGCCCGCCGGGCAAACGGCGCGCGCGTTTCTGGCCCAGCCCGCGCACTGGCGCGTGATGCTGGATCTGGCGCTGCTGAGCCTGTTCACGGGCCTGTACAGCGTGCCCATGTACGCGCTGATCCAGATGCGCGCCGCGCCCACGCACCGCGCGCGCATCATCGCGGCCAACAACATCCTCAACTCGCTGTTCATGGTGGGCGCCAGCCTCATCGCCGGCCTGATGCTGTGGGCGGGCTTCAGCATCCCGCACATTTTTCTGGCGCTGGGGCTGGCCAATGCGGTGGTGGCCTTCTACATCTTCATGCTGGTGCCCGAATACCTGCTGCGCTTTGCCGCATGGGTGCTCTCGCGGCTGGCGTACCGCTACAAGGTGCGTGGCGATGAACACATTCCCGCCGAAGGCGCAGCCATTCTGGTGGCCAACCACGTCAGCTTCGTCGATGCCGTGCTGCTCATGGCCGCCAGCCCGCGCCCCATCCGCTTCATCATGGACCACCGCATCTTCAAGGTGCCGGTGCTGGGCTGGCTGTTCAGGCTGGCCAAGGCCATCCCCATTGCCCCGCAGCGCGAAGACCCGGCCGCCTATGAGGCCGCCTTTGAAGAGGCCGCGCGCGTGCTGCGCGAAGGCGATTTGCTGGGCATCTTCCCCGAAGGCGCGATCACGCGCGACGGGCAGCTGCAATCCTTCAAGGGCGGCGTGATGAAGATCCTGGCCCGCGCCGAGGCCGACGGGCTGTGCGTGCCCGTAGTGCCCATGGCGCTGACCAACCTGTGGGGTTCGTTCTTCAGCCGCATCGAGCAAGGCGGCGCCATGGTGCGCCCGTTTCGTCGCGGCGTGTTCAACCGCGTGGGGCTGAACGTGGGCGCGCCGCTGCACGGCGGCGAGGTCAGTCCCGAGGCCTTGCAGGCGCGCGTGGCGGGCTTGCTGGCGGTTTGAATGCCGCTTGCGTGAGGCCAGTGCGGCGCGAGGGCAGCGGGCGGCTCTATGGGCGCGCTACACCCCGCGCGCGCGGTCGGCGTGGAACTGCTGCACGAAGGCGCTGAAGCGGTCCGCGTCCAGCGCGGCGCGTACTTCGCGCATCAGGTTCAGGTAGTAATGCAGGTTGTGCACGGTGGCCAGCATGGGGCCGAGCATTTCGCCGCAGCGGTCGAGGTGGTGCAGGTAGGCGCGTGAAAAGCCCTCGCGTCCGCCCTCAGCGTAGGGCACGCCGCTTTCGCCGGCGCAGGCGTAGCAGGTGCAGGTTTCGTCGATGGGGCGCGGGTCGGTTTTGTGGCGCGCGTTGCGGATCTTCAAGTCGCCAAAGCGGGTGAAGCAGTGGCCGTTGCGCGCATTGCGCGTGGGCATGACGCAATCGAACATGTCCACGCCGTGCTGCACGCCGTACACCAGGTCTTCCGGCGTGCCCACGCCCATCAGGTAGCGCGGCTTCTCGCGCGGCAAGCGGTGCGGCGTGTGGGCGGTGATGCGCTGCATGTCCTCCTTGGGCTCGCCCACGCTCACGCCGCCAATGGCGTAGCCGGGAAAGTCCATTTCAACGAGCTGCTCGAGGGACTCTTGCCGCAGGTGCTCGAACATGCCGCCTTGCACGATGCCAAACAGGGCGTTGGGATTTTCCAGCCGCGCGAATTCGGCCTGGCAGCGCTTGGCCCAACGCAGGCTCAGCTCCATGCTGGCGCGCGCTTCGCGCTCGGTGGTGATGTGGCCCTTGGTCTCGTACGGCGTGCATTCGTCGAACTGCATAACGATGTCGCTGTTGAGCACCGTTTGAATCTGCATGCTGATCTCGGGCGTGAGAAAGAGCCGGTCGCCATTGACCGGGCTGGCGAATTTCACGCCCTCCTCGCTGATCTTGCGCATCTCGCCCAGGCTCCAGACCTGAAAGCCGCCGCTGTCGGTGAGGATGGGCTTGTGCCATTGCTCGAAAGCGTGCAGGCCGCCAAAGGAGCGCATCACGTCCAGCCCGGGGCGCATCCACAGGTGGAAGGTGTTGCCCAGGATGATTTGCGCGCCCATCTCGTGCAGGCTGCGCGGCATCACGCCCTTGACGGTGCCGTAAGTGCCCACGGGCATGAAGATGGGGGTTTGCACCACGCCGTGGTTGAGCGTGAGGCGGCCACGGCGTGCGTGGCTGGCCGGGTCTTGCCGGAGCAGTTCGAAGCGGAGCATGGGCGGTGTGGCCTGGCGAGCGGTCAGGCCGTGGCCGCCGGTTTGCGCGCCGTCACCAGAAAGCCCGGCAGCGGCTGGCCGCCTTCCATGCGCAGCGCCTCCAGGGGCTCGATTTGCACATCGCCAAAACCGGCCTCGCGGCAGGCGCGTTCCACCGCGCTGGCCTTGTGGGCGTAGCGGTTGCTGCCGGTGCGCAGCACCAGGTCGGCTTCGTCTTCCGCGGCTGTTTCGCACGAGAAGATGAAGCACCCGCCCGGCTTGAGGATGCGCAGCGCATTCGGAATGACGGGGGTCAGGTCGCCCACGTAGACCAGCGCATCCAGGCAGGCGATGGCTTCGTAGTGGTCGGCGGGCGTGTCACGCAGCGCATCCAGCAGGTTGACTTGGTGAAAGCGCGCGTACAGGTTGTGGCGCGCCGCCTGCGCGATCATGGGCTCCGACAGATCCACGCCGATCATGAAGCCTTGGATCGGCCCCAGATAAACCCCCAGCAGGCCCGTGCCGCACCCCAGGTCGAGCAGGTTGAAGCGCCGGTCCGGGTACTGCGCCAGCAGGATTTCCGCTGCGCGCTGCGGTACTTTGTATTGCAGCCCGCGGACCAGATGCAGGTCGAACCGGTGCGCGTAATCATCAAACAAGTCACCCACCACCGATGTGGGCTGGGTGGCCGGGGTTTGGCCGTGCGCGACGGCGTGCCAGTAGCGCACGCGCTCGTCATCGGGGAAGCGAATGATGAAGATGTCCGCCAGCCGCTTGGCCTCGTCTTCGTCTTTCAGGTGGATGGCGCACATCAGCAGCCCCCAAAGCGCCTCGCCCTGGTTGGGTTGCGCTTGCAGAACGGCTTCGTAGGCCTGCTTGGCTTCGGCGTATTGCTGCTTTTTGGACAACATGCCTGCCAGGCCCAGGCGCAGTTCGATGTCATCCGGCGCCAATTGCAGCGACGTTTTCGCCCAGATGATCGCCTGCTCCAGATCTTCCGCCTGATTGGCTACGGCCGCTGCCAGGCGCAGCACCTGCGCGCTCCGGGGTTGCAGGGCGACTGCATGACGTGCCTGCGCCAAGGCTTCCTTGTATTCCTGCTGCCGGGCCAGGAGTACAGCCAGCTCCATGACGGCCACGTGCCAGCCCGGCTCCAGCGCTACCGCACGGCGCGCCGCCTGCAGGGCGCCGCGCAAGTTGCCCGCCTTGTCGGCCAGGCGCACACCGAGCAGGGCAATACGCGCATCACGCGGAAACCGCTCCTGTGCGGCGTTGAGCGCCTGGGCGGCTTCCTGCAATTGCCCGGCGGCGATCCACTGGCCGATGCGCTGAAGCTCCTGGGTAAAAGGGTCGTTGGGAATGGTCTGGCTCATGGCAAGGAAGCAAAAAGGGGCAAGTAGGGCCGCCAGCGCGGCCCGCGGGCAAAGCGGGGATTATCCCGCGTGCCCGGCGGCGCCGGAGGCGGTGGCGCGGGGCGTTCGTGTGCCAGGGCTGGCGGCGTCCGCACCGGCCGGGCTGCGCCTGCCCCGCTGCTAGCATTGCCCTCGGCCTTCGTGAGCGCCGCCGCACGCGCTTCTCGGCGCGTGCCCGCTGCGTCGTCTGGTACACGCTGCGGGCATTGCGCCGCCCAGGCAGGCGTTGGGCCTGCGCGGGCAGAGGCCGCCGGGGGCATTTCGTGATTTATTTCCGTGTGGCGCCAGGAGAATCGACCATGCTGCCTTTCATCCGCGTATGCACTTTGTCCGTCCTCGCCGGGGCGTTGTGGCCCGCTGCCGGCATGGCCGATACCTTGCCCGAAGGCGCCTCGCGCATCACGCACGTCACGGTGTACCCCGGCGTGGCCACGGTGGAGCGCACGGCCCGCGTGGCCGCCGGGGCGCGGCGCTTCGTGTTTGACTGCCTGCCCGCCGCGCTGGATGTGTCCAGCCTGCACGTCAGCGGCGATGCGGCCGTGCGCGTGGGCGAGCTGAGCGTGCAAACCGTCAGCCGCGATCTGGCGCCCGCCTGCGCCAGCCCGCTGGAGGCGCGCATCCGCACGCTGGAGGACGAACTGGCCGCCGTGCAGGCCGAGCTGGACGCGGTGCAACTGGCCACCGGCTACCTGCAAAGCGTGGCCCGCACGCCCCCCGCGCTGGCCCCGGCGGCCAACGCCAGCCGCGTGGCGGCGGCCCCGCCCAGCGCGGCCCAAATCGGCGCCACCGCCGACGTGCTGCGCCAGAGCGGGCAGGCCGCCTTTTTGCGCGCGCACCAACTCCAGCGCCGCAAGGAGGCGCTGGAGCGTGAACTCAATCCCCTGACGGCGGAGCGCGACCGCGTGGCCGCCGAAGGCAGCCGCGTGAGCGCCGTGGCCGTGACCCTGGCCGCCGAGCGCGCCGGCACACTGCGCCTGGCCTACCGGGTGCGCGGCCCCGGCTGGCAGCCCAGCTACCGCGCCGTGCTGGACGTGGCCAGCGCCCGTGTGCGGCTGGAGCGGCAGGCGCTGGTGGCGCAAGCCACGGGCGAAGACTGGCGCGACGTGGCCCTGACCCTGTCCACCGGCCAGCCTGGCCGCGCCACCCAGGGCGCGCTGCCGCGCCCGTGGACGCTGGCCATCGCCCCGCCCCCGTCCGCCGCCCCCATGGCCGAACTGCAAGCGCCCATGGCCCCCGCCGCCCCGGTGGCGCTGTCCGAGCGCAGCCCGGCGCGCGCCGCCCGGCAGAGCGAGAGCGCCGCCCCTCCCGTGTTCGATGTCAGCACGTTCGACAAAAACTATGTCACCGAATTCAGCGTGCCCCAGCGCATCACCGTGCCCGCCAGCGGCGAGCGCGTGACCCTGTCGCTGGGCAGCGCCGACGTGCCCGCCACTGTCATCACCCGCACCGCGCCGTATGTGGAAGCGGCGGCCTACCTGGTGGCCGAGTTGCAGCCGCCGCCCGGCATCTGGCCGGCCGGGCCGGTCAGCCTCACGCGCGACGGCGCTTTTGTCGGCACCGGGCGGCTGGACTTTTCGCAGCCTGCGCCGTTGGGGCTGGCGTTCGGGCGCGACGAAAAAGTGCAGGTGCAGGTGGAGCCCGCGCAGGACATGCGCGGCAGCGCCGGCTTCATCGGCAACCGCGCCGAGCGCCAGACGCGCCGCGCCTGGCGCGTGGAAAACCGCCACGGCGCCGCGATCGATTTGCAAGTGCTGGACGCCGCGCCCGTCTCGCGCGACGAGCGCATCAGCGTGCAATCGCGCTACGAGCCCGAGCCGGCCAGCACCGCCTTCAACCGCCAGCCGGGCCTGATCGAATGGCGCCAGCCGCTGGCCGCCGGCGCCAGCGCGCGCTTTAGCGCCGAGCACACCGTGCGCTACCCGCAGGACGCCCGCTTGCAGGAGCGCCAGCCATGACCATGCCCGCCCCGCCCCGTGGCCCGCTGGCCAGCCGCAGCCGCGCGGCTGGCGCGGCGGACGTGACGGACGTGCGCCCCAAGGGCGAAGGCATCCGTGAAACCGCGCGCCCTGGCCCGGCCGCCGCCTCTGCCCCCGGGGGCCGCCCCGGCCTGGCCTTTTTGCGCGCCCATCCGGCGCACTGGGTGGCCTTGGCCTTGGGCGCGGGCCTGGCCCCGAAGGCTGCGGGCACGGTGGGCACGCTCTGGGCCTGGGCCGTGTGGGCCGGGCTGGTGCAGCCCTGGCTCACGCCGGCGCAGCAGGGCGCGCTGATTGCCGTGGCGCTGCCGCTGGGCTGGTGGGCCAGCGCCGTCACGGCCCGCCACCTGCGCATGGCCGACCCCGGCGCCATCGTCTGGGACGAGGTGGTGGCCTTCTGGCTGGTGCTGTGGCTGCTGTTGCCGGCCAGTTTGGCGGCGCAATGCCTGGCCTTTGGCCTGTTCCGCTTTTTTGATGCGGTGAAACCCGGCCCCGTGGGCTGGGCCGACCGCCTGTTTCACCGCGCAGGCGGCTGGCGCGGCGCGCTTGGCATCATGCTGGACGACCTGGCCGCCGCTGCCTGCACCCTGCTGGTGCTGGCCGTGGCCGTGCGGGCGCAGTGGCTGGGGGCGTGAGCCGTGGCATGCGCCGCCACGGTGGCGCCAGCGCCGGTTTGCTCCTGAAATAATAGCTACCTGGGCCGTGTTGACGGCCTGAAACGGCTTTTTGGCTTTTATGCCCGTCGTGGGCGCCGCCCTGCCCAGGCGGCGCCCATGGCCAGCAGGGCGCACAGCGCCCACAGCGGCGCCAGCCCCCAGGCGGCGGCCCAGCGGGCGAAGGGGGTAAGGGCCGTGCGGCCTTCAAACGAGCCGGTCAGCACGTCGCGCGTGAGGCGCGGCAGCTGGTGCGTGACGCGGCCCCGGTGGTCGATGATGGCGGTGGCGCCGGTGTTGGTGGCGCGCAGCATGGGGCGCTCGAACTCCAGTGCGCGCATGCGGCTGATGTGCAGGTGCTGGTCAATGGCCACTGTGTCGCCAAACCAGGCGATGTTGCTCAGGTTGACAAAGGCCGTGGGCGCCTGCCCGGCGTGGGCAAAGCGCGCGGCCAGCTCTTCGCCAAACAGGTCTTCGTAGCAGATGTTGGGGGCCAGGCGCTGGCCCCGCCATTCGAAAGACGGCTGGCCCACCGCGCCGCGGTCGAAGTCGCCCAGCGGAATGTTCATCAGGCGCACGAACCACTTGAACAGCGGCGGAATGAATTCGCCAAAGGGCACGAGGTGGTGCTTGTCATAACGGTAGGGCGCGTGCGTGGGGGGCGCGGCCAGGCCCACCACCGAATTGGTGTAGCCCTCTTCGGCGCTGCCCAGCGGCACGCCCAGCAGCGCGGCCTGGTCGCCTTGGCCGTAGCGCTCGCGCAGGCGCTCCCAATAGCCTTCGGGCAGTTGCGCGGGCAGCAGGGGCAGGGCGGTTTCAGGGGCCACCACCAGCGGGGCGCGGGCGTCGCGCAGCTGCGCGCCGTACCAGCGCAGCGAGTCGATCACGCCAGTGCCGGGCACGAACTTCTCGTCTTGCGGGATGTTGCCTTGCAGCAGCGCCACGTCCATGCGCAGCGCAGGCAGGCCCGGGGCGCGCACGGCGGCCTGGTGCGTCCAACCGGCCCCGACCAGCGCCGCCAGCAGGGCGGCCAGCGTCAGGCCGGATGCCCGGCGCCGGGGCAAGGCCAGCAGCGCGGCCAGCAAGGCGGCCCCCAGGGCGGCGGCCCCGCCCACGCCGTACACGCCCACGTAGCGCGCCAGCGCGGCCAGCGTGCTGTCCACATGTGCGTAGCCGCCAGCGCCCCACGGAAAGCCGGTCAGCAGCGTGCCCCGGCCCAGTTCGGCCAATGTCCACAATGCTGCAAAAAATATAGCTGCCAAGGCCCCATGGGCAGGCCGCAAGGCCGAAAACAGCGCAGAGGCGGCGGCGTAGTACAAGGCCAGAAACCCGGCCAGCGCGCCCACGGCCAGCGCGGCCAGCGGGGCCATCAGGCCGCCATAGGTGTGCATGGAAATGAACAGCCACCAGAAGGTGCCGGCCAGCCAGGCCAGCGCGAACAGCCCGCCTTGCCGGGCGCCGTGCCACCAGAGCGATGGGCCTGCTGGGGCCGGTGGGGCCATGCCGGAACGGGCGGCGCTGGGCGGGCTGAGCAGTTGCCAGACCAGCCAGGCCAGGCTGAACACTTGCAGCCAGCCGTGCGGCTGGCCCGTCCACGGGTCTGCCAGCGCAGCGGCCTGCGCCAGCCCGGCCGCCACGGCGGCCAGGGGCGATGCCAGCCAGGCGCGCAGCCGCATGGCCGGTCAGCCGCCCGAGCCCGAGCCCGGGCCGTACACGCCGTACACGCGCGCGAAGGCGCCATGGCGGCGGCGGTGACGGAAGCGGGCGGCAGCTTTCATGCGCCGGGGCCGCCGGGATGGGCGGAGGCAGCAGGCAACGGGGCGGGCAGGGGCGTGGCGCCGGTGGGCGACACCTTGAACCAGCGCACCGCGCCGCCCTTGGCCAGCAGCACGGTGAAGCTCAGGCCGCCCAGCTCGCAGCGTTCGCCGCGCGCGGGCACATGGCCCATTTCGTGCGCGATGAGGCCGCCAATGGTGTCGAACTCGACGGGCAGGTCGGCATCGGCCACGGTGCCCAGCTGCACGCCGAAGGCGTCGTTCACGCGTTCCAGCGGCGTGTCGCCAGCCACGCGCCAGGTGTTGTCGGCCAGCGCGAAGATGTCGCCGTTTTCCACGTCGTCGTCGAACTCGTCCTCGATCTCGCCGACGATTTGCTCCAGCACGTCCTCAATGGTGATGAGGCCGGCCGTGCGCCCGAATTCATCGACCACGATGGCCAGGTGGTTGCGGTTGATGCGGAAGGCGCGCAGCAGGTCGTTCAGCCCCTTGCTCTCGGGCACGAACATGGCCGGGCGCAGCAGGGTGCGCAGGTTCAGCTCGGGCGCGCGCTGGAGCTTGAGCAAGTCCTTGGCCAGCAGGATGCCGATAACGTTCTCGCGCTCGCCCTGATAGACGGGAAAGCGCGAGTGCGCGGTGTCGATCACGGTGCGCAGCAACTGGTCGTAGGAGGCGTCGATGTCCAGCATGTCCATGCGCGGGGCGGCCACCATGGCGTCGCCGGCGGTCATGTCGGCCAGGCGCAGCACGCCCTCGAGCATGATGCGGCTCTCGGCGTCGATGAGCTGCTTGTCCTCGGCCTCGGCCAAGGCTTCGATCAGCTCGTCGGTGGAATCGACGCCGGGGTTGATGAACTCGATCAGCTTGCGGAAGAAACTGCGCTTGTCTTCGGGGCGCTCGCTGGCGCGCGCAGAGTGGGGGTCGGGCACGGGCGGGTTGCAGAACCTGCGGTAGTTGGCAGGCCCGGAAGAATAACGGAAATCGCCGGGGCCGCCGCCGCGTGGTACGCGGCCTCCGGGGGTTGCCGGGCGCTGGCGGCCGTTTCCAGGCCCGCGCGCCCTTTGAAGCCGGGCCGCCATGAGCGCTGTGCCCACAGGTTTTCATGGCACGTCTGAAAATATTGGAAACGATTTTTCCACTGAATATACAAATAGATTAAACGGGTATTTAATGGATTATTCGTTTTGATTTAAATCAATTCCCCTGTCTGAACGCCCCCCCTAGATTTCATGGGCCGGCGCGCCGGATTTTGATGAAACCACCGTTCAGAAACCAGGAGAAAACCATGTCTTGCTGCATTGAAGAAAAAACCGCCGTGGCCGCCCCGGTCACGGGCCGCCGCCGTTTCGTCCAGCTGGCGGCGCTGGCCAGCGGCGTGAGCCTGCTGAGCGTCCAACTGCCCCAGGCCCATGCCGCCGGCGCGACAGAGGCGCTGCTGCTCAGCTGCATGGATTTTCGTCTGATGGATGAAATCGACCGCTACATGCACAGCCGCGGATTGCGCGACCAATATGACCATGTGGTGCTGGCGGGGGCTTCGCTGGGCGCGGTCACGGACAAATACCCGGCCTGGAGCAAGACATTCTGGGAACATCTGGATATTGCGATCCAGTTGCACGCCATCAAGAAAGTCATTGTGCTGGACCACCGCGACTGCGGCGCCTACAAGGTAATTTTGGGCGAGGCGCATGCCAAAACGCCTGAAAGCGAAACGGCCGCCCACGCCGAACAATTGGGCAAGCTGCGCCGCATGATCAAGGAAAAGTATCCCAAGCTGGGCGTGGAAACCCTGCTGATGTCGCTGGACGGCAAAGTGCAGGCGGTGGAAACGGCCACCAGCTAAGGGTCGCCGTTCCCGGTTCACGGTTTTTGCGCGGCCCTGCTGCGTGCCAGCTGCTAGCTTGCCGGCGCACGGCGGTGCTGGCGCAGCGCATGCCGTTTGGCGGCCTTTGCCGGCTTGGCAGCGGCGCGAGCCAAGGCCGTGGCCGCGCCGTGACAGGTTCCATGCCGCGAGCGCCCCGCGTGCCGCCCCGGCGCGCGGCCTGCGACAATGCCCGCATGAGCTTCGCCCCCCTGCAAAACGACACCTTCCTGCGCGCCTGTCTGGGCCAGGCCACTGATTACACCCCCGTCTGGCTGATGCGCCAGGCCGGGCGTTATTTGCCCGAATACCGCGCCACGCGCGAGAAGGCCGGCAGCTTCATGGGCCTAGCCACCCACGTGGATTACGCCACCGAAGTCACGCTGCAACCGCTGGCGCGCTACCCGCTGGATGCGGCCATCCTGTTCAGCGACATCCTCACCGTGCCCGACGCCATGGGCCTGGGCCTATCGTTCGTGCAGGGCGAAGGCCCGAAATTCGCGCGCACCGTGCGCACGGAGGACGACGTGGCCCGCCTGGCCGTTCCCGACATGGACAAGCTGCGCTACGTGTTCGACGCCGTGACCAGCATCCGCCGCGCGCTGGCCGGGCGCGTGCCGCTGATCGGCTTTTCCGGCAGCCCCTGGACGCTGGCCTGCTACATGGCCGAAGGCGGCGGCAGCAGCGACTACCGCCACGTCAAGACGCTGATGTACGCCCGCCCCGACCTGATGCAGCGCGTGCTCGACATCAACGCCGACGCCGTGGCCCAGTACCTGAACGCCCAGATCGACGCTGGCGCGCAGGCCGTCATGGTGTTCGACAGCTGGGGCGGCGTGCTGGCCGACGGCGCGTTCCAGCGCTTCAGCCTGGCCAGCACCGCGCGCGTGCTGGCGCAGCTCAAGCGCACCGGCGCCGACGGCGCCGTGGTGCCGCGCATCGTCTTTACCAAGGGCGGCGGCCTGTGGCTGCGCGAGATGGCCGCGCTTGACTGCGACGTGCTCGGCCTGGACTGGACCATGAACCTGGGCGCGGCCCGGCGCATCGTGATCGAAGCGGCGCAGGCAAATGCTCCTGAAAACATAGCTGCCCGGGCCGTGGCGGCGGCCCCAGGCGCTGAAAACGCTTTGAAAGAAGCGCCCCGCCCGCCCAAAGCCTTGCAAGGCCAGATTGACCCGAACGTGCTCTTCGCCCCGCCCGAGGCCATCCGCGCCGAAGTGCGCCATGTGCTCGACAGCTTTGGCCGCCCCCACACCTACCGCGCCGCCCCCGGCAGCACCCACATCTTCAACCTGGGCCACGGCATCAGCCAGTTCACCCCGCCTGAACACGTGTCGCACCTGGTGGACGAAGTGCATCGCCACTCGCGCGCACTGCGCGGCCAGGCCATGGCGGCACGCGGCTGAGCCGCAGGCGCGGGGACGCTTGCCGCTGCGGCCAGGCCGCTTCCCGTATGACGCCCCGCCGCACCCCAGAGGGACGGGCGGCCTGATCCCCCGGATTTCAGGGGCGTGCGCACGGCCACCCCGGCCAGGGGGCTTGACTTATGCACAAAAATCGTCCGGCGGACATTCCCTTGCTCTGCCCCCGCTATAGAACGCATAGTGCATGCAAGTGGTTGATTCAAAAGAATTTATTTTTTTGCCGCTTTCATGGGCAGCGCAGCCAAAACCTTGTCAGACAAGGCTTGTGGCCCATGCCCACAGTGTTTTCAACAAAGTTATCCACAAATTTCGGGGATGAATCCACAAGTGCTTTGAATTCAATGAGTTAACGGCGATATTGCACGTGAAAAACAAGAGCGCCCCGTCCGAGCCTTTCCCCGCCAGTCCCTGCTGGCTGGCCGTGGCCGTGCCCACCCCGGCGCACAGCGGGCTGAGCGGCCCGCTGACCTACGCCTGCGACCGCCCTCTGCCGGCCGGCGCCATCGTGCGCGTGCCGCTGGGCCGGCGCGACGTGCTGGGCGTGGTGTGGGGGCCTGCCGAGCCGCCCGCGCCCGCACTGGCGGCCCAGACGCGCCCCATCGCCAGCGCCTTCGACGCCCTGCCACCGCTGGATGCGCACTGGCGCGCCCTTATCGCCTTCGCCGCCCGCTACTACCAGCGCGCGCTGGGCGAAGTGGCGCTGGCCGCCCTGCCGCCGCAACTGCGCACGCTGGATGCCACGCAACTCGCCCGCCGTCTGGCCCGGCGCGCCAAGGCGGCCCCCACTTCTGCCCCCGCCACCGCGCCAGCCTTGTCGTCCGCCGCGCCTGCCGCGCTTGCGCTCACGCCGGAGCAGGCGGCCGCACTGGCCCAGATCCAGACCCAGCCCGGCCCCTTTTTGCTGCACGGCGCCACCGGCAGCGGCAAGACCGAGGTTTACATGCGCGCCGCCGAAGCTGCGCTGGCGCACGACGCCGCCGCGCAAGTGTTGGTCATGGTGCCCGAGATCAACCTCACCCCCCAGCTTGAAGCGCGCTTTGCCGCCCGCTTCGCGCCGCGCCTGGGCGCGGGCAGCGTGGTCGCCATGCACAGCGGCCTGACGCCGCCGCAGCGCCTGGCCAGCTGGCTGGCGGCCCACACCGGGCAGGCTCGCATCGTGCTGGGCACGCGCATGGCGGTGCTGGCCTCGCTGCCCCATCTGCGCCTGATCGTGGTGGACGAAGAGCACGACGCCAGCTACAAGCAGCAAGAAGGCGCGCGCTACTCGGCGCGCGATCTGGCCGTGTACCGGGGGCGGCTGCACGGCGCGCGCGTCATCCTCGGCTCGGCCACGCCCTCGCTGGAAAGCTGGCACCAGAGCCGCCCGCCTGCCCCGGCCGAAGGCGATGCGGGCGGGCGCTACCAGCGCCTGTCTATGCCCTCGCGCGTGGGGGCGGACGGCCGCGCCCACGCCGCCCTGCCGCGCGTGCGCCGCGTGGACATGAACCACCAGCCGCGCGGCGCCGTGCTGGCGCCACCGTTGCTGGAGGCCATTCAGGCGCGCGTGGCGCGTGGCGAGCAGTCACTGCTGCTGCTCAACCGGCGCGGCTGGGCGCCCGTGCTGCACTGCAGCGCCTGCGGCTGGAAAAGCGAATGCCCGCATTGCAGCGCCTGGCGCGTGTTCCACCGCATCGACCGCACGCTGCGCTGCCATCACTGCGGCCTGACCCAGCCCGTGCCGCGCGCCTGCCCCGGCTGCGGCAACGCCGACATCACCCCCATCGGGCGCGGCACCGAGCAGCTTGAAGACCACATCGCCACCATGCTGCAAGACACCCGCCGCGCCGACGGCAGTCCCGCGCGCGTGGCCCGCATCGACGCCGACACCACGCGCCGTAAAGGGGAACTAGCCGAGCAGCTGGCCCACGTGCACAGCGGCGAGGTGGACGTGCTGGTCGGCACCCAAATGGTGACCAAGGGGCATGACTTCCGCCGCATCACGCTGGTGGCCGCCGTCAACCCCGACGCGGCACTGTTTTCCAGTGACTTCCGTGCGCCCGAGCGCCTGTTCGCCCTGCTCATGCAGGCGGCCGGCCGCGCCGGGCGCGACGCGGCCCACGGCCAGGCCAGCGAAATGTGGGTGCAAACCGCCCACCCCGCGCACCCGCTGTTCGAGGCGCTCAAATGCCACGACTACGCCGGCTTTGCCGCCAGCCAGCTGCAAGAGCGCGCCGCCGCCGGGCTGCCGCCCTTCATGCACCTGGCCCTGCTGCGCGCCGAAAGCCGTTCGCAGGAAGCGGCTCAGGCCTTCCTGCACGCCGCCGCCGCCGCGCTGGACGACCAGGCCGCCGCCGCCACGGACGCCCCGCCCGGCCTGGCCGCCGCGCTCGCCCACGTCAGCCGCTACCCCGCCGTGCCCGCCGCCATGCAGCGCCTGGCCGGGGTGGAACGCGCCCAGATGCTGCTGGAAAGCCCAACGCGCGCCGCCTTGCAGCACGTGCTGCACGCCTGGCAGCCGCTGCTGCACGGCCTGCGCGGCCAGCACAAGGGCATCGTGCGCTGGGCCATTGACGTGGATCCGCTGGGGTTTTGAGTTCCGGGCACGCCGTGAGGTTGGCGCGGCTCTGCTATGCCCTCACCCCGGCCCTCTCCCGCCAGCGGGAGAGGGAGAAAAACCCAGGGTCGAGCGCAGCGATGGTCCGAAGAACTGCCCATCCTCCCCTCTGGCTGCGTCTGTGCTGACGGCGTGCCGGGGAACTCACTGCGCGGCTGCGCCGCTCCGTTCAGACAACCGCAGCGAGCCAGATCATGAAGCAGGGGCATGCTGCGCTGTCCCTGCCCGCCCGGCACGCCGCCAGCACAGGTTGCCCCGTAGCGCAGCGAAGGGGTCACAGACAGTGGGGCCGCTTTTGTGTTCGCATAACTTTGCTTCGCAAAGTGAGCGAACCCCGCTTCGCGACCTTTGCTTTCTTTCTTTTGGCGGGACAAAAGAAAGAAGGTGCGCCGTCGGGCGCACATCCCGGCCTCTGTCCTTCGATCAAACACAAAAGGTTGCTGCCAGGCGCAAGGCCAACGCCTCTATTTGAGGCTCAGGGTAGCGGCGCCGCCGGGCCGGTTTGCGCCGCCACCCAATCGGTAAAAGCGGGCAGGGCGGCGCTGCACGGCAGGGCGCAGATGGCGGGCAGCGCGTACGGGTGCTGCTGGCGCAGCGCGTCTTGCAGGGCTGGCCAGGCGGCGGCGGTGGTTTTGAACAGCACGCGCCATTCGCCTTCCTGTTGCACCGCGTCCTGCCAGCGGTAAACGCTTTCAATAGGCTGGATTTGCGCGCAGGCGGCGTGGCGGGCCTGCACCATGGCATGTGCCAGCGCGCGGGCCTGGGCCTGGGTAGCGACGGTGGTGAGCGCCAGCCAGGGGGCCGGGCGTGTGTCCGGCTGCGGGTCTGGGTGGTTGGGGTTCAAATCAGCCTCCAGGGCAGATGGAGTGGTCCTGGGATGCTATGCTTTTTGATGGAATTGCGCAGCGTGCCCTGGTTGCACCCTAGCGGATGCCCATGCGGTCCAGCGCATCGGCCAGGCGGCGGGTACAGGCGTCGGCGTCGGCCCACTTGTCCAGGCCGAACAGGCCCAGGCGGAAGGTGCTGAAGCCGGCCGGCTCGTTGCACATGAGCGGCACGCCGCTGGCGGCCTGCACGCCTTGCGCGATGAATTTGCTGGCGTTTTGCAGGCCGGGGTCGGTGGTGTGGCTGACCACCACGCCAGACGCCTGAAAGCCGGGCGCGGCCACGCTGGGCAGGCCACGGCTTTCAAGCAGGGCGCGCACCTGGCGGCCCAGCGCGCTTTGCTGCTCGCGCACCTGCTGCCAGCCGCGCGCGCGGGTTTCCTGCATGGCATCGCGCAGCTGCACCAGGGCGGTGGTGGGCAAGGTGGCGTGGTAGGCGTGGCCGCCGCTTTCATAGGTGTGCATGATCTGGCGCCACTTCTTCAAGTCCATCGCAAAGCTGGTGCTGGTGCTGGCCTCCAGCGCCTGCAAGGCGCGGTCGGAAAAGCACACGAGCGCGCCGCAGGGGGCGCTGCTCCAGCCTTTTTGCGGGGCGGTGATGAGCACGTCCACGCCGATGGCGCGCATGTCCACCCACAGCGCGCCGGAGGCGATGCAGTCCAGCACGAACAGGCCGCCGGCGGCGTGCGTGGCTTCGGCCAGGGCGCGCAGGTAGCCGTCGGGCAGCAGCATGCCGCTGGCGGTTTCGACATGGGGGGCAAAAACCACGGCGGGGCGCTCGCGCGCGATGGCGGCGGTCACTTCCTCGATGGGCGCGGGCGCCCAGGCGGCCTGGGCGCTGCCGTCGGCGGGGCGGGCCATCATCACGGTGATGTGGTCGGCGCTGGTGATACCGCCCATTTCCAGAATCTGGCTCCAGCGGTAGCTGAAAAAGCCGTTGCGCACCACCAGCACGCGCTGGCCGGTAGCGAACTGGCGCGCCACGGCTTCCATGCCAAAGGTGCCGCTGCCGGGCACGAAGGCGCAGGCGTCGGCACCGTACACCTCCTTGAGCCAGGCGCTGATGTCCTGCATCACGCCCTGAAAGCGCCGGGACATGTGGTTGAGGGCGCGGTCGGTGTAGACCACGGAGTATTCGAGCAGGCCGTCGGGGTCGATATGGGGCAGCAGGGAGGGCATGGCGGAGGAGGGCAGCAGAGGGGCTTGAGGGCGCGGCAGCGTGCATGGCGCAGCCGCTGGCAGGCAGGAAAAATGGCTCAAAAAAACGCGCGGCAGTGTAGCGTGCATGCCGGGGCGGCGGCTTTTCGTTACAGTTCTGGCCATGGAAATTCTTGCAATCGTCGGCGCCTTCACCAAAAGCCTGTTGTTCGTGCTGGCGGCGGTGTTGCCCATCATGAACCCGCCGGCCATGGCGCCCACTTTCCTGGCCATGACCGACGGCGCCCGGCAGGCCACGCGCGCGGCGCTGGCGCGGCGCATTGGGCGCAATGTGGCGCTGATGCTCAGCGGGGCAATGTTGGTGGGCTCTTACGTGCTGGATTTCTTTGGCGTTTCGCTGTCCATCGTGCGGGTGGGCGGCGGCATGATCGTGGCGGCCACGGCCTGGCGCTTGCTGCACAGCAGTGAAATGACCAGCGACACCCGCAGCAAGATGGCGGACACCTTCACGGCCGAGCATGTGCGCGCGCGCGCCTTCTATCCCATGACCTTCCCGCTGACCTGCGGGCCTGGCTCTATTGCCGCCGCCATTACCGTGGGTGCGGCCTTGCACGATCCGCACTGGGGCGTGCAGCTGGCGCGCTTTGGCGGCGGCCTGGTGGGCAACCTGCTGGTGGGCGTAGCGGTGTACTTCACCTACCGCTACGCGCGCCAGCTGCTGCGCCCGCTGGGCGAAACGGGCATGGTGGTGTTCTTGCGCCTGTCGGCCTTCATTCTGCTGTGCGTGGGCGTGCAGATCGTGTGGGACGGCGCGAGCGAGCTGGTGCGCGAACTGGCGGCCAGCCTGCCGCCGCAGGAGTGAGCGCACGGGCGCCGGGTGACGTGGCGCAGGCCATCCATCCCGGCCTCAACGGGGGCGCAACGCCACACGCGGCCTGCCGGGGCGCACTGGCGCATCCGCGAAAAGGCCGCGCAGGGCGGCCCCATGCGGGCGCGGGAGAAGGGCCTCAGACGCGCCGCGCCAGCGCTTCGGCCTGGCCGGTGTAGCCCGCGGGGGTGAGGGCCAGCAGGCGGTTTTTTTCGGCCTGGGGAATGTCCAGCCCGGCAATCAGCGCATGCAGCGCCTCGCGCGTGACCTGCTGGCCGCGCGTGACTTCCTTGAGCTTTTCATACGCGCCGGGCACGCCGAAGCGGCGCATCACGGTCTGGATGGGCTCGGCCAGCACTTCCCAGGCGGCGTCCAGATCCGCGTCCAGCGCGGGGGCGTTGAGTTCCAACTTGTTCAGGCCGGTGAGCAGCGACTGGTAGGCCAGCAATGCGTAGCCCATGCCCACGCCCATGTTGCGCAGCACGGTGGAGTCGGTCAGGTCGCGCTGCCAGCGGCTGATGGGGAGCTTTTCGCTCAGGTGGCGCAGCACGGCGTTGGCCAGGCCCAGGTTGCCTTCGGCGTTCTCGAAGTCGATGGGGTTGACCTTGTGCGGCATGGTGCTGGAGCCGATTTCGCCCGCCTTGGTCTTTTGCTTGAAGTAGCCCAGCGAGATGTAGCCCCACACGTCGCGCGCCAGGTCCACGCAGATGGTGTTGGCGCGCGCCACGGCGTCGAACAGTTCGGCCATGTAGTCGTGCGGCTCAATCTGGATGCTGTAGGGCTGGAACGTCAGGCCCAGGCCGGGCTGCGCGCCCTCGGGGGGTGATTCGATCACGCGGCGGCTGAAAGCCTCCCAGTCAAAGCCGGGCCAGGCCGACAAGTGCGCGTTGTAGTTGCCCACGGCGCCGTTCATCTTGGCCAGCAGGCGCACGGCGGCAATGCGTTCGCGCGCCGCCTGCAGGCGCGCCACCACGTTGGCCAGCTCCTTGCCCACCGTGGTGGGGCTGGCGGTCTGGCCATGGGTGCGGCTGAGCATGGGCTGCGCGGCGTGCGCGTGGGCCAGCGCGCGCAGGCGGTCAATTACCGCGTCCAGCCCCGCCAGCAGCGCCGCGCGGCCGGCCTGCAGTTGCAGCGCGTGGCTGGTGTTGTTGATGTCCTCGCTGGTGCAGGCAAAGTGCACGAACTCGGCGGCGCGCGCCAGCTCGGGGTGGCCCTCGAACCTGGACTTGATCCAGTACTCGACCGCCTTGACGTCGTGATTGGTGGTTTTCTCGATCGCCTTGACGGCTTCGCCGTCGGCTTCGGAAAAATCATGCGCCAGGCTCATGAGGTAAGCGCGCGCCTCCTTGGAAAGCGGCTTGAATTCGTCAAACCCGGCATCCGAGAGCGCGATGAACCAGGTCACTTCCACCTGAACGCGGCGCTGCATGTAGCCGTATTCGCTCATGATCGGACGCAGGGCCGCCAGCTTGGGCGCATAGCGCCCGTCCAGCGGGGAAAGGGCAGTGAGAGGGCTGAGTTGCATGCCGCAAATTGTAGGAGCGGGCGGTCTGCCAGGGTCTTGCGGCAAGCGCCCCATTTTTCCATCGCGCGTGAACGCGTGGCCAGAGCGGGCGGGGTGGCACGGCGCGTGGGCGGCATGGCGGATTTTTTGCCTGTGGCCCGGGTGGCGCAAAGCAAAACGCCGCCGGGCTGAGAAGAGCCCGGCGGCGTTGCGGCATAAAAACGCTGCGAAGCGGCCTGAAGCGAAGGAGGAGGAGGGAGGGAGGAGGAAGTGCGCTTCAGGTTTTCAGCCCGGTTCATGAAGAAACCGTCAGGCTTGGCAGCAGGAAAATTGAGTCTTTTTCTCCCAACTCGTTGATGCGGAGTATGAGCGCGAAATGTGCCAGCGGTTCCGGCCGGGAGGTAAAAAACTGTGATGCCTCGATACAGCTTGTGCTCAGAACCTGTTCAAGATTTCGGCGCGGGTGGGCAAGAAGCGGGTTTGGGATGGGATGCCAGGCGCAAAGCGCGGCCCTGGCCCGGGTGATCTCGGGCTGGGGCGAAGCTTTGCAACGGAAGCGGACCGACTCCATCCGCTTGATGGCCAGCCGGGCAGGGGTTTTGAACAGGTGATCAGGCCCGGGCATGGGGGACAAGCGCCCATGATGGAAAAAGCATTTTGGGCCGCCAATACGGCCTGGAGCGCTATATTTTTTGATGAAAATAGGCGTGCAAGAACCCGTGCCTCTCAGTGCTGGTGCCCGTGCTCGCCGTGCACGTGGCCGTGGGCGATTTCCTCGGCCGTCGCGGGGCGCACGGCCAGCACCTGGGCGGCAAAGCGCAGCGGCTGGCCGGCCAGGGGCGGGTTCGCGTCCAGCAGTACCACTGGCCCCTTGATCTTGACGACGCGGAACACGCGCGGGCGTCCGTCCGGGCCGGGGCCTTGCAGGTGGCCGCCGACTTTGACGCCGGGCGGGAACTCGGCCTTGGGGATGGTGCGGGCCAGGCTTTCGTCGCGCTCGCCGAAGGCGTCGGCGGCGCTGAGCGCCAGCGCCACCTTGTCGCCCACGGTCTTGCCCTGCAAGAGCGCTTCCACCTTCGGAAAAATGCCGTCGTAGCCGCCATGCAGGTAGGCGGTGGTGCCGCTGTCCAGCGGCTTGCCCTGCGGGCTGGTGAGCGTGTAGCGCAGGGTGACGGCGCTGTCCTTGTCGATGTGCATGAACGGTTTACTCCAGATGGGCGCCCACGATGCCCGCGAGCTTGAACATGCCCACGCGGTCGGCGCCCAAGATGGGGCGCAGCTTGTCGTCAGCAATGATGGTGCGCTTGTCCTGCGGGTCTTGCAGATTGTGGGCCTTGATGTAGTCCCACAGCTTTTTCATCACCTCGCCGCGGCCAAAGGGGCCGGGGCCGATGATGGCCGCCAGCGCCGCGCTGGGTTGCAGGCTGCCCGCGCGGGGGGCTTTCGCGGTCTTGGCGGTTTTGCTTGCAGCCGCTTTTTTGGCGGCCGGTTTGCTGGCAGCAGCGGCTTTGCTGCGGCCACCCGCACTTGTGCCAGAAGCGCCCGAGCCAGCGGCTTTGCCAGTTGTTGCGCGCGGCGGGTATTTGCGCGCGCCTTCGCGCGGCTCGAACGCGAAGATGACCTTGCCTTCCTCGGCGCTCCAGGCCAGGCGCGCGGTGAAGGGGCGGCGCGTGCGGTTGCTGATGAATTTGTCGAGCGGGTCGGTCTGGCCGGTTTGCAGCAGTTTCTGCATCTGCTCGGGCGTGACGGGCTGTTGCAGGATGACTTGCCCGCTCTTGAAATCGCAGCTGGGCGCCTGCGTGGCGCTGGCTATCGACTTTTCACAAACGTAGTTTTTGCCAAAGGCTTTGACGGCCGCGCCGCATTTGGGGCAAGGGCCAAGGCTGGGCTCTTGCGACAAGTCCACCGCTTCGCCGCTTTGCTCGGCCTTGGCGTCTTCGCCAAAGTCGAATTCGAGTTTGAAGTGGCCTGGCGCGGCATCGTCGGCCACCAGGGCCAGCTCGGCCACGAAGGGCCAGCCCGCCTTGCTGCGAAAGCCTTCCAGCGGGCCGATGCGGCGCTCGCGCAAAAAGGCTTCGGCCTCGTCGATGGCAAAGGTGCGGCCCGCCGGTGTTTTGGTGAAGGAAAAGCCGCAGCCTTCGCTGCTGCCATCGGCTTCCTGCGCAGGCGCTACGCCGGCTGGTCGGCCGGCGCATGCAAACCGGCGGTAGTTTTCTTTCACCACGCCGCCGCATTGGGGGCAAGGGGCGGCCAGTTGCGCGTAGTCGCCGGGCACGGTGTCGCGGTCGTATTCTTTGGCCTTGCGCACGATGCGCTCAGTCATCGCTGCAATCTCGCGCATGAAGGCCTCGCGCGAGAGCTGGCCTTTTTCCATCTGCGCGAGTTTCGATTCCCAATCGCCCGTGAGTTCAGGGCGGCAAAGTTCTTCCACTTGCAGGCCGCGCAGCAGGGTCATCAATTGAAAGGCCTTGGCCGTGGGGATGAGCTCGCGCCCTTCGCGCAGCAGGTATTTTTCGGTGAGCAGCCCTTCGATGATGGCCGCGCGTGTGGCGGGCGTGCCCAGGCCTTTTTCCTGCATGGCTTCGCGCAGCTCGTCGTCTTCAATCCACTTGCCCGCGCCTTCCATCGCGCCCAGCAGCGTGGCTTCGCTGTAGCGCGCAGGCGGGCGGGTGTGCAGGGCTTTGACGTCCACCGATTCGTTGCGCACCATCTCGCCGGGCTTGACGGGCACGAGCGATTTGCTGGCTTCGCCCTCTTTCTTGTCCATTTCGGCATCGGCCTCTTTGCCGTAAATGGCGAGCCAGCCGGGTTTGACGAGCACCTTGCCATCGCTGCGGAAGTGGTGGTGCTGCCCTTCGTGGCTGGCGGTGGTGATGCGGGTCGTCACCTGGTATTCGGCGCTGGGGTAGAACACCGCCATGAAGCGGCGCACCACCAGGTCGTAGATCTTCTGCTCCGCTTCCGACAGCGCGCCGGGCGCTTGCAGCGTGGGGATGATGGCAAAGTGGTCGCTGACCTTGGCGTTGTCAAAAATGCGGCGGCTGGGGCGCACGTAGCCATCGTCCAGCGCCTTGCGCGCGTGCGGGGCCAAGTGGTTCAGGCCGCTGCCCGCGAGCATCTCGAAGGTTTTGCGTGCCACGCTCAAGTAATCTTCAGGCAGCCAGCGCGAATCGGTACGCGGGTAGGTCAGCGCCTTGTGCCGCTCGTACAGCGACTGCGCCAGCGCCAGCGTGGTTTTGGCGCTGAAGCCGAACTTGCCGTTGGCCTCGCGCTGCAAACTCGTCAGGTCAAACAGCAGCGGGCTGGCCTGGGTGCTGGGCTTGCTCTCTTCTTTAACGGTGCAAGCCTGGCGGCGCACGGCCTGGGCAATGGCCTGGGCTTGCTCGGCGCTCCAAAGGCGGTCGGCTCGTTTGTCGGCATCGGCTGGATCTTTTTTGAATGCGGGGTCAAACCACTTGCCCACATATTCGCCCGCCTCGGCCAGAAAGGTGGCGTGTACTTCCCAATAGTCGCGCGGCACGTGCTTGCGGATTTGCTCTTCGCGCTCCACCACCACGGCCAGCGTGGGCGTTTGCACACGGCCCACGGTGGTGAGGAAGAAGCCGCCATCGCGGCTGTTGAAGGCCGTCATGGCGCGCGTGCCGTTGATGCCCACCAGCCAGTCGGCCTCGCTGCGGCTGCGCGCGGCATCGGCCAAGCCCTGCATCTGCGCATCGCTGCGCAGTTGATCGAAGCCTTCGCGGATGGCTTGTGGCGTCATGCTTTGCAGCCACAGGCGCTGCACGGGCTTGGGCGCGTGCTTGCCTTCAAAGGCGTATTGCGCGATCAGGCGAAAGATCAGCTCACCCTCGCGCCCCGCGTCGCAAGCGTTGATGAGCGTGTCCACATCCTTGCGGCGGGCCTGCTTCACCACGGCGTTGAGGCGCGATTTGGTTTTTTCCACCGGCTTCAAGTCAAAGTGCGGCGGAATGACGGGCAGGTGCGCAAAGCTCCACTTGCCGCGCTTCACGTCGTACTGCTCGGGCGCTTGAATTTCCACCAAATGGCCCACGGCGCTGGTGACCACATAGCGCTCGTTTTCGAAATGGTCCTCGTGCTTGGCAAAGGCGCCGGCCACCGGCGTGAGGGCGCGCACGATGTCTTGCGCCACCGAAGGCTTTTCCGCAATCACCAGGGTTTTCATACTTTTAGAATCCGCTTCCTTTCGCGTGCGCGCACCCGCGCGCATGCACACATGAAGTCAACATAGCAAATTCGGCCGTGTCCACCAAGCCCGCTGCCTCCTGCCGCATCCAGACGCGCCGCTCCGGCGTGCACGGCAAGGGCGTGTTCGCCGAGCAGGACATCGCCGCCGGCGAGCGCATCATCGAGTACACGGGCGAAGTCATCAGCTGGGCCGAGGCCCAGCGCCGCCACCCGCACGACCCGGCGCAGCCCAACCACACCTTCTACTTCCACGTGGACGACACGCGCGTCATCGACGCGCTCTACGGCGGCAATTCCTCGCGCTGGATCAACCACGCCTGCCAGCCCAACTGCGAGGCGCGCGAGGAGGGCGGGCGCATCTTCATCCACGCGCTGCGCGACATCCGCGCGGGCGAGGAGCTGAACTACGACTACGGCCTGGTCATCGACGAGCCGCTGACCGCCGCCCTCAAGGCCGAATACCCCTGCTGGTGCGGTAGCCCGCGCTGCCGCGGCACGCTGCTGGCCGAGGCCGCCTCGCGCACGCGGCGGCCCAAGGCCAGGGGCCGCAACAAGGCGCGGGGGCGCTGAACCGCCATGACGGCCGCGCCATCCACGCCCCCCGCGCCCACCCTGGCCAGCCTGCGGCCGCTGCGCTGGCCGGCCGAAGACCTGTGGCAAGCCATTGAGCCGCTGCTGCCCGGCTTCAGCGTGGAAGTGCTGCCCGAGCTGGACTCCACCAACAGCGAGCTGATGCGCCGCGCCCGCGCCGGGCACACCGCGCCGGTGCTGCTGGTGGCCGAGGCGCAGCGCGCCGGGCGCGGCCGGCTGGGGCGCGGCTGGCACAGCGCGCCGGGCGCCTCGCTCACGTTCTCGCTGGGCTTGCCGCTGGCGCCGGCCGATTGGTCAGGTCTGTCGCTGGCCGTGGGCGTGGCGCTGGCTGAAAGCCTGCACGAAAGCGTGACCCTCAAATGGCCCAATGACCTGTGGTGGCAGGGCCGCAAGCTGGGCGGCATTCTGGTGGAAACCGCCGCTTTGCCCGAAGGCGCGCTGCCTGCCGGGGCGGCCGGGCTGGGCCGGCCCGCGCGCTATGTCGTCATTGGCGTGGGCCTGAACGTGGCGCCGCTGCCTGTGCCCCCAGCCACGCCCGCCACGGGCCTGCCCCCTGTGCCGCCGGCGTGGCTGCAAGCCCTGCTGCCCGGCGTGGACGCCCCGGCGGCCCTGGCCCGCGTGGCCGTGCCGCTGGCGCGCGCCGTGCTCGCCTTCGGCCATGCGGGCTTTGCCCCTTTCCAGCCGGGCTTTGCCGCGCGCGACGCCTTGGCCGGGCAAGCCGTGCGCCTGTCGGACGGCGCCCAGGGCCAAGCCGAAGGGGTGGATGCCAGCGGCGCGTTGCGCGTGCGCACCGCCGCCGGCGTGCAAGCCGTGAGCAGCGCCGAAGTCAGCGTGCGCCCGGCGGCGCCCTTTCCTCCGTTCCTACCGCAAGGAGACTGAACCATGTTGCGCTGGATCGTTGCCCTGCTGCTGGCCGCCAACCTGGTGTGGCTGGCCTGGTCGCAAGGCTGGCTGAGCGGCCTGGGGCTGGCGCCGCAGCCCCAGGCCGAGCCGGAGCGCGTGGCGCGCCAGGTGCAGCCGCAAACCCTGCACGCCCGACCTGTGGCGGAACCCGCCGCGCCGCCAGCGCCCGCCGATCCACCGGCTTCCGCCACCCCGCCTTCTGCCACCGCGCCTCCCGCGCCGGAGCCTGCGCCAGAAGACGCCCCCGCCCGCCAGGCCGGAGCGGGCGCGGCCGCTGAAACCGCCGCCGCCACGCCGGAGGCGCCGCCGCCCGTGGCAGCGCCCGCGCCCGCGCCGGCATTGCCGCCCGCCGTGCGCCGCGTCTGCCTGCAAGCGGGTGTGCTGGACGAGCGCCAGGCCCAGGCCGTGCGCCGCGCCGCCGCGGCCTTGCCCGCCAACGCCTGGCGGCTGGACAGCGTGCAACTGCCCGGCCGCTGGATGGTGTATGTGAAGCTGCCCAGCGCCGAAGCGGCCTCTGCCCGCCGCGCCGAGCTGCGCGCACAGGGCGTGGACACCGACCGCCCCGGCGCCGCGCTGGAGCCCGGCCTGTCACTCGGCCGCTTTTCGTCCGAAGAAGCCGCCGAACGCGCCCTGTCCGACCTGGGCCGCAAGGGCGTGCGCGGCGCGCGCGTGGTGCGTGAGCGCCGCGACACCCCCGCCTACATGCTGCGCGTGCCAGCGGCCGACGATGCCTTGCGCGCCCAGCTGGGCGGCCGCGCCTTCCGCGCCGCCCTGGGCGGCAAGGCGCTGCGGCCCTGCGATTGAGCGTTGAGCGGGCGGGCGCGCGGACATCGCGCGTCGCCCGTCGTCGCACCCGCCTGCCCTGCTGCTGGCATGCGGGCTTCGGCGTGTGCGGATGGGGCGGCGGCGGTCGGGGCACGGTCTGCCATGCCGGCGCACTCCGTCCCACGTCTTGGCCCGCTTGCGCGACGGGCTGAGGCCCGTGGCTTGGGGTGGTGAAGCGGGATTCATGGCCGAAACAGCCTTGCAGGCCGCAGATACGGCCTGAATAGCTATTAAATGAGTAGCGTTTGGCAGGCGCGCGACCACGGGCAAGCCGCCGTGGCCGCTATCATCGCCGGCTCTTTTCACACGGCCCTTTGCGCTGCCCTGCTTTTCCGCCCCGCCCATGACGCCCCGCCAAGCCGCGCCCGCCACGTTTTCCAGTGCCGAATTCCGCGCGGCGCTGGGCATGTTTGCCACGGGCGTGACCATCGTCACCGTGCGCGCGGCCACGGGCGAGCCGGTGGGGCTGACCGCCAATTCCTTCAACTCGGTGTCGCTGGAGCCGCCGCTGGTGCTGTGGAGTCTGGCCAGCCGCTCGCTGTCGATGGGCGCTTTCAGCATGGGCTCGCACTACGCCATCAACGTGCTGGCGGCCGACCAGCAGGCGCTGGCGCAGCGCTTTGCCGCCAGCGATGGCGACCGCTGGGCCGGCGTGGCCTGGCGGCCCGGTGTGGCGGGCGCGCCGCTGATCGAGGGCGCGCTGGCCACGTTCGAATGCTTCAACAAAAGCCGCTACGCCGAGGGCGACCACGTCATCTTCGTCGGCCAGGTGGAGCGGGTGACGCACCGGCCCGGCAGCTCGCCGCTGCTGTTTCACGGCGGCCGCTTCTACGCCGAACACCCGCTGTAACCCGGCGGGGCGGGCGGGCCCGGTCAGTGGGGCGGCCTTTACCAGCCCATGCGGCCCGGCCCGAACACGCCGGCCGGGTCGAACGCGGCCTTGAGCGCGCGGTGCAGCGCCAGCAGGGGCGCTGGCAGCGGCGTGAACACGGGCGTGGCGCCGTCGCCGCCGCGAAACAACGTGGCGTGGCCGCCTGCGCGCGCGGCCGCCTCGCGCACCTGGGGCGCGGCGGTGGCGGGCAGGCGCAGCCAGCGCAGCGCGCCATGCCATTCCAGCAGCGTTTCGCCCAGGTTGAGCGGCGGCGCCGTGTCGGGCACGCTGAGGCGCCACAGCGCCTCGCCCGCGGGCAGGCGGAAAAAGGGCAGCGCCTGGTCGCGCAAGGCGGGCCAGTAGCGCGCGGCCTCGCGCTCGGGCACCCGCTGGCCGCCCATGAGGCGGCACGCGGCGGCCACGCCGGCCTCGGCCCCGGCCAGGCGCACGCGCAGTACGCCGCCCTGCCAGCTGCTGGCCGACAGCGGCAGCGGCTGGCCGCCCCAGCGGTTGAGCTGCTGGCGCGCCGTGGTTTCGCTCCATTCAAAGGCCAGCGTGCAGCTGGCGGCCGGGCGCGGCAGCACCTTGAGGCTGACCTCGGTGATCAGCGCCAGCGTGCCGAGCGATCCGCACATGAGGCGGCTGACGTCATAGCCCGCCACGTTCTTGATGACCTGGCCGCCAAAGCGCAGCCGCTCGCCCCGGCCGTTGATGATTTCCACGCCCAGCACGTGGTCGCGCACGCTGCCGGCGCTGGCGCGCGCCGGGCCGCTCAGGCCGGCGGCCACCATGCCGCCCACGGTGCCGCCCGCGCCGAACTGGGGCGGCTCGAACGGCAGGCACTGGCCGTGCTGCGCCAGCAGCGCCTCCAGATCGCGCAGGCGCGTGCCGGCGCGGGCGGTCACGAACAGCTCGCTCGGCTCGTAAGCCACCACGCCGGCCAGCGCGCGGGTGTCAAGCACGCGGCCCGGCGCGTGGCCGTGCGGCCCGCTCTGGCCGTAAAAATCCTTGCTGCCGCTGCCACGAATGCGCAGCGGCCGCCCCTGCGCGGCGGCTTGGCGCACCAGGTCGGCGAATGAATCGGAAACAGCGTCGTCCATGACGGGCGATGGTAGGGCCAGATGCCCGGCGTCTGGCCAGGCGGCCGATATAGTTGGCGGCCACGCAATGGTGGCTTGGAGCAGGTTCTTAACGGTGACGGGGTGGCGCATGGCTGCGCCGCCACGTTGTGAGGGGAGGTTCAGGCAACATGGGACTCAGTCTGGTACAGGGCCGCGCGCTGATGGGCCTGGCCGCGCCCGCCGTGGCGGTGGAAGTACACCTGGCCAACGGCCTGCCCGGCTTCACGCTGGTGGGTTTGGCCGACGTGGAGGTCAAGGAAGCGCGCGAGCGCGTGCGCAGCGCGCTGCAAAACAGCGGCCTGGCCTTTCCGCACAGCCAGCGCATCACCGTCAACCTGGCGCCGGCCGATCTGCCCAAGGACTCGGGCCGTTTCGACTTGCCCATTGCCCTGGGCATTCTGGCTGCCAGCGGGCAGATCGACGGCGCCCGGCTGGCGGGCTGGGAATTCGCGGGCGAGCTGTCGCTGTCGGGCGAGCTGCGCCCCGTGCGCGGCGCGCTGGCCACCGCCGTGGCGCTGCACCAGGCCGGCAACCGCGCACGCCTGGTGCTGCCGCCCGGCAGCGCCGAAGAAGCGGCGCTGGTGCCCGGCATGGCCGTGTACCGGGCGCGCCACCTGCTGGATGTGGTGGCGCAGTTTCTGCCGCAAGGCGCTGCCGCGCCCGAGGCCACGACGGCCGTCGCGCCCGCCATGCCTGACACGGCGGACGGCTGGGCGCGCCTGCCCCCCACGCCCCCGGCCGCGGCGCCGCACTACCCGGATTTGGCCGACGTGAAAGGCCAGGCCGCCGCCCGGCGCGCGCTGGAGATTGCGGCCGCGGGCGGCCATTCGCTGCTCATGGTGGGGCCGCCCGGCACGGGCAAGTCCATGCTCGCGCAGCGCTTTGCCGGCCTGCTGCCGCCCATGCCGGTGGCCGCCGCACTGCAAAGCGCCGCCGTGGCCAGCCTGGCCGGGCGCTTCACGCTGGCGCAATGGGGCCAGCGTCCCACGCGCGCGCCGCACCATTCGGCCAGCGCCGTGGCCCTGGTGGGCGGCGGCTCGCCGCCCCGGCCGGGCGAAATCTCGCTGGCGCATGAAGGCGTGCTGTTTCTGGACGAGCTGCCCGAATTTCCCCGCGCCGCGCTGGAGGCGCTGCGCGAGCCGCTGGAAAGCGGCCACATCACCATCAGCCGCGCCGCGCAGCGGGCCGAGTTTCCGGCGCGCTTTCAGCTCGTGGCCGCCATGAACCCTTGCCCCTGCGGCTACCTGGGCAGCACGCAGCGCGCCTGCCGCTGCACGCCTGACCAGGTGGCGCGCTACCAGGGCAAGCTCTCCGGCCCGTTGCTGGACCGCATTGACCTGCATGTGGAAGTGGCCGCGCTGCCCGCCGCCGAGCTGCTGGCCGCCCCGCCCGGCGAGCCCAGCGCCGCCGTGCGCCAGCGCTGCACCGCCGCGCGCGAACGGGCGCTGGCGCGCCAGGGCGTGCCCAACCAGCAGCTGGCCGGCCAGCCCCTGCAAGACCACCTGCATCTGACAACCGGCGCCGCCGCCTTCATCCAGCGCGCCGCCGAGCGCCTGGCCTGGAGCGCCCGCGCCACGCACCGCGCGCTGAAGGTGGCGCGCACCATTGCCGACCTGGCCGCCAGCGACGCCGTGGACACCCCCCACGTGGCCGAGGCCGTGCAGTACCGGCGCGCGCTGCGCGGCGGGGCGGGTTGAGAACCTGTCCAAAATCCCCGCGCGGCGGGCCATCAAGCGGATGGGGCGGTCTGCTGCGGGTTGCAAAGCCCCGCCATGGCACAGGCCATGGCGGGGCTTTGCGCCTGGCATCCATCCCCAACTGCTGGTTGCCCGCTCGCGCCGAGACTTTGAACAGTTTCTGAACGCGGGCCTCGCCCCGTCCCGCAGGCCGGCGGGCAGGCGCCCGGGCCGCTTTTCTAGAATGCCCGCATGCCGCGCCCCGACGATGCCCTGGTTTTTCTCATCGACGACGACGCCAGTGTGCGCGAGGCCATGGCGTGGCTGCTGCGTTCGCGCCGCCTGGTGTCGGAGGGCTTTGACAGCGCGGCGGCGTTCGAGCGCCTGCTGGGCCCGCCGCCCGCCGCGGGCGAGGAAGCCGAGCCCCCCGCGCACCCGGCCTGCATCCTGCTGGACGTGCGCATGCCCGGCGACAGCGGCTTGGCGCTGTTCGAGCGCCTGCTGGCGCGCGGCGTGGCGCATGCTTGGCCCGTCATCTTCCTCACCGGCCATGCCGACGTGCCCACGGCCGTGGCCACCGTCAAGCGCGGCGCGTTCGACTTTTGCGAGAAACCCTTTTCAGACAACGCGCTGGTCGATCGCGTGGAGCAGGCGCTGCGCGTATCGCAAGCGCGCGTGGCCGCCTTGCACGAACGCCGCGCCGTGCAAGCGCGCGTGCAGGAGCTGACCGAGCGCGAACAGGACGTGATGCGCTGCATGGCCCGTGGGCTGCCCAACAAGCTCACGGCCGACGAGCTGGGGATCAGCGTACGCACGGTGGAAGTGCACCGCGCCCGCGTGTTCGAGAAGATGGATGTGAAATCCGCCGTCGAGCTGGCGAACTTGCTTCAAAAAATATAGCTTCTTGCGCCCGTCCCTATTGCCTGGGGGCGTTTTTTGCTAAAGGTCTGCGGCAGAAGCAGGCCGGAGCGGGGGCGTTTTCAAATGCGCAGCCTGGCCGTGGCGCAAGACGGGCGCGGGCAAGTGCGGACAACGCAGCGGAGCTACCCAGCCTCGGCGCCGGGGCTGGCGGGCTGCGCCCGGTCTGCCACCGCGCGCAGCCAGAGGGCGGCTTCGGCCACGCCCTGGCGCTTGAGGGCGGAAAACAGCATTACCTCGCCGCCGCCCGCCTGCAGGCGCGCAATGGACAGGGCCTTGGCCTGCTCGCTGCGGTTGAGCTTGTCGGCCTTGGTCAGCAGCACCAGAAACGGCAGCCCGGCCTCCACGCGCGGGCGAATGACTTCCAGCAGCGCTTCGTCCAGCGCCTTCAGGCCGTGGCGCGGATCGCACAGCATGACCACTGCCGCCAGGTTCTCGCGCGTGACGAGGTAGTTCGCCATGACCTGCTGCCAGCGCAGCTTGTCGGCCTGCGGCACGGCGGCGTAGCCGTAGCCGGGCAGGTCGGCCAGCACGGCGTCGGTGGCGCCCTGGCGGCCCAGCGCGAAGAGGTTGATGTGCTGCGTGCGCCCCGGCTTCTTGGAGGCGAAGGCCAGCTGCGTCTGCTGCGTCAGCGTGTTGATGGCCGTGGACTTGCCCGCGTTGGAACGGCCGACGAAGGCGATTTCCGGCACGGCCAGCGCCGGCAGCTGGTGCAGCTGCGCCGCCGTGGTGAGAAAACGGGCGGTGTGCAGCCAGCCCAGGGCCGCGCGCGCTTGGGTTTGGGCTTCGGCTCCGGGGCCGTGGGCCGCGCTGGCTGGGGGGCGGTGGGAAGGGGCGGACGGCATGGGTGGCGCATTGTAGAATCACCCGGTTACGTGCGGCGGCGCCTGGCGCCGCGCCGGCACACACACCCACGAACCATCAAGACGATTCCCTCATGAAGTCGCCCGCCACCTTCATCGCCGCTGCCCTGCTGGCGCTGGCCGCCCAGGCCGCCGACGCGCCTGCCGCCCCCAAGATTGATCTGGCCAAGGGCGAGGCCAGCTACGCCGCCGTTTGCGCGGCCTGCCACGCGGCCGATGGCAACTCCACCGTGCCGGCGCAGCCCAAGCTGGCGCAGCAGCACCCTGAATACCTGGTCAAGCAAATGCTGGACTTCAAGAGCGGCGCGCGCGAGAACGCCATCATGAAGGGCTTTGCCGCCGCCACGTCGGAAGAGGACGTGCGCAACATCGCCGCCTGGCTGGCCAAGCAGCAGGCCAAGCCCGGCTTCGCCAAGGACAAGGACATCGTGCTGCTGGGCGAGCACATTTACCGCGGCGGCATTCCCGACCGCCAGATTCCCGCCTGCGCGGGCTGCCACAGCCCCAACGGCGCGGGCATTCCGTCGCAGTACCCGCGCCTGTCGGGCCAGTTTGCCGAATACACGGCGGCCCAGCTGGTGCAGTTTCGTGACGGCGTGCGCAAGAACAACCAGGTCATGACCGACGTGGCGGCCAAGATGAACGACCGCGAGATCAAGGCCGTCTCGGATTACATTGCCGGTCTGCGCTGATCCGGCCCGGCACAGGCTTCCACGGCCGCGCCTGCCAGCCTTGCACGGCTGGCGGCGCGGTTTTTCACATGGGCCGGGGTTGGCGGTGGAGTTTTTGGGGTCTGAATGCCGCTTCGGCAATACCAGAAACGATTGTTTGCTACATTTATTGAGGCGATGTGAGGCGTTGGCCGGTGGCCCCGCCGCGCTGGGTCGAGTGCGGCGGGTGCGCCGGGTGCTGCGCCGCATGATCCAGGTCAACCGTTGTGCCCGCATGCGTGAACCGGCGCCCGCCTTGCGCACTCCACCGGAGTCATCCCTTTTGTTGCACGAGCTCGCATGAACACCGTCACCACCAGCGGTATCCAGCCCCGGCGCGGCGCGCCCGCCTGGCGTCAGGCGGTCGAGTTGCTGTCGTCCATGCGCTTTGCCATTGCCTTGCTCACGGTGATCTGCATCGCCTCGGTGATCGGCACCGTGCTCCGGCAGCATGAGCCGGCGGCCAATTACGTCAACCAGTTCGGCCCGTTCTGGGCCGAGGTGTTTCTGGCGCTCAAGCTCAACGCGGTGTACAGCGCCTGGTGGTTCCTGCTGATTCTGGGCTTTCTGGTCATCAGCACCAGCCTGTGTATTGCGCGGCACACGCCCAAAATCCTGGCCGACTTCAAGACCTTCAAGGAAGACATTCGCGTGCAGAGCCTGCGCGCCTTTCACCACAAGGCCGAGGCCGCGCTGACCGCTTCCCCCGCCGCTGAGGCGCAGCGCATGGGCCAGGCGCTGGCGGCCAGCGGCTGGAAGGTGCGCCTGCAAGAGCGCCACACCCCGGAGGGCACGGGCTGGATGGTGGCCGCCAAGGCCGGCGCGGCCAACAAGCTCGGTTATCTGGCCGCGCATGGCGCCATCGTGCTGGTGTGCCTGGGCGGGCTGCTGGATGGCGACCTGATCGTGCGCGCGCAGACCTGGTTGGGCGGCAAATCGGTTTACCGGGGCGGCGGCCTGGTGGCCGACGTGCCGGCCGCGCACCGCCTGCCCGCCACCAACCCCACGTTCCGCGGCAACCTGATGGTCTCGGAAGGCACGGCCTCCGACACCGCCATCCTGTCGCAGTCCGACGGCGTGCTGCTTCAGGAGCTGCCGTTCACGGTGGAACTGAAGAAGTTCATCGTGGAGTACTACAGCACCGGCATGCCCAAGCTGTTTGCCAGCGACATCGTGATTCACGACAAGGCCAGCGGCGAAAAGCACGAAACGCGCGTGGAGGTCAACCACCCGGCGCGCTACAAGGGCATCAGCATCTACCAGAGCAGCTTTGACGACGGCGGCTCGCGCCTGTCGCTGGCCGCCGTGCCGCTGCGCGCCGGCATCGAGCCCTTCACCCTGGACGGCGTGGTGGGCGGCAGCTCGCAAATCACCCTGGGCGGCGAAGCGCTGACGGTGGAATACAGCGGCCTGCGCGTCATCAACGTGGAGAACATGGGCGAGGATGGCCAGGCCGTGGACGTGCGCAAGGTCAATCTGCGCCAGGCGCTGGACCAGCGCCTGGGCGCCGCCGACAAAACCGTGACCCGGCGCGAGCTGCGCAACGTGGGCCCCAGCATCAGCTACAAGCTGCGCGACGCCGCCGGGCAGGCCCGCGAATACAACAACTACATGCTGCCGGTGGACATGGGCGACGGCGCCCCGCCCGTCTTGCTGCTGGGCGTGCGCGACACGCCGGCCGAGCCGTTCCGCTACCTGCGCGTTCCCGCGGACGAGAACGGGGCCCTGCAAGGCTTCGTGCAGCTGCACGAAGCGCTGCACGACCCCGAGCAGCGCGCCCGCGCCGTGCGCCGCTACGTGGCCCGCAGCGTGGACAGCGACCGGGCCGACCTGCAAGCGCAGCTCACCGAGTCCGCCACACGCACGCTGGGGCTGTTTGCGGGCGCCGAGGCCATTCGCGGCGCCACGCCCGGCGGCTTGCAGGCCATGGCCGACTTTCTGGAACATGCCGTGCCTGAGGCCGAACGCGAGCAGGCCGCCCAGGTGCTGCTGCGCCTTCTCAACGGCGCCTTGTTCGAGCTGAACCAGCTTGCCCGCGAAGCCCATGGCCACAAGCCCCTGCCGCAAGACGAAGCCAGCGCGCGCCTGATGCAGCAAATGACCGTGGCCCTGTCCGACCTGGGCCTGTACCCCGCCCCCATCGTGCTCATGCTCCAGGACTTCACCCATGTGCAGGCCAGCGTGTTCCAGGTGGCGCGCGCGCCGGGGCAGACCGTGGTGTATCTGGGCTGCCTGTTGCTGATTGTGGGCATCTTCGCCATGCTTTACGTGCGCGAGCGCCGCCTGTGGATCTGGCTGTCGCCTTCGACGGACGGCGCCCGCGCGACGATGGCGCTTTCCACCAACCGCAAGACGCTGGATGCCGGCCGCGAGTTCGACCAGCTCAAGGCGCGCCTGCTGCCTGCGGCCTGAGGCCGCCAGCGCCGTCCCTTTTCACCGCCATTCCTGATTTGCCTTTAGCCGATGAATACCGCCACCTCCACCCCCTCCGGCGCCACGCTCACCCTCGGTGAAGGCTACTTTGCCCGCCGCACCTGGGGCGACTGGCTGTTTGCCCTCCTGGCCCTGGCCGGCGCGCTGTTTGCCCTGTGGCGCTACCAGGGCGCGATGGACGGGTATGAAAAAGCCATTTTGCTGTGCACCGCGCCGGTGCTCACCTGGCTGGCGTGGTTCTGGCGGCCGCTGCGCCACCTGATGCTGGCGGTGGGCGCCCTGGCCCTGGTGGCCGTGCTCTCGTATGACGGTGACTTGCGGCGCGCCGACACCGTGTTCTGGCTCAAGTACTTTCTCTCCAGCCAGTCCGCCATTTTGTGGATGAGCATGCTGTTTTTCATGAGCACCGCCTTCTACTGGGCAGGCATGTTCGCGCGCGGGCAGGCGGCCGTGCTTGAAGGGCTGGGCAGCAAGCTGGCCTGGGCGGCCGTGGGGCTGGCGCTGATTGGCACCCTGGTGCGCTGGTATGAAAGCCACCAGATTGGCCCTGATCTGGGCCACATTCCGGTCAGCAACCTGTACGAAGTGTTCGTGCTGTTTTGCTGGATGACGGCGTTGTTCTACCTCTATTACGAGGCGCAGTACAAGACGCGCGCGCTGGGCGCTTTCGTCATGCTGGTGGTCAGCGCCGCCGTAGGCTTTCTGCTCTGGTACACGCTGGTGCGCGAGGCGCATGAAATCCAGCCGCTGGTGCCCGCGCTGCAAAGCTGGTGGATGAAGCTGCACGTGCCCGCCAACTTCATCGGCTACGGCACCTTTGCGCTGGCGGCCATGGTGGCGTTTGCCTACCTCATCAAGCTGCAGGCGCATGAAACGCACTGGTACAAGTTCACGCCCGTGTGGCTGTTTGGCGTGGCGCTGTGCTTCGTGCCCGTGGCCTTCCGCCAGCGCGCCGTGGGCGAGGCGGGCGGCAGCTACTGGCTGGGCTACGCGGTGGTGGCGGCGCTTATCGTGGGCGGCATCCTGCTGGGCCGCAAGCGCATTGCCGCGCGCCTGCCAGCCTTTGAAGTGCTGGATGACGTGATGTACAAGGCCATTGCCGTGGGCTTTGCGTTCTTCACCATCGCCACCGTGCTGGGCGCGCTGTGGGCGGCCGATGCCTGGGGCGGCTACTGGAGCTGGGACCCCAAGGAAACCTGGGCGCTCATCGTCTGGCTCAACTACGCGGCCTGGCTGCACATGCGCCTGGTCAAAGGCCTGCGCGGGGCCGTGGCGGCCTGGTGGGCGCTGGCGGGGCTGGCCGTGACCACGTTCGCCTTCATCGGCGTGAACATGTTCCTCTCCGGCTTGCACAGCTACGGCAACCTGTAAAAAGCCCGCCCAAAACCCTGCGCGGCGGGTCATGAAGCGGATGGGGGCGATCTGCGCATCTGTTGTCAAGCCCCGCCGGGCCGCGAGGCCCGGCTGCGTGCAGCGCCTTGCATCCCGCATCCAAGCCGTTTTTTGCCGCGTGCTCGCGCCGGGAGCTTGAGCAGGTTCTGACGCGGGCCAAGAAGCGTTCGGGCCTTTGACCGCTGGCCGCGTGATGCAGGCGCGGCGCGTCAGCCCAGGCTGGGCGCGATTGCGCCAAAGACAGACAGGCCGTCACGCCCTTTCATTTCGATGCGCAGCGCATCGCCTGCCTGCAGCCAGGGCGTGGCGGGGGCGCCGTCTTGCCGCGCTTCCATGAGGCGCCGCTCCGCCACGCAGCCGCTGCCGCGCGGCCAGGTGGCGTGGCGGTTTTTCTCCACGCCCGCGTTGCAGACCAGCCCGCTGCCAATCACGCTGCCCGCGCCCAGCGGTTGCAGGCGGGCGGCGGCAGCCACCAGTTCGCCAAAGTGCCAGGCCATCTCGGGACCGGTGTCCAGCATGCCGGTCTTGCGGTCGTTGAGGCGCACTTGCAAGGTCAGGTGCACGCGCCCGTCTTGCCAGGCTTCGCCCAGCTCGTCGGGCGTGACGGCCACGGGGCTGAACGCGGTGGCGGGCCAGGCGCGTTCATGCTCCGGCGCTTCACGCAGGCGCAGGCTGGCGGCCAGCATCAGCAGGCGAATGGCGTCCTGCCCCTGTTCGGGCGAGGCGGCGCGGGGCACATCGGCGGTGATGGCGGCCAGCTGCGCTTCGCCATCCAGCGCGCCGGGCAGGGCAGGGAGCCGGTCGCAGGCGCCGGCAAAGCTGTCGCCCGCCGCGTGGCGCACCACGGGGGCGGCCGGCGCGTCGCCCGCCGTCAGCAGGCCGCGGTAGGCATTGCCCACGGCCCAATGGCTGGCGCGCGGCAACGGGGCCAGGCATTGCGCGGGGTCAAAGGCGAACGCATGGCGGGCCTTGCCGCTGTTGAGGGCGGTGTACAGGTCTTGCAGCTGCGGGCAGAGGAAGTTCCAGTCATCCAGCACCTGCTGCAACCGCTGCGCAACGCCGCTGGCATAACAGGCCCAGCCCAGGTCGCGCGAAACGACGACCAGCTGCCCGTCGCGCGAGCCGTCCTTGTAAGTGGCCAGTTTCATGGGAAAGATATTGCCGTGAAGGCGGCGAATTCTAGGGTGGCAGCCGTGCGAGCCATTGAAAATGGCGCTTGCGCGGCCATATGGCACCGTATCCTCCGGGCAAGCGGCCTTGCCGCCCGGGCCGGAGCCAAGCCCAAGGACCCACGATGCATACGCTTTACGACTCCGACACCTTCGCCGTCGTGCACTTGCTGCCGGAAGCGCCGCCGGGCGACGGCCTGCCCCCCGATGCGCCGCGCCTGGCGCGCCATGGCTTCGAGATTGTGGACAAGCGCTCGGGCAAAGAGGTGTATCTGGACGGCCTGTGGGCCGAACTGTTCCAGCAGCGCATTCACGCCTGGCAGCAAAACACCCCCACGCAGGAAGAAGTGGAAGACACGCTGGAGGGCTACGCCACGCTGGCGCAGAACCCGGTGGTGGTGCACTAGATGTGATGTGAAGTGTCAAGAGGTTGTTTCTCGGCGAGGGAAGTCGGCTCATGGGAGGTAGGCGGCCGATGCCATGGTGCGGTCGTTGCCAGTTGTAGTGGTGTTGCCAGCTGAGCAGCGCCTGTG
>RQYR01000026.1 GCA_003859965.1 Comamonadaceae bacterium OH2545_COT-014 | reverse complement strand
AAATTGCTCTGGGCTGATATCGCTTGGGTATTTCGCTCTCATGCAACGAGCATAGACAAATTGGCAAAAAGATTTTGAACAGGTTCTCAGCAGCTAGGCGATACACTGCCCCGATGAACGACACCCCCTCGCGCAAACACCTCGTCCTGCTGGGCACAGGCCGGGCCAATGTGCACGTACTCAAAGGCTTGGCCACGCGCGGTACGGGCGGCGTGAACGTGACGCTGGCCGCCCCCTACCCTTACTACATTGACGAGGCGTTGCTCCCCGGCCACCTGGCGGGCGAATGCGGCCTGCAGGACTGCCACCTTCCGCTGGACGCCCTGGTCGAAGCCAGCGGCGTCACCTTCATCCCCGCCCATGTGCTGGGCCTGGATCCTTCAGCGCGGCGCGTGCAGCTTTCCAGCGGCGACGCCCTGCCCTATGACGTGCTGTCCATCGACGTGGGCCCCGCGCAAGAGCGCGATGCGATCGAAGCGCACATGCCCGGCGCGCGGCGCAATGCCCTGTTCACTCACCCGCGTGAAGCCTTCCTGCAGCTATGGCCGCAGCTGCAGGCGCTGGCCAGCGAGCGGGCGCTGCAAATCGCCGTGATCGGCAGCGGCCTGGCCGGCGCCGAACTGGCCCTGGCCGTGGCCAGCGCCCTCACGGCCCCGCATGGCAGCCGCGTCACCCTGGTTACCGATGGCCAGCCCCTGCTGCACGAAGCCCCGCCCGCGCTGCAAAGGCGCGCGCTGGCCCGCCTGAAGGCCATGAACATCACCGTGCTGCCAGACCGCTGCGTGGCCCTGGACGGACGCGAGCTGCAGCTGCAAAGCGGCGCCACCCTGCTGTGCGACGCCCCCTTGCTAGCCTTGGGCCTGACGCCCCCCGCCTGGCTGCAAGCCAGCGGCTTGGCGCTGCACGATGATGGCCACCCTGTCATCAACGAACGCCTGCAAAGCGACAGCCATCGCCAAGTTTTCATCGTGCCCGACAGCGCCCCGCCCGAAGTCGGCCCGGTGCTGGACGCCAACCTCGCCACCGCACTGTACGGCGGCTCCTTCAAAAAAGCGCCTGCCGCCCCGCGCCTGCGCCTGATGAACGCAGGCGAGCGCCACGCCATTGCGACCTGGGGGCCGCTGGGTCTGGAAGGGCGTGAAGTCTGGCAATGGAAATCGCGGCGCGACCGCAAGCAGCTGGCCGACCTCCTGGGACTGTGGCGCCCCTGAGCCAGGGCAAAAGATCAAGAACAATAGCGGCCAGGGATTTTTCCATCTGCCTCAAAGGCACCTTCAGTACATCAAAACTGCGCAACCAGCATGACGCGGACAAGAAACGGAACCGGCATCCGGCCTGTAACCAGCCTGCCCTGCCCAACAGCCCATCAGGACTGAACCGCCGATGACGGCGGAATGCACAGACGAAAGCCCTGGCCGCGTTCGGTGGCGATCAGGTTGGGTGCGCCGAGCTTGCGGCGGATGCGGCCGATCAGCACGTCGATCGTGTTCGAATCCGGGTCCAGGTCGCGCGCGTACACGTGCTCGCTGATATCGGTGCGCGTCAGCAGCTCGCCCGGGTGGTGCATGAAGTACGCCAGAATTTTGTGCTCCTGTGCGGTCAGGCCAAGCATTTGCCCTTGCCAGGTGAACCGGCTGGTGGCCACGTCGTATTCCAGGTCGCCGGCGCGCAGCACAGTGGCACCGCTGCCAGAGGCCCGGCGCAGCATGGCGCGCAGGCGCAGCACCACTTCTTCCATGACGAAAGGTTTGGTCAGGTAGTCATCGGCCCCGGCGTTGAAGCCCGCCACCTTGTCGCTCCACCGGTTGCGCGCGGTGAGGATGAGCACAGGCCAGTGACAACCGCTTTCGCGCCAGTCGCGCAGCACGCTCAAACCGTCTTTGGTGGGCAGCCCCAGGTCCAGCACGGCGGCGTCATAGGGCTCCTCGCTGCCCGCGAACGAGGCAGCTTCGCCGTCATGCTCCACTTCCACCACAAAACCAGCGTCACGCAGCGTCTGCTGCAGCTGCGCCGCCAACGCCACGTCGTCTTCCACCACCAGCACACGCATGGCGTCAGTCCTCCAGTTTGCGCTTGAGCACGGCTAGGCTGCGCGCATCAATTTGCAGCTCCAGCTTGCCGCCATCGTCCTGCATCAGCTCGATTTCGTAATAGGCGCTGTGTGTGCCGCCGTCTTCCAGTTCCACTTCAATCACCTGGCCGGGAAACTTTCCGTCCAGCGCCTGCAGCATGTCTGGCATGGACCGGATGGCGGGCACGGCGCCCCGGTGGCCGGGCTCATCCAGCAAGGCGCCCGTCTGGGCGTCCATCAGCAGACGGTGCGCAACAACCGCCTGGCCTGAGGCCAGCCGCAGCTGGTAAACGGATTTGCCGTAGTCCAGCACTTCGTATTCGACATCCACCACACGGCGGCCCTGTTGTTGCTCCACGCGGCGCAAGTAGGCGGCCAGTTGCCCCATGTTGGCCGCCTGGCGCAGCACATCCTGGTCTTGCGAGATCACACGCCCCGTGGCCGCATCCACCAGCAGCTCGTGCTTGCGGCCGGCCGCATCCACCAGCGTGATTTCATAGCGCAGATCGCCTTGCAGGCCGCGTTTGGATTCCACATCCACCACACGGCCCGGGTGCTGGCGGCCCAGCTCGGCAATGATGGCGGTCAGCGGCTTGTAAGCGCCATTCATCACGCCCTGGCGCACCACCTCCTGCTCGGCCGCGCGCACGGGCAAGGGCAGGCCAGACGCGCCTATGCCCAGCACCGTCAGGGCCAGCAGCGCCGCCACCCGGGCCAGCCATGCGCGCCCTGCATCAGAAGACAAACGTAACATCATGTGAGACGGATTGTGTTCCCGCTCATTAAACACTTTGTGAACGCGCGCTTCACACTTTGTTCAGGCGTGTTTTTTCATCATTCGCTCCGTGTCTTGCAGTAGCGGTCTATTCAAGCCAACTGCATTCACCTTCGTTGAATCCAACATCAAGGAGAGAAAGCATGAAATTCAACCTGAAAACCGTTGTCGCCGCTACCGCCGCCGTGGCCGCCCTGGCCGCCAGCCCCCTGGCACAAGCCATGAACGCCTCGCAGGTGATCGACACCATCCAGAAAAACGGCTACTTCGCCACTTACGAGCTGCAAAAGCAATATGGCCACTGGACGGCCAAGGCCACCTCGCAGCAAGGCGTGCGTTCCTACATGCTGGTGAATGACGCCAACGGCGCTTTCCACGCCGTCAGCAAAGCCGACCTGGGCACCCGCCTGCCCAGCGCCGCCCAGGTGGCCGACAAGCTGCGCGCCATGGGCTACGCCATCGTGCGCGATGTTGATTTCGAAAACGGCCTGTGGGAAGCCGAGGTGCGCCAGCACCGCAACAGTCCCAAGATTGAACTGCTGCTCCACCCCGTGACGCTGGAAGTGCTGAACCAGCCCGGCCCGACCACTGGCGGCAACAACAACCCCGGCCACGCCAACGGCCCTGTGCTGACGGCCCAGCAAGTCATTCAGGCGCTGCAGCGTGCCGGCTACACCCACATTCACGACCTGGAATTTGACGACGGCCGCTGGGAAGCCGAGGCCATCAACCCCGCCGGCCAGCGCGTGGATCTTCACATCAACCCCTACACCGGCGCCGTGGAGCGCGAGCGCCTGGACAACTAATCT
This sequence comes from Comamonadaceae bacterium OH2545_COT-014, assembly GCA_003859965.1. GTDB lineage: Bacteria > Pseudomonadota > Gammaproteobacteria > Burkholderiales > Burkholderiaceae_C > Ottowia. Next base: position 38,434 of record RQYR01000026.1, on the reverse strand, counting down.
GGGGCCATGGGCTTAAGCGGCGGGCCTGACGGATGGCCCGCCCCTGGGCTCTGTTTGCCCACTTGCCGGGGAGATGCCTTTTGCGGGCATCTCCCCGGTTTTTTCATGCGCGCCCCCTTTCTTCTGACCGGCACGGCATGAACAGGCTCTAACATGGGCCTTCCTACCCGTTCCCCGCAGGAGACTCAGACATGGCGCTCATGGACTTCATCAAAAAGCAGTTCATCGACATCATCCAGTGGACGGAAAGCGGTGACGAACTGCTGGCCTGGCGCTGCCCCATGGCCGGCATGGAAATCCAGAACGGCGCCACGCTGGTGGTGCGCGAATCGCAAATGGCGCTGTTCGTCAACGAAGGGCAGGTGGCCGACGTGTTTGGCCCCGGCACCTACAAGCTCACCACGCAAACACTGCCGGTACTGACTTACCTGAAAAACTGGGACAAGCTGTTCGAGTCCCCCTTCAAAAGCGAGGTCTATTTCTTCAGCACCCGCCAGCGCCTTGACCAGAAATGGGGCACCCCGCAGCCCGTGGCCGTGCGTGACAAGGAATTCGGCGCCGTGCGCCTGCGCGCCTTCGGCAACTACACCTGGCGCGTGGCCGATCCCCGGCTGTTTCACACCGAGGTTTCCGGCACGCGCGACAGCTATCCCCTGGCCGACCTGGAGGGGCAGCTGCGTGGCCTGGTGCTGCAAAACATCAGCGTGGCCCTGGCGCAAAGCCACGTTCCCTTTCTGGATCTTGCGGCCAACCAGCGCCTGTTCGCGCAGGCGCTCCGGCAGGCTTGCACGCCCGCTTTCGCGCAATGTGGCCTTCAACTGGAAGGCATGACCGTGCAGAGCATCAGCCTGCCCGACGAGCTGCAAAAAGTGCTCGACCAGAAAATCGGCATGGGCATGGTAGGCGGCGACATGAGCCGCCTCATGCAATACCAGAGCGCGCAAGCCGTAACCCAAATGGCCGAAGGCGCCACCACCAGCGGCGGCCTGGCCAGCGCCGGCCTGGGCATGGGCGCGGGTATCGCCATGGGCCAAATGCTGACGCAAGCCATGCACCCCGGCCTGCCCGGCAACGCCCCTGCCGCGCCCCCCGCCACCGTGGCCACCCCGGAGGTGCTGGCCACTCTGGAAAAACTGGGCGAGCTGAAAGACCGCGGCATCCTGACCGACGAAGAGTTCAGCGCCAAGAAAGCCGAGCTGCTGAAAAAACTGTGCTGAGACAGGCCATGGCAGCCCAACCGCCCCGCCTTGTCAGAACGCTTCAGGTCACTTATTCATCTTTAAGTCACGCGCGCGATTTTGAAAACGGCGGTGCCGGCGCGCGCGTTGGGCAGCCAGCGCACGGGGCGGCCCTGGTGCAGGCCGAAGGCATCCAGAATGTGCAAGCCGTTCTTGCGGGCCAGCGCCTCGAAGTCCTTGTACGTGCCCACGCGGATGTTGGGCGTGTCGTACCACTGGTAGGGCAGGCGGCGGGTGACGGGCATGCGCCCGCGCAGCACGCTCAGGCGGTTGGGCCAGTGCGCGAAGTTGGGGAAGGCGATGATGCCGATGCGCCCCACACGCGCGGTTTCGCGCAGCATCACTTCGGCATTGCGCAGGTGCTGCAAGGTGTCGATTTGCAACACCACGTCAAAGCTCTGGTCGCCAAAGGCGCTCAGGCCTTCATGCAGGTTGAGTTGCAGCACGTTGACGCCGCGCCGCACGCAGGCGAGCACGTTGGCGTCGTCGATCTCGATGCCGTAGCCGGTGCAGCGGCGCTGGCGCGCCAGGCGCTCCAGCAGCGCGCCGTCGCCGCAGCCCAGGTCGAGCACGTGGGCGCCCTCGGGCACCAGTGAGGCAATGACTTGCTGAATGGCGGCATCACTCATGGCTGGGCCACCTTGCTTTCAAAATAGGAGCGGATCAGGCCCATGTAGCGGGCGTCGTCAAGCAAAAAGGCATCATGGCCGTGGGGGGCGTCGATCTCGGCGTAGCTCACCTCGCGGCGGTTGTCGAGCAGGGCTTTGACGATCTCGCGGCTGCGCGCGGGCGAGAAGCGCCAGTCGGTGCTGAAGCTGGCCAGCAGAAAGCGCGCCCGGGTGCGCGCCAGCGCGGCCGTGAGGTCGCCGCCAAAGGCGCGCGCGGGGTCGAAGTAGTCCAGCGCGCGGGTGATCAGCAGGTAGGTGTTGGCGTCGAAATAGTCGCTGAACTTGTCGCCCTGGTGGCGCAGGTAGCTTTCGATCTGGAACTCGATGTCCTGCGTGCTGAACTTGTAGCCGCTGGCGTGGCTGGCCACGGCTTCGCGCAGCGCGCGGCCGAACTTGGCGTTCATCACGTCGTCGCTCAGATACGTGATGTGGCCAATCATGCGCGCGATGCGCAGGCCGCGCCGCGGCAGCACGCCATGCCGGCCATAGTGGCCGCCGTGAAAGTCCGGGTCGGTCACGATGGCGCGGCGCGCCACTTCGTTGAAGGCGATGTTCTCGGCCGTGAGGTTGGGGGCGCTGGCAATCACCACGGCGTGCCGCACGCGCTCCGGAAATTGAAGCGTCCAGCTCAGCGCCTGCATACCGCCCAGGCTGCCGCCCATCACGGCGGCGAGCTGCCCGATGCCCAGCGCGTCCAGCAGACGGGCCTGCGCGGCCACCCAGTCTTCCACGGTGACAACGGGAAAATCCGCCCCCCAGGCGCTGCCCGTGGCGGGGTTCACGTCTTTCGGCCCGGTGGAGCCGAAGCACGAGCCGAGGTTGTTGACGCCGATGACGAAAAAGCGGTTGGTGTCCACGCTTTTGCCGGGGCCAATCATGTTGTTCCACCAGCCTTCGCTTTTGGGCTGGCCTTCGTACACCCCGGCCACATGGTGCGAAGCATTGAGCGCGTGGCACACCAGCACCGCGTTGTCGCACGCGGCATTGAGCGTGCCGTAGGTTTCGTAGGCAAGCTGGTAGCCGCCGAGGCTGGCGCCGCTTTGCAGCGTCAGCGGTGCGTCAAACCGCATGAGCCGCGGCGTGGCGATGAAAGACATAGGCAACAAAAAACCCGGTTCGCCAAAGCCGAAACCGGGTTTCTTGCGGGTTCCGTCTTTAGCTGCATTTGTAAGAGCGCCCGCAAGCAGGAAAGCAAATCGGCGCTGGCGGGCAGTATAGCGCCGGGGCTCCCGCCATGCGGGCCGCAAGCAACCCCGTGTGACGACAAGCCCGCCACACCGTACCAAACATCAAAAACAATAGCAGCAAAGCCCGTCAATACTGCCCAGAAAGGATATTGGGCACCAAGCCATTTCCAGCGACTGTCTCTAAAATGGCACCTTCCTTGTGCAACGCAACAGCCTCCCAGGCGCTTTCATGACCTCCTCCTCCGCCCCTTCTTCCCCGTCAGTTTCTGCCCCCCCCGCCACGCAACCCAGCCCCCCCGCGGACGACAAGCGCGCCCAGCTGCGCCGCGCCGCGCTGGACTACCACGCGCAGCCGGTGCCCGGCAAGGTGGCCATCGCGCCGACCAAGCAGCTGGTGAACCAGCACGATCTGTCGCTGGCCTACAGCCCCGGCGTGGCCGCGCCGTGCGAGGAAATCGTGAAAGACCCGGCCGCCGCCTTCCGCTACACCGCGCGCGGCAACCTGGTGGGCGTGGTGACCAATGGCACGGCCGTGCTGGGCCTGGGCGACATTGGCGCGCTGGCGGGCAAGCCGGTGATGGAAGGCAAGGGCGTGCTGTTCAAGAAGTTCTCGGGCATCGACGTGTTCGACATCGAGATCAACGAAAAAGACCCGGACAAGCTGGTGGAGATCATCGCCGCGCTGGAGCCGACCTTTGGCGGCATCAACCTGGAGGACATCAAGGCGCCCGACTGCTTCTACGTGGAGCGCAAGCTGCGCGAGCGCATGAAGATCCCGGTGTTCCACGACGACCAGCACGGCACCGCCATCGTGGTGGGCGCGGCCGTGCTCAACGGGCTGAAGGTGGTGGGCAAGCGCATCGGGGACGTGAAGCTCGTCGTCAGCGGCGCGGGCGCGGCGGCGCTGGCCTGCACCGGCCTTTTGGTCAAGCTGGGCGTGCCGCGCGAGAACGTGTGGGTGACCGACATCGCCGGCCTGGTGTACGAGGGCCGCACCGAGCTGATGGACGCGGACAAGGCCATTTACGCGCAAAAAACCGGCCTGCGCACGCTGGGCGAGGTGATTGACGGCGCCGACATCTTCCTGGGCCTGTCGGCCGGCGGCGTGCTCAAGCCCGAGATGGTGCGGCGCATGGCCGCGCGCCCGCTGATCCTGGCGCTGGCCAACCCCAACCCCGAAATCCTGCCCGAAGACGTGCGCGCCGTGCGCGACGACGCGGTGATGGCCACCGGCCGCACCGACTACCCCAACCAGGTCAACAACGTGCTGTGCTTTCCGTACATCTTCCGCGGCGCGCTGGACTGCGGGGCCACCACCATCAACGACGCGATGGAAATCGCCGCCGTGCACGCCATCGCCGACCTGGCGCAGGCCGAGCAGAGCGAGGTGGTGGCGCGCGCCTATGTGGGCGAGAAGCTGGCCTTCGGCCCCGAATACCTGATTCCCAAGCCCTTCGATCCGCGGCTGATGATGAAGATCGCCCCCGCCGTGGCGCAGGCGGCCATGGACTCGGGCGTGGCCAGCCGCCCCATTGCCGACATGGCGGCCTACCGCGAGAAGCTGCAAGGCTTCGTCTACGCCTCGGGCACGACGATGAAGCCCATCATCGCCGCCGCGCGCGCCGCCGCCCGCAAGCGCGTGGCCTACGCCGAGGGCGAGGAAGAGCGCGTGCTGCGCGCCGCCCAGATCGTGGCGGACGACGGCATCGCCCGCCCCACGCTCATCGGCCGGCCCGCCGTCATCGCCCGGCGCATCGAGCAGTTCGGCCTGCGCCTGCGCGAAGGCGCGGACTACGACGTGGTCAACGTCGAGCAGGACGAGCGCTACCGCGACTTCTGGCAAGACTACTACCAGCTCACCAAGCGCAAGGGCATCACCGTGCCCATGGCCAAGATCGAAATGCGCCGGCGCCTCACGCTCATCGGCTGCATGCTGCTGCGCGCCGGCCACGTGGACGGGCTGATCTGCGGCACCTGGGGCACCTACGCCATGCACCTGGCCTACATCGACCAAGTCATCGGCCAGCGCGCAGGCGCCCGCACTTACGCCGCCATGAACGGGCTGATGCTGCCGGGCCGCCAGGTGTTTCTGGTGGACACCCACGTCAACGCCGACCCCACGGCCGCGCAACTGGCCGAAATCACCCGCATGGCGGCCGAGGAAGTGCAGCGCTTCGGCATCCAGCCGCGGGCGGCGCTGCTGTCGCACTCCAGCTTTGGCTCATCCAGCCAGCCCAGCGCCGTCAAGATGCGCGAAGTACTGGCGCTGGTGCAGGAACAGGCGCCGTGGCTGGAGATCGACGGCGAAATGCACGGCGACGTGGCCCTGGACAGCGCCATGCGCCGCGCCCTCATGCCCGACAGCCCACTCACCGGCGACGCCAACCTGCTCGTGCTGCCCGGCATCGACGCCGCCAACATCGCCTACAACCTGCTGAAAGTGGCCGCCGGCGGCGGCATCGCCATCGGCCCCGTGCTGCTGGGCGCAGCCAAGCCTGTGCACATCCTCACCCCCAGCACCACGGTGCGCCGCATCGTCAACATGACGGCGCTGACCGTTACCGACGCCATTATCAATAAAGAAGCAGCATAAAGAGAAAGTAAACACCAACTTGAATCAGCCGGCGTCATGCCAGTTGGCTGCCTGCTTTTTAAGCAGAGTCTTGCTTTTTGCCCCCCAATCAGGCACACTAGCGCGTTGATTTTTTCGGGTAAACCAGAGGTTTGCCGGAAAGGTGTGATTCATGTTGCGAACAGCGGCATTGCATGCCGCCAAACCGTTGGCAGCGGCCTCACTGCTGCTTGCCATGGTGGTGGGCGGCAGTGCAGCACATGCGCGCGGGCTGTGGTGGGGTGAGCCTTCGTCCACAGCGGTGGCGACCACCATCGCCGTCGCCGAGCTGCCTCGCTCCGGCCAGAAGACGTACCGCTTGATTCTGGCTGGCGGCCCGTTTCCTTTCGACAAGGATGGCGCTGTCTTCGGCAACCGCGAACGCCTGCTGCCCGTCATGAAGCGTGGCTACTACCGCGAATACACCGTCCGCACCCCTGGCGTGCGCCACCGGGGCGCCCGGCGCATTGTCTGCGGCGGTTTGCAGCCCACGGCGCCCGAGGCTTGCTACTACACGAGCGATCACTACGCCAGTTTCAGGAAGATCCAGCCATGAAAGCGCGAGAACTGTTTCAGCCCGTGGGGCATCACCCACCCCAGCCAACCGGTTTTTTGAACCAAGAGAAAGCAGCGGAGATGGATACGCCACTTCGTCCCCCCCAAGACATGCCGCTCAAAGGCGTGCGCACCAATATCGTGCAGTCCATTCGCGCCTTCCACGCGCACGATTTGCAAGAGGCTGCCGCCCAGCTGGGCCAGCACTTCCTCTATGCCAACTTGGCCCAGGCGCAAACCAAGCAGGATGTGCTGGAGTCGATTGCCGCGCAGTTCACGTTTCCGCCGCACTTCGGCAAAAACTTTGACGCCCTGTACGACTGCATGACGGACCCGCTGCACAAAAGCGGTCCACAGCCCGGTTTTGTGGTTGTACTGGAGCAAATACCCGCCACAGCCAAGTTCGACAAAGAAGCACGCGAGCAATTGCTCGACATCTTCCGCGATGCCGCCGATTACTGGAACGACCGAAAAATCGCCTTCCGCTGCTTCTATTCTTTTCTGTAGCCCGTTCTGCACAAAATGGCCAAGCAGAACGGGCGAACGAGGCCCAAAACCATGCCGCTGCTGGCGGTGATCCTGCCGGGGAAATGGGCGAAAAAATGCCGACCGACAAACTGGTCGACATTTCGCCGCTGGCACTGCGCATGAGCAGCCCCTTCAACGCAGGCTACTGGCTATCCGCAGCCTGAGGTTCAGCCACTTTCACCCCCACAGCCAAGGCATTTGCCTCTAGAAAAAAAGCCCGTCACACACGTGACGGGCTTTTTGTTTTTTACAAAATTGCGCTTTGTTTTCTTTGCATAAGAAAAGCAGGCAGCGCGTTTGTTTATTTTTTGGTCTGGCGCAGCTTTTGCAATTCGCTCACGGTTTCGATGAACAGCGGCAGCCCAACTTTGGTGGCGATGCTGGTGTTGACCTGTTCCAGCTTTCGTTCGATACGCGCGCGTTCGCCCACTTGCAGTTCACTGACCTTCATGCCCTTGGCCTGCAGTTCAGCCAAAGCCGCATCGGCCACCTGGCGGGCGTCCTGACGCTGTGACACGCGCGTTTCATAAGCGGCGTCGCGAATGATTTTCTGGTCTTCAGGCTTGAGCGTGTCCCACCACTGCCGGGAAGCGGCAACCAGAAAAGGCGAATAAGAGTGACGCGTCAAGGTCAAATACCCCTGCACTTCATGCAGCTTGGCCGAAACGATGACCGGCAGCGGATTTTCCTGTGCGTCAATGGCTTTGTTCTGCAAGGCGCCATACACCTGCGGAAACGGCATGGGCTGCACCTGCGTGCCAAAGGCCTTGAACATGTTGATGAACACTTCGCTCTGCTGCACGCGCAGGCGCAGGTTCTGCAAATCTTCCAGCTTTGTCACCGGGCGCAGGCTGTTGGTCAGGTTGCGGAATCCGTTTTCCCAGTAAGCCAGCCCAATCATGCCTTTGGGGGCTAGCGTTTCCAGCACCTTGCGGCCTGGCATGCCGTCCAAAATGGCATCCGCCTCGGCGTAGCTGGCAAAAAGAAACGGGGTGTCCCACAAAGCCACCTCCTTGGCCGCGCTGGCAAACAGCGTGGCGCTGGCGGCCATGATTTCCAGTTCGCCCTTGACCAGCTTCTCACGCATGTCCGTGTCGGAACCCGCCTTGCCGCCATTGAGCACCGTGACCTTGATGCGCCCCCCGGATTTTTCCTGCACCAGCGCGGCAAACTTGTGCGAGCCCCGCCCCACGGGCGACTCGTCCACTTGCACATTGCCAATGCGCAACTCCAGCGCGTGCGCCGGTTGTGCCACTGCCGCCATCCATGCGGCCCCCAGCCACATCGCCAGCCCCGTCAAGGCGCACATGCGGCGCCCCATCCTTGCCAGTTTCATCGCCTCATCTCCTTTGTAACCTATCGTTGCAAAGTCGGCGATCATGCATGAAAGTGAACGCCCGCACGGCGTCAAGCGGCCTTGAAATAGGTACTTTTGAATTCAAAATCGAGCTTGCGTGAGCTATGTCACACGCCCTATGGCCGAGCCTGGGCAGCTGTTCACTTGCGCGCGACAAAAGCCCCCGAGTCTGCTGCTTTGCCCCCGCGCCGCACTCTTTAGCGTGCGTCCAGTAGCGGCACCTCAGCGCGCGGCGCGCCACCCTGCATGCGCTGGTTTTCCTCGCGCCATAGCGCATGGGCTTTGGGAAAGGCGGCCTTGAACCGCCGCAAATGCTGCAGCGCCAACGCATCCTGCCCCAGCAGCGTGGCGGACTCAATCACTTTGATGGCCACACGCGGCTCCGGCGAAAAATGCAACGTCTTGAGCGCCGCAGGCAGCAGCCACGAAGCGTTTTCCCGCGTGGCCGGATACGTGGTGACTTCCGCAAAGCGCACCACGCCCGCAAACAAACGCGACTGCCGGGCATGTGCCATGGCATCCATGCGGTAGGGCGCTGCCCGCTTTTCAGGCGGCAGATAAATCTGGCTCACGCGGCGATAGTCCCACCCCGTGTAAGCCACGGCCGCCAGCACCAGCAGCGCCACCGCCCACCGCGCCATGCGCCAGCAAGAGGCGCGGCGGCCACCCGGCACCTCCTCATCCGCTTGCGCGGGCTGCGTGCGCGGGCGCGTGCACCACAGCAAGCCGATGCAAAGCAGGGCAGCAATCTGAAACGGCCCATACCACAGCGGATATTCCACCAGGCTGTGAATGCCGATCACGGCCAGCACCCCCCAAGCCATTTGGCGCGCGCTATCGCGCTCTGCCCAGGGGCGACCGCGCCACACCAGCCAAGCCAGCGCCGCGCATGCGGCCACAGCCACGGGCACGCCCAGCTCCACGGCCAGATGCAGCGGCAAATTGTGGGCATGGTCCAGAATGTGACAAAAGCGCGGCCCGTCATACAGCGTGATGTAATGGGCGTAATCCAGCTCGCCCCAGCCCCAGCCCGTCCACGGCCGCAGCCCGATCAGGTGCAGCACGTTGCGCCAAAGAATCAGGCGGCTGCCGCAAGTGCCTTCGGCATTTTGCAAACGCTCCAGCAAATCACGCCCAGCGCCGCCGCCGCCCGCCTGCAGCGCCCAGGGCAACGCCAGCGCGGCCACGGCATACAGCGCCAAACCGGCTCCCAGCCACCCCAGCGCACGCCGGCCCTGACCGGCGCGCCAAGCCCACCAACCGGCCATGGCCGCCAGCGCCAGCAGCGCCACCGCCCCAACGCGCGACGCCGTGGCCGCCAGCGCCGCCAGCAACAAGGCCGCCAGCCACGGCGCCGCTTGCCGCACCGTGCGTTGGCGCTGGGCACACCAGCCCAAGGCCAGCAGCCCGATCACCAGCAAAGACGCCAGCTGGTTCGGCTGCCGCAGGTTGCCAAAAGCCTGCCCGGGCCTGGCCTGATTGAACCAGGGGAAAAACGGCCCTTCCAGGTTGAAATACTGCAAAAGCGCCACCACCGCGCTCAGCGCAGCCGCCAGCAGCCAGCCCCCCGCCATCACCGCCGCCCCGCCCTGCGGCGCGCGCTGCGGCCACAGCGCCAGCAGCAGCGCCCCCGCCGTGGCGGAGGCAAGATAAGGCAACGTGGCGGCCGTGGGGCCGTAGGTGAAGGGCCAGAGCCAGGAGACCACTATTAATAGCCCAGCCAAACCAGCCATCATGTAAACAGTAAAAATATTGAGCCAGCGCTAGCGTTCATTTTAATTATCAACGCAACAATTGACAGCAGCGCTCTATGCGCAAATAATACCCTACCCTCACGTCCGTAACAATTACCCCAAAAAAAAGATTTATGCACCACTTCCGCAAGAAAATATGCGCATTTATTGCCAGCTTAGTGATAAGCAGCATCACCACAGGCATAATTTCCCTTTTGGCCCTTAAGGCTTGGTACCCTTTCCCCTATGAAAAAATATCCGAAGGGCAGCGGATTTTTGAATTAACAATGGCAGTGAATCTTATTATAGGACCGGCGATCACTTTTGTCACATTCACACCAAAAAAGACTAGGCGCGAAATCTTTTTTGACATCTGCATTACTGTCACCATACAAGCTTTAGCTCTAGCATATGGTCTATGGACCATGTGGAATGCACGACCAATATACACAATCTTCGAATATGATCGATTCAGAGTAATTCACCAATCAGAGCTACCCCAAAATTTATACACACGAACCCCCTTCGCCAGGAGACCTCATTTATTTGAAGGCCCCTCTTTATTAGCACTCCGCCCTATGGAAAATCAAGAAAAACTAGAAATGACCATATCCGCAATTAACGGATTCCCTTTATCCCTACAGACAACCCTATGGAAAAGCTACAAAAGCGAACGAAGCACCATTTTAAAAGAAGCACGCCCCGTCAGCGATCTTCTCGCAAGGTTTCCGGATAAATATTTTTATATTAAAAAATCCTTAGACAATACAGGAAAACCAATCGAAATGTTAGCCTACTTGCCACTAACCGCCCGGGACAAAGAATTTTGGACAGTGGTCATTGAAAATCAGAACGCCGATATTGTAATATATTTGCCAATTGATTCATTTTAGCAGAGGAGTCTAGTACACAAACATACCTCAAAAATAATCGCTCCTAAGCATTTTAAGCAGAATTTTGTAAAGGTCACGAAGGCAAGAAGTTGGTGTGAACTACGCTCTCCTTAAGATGCACGTCAATAAAATGTGCCATCCGACATCCAGAGCATAACTCCAGAAAGACTCGATCCCTATTGACGTGCCTGGGAGCCTTTAACAAATCCGTTTTGCTGAAATTGACTCAAAAGCTCTTTTCCAAGTCGAGATTAACCAGCCCATTGTGAGCCACACCAGTCATCGGTTCGAAAATGACGTTGCTGAGGGGAAGCACAACCTTGACGATTCCAATGATAGCTTAAAGCGTGGCTTTAGAGGGATTCGGGACAATCTCCCGGTATTAACCGTAGTCGCTTCGCTTGAGAAGACCAAAGACGATAGTTTTCTACAACCAGCACCACGCCCGCGCTTGCTTTGAAACGCCCAAGGCCAAATTAGCGGCAATGTTCGTCGGCCTCACTCTCGACAGTGGAAAGAAATTGATTGGAGCAATACTGGGCCAAGGAAATAACGGAGACACAACACAGATTATTGGTGCTGCGCACCGAGATGCCGAACAGCTTTGCATCGCTGATGCTTAAATCCCGGGCAACCAGGCGCACAGCAACTTGCAATAGCTGCCACACCTTTTTCCTAAATTTTCAAGAAATTACCACACAATGATCACGTTTCTTATTTTAAACACCATTAAAAACTAGAACATCTCAAAAAAATCAACCGCCAATTCAACATTAATCGCCAAAATATCAATCACTCCTCGCACAACGAGAAACCAAAAAATTATCAAACCCAGGGTAGGATAAATAGCACAAGTGCTTGACTTCTCGACGACCAATAGCAACCTGATCCAACAGTATTCCACAAACAAACGACAAAAGCGCAGACAGCATAACACCCATTGACAAAACAGCCGTAGGCAAACGCGGCACCAACCCAGTCCGCACATAATCATAAACAACTGGCAGACCAATAACAATTGAAAGGATAGAAAGCATTATCGAAATTAAGCCGAAAAGAAAAAATGGCCTCTCTGTCATAATTAGCCTAAAAATAGTCCTCAAAATTCGGACGCCATCCCTATAGGTGGAAAGCTTACTCTGCGACCCCTGCGGTCGCGTCCGATATTTCACAGGAACTTCGAGACAAGGCATTCTTAGTTCCAAAGCATGAATCGTTAACTCCGTTTCGGTTTCAAATCCGTGCGAATGAGCAGCAAATGATTTTGCGTATCTACGAGAAAAGATTCTATAACCACTCAACATATCAGAAAATCCACCACCAAAAACCATCATAGCAGTAGCGGTAAGAATTTTGTTGCCAATGCGATGACCGACACGATAGTGGACACCATTGCTAGACACGTCAATTACACGGGCGCCCAAAACCATGTCAATTTGGCAATCAATCATTTCTTTGACATGCGCAACTAATTGGCTGGCATCATACGTGGCGTCCCCATCCACCATCACGTAGATATCAGCCTCCACGTCCGCGAAAATTCTTCTAACAACATTACCCTTGCCCTGAAAGGCGACCTTATGCACAAAGGCTCCATGTGCGCGAGCCACATCAGCGGTCTTGTCAGTCGAATTATTATCAAACACATGGAAACTCAAATTTGGACAAACAATCCGAAACTCATCAATAACCAAACCCACCGTTTTTTCTTCGTTGTGGCATGGTAAAACAAGTGCAATATGAGGCTTACCATCCAAATTATCTTTACGCACTTCATCACTACACATCATCATCAACCTTCTTTGCGAGCAACAATAAAAATATTTTTTCCTACGAAGCTCCTTACCACCCCATCAAGCTTGCGCGACAACGGAAAAATATAATTATCATACAGATGCAACGATTCTTTAGATGCTTCGCCATCACGTCCAGGCAAAGATTTATAAAGCAAGGTCACGAAAAATCCCAGCGAATCCGCATAATGACACAACTCGACGTTATAACCAGCACCTCTCAGCAACCTCGATAAATTTTTTCTATTATAACGGCGGTAGTGCCCTACACGCACATCCATATTTGACCACAGAATATTAAATGCAGGCAAATAAAGAGCAATCTTTCCGCCAATTCGCAACTTCCCCTTCAGCTTTATTAACATTTCAAGATCATTCTCTATGTGCTCCAAAACATTGGAGCTGTAAATAAAATCAAGCTCTGTTGGCACCTCAGCCAGAGTGGAATAAGTTTCGAATCCTTGACTTATGCACCGAGCCCGGAGAGACGGGTCAATCTCCAACAGAAGCGGCTGAATCTTAGTTTGCGCACGAAAGCAGCTGGCCAAATAGCCCGTCCCCGCACCAAAATCAAGGATGCGCTTCGCACCAAGAGATTTTGCCTGAGAAATAAACAAGCCAGTTATCCAATTTTGATAACGAGGAAGGCTTTCTCCGGTTCGCGTCAAAAACTCGGGCGCCCCATACAGGACTTGCTTTTCATTCTGAGGATTGGATGGAATTTTCTTCATTTGAGGCACTCATTCAATATAACGCTTTTTTAATATGGGCGGGCAGACAATGGGTACTTCATTCTTAATATTCACGACCGTATTAATAAATTGAGGCGCCAAAGCTCTGTACGCCGACTCGTAAACAGCACCGGATTCAATTATCAACTTTGATACGCTATTGAAATATGATCTTATATGCACACCACCATTCACAAGCGTTTGACTTCCTGGCGGATCAAAGTGAGCAGGACAGGCTCGCTCCACAAGGTCAAATATTTCATCGTATTTAAAAGCATACCGAAAAGCGTTTTCCTTCTCCAACCCGTTCAAACGCTCCAGAGGGCAAAAATGCAAATAAACAGCACCCGAATTACTTACTGAAGGCTCCTTACGATCCATATGAAAAATTCCGTATACGCAATCATCTTGTGACATAATCAAACCATAAGCCCGAAGTCGACTATTTAATGAATTTCTCACATCCACATGGAGCACCGGATCAACACTTTTACTAATCGAGTATATTTTATTTTTATCCATCATCTTAGCCAGTCGAGGTCTTATTTTTTCACCGGCAGGCTGTACATATTGCCCAAAAATATTTGCCATTGATGATTCTGGATGAAGATATACAGATATAAAAGATAAGGTTTGCTCCTCCGTCGAAAAAAAGGTTGCAGGAGCATTCGCAATTTCCGCAGGCAGATCCACTTCGAACCACCGGCCGCTATAATTGACACCATCCCAACGAATAACCCCCGAGCTTGAGGTCACGAAGCACTGAATCATCAATAGAATTGATGCGAAGAGGCCAATTTTTTTCTCTTTCCCAGGCCATAAAAAGGAAGCCAAAAAAATAACAAGTGGACCGAGCAGCAACCATAGAGGCATTGCATACCGGCCAATTCGAGATGTCATTCCCCAAATCAAATAAGCAAGCAAAGCAAAAGAAGAAACAACCACCAACTCAATGGATATCGATCTTGAAAACCGTCTCTCATCACCCAAAACCTTTAAGGACGCACGCGAATAAGCAAAAACAGCAATAATAAAAACCAAAACTATTGCCCGAACATCAGGAGCGATCACCTCAGTATAGACCATCGCTTGATGCTTTAGCATATCCCACGGAATCTTCGCAAGCCCCCACAAACCACCATCACCCAAAAATCTCTTATCATGCAAGTTAACCGGCAAAAAATCCGGTGACTCAAATATTTTATTAAAGAACGGAAAAAATGGGTTTTTAAACTCCCGCCACAGACACCAACTCCAGTAACCGTGCAAAAGAGAAAAACCAACTACCACCCCAAAAACATAGAAAATCATCTTTTTTGCAATTAAAAATGAGCCATCATGTTTTTGATTAAAAATAATAATTGGAAGCAGAAATGCTATAGCAAAAGTGCCATTGGTTAGTTTGAGGCCGGCTGCCGCCCCCAACATCAATCCACACAGTGCTAGCATACGGAAAGAAGCTGGGCGTTGGTGAAGCAAAAAAACGAGTGCCCACAGGACAAGCGACGCACCAATTAAGTCATTAGGCGAACTACCCCATGACATAATTCCTATAGGGGTCATAAACGCAAGCGCACAGGTTAATGTGCGCAGCATGAGGTGACCAGCAAGATGGGAGGGCACAAGACGCGGATACAAATACCAAACAGCAACAATGCAAAGAAAATGCATGGTAGCCAAGACCAGTGCAATGAAAAGGTCATTCCACTCCGCCCGAACCATTGCGTAGAAAGGCAAATATCCAACTGGATTCAAGTAGGATTGGACACTGGCTGCGAAATAGTCTTGGCCCCAGCGATTTCTAACCAACAGATCAGCCGCATACATATGGTAATTGAGCTGGTCCCAGTTCATATCTTTACCGGCCAGCCAAGTCCACAATAGCGTAACTGCATAAAGCCCCCAAAGGGGCCAGCTTTGAAATATTGAAGATTTTTTTGACATAAAAAAAGCCCCATAAAGGGGCTTGAGGTTTTTTAATTTTATTAGAACTGGCCGCGGCACGAACCCGGCAGATACTTGGTCGGCATGTCCGTACCATCAGCCGTGCTGCCGCATCGCCAGCCGTAGACAGTCACTTGCACATCACCGTTACCGATAGCGGTTGTCGCATCTTTCATCGGTTGCAAAGTCACTTTTTTATTCCCCGCATCCTTCAGATCCGATGCGCTTGCTGAAGTGATTGTAATTTTGCCAGCATTACTGGTTTCAATTTTTGCCACATATTTTGTGGCAGCAGTCGAGCTTTCGCAACCCCAAGCGTTAGCAGCAGGCAGCGTCGTGCCCACCGTGGATTGAATGGTTTCAGTGATTGACGTACGGCATGAAGAGGCTGCCAGCACGATTTCAGAAACCTTGGCACGAACAGTGTAGTCCTGATAAGCGGGCAGTGCCACAGCGGCCAGGATACCGATGATGGCCACCACGATCATCAGTTCGATCAGGGTGAAACCTTTTTGGATTGCTTTCATGGTGTTCTCCTTCAGAGAGCAGGGTTAAAAGAGTTGCGAGACTCGGGACACATGTTTGTGCGTCGCCGCACGCCCTAGGTGTTGCACCTGCTGTGCCAGCCTTGGGAGGCGCGTTGGTTCGTGAACTGGGTCACGCCTGCAGGCGTGCCACGCGTGCCAAGTGACAATTTATGGGTGTTTACCCGGGGGAAGCAGGCTGTCAATTTCTGTCAGTTGACGTTTCAGATGGCTTGGCAGGGCAGCGTGTGACTGTTTTTGACAGTTCAAACCGCTGTGTGGGGCCACGCTGCCACCTTGGTCTTTTTCATCAGCGCTCCTCTACCCCGTACAAAGCGGATGAACGCGCGCCTGTGCATGGTCAGCAAGCCAACTGAAGGAGTAAGTGCGCTGCAAGGAAGATGCGACTTAAGTAAAAAAAGAGCGTCTTGGGCACACCCGTTCTACCCAAGGTGCTCTTTTTTTCAGGAGCACATGACAGTAACCCGATGGCCTGCCTATCAGAGCGGAGGCGGGCCTGCCTTGGTTCTTTCATGAGACATGGCAGTTATTCACGAGACGCTGCCTGCCATTCCCCCTCCCCTCAGGGAGAGGGGGTTTTCCTGGGCCCGGCACGCGCTGTCGCGGTCAGTCTTTTCAGAAGCTGGCCACCAGCGAGACGCTGAACTTGCGGCCGGGCTGGCTGTAGGCGTCGATGGTGGGCAGGTCGGCGGCGAGGCCGCGCACGTCGCTCCAGCGCCAGTATTTGCGGTTGGTGAGGTTGTGCACGGCGGCGTTCAGGCGCACGTCGCCACCGGCGTGGCGCCACAGACGCCATTGGCCGCTGAGGTCGAAGGTGGTGGCGGCGCGGGGCAGGAAGGGCACGATGGCGCCAGCGCGCGGGTCGCTGGCGGCGGGCACGTCCTTGGCTTTTTTGGCCCATTGGTGGCGCATGTCCAGGCGCACGGACCAGGTGGGCTGGGCGTAGCGCACGCCCAGGTTGAGGCGGGCAGGCTGGATGCTGGCGATGGGCTGGCTGCTGGCCTTGTCGCGCCCGCGCGCCATGCCGAAGGCGGCAGGGAAGGCCAGGGTGCCGCCGGCCACGTTTTTCACGCGGTATTCGCCGGCCACTTCAAAGCCGCTGATGCTGGCGCGGCCGATGTTGATGGCCTGGAAGACGAGCGGGTCGCCGCGGCGGCCGGTGCCGGCTACGCGCTGGTTGTCAAGAATGAAGTCGCGGTAGCGGCCGTGGAAGGCGGCGGCCTCCAGACGCCAGTGCTCGCCCTGGCCTTTGACGCCCAGTTCCACGTGCTGGGCCTTTTCGGGCTTGAGGCCGGGGTTGGGCACGGTCATGTAGTGGCCGATGGGGTTTTCAAAGAAGCGGTTGAGCTGGTCGGCGCCGGGAGTGCGAAAGCCCGTGGCCCATTGGCCGTAGAGCGTCCAGTCGGGCGCCACGTCCCAGGTGGCGCCCAGGCGCGGCGAGAGGGCGGAGCCGCTTTTGCTGGCGGCCTGGCCGGCAAAGCCTGCCTGGCTGGCGGCGATGCGGTAGCGGTCCCAGCGCAGGCCGGGAATCAGGCTCCAGCCGTTGCCGATGATTTCGTTTTGCACATACAGGCCCAGGGCGTTTTCGGTGGTGTCAGGGAAACGCTTGAGGGGGAAGGTTTCGCCCGCGGGCGGGGTGATACCGGTTTGCAGGTTGTCGGCCTGGGTGCGGGAGAAGTCAAGGCCATAGGCCAGCTTGTACGCCAGCGCCTGGCCGCGCAGCACTTTCTCGGCCTGCACGCTGGCTTGCCAGAGGTTTTCGTGGTCCAGCGTGTCGCGCACCTGGTTGGCGGCGCGCAGGCGGGTGTTTTCAAAGTGCTCGTGCGAGCGCAGGCGCTGGTAGGCCACGGTGGTGCGCAGGGTGTCGGCCCAGGGGGCTTGCAGCTGGAAGCGGCCTTGCCAGCTCAGGCGCTGGCGCTGGTTGTCAGTGCGGCCGGCGGCGGTGAGGGTGGTCACGCCGCGCGTGGTGGCGCCGTATTGCGAGAGCAGGTCCAACTCGTCGCGCTTGCGCACGTGTTCGGCAGTGAAGGTGTGCGTTTGCGCCGCGCTGGGGGTGAAGACCAGTTTGCCGAGCAGAGCGGTGTCGCGCGTGTCTTCGGGGTTGGGTTTGGTGCGCAGGGCGCTGGGGCTGTCGTTGTCGCCCCGGTTGTCGAGCGCGTGGCCCTTGAGCGCGCTGCCGGAGAGCAGCCACTGCACGCGCTCGCCCGCGCGGCCGGCCACGGTGGCGCCGGCGCGCACGGCGCGGCTGTCGCCTTCATAGGCCAGCCCGGCCTGCCCGCCCATGGCCTTGCCGCCTTTGAGGTAGCTGGCTGGCGTGCGGGTGAAGAACTGCACCACGCCGCCAATGCCGTCGGAGCCGTAGAGCGCGGAGGAGGGGCCTTTGATGACCTCGACCCGCTCCAGCAGGCCGAAGTCCACGTTGTCGCGGCTGGAAGCGCCAAAGCTGTAGTTGCGCGGCATGCGCACGCCGTCCACCAGCATGAGCACGCGGTTGCCTTCCAGCCCGCGGATGTTGAAACCTGCGTTGCCGCTGCGGCCGTCGCTGCTGTTGATGGTCATGCGGTTGGAGCGGCGTTCTACGGTCACGCCAGGCACGGTTTCGGCCAGCTCGCGGATGTCGCCCAGCTGGCGTTCTTCCAACGCCTCGGCCTCGATTACCTGCGCGCTGGCGGGCACCTCGCGCAATGTGCGCTCGCTGCGCGTGCCGGTCACGACGACGGCGGGCAGCTCGTCCACAGCATCACCTGCCGAAGTGGCTGCCATAGTCTTGGATGCCACGCCTTGTGCGCTGGCCACGCCAGCCATTAGCAGCCATGCCGCCAGCGCCACTGGCGCGCGGCGCGAAAAGCCTGCCACGTTGTGCAGGCTGGCCTGCAAGTCAACACCCATCATGTTCGCTCGTGTGTTCATTTGAAAGTTAACCAGAGTGCAAATAGTTTGCATTTTAGTTAACTTGCCGTGAAGCGGGAGCCCATGCGCCCCTTGGCGGCCATGCCCGGCCAATGCCACGGTTCACCAGCGGGGCGGCAGAGCGCTGCGCTCTGGCATAGAGAAGCCGCCCTTTTTTTGGAAGCACGCGAAAGACAGTCAAAGCGGCCATGCCCCTGCCCGCACATGGCAGCGGGGTCGCTACCCTATGCCTCCGCCTTTGTTGTCACGCCATGCCTGCCGGCATCAGCGGACCGCGTGGCAAGCCTTCCCGCACAGCAAGCCACTCCTTGACCTGTGCCACCGCCACCCCACTGACATGCGATGGGCCTGCTTGGCGCCTGGCGCTTGCCCGGACGCCGCCGCTTGCCGCAACAGAAATTGCCGCGGCATTTGGCAAGAATGCCATCACACAAAACCGGCAGAAAAATTGTAGGCAAATGAAACCGCAAGTTGAAAAAGGGCATTTTTCCGACGCTTGACTTTCAGGGTTCTGGCGCATAATGCGCCGCGTGTGCGCCAGTGCGTTCACACGCGGTTAGCGGTGAATCAGTCAGTGTCCCTTCCTTCCGGTTTTTGGCCAGATTTGTTGAAGGCGTTTTGCGGGCTCCATCGCGTTCGATTTTTCCGGTTATTGAGGAGTCCCTTCGAATGGGCAACAAACTTTACGTCGGCAACCTGCCGTATTCGGTGCGTGACGGCGACTTGGCCCAGGCTTTCAGCGCCTTTGGCGCCGTTACCAGCGCCAAGGTCATGATGGAGCGTGACACGGGCCGATCCAAAGGCTTCGGCTTCGTGGAAATGGGCAGCGACGAAGAAGCCCAAGCCGCCATTGAAGGGATGAATGGCCAGTCACTGGGCGGCCGCAACGTGGTGGTGAACGAAGCCCGCCCGATGGAACCACGCCCGCCGCGCAGCAACTTCGGCGGCGGCTACGGTGGTGGTGGCTACGGCAGCGGCGGTGGCAGCGGTTATGGCGCGCCGCGCGAAGGTGGCTACGGTGGCGGCCGCCGCGAGGGCGGCTACGGCAACCGCCGTGAAGGAGGCGGTGGCTACGACGGCGGCGGCAATGACGGCCGCTTCCGCAGCCCCTACGGCCCCGGCCCGCGCGGCGGCGGTCGCCGTGACGGCGGTGGCTACGGCTATGGCCGTGGTGGCGATGACCGTGGCGGCTACGGCCGCGGCGGTGACGATTATTGAAGCGCAGGCTACAGTGAGAGCACTCATGGCGCTTCTCATTTAATAAAACTTTCCTCACTTCAAGGATGAAAAAAGGAAGCCGCCTGGCTTCCTTTTTTCATGGTGCAGACTGGCTTGGCCATGTGGCATGCCCGTCAACGCATGGGAAAATGCCATGCCATGAACCTGCGCAATGCCGACGACGCCGAGCTGGAAAAGTTTTCTGCCCTGGCCCACCGCTGGTGGGACACTGAGGGTGAGTTTGGCCCGCTTCACCAAATCAACCCGCTGCGCCTGGGCTGGATTCAAAGCCAGCGCCCACTGTCTGGCGCGCGTGTGCTGGACGTGGGCTGTGGCGGCGGTATCTTGGCCGACGCCATGGCGCGCAAGGGGGCAGAGGTGCTGGGCATTGACTTGGCCGAAAAGTCCTTGCAAGTGGCCCGGCTGCATGCGCTGGAAGCGCAGACCCCGCGCATCAGCTACCGCGCTATTGCGGCCGAAGCGCTGGCGGCCGAGGCTCCGGCCACGTTCGACGTGGTGACCTGCATGGAGATGCTGGAGCACGTGCCGGACCCGGCCTCCATCGTCCAAGCGTGCGCCACGCTGGTCAAACCCGGCGGCTGGGTGTTTTTCTCCACGCTCAACCGCAACCCCAAGTCATACCTGATGGCCATTGTGGGGGCCGAATACCTGCTGCGGCTGGTACCACGCGGCACGCATGAATACGACCGCTTCATTCGCCCCAGCGAGCTGGCGCGCTTTTGCCGCGATGCAGGCCTGGCACTGCGCCACAGCACGGGCCTGCAATACAACCCCATCACACGGCGCTACCGCCTGGCGCCCGACACGGGCGTGAACTACCTGCTGGCCACGCAGCGCCCCGCTTCGGCATAGGGGCCGCTCACCCGCCAAAGCGCCCCGCGCCTGGCCGCCAGGCAGCCGCGCCGCACGGTCAGGCAGCCCCATTCGCCGCCTGCGGCGTTGCTTGGGCGCTACAGCCCGCCCGTAAAATCCGCCCGATGCAATCCGTGAAGAAAGAACTGCTGGCCGCGCTGGCTGCCGAGCTGGACAAGCTGTCGCCCGGTGCGGGCGCGCGTGCCGCGTTCGAATCGCCCAAGCAAGCCGCCCATGGCGATTTGGCCTGCACAGCCGCCATGCAACTGGCCAAGCCGCTCAAAAGCAACCCGCGCGCCGTGGCCGAGCAGCTTAAAACCGCCCTGCTGGCCACGCCGGCTTTCACCCGCTGGGTGGATGCGCTGGACATTGCCGGCCCCGGTTTCATCAACATCCGCCTCAAGCCCGCCGCCAAGCAGCAGACGGTGCAAGAAGTGCTCTCAAAAAAAGAGCAATACGGCCTACAACCATCGGCCCAAGAGCGTGTTTTGGTAGAGTTTGTCAGCGCCAACCCCACCGGCCCGCTGCACGTGGGCCACGGCCGCCAGGCGGCGCTGGGCGATGCCATCTGCAACCTGCTGGCCAGCCAGGGATGGGACGTCACGCGCGAGTTCTATTACAACGACGCCGGCGTGCAGATCGACACCCTGACCCAGAGCGTGCAACTGCGCGCCCAGGGCATTAAGCCCGGCGACGCTGCCTGGCCCGAGGCCGCCTACAACGGCGACTACATCCAGGACATCGCCGACGACTTTCTGGCCCGAAAAACCGTCCGCGCCGACGACCGCGAATTCACTGCCAACGGCAACCCGCAGGACTATGACAACGTGCGCCAGTTCGCCGTGGCCTATCTGCGCAACGAGCAAGACAAAGACTTGCAGGCCTTCCGCCTGAAGTTTGACAACTACTACCTGGAAAGCAGCCTGTACGCCGACGGCCGCGTGGCACGCACCGTTCAACGCCTGATCGACCAAGGCCACACCTACGAGGAAGGCGGTGCGCTGTGGCTGCGCACCACCGATTTCGGCGACGACAAAGACCGCGTCATGCGCAAGCAAGACGGCGGCTACACCTACTTCGTGCCCGACGTGGCCTACCACCAGGCCAAGTGGGAGCGCGGTTTTGCCAAGGCCATCAACATCCAAGGCACCGACCACCACGGCACCATCGCCCGCGTGCGCGCCGGCCTGCAAGGGCTGGAGGCCGGCATCCCCAAAGGCTACCCCGACTACGTGCTGCACACCATGGTGCGCGTGGTGCGCGGCGGCGAGGAGGTCAAAATCAGCAAGCGCGCCGGCAGCTACGTTACGCTGCGCGACCTGATCGAGTGGACCAGCGCCGATGCCGTGCGCTTCTTCCTGCTCAGCCGCAAGCCCGACACCGAATACACCTTCGACGTCGACCTGGCCGTGCAGCAAAACAACGACAACCCGGTGTACTACGTGCAGTACGCGCACGCGCGCATCTGCTCCGTGCTGCAGGCCTGGGGCGGCGACGCGGCCACGCTGGCCCAGGCCGATCTGGCCCCGCTGGACACCCCCGCCGCCCAGGCGCTGATGCTGCAGCTGGCCAAGTACCCCGACATGCTCACCGCCGCCGCGCAGGACTTCGCCCCGCACGATGTCACCTTCTACCTGCGCGAGCTGGCCGCCGCCTACCACAGCTATTACGATGCCGAGCGCATCCTGGTCGATGACAGCGCCGTAAAAACCGCGCGCCTGGCCCTGGTGGCCGCCACGGCGCAAGTGCTGCGCAACGGCCTGGGCATGCTGGGCGTCAACGCCCCGGAGCGGATGTGATGCAACTGTCAACCCTGCAAAACCGCCAGCGCGGCGGCACCTTCCTTGGCCTGCTGCTGGGCGTCATGATTGGCCTGGGCGTGGCGCTGGGCGTGGCCATTTACGTGGCCAAAGTGCCCGTGCCCTTCGTCAACAAAAACACCTCGCGCACCACCGGGCAAGACGCCGCCGAAGCCGAGCGCAACCGCGACTGGGACCCCAACGCCCCCTTGCGCAACCGCAACGGCGCCCGCCCGCCAGCCGCTGGCGGCGCCGTCGTTCCAGCGCCCGCGCCCGCCCCCATCCGGCCAGACGAAACCACGGCGCGCCCCGCCCCGCCCGCCGCGCCTATTCCGGCTCCGGCTGAAGTCCGCCCCGCCCCGCCCCGCCCCGAGCCTCGCACCGCTGAGAAGCCCCCGGAACCCACGCAGGCGCAGCAAACCACGCCGCGCAGCCCGCGCGCTTCGGATGATCCGCTGGGCGACTTCGCTGCCGCCCGCGCGCGCAACGCCAACACCGCACCCACTGCCCCCACTGCGCCAGCAGCCAGCGGCGCCGATCCGTTCACCTATTTCGTGCAAGCCGGCGCCTTCCGCGCCCCTGCTGATGCCGAAGCCCAGCGCGCCCGCCTGTCGCTCATGGGTGTGCAAGCGCGCGTGTCCGAGCGCGAACAAGCCGGCCGCACCGTTTACCGCGTGCGCGTGGGCCCGTTCCAGAACAAAGACGCGGCCGACCGCGTGAAAGAACGCCTGGACAGCAACGGCTTCGACTCGGCCCTGGTGCGCGTGCAACGGTAAAACTCCGCGCCACCGGCCTGGTTGCGGAGCAAACGCCCCGCCGCTGCGGGAACTTGCCCGCGCGCCGCCGCTCAGACCCGCCCTGCCTCTAATACAAGGAGCCTCTCTCAAATGAAACGTCGCGAATTCACCCTGGCCGCCACCTTGCCCGCCTGGGCCGGCCTCATGGCGCTGCCAGCCGCCGCGCAAACGGCCGGCTTCGTGCCCAAGGAAGGCAAGGACTACAAAACCCTCAAGCAGCGCGCCCCAGTGGAAGGCGCGCAGGCCGGACAGGTGGGGGTGATCGAATTCTTCTCCTATGGCTGCTCGCACTGCAAGGACTTCGAGCCGATGTTCGAAAAGTGGAAAGCCGCCGCCCCCAAAGATGTCTTCGTGCAGCGCGTGCACGTGGGCTTCAGCAAGGCGTTCGAGCCGCTGCAACGCATCTATTACGCGCTGGAGGCCATGGGCGCCGTAGATGCCGTGCACATGAAAGTGTTCACGGCCCTGCAAAACGAGCGCAAGCGTCTCGACCAGGAAAACGTGCTGCTGCCCTGGATTGCCGAACAGGGCCTTGACCGCGAAAAATTCGCCGCAGCCTACAAGTCCTTCGGCGTAGCCAGCAAAGTGCGCCGCGCCCTGCAACTGCAAGAGGACTATCAGGTGGAAGGCACGCCCGCGCTGGGCATCGCCGGCCGCTACTACACGGATCCGTCCCTGACCAGCGGCTTTGAACGCATGCTGCAAACGGCTGACGCCCTGATCGCCAAGGAACGCAAGGGCGCCTGAGCCACCGCCATTTGCCCCCAAGCGCCCAAGGCGCACGGGGTGCGGCCCGTCCTGCCGCACGACTCTCCCCCCAGCCTTTGCTGGAAAAGCCCGCCATTGGCGGGCTTTTTGCCATGCAGGCGTGAACCAGTGAAGGCTCGCCATTGCAGCCAGGCGTCCCAGGCGCACACCATCGGGCCATACAATGACAGAAGGTGCCCAAGCAAAAAACGTGCCTTGGCTCCACAACCCTGCATCCAGGCCCACACACGGCGCGCCAGCGGGCGCCACGCATCCAAGGTGATGGCTTAACTTAGAAACGGAATCAGATGATCTACCCGATGGCCCGTTCCCTGCTGCTGGCCGCCCTGGCCTTGCTGGCAACCGCCACGGCCCAAGCCGAACGCGCGGACCGCGACAAGCCCATGAACATTGAGGCCGACGCGCTGCGCTATGACGACAAAAGCCAGACCAGCACCTTCACCGGCCGCGTGGTGCTGACCAAAGGCACCATCGTGATGCGCGGCGCGCGCCTGGAGGTGCGGCAAGACGCCGCTGGCCACCAGTTCGGCGTGCTGCAGGCCGACGCAGGCCAGCGCGCCTTCTTTCGCCAAAAGCGCGAAGGGGTGGACGAATTCATTGAAGGCGAGGCCGAACGCATTGAATACGACAGCCGCGCGGACACGGTTCGCCTGAGCCGCCGCGCCGAAATGCGGCGCTACACCGGCGCCACGCTGGCCGACGAAATTTCCGGCGCGCTCATCGTCTACAACAACGCTACCGAGGTGTACACCGTGGACGGCGCCGCCGCGCGCAGTGGCGCGGCCGGCGGCGCCCAGGGCACAGGCCGCGTGCGGGCCACCATCGGCCCGCGCCAGCCGGCGGCGGCCCCGGCGGCCAAGCCGGCATCCGCCCCGCTGCGCGCCACGCCACGGCTGAGCCAAGAGGCGCGCCCATGATGGCCGCGGACACCGGCCCGGCCCCCGGCAGCGCCCAGGCCAGCGAGCTGGCTTCCACTTTCGGCACCGCCGGGCCCATGCCGCTTGCGGCCCCGCCCAGCCGCCTGGAGGTGCGCAGCCTGCGCAAGAACTACGGCGCGCGGCGCGTGGTGCATGACGTCTCGCTCACCGTGCAAAGCGGCGAAGTGGTGGGCCTGCTCGGCCCCAACGGCGCGGGCAAAACCACGTCCTTTTACATGATCGTCGGCCTGGTGCGGGCCGACGCCGGCAGCATCGCCATTGATGGCCAGGCCATCGAGCACATGCCCATTCACCGCCGCTCGCGCCTGGGCTTGTCGTACCTGCCGCAAGAAGCGTCCATCTTCCGCAAGCTCACCGTGGCCGAGAACGTGCGCGCCGTGCTGGAGTTGCAGCGCGGCGCCGACGGCCGCCCGCTGCCGCGCGCCGAGATCGAGCGCCGTCTGGACGAGCTGCTGGCCCAGCTTCATGTCACCGAGCTGCGCGATGCCCCCGCCCCTGCCCTCTCCGGCGGCGAGCGGCGGCGCGTGGAGATCGCCCGCGCCCTGGCCACGCAGCCGCGCTTCATCCTGCTGGACGAGCCATTTGCCGGTATTGATCCCATTGCCATCATCGAGATCCAGCGCATCGTGGCCTACCTCAAAAGCCGGGGCATCGGCGTGCTTATCACCGACCACAGCGTGCGCGAAACCCTGGGCATCTGCGACCACGCCGTCATCATCAGCGAAGGGCGCGTGCTGGCCGCCGGCACGCCAGCCGACATCGTGGGCAACCCGGACGTGCGCCGCGTCTATCTCGGGGAGCACTTCAAGCTGTGAAACCCGGCCTGTCGCTGCGCGTTTCGCAGCACCTCGCCCTCACGCCGCAGTTGCAGCAGTCCATCCGGTTGCTGCAACTGTCCACGCTGGAGCTGGCCAGCGAGGTGGAGCAGATGCTGGACGACAACCCCTTTCTGGAGCGTGAGGACGACGCCCCCGTTGACGAGGAACGTCCCCTGACCGCCCCGCCCGCCAGCGACGGCGGGCGCAACAGCGAAGACGCGACGGAAAGCCTGGCGGAAAGCCCCGACGCGGAGGGCGATGGCGCCCTGAAAGACCTGGACTGCGTGCTGACCGAAAGCTGGGACGGCGACGGCAGCATGGACATTGGCGCCGACGACGGCGAATGGGGCGCCGATAGCGCGCCGCGCCCCAACCCGGCGGACGACGACGAGCGCGACCCCGGCGAACGCGGCGGCCCGCAGGAAACCCTGGCCGAACACCTGCACCGCCAGGCGCTGGCCTTCCGCCTCGCGCCGGAAGACATGGCCGCGCTGCACTTTCTGATCGAGTCGCTCAACGACGACGGCTATCTCGAAGACTCCATCGCCCAGCTGGCCGCCACCTTGCTGGACGATGACGACGGCCTGGAACAGATGGAAGAGCTGGTGCACCGCTTCACGCTGGCGCTCAAGCTGCTGCAATCGCTGGAGCCGGCGGGCGTGGGCGCGCGCAACCTGGCCGAATGCCTCACGCTGCAACTGAAAAGCCGTCAGGCCGACCATGCGCTGCCCGCCAGCGAGGCCGCCGCCATTGCCAGCGCCCTCAAGCTGTGCGCCCAGCACGGCGCGCTGGATTTGCTGGCCCGGCGCGACTGGCGCAAGCTGGCCCAGCTCACCGGCGAGAGCGAAGACGCCCTGCGCGCCGCCGCCGCCTGCATCACGCGCCTGGAGCCCAAGCCCGGCCGCCGCTTCACGGACGTGGAGCGTGACGTGATCGTGCCCGACGTGATCGTCACCGCCGCGGGCAGCGGCCCCACCCAGCGTTTTCGCGTGCAGATCAACCCCGACGTGGTGCCGCGCCTGCGCGTGCACGAGCTGTACGCCAGCGCGCTGCGCGGCGGCAAGGGCGAAGGCCACCAGGCCCTCAGCCAGCGCCTGCAGGAAGCGCGCTGGTTCATCAAGAACATCCAGCAGCGCTTTGACACCATCTTGCGCGTCAGCCAGGCCATCGTCGAGCGCCAGCGCAACTTCTTCATTCACGGCGAAATCGCCATGCGCCCCATGGTCCAGCGCGAGCTGGCCGAAGAGCTGGGCGTGCATGAATCCACCATCAGCCGCGTCACCACCGCCAAGTACATGGCCACGCCGCAAGGCACGTTCGAGCTCAAGCACTTCTTCGGCTCCGCCCTCGGCACCGAAACCGGCGGCAACGCCAGCAGCACGGCGGTGCGCGCGCTCATCAAGCAGTTCATCGCCGCCGAAAACCCCGCCAAGCCCCTGTCCGACGGGCAAATTGCCGAGATGCTGAAGGAGCAGGGCATCGACTGCGCGCGCCGCACCGTCGCCAAGTACCGCGAAGGCTTGCGCATCCCCGTGGCCAGCCTGCGCAAGCCAGCCTGAATCGCCCTTGCCTGCTGGCACCGTCCCTCCAGGCCGCCGCACCGGCAGGCGCACCAGCAGCCTGCACCGGCGCCCCACAGGTTTGCCCTGATGACAAGCGGCGGCCACACTGGCAAGGTAAGCCGCTTTTTTGCCCCCATCCAACCCAAGGAGTTATTGATGGACACGGTTCGCCGTCCCCTCGCGTTTTTCCCGCCACGTTCCGTGGCCCAGGCGGCTGCCGCCACGGCCATCCTGCTGTTGGCCAGCTGCGGCGGCAGCAGCGACAACGCCCTGGACACGCCCCCGCCGCCAGACCGCACCCAGACCTGCGTTGTGCAGTCCGACGGCGGCCAATCCGTGGTCGTGGGCTCGGGTCTGCCTGGCGACCCGGCCGCGCCGGAGCCTGCCTCCGGCTACCGCCCGAACCGCGCCGCCACCTATGCCCATCAATTCATGGTCAGCACCGCCAACCCGCTGGCCAGCAAGGCCGGTTGCGAAGTGCTTCAGGCCGGCGGCAGCGCCGTGGATGCGGCCGTGGCCGTGCAAATGGTGCTGGGCTTGGTGGAGCCGCAGTCCAGCGGCATCGGCGGCGGCGCATTCATGCTGCATTACGACGCCGCCCAGCGGAAAGTGGTGGCCTACGACGGCCGCGAAACCGCCCCCGCGGCCGCCACCGAAAACTACCTGCGCTGGATTGGCGACAGCGCCGACAGCGGCACGCCGCAGCCCAGCGCGCGCGCCAGCGGCCGCTCCATTGGCACGCCGGGCGCAGTGCGCATGCTGGGCCTGGCGCATGGCGACCATGGCCGCCTGCCATGGCGCGAGCTGATGCAGCCCGCCATCACGCTGGCGCAGCAGGGCTTTCAGATCAGCGGCCGCATGGCCGCGGCGCTGGAGCGCGCCGCCCCCGCGCTGGCGCGCGACCCGGACGCCGCCGCGCTTTACCTGCACGCCGATGGCCGCCCGCTGCCGCTGGGCGCGCTGTTCAAGAACCCGGCCTACGCCGCCACGCTGAGCACCCTGGCCGCCCAGGGCGCGGATGCGTTCTATACCGGCGACATCGCCCAAGGCATCGTCCGCAAGATCGGGCTGGACCGCAGCGCCACGGACGGCAGCGCCATCACCCCCGGCCTGACCACCCTGGCCGATCTGGCCAGCTACCAGGCCAAACGCCGCCCGGCCCTGTGCACCACCTACCGCATGCGCTACATGGTCTGCGGCATGCCGCCGCCGTCGTCCGGCGGCGTGGCCGTGGCCTCCGCGCTGGGCATTCTGGAAAACTTCGATCTGGCCGCGCACCCGCCCACCGGCATCGACCTGAACGGCGGCAAACCCTCCGTCATGGGCGTGCACCTCATCAGCGAAGCGCAGCGCCTGGCCTATGCCGACCGTGACGCCTACGTGGCCGACACCGACTTCGTGCCGCTGCCCGGCGGCTCCTGGCAAACGCTGCTGGACAAGCACTATCTGAAGCAGCGCGCCAGCCTGATCGATCCAGGCCGCAGCATGGGCCGCGCGCGGCCGGGCGACTTCGGCCCGCCGCAGGCGGTGGTGCCCACGCAAGAGGCAGGCACCTCGCAAGTGACCATTGTGGACAGCCGGGGCAACGCCGTGTCGATGACCACTACGGTGGAGGCCAGCATGGGCTCCTACCACGTCACCCAGGGCTTCGTGCTCAACAACCAGCTCACCGACTTCGCCGCCGTACCGCACGTCAATGGCGCGCCCGTGGCCAACCGCGTGCAGCCGGGCAAGCGGCCACGCAGCTCCATGGCGCCCACGCTGGTGTTCGACCTGACGCCGGAAGGCGGCATGGGCCCGCTGCGCCTGGCCACCGGCTCGCCCGGCGGCGGCACCATCATCCAGTACGTGACCAAGACGCTGGTGGCCGCCCTGGACTGGGGGCTGGACGCCCAGCAGGCCACCTCGCTCGTGGACTTTGGCGCGGCCAACAGCCCCACCACCAACGTCGGCGGCGAGCACCCGGCCATTGACGCTGCGAACGGCGGCGCCAACGACGCGCTGGTGCAAGGCTTGAAGGCGCTGGGGCATACGGTGTCGGTCAACGCCCAGAGCAGCGGCATTGCCACCATTGCACGCGGCCAGCGCGACGGGCGGCCCGTCTGGGTGGGCGGCGCCGACCCGCGGCGCGAAGGCATCGTGCTCGGGCACTGAGCCCGCCACGCCGCGCGCCCCAGGGGCGGGGGCGCGTGCGTTACTGAAGCGGCGGCGCGCAGCGGGCCAGCAGGGCAGGCAGGCTGGCTTCGTCCAGCGCGCCGCTGTGCTGGGCGCACGGAGCGCCGTCGCGCAGCAGCACGGTGAAGGGCAAGGCGCCGCGCGCATTGCCCGCCGCACGCATCAGCGCGGCCACGCCGGGGCCGCCGCGCACGCCGGGCAGCTGGATGCGCCAGCGCTGCAGGGCGCGGCGCGCTTCGGCGGGCGGGTCGGTGGCCACCAGCAGCACGCGCCAGCCGCTGGCGGCGTCGGCCAGGCGTTGCAGCAAGGGCAGCTCGGCCAGGCAGGGCGGGCAGTCCACGCCCCAGAAGTTCACCAGCACCAGCCCGGGCTGGGCCGAGGCGGTGATGAAGCGGTCGCCCTCCAGCGTGGGCAGGGTGAAGTCCCAGCCGGGGGCGATGGGCGCGGCGGCCGCCCTGGCCGGGTCCGCTGCCGCGCCCAGGGGCGCGAGCAGCGCGGCGCACAGCAGCGCGGCAGCGCGCCGCCGCGCGCGCGCAGCAGGCCCTGCCGGGTCAGAAGTCGAACTTGGCGCCCACATAGATGAAGCGGCCGCGGTTGGGGCCCCACAGGTGCGTCACGTCAGGCGCACCGCTGGCGTCCACCCAGAGGAAGTTCTCCTTGTCCGCCTGCTTGTAGTCGAACAGGTTGTCCACGCCGAGGTAGAGCGACACGTTCTTGTGCACCGCGTACTGCGCGCGCACATCCACCGTGGCGAAGGTGGGGCTCTTGTCGCGCTTGGGGGTGCCGTCGAAGTTGTAGCGCCCTTGCTGGCCGCTGCCGTCGTCGTGGAACTTGCGCAGGTCCATGGGGCCGGTGACGTTCAGGCGGGCGCTCAGGCTCCAGGGGCCGCGCTCGTAGTCCACGCTGGCGAAGGCGCGCGCCTTGGGCCGCGCGAACACGAGCGTGCCGGGGTCGAAGCGGTAGTGGTACAGCTCGGCGCCGCCAGACAGGGCCAGCGCGGGCGTGAGCTGGTAGGTCATGTTCACGTCCACGCCTTGCACGGTGACGGGGCGCTCGGCGCTGGTGAACAGCGTGATGGGGTCGCCATTGGCATCGGTCTGGCCCGAGTCGAGCATGGCCATGTTGCGGATGCGGTTGAAGTTGTAGGAGCTGGTGATGGCGAAGCGGTCGTCCGCGTAGTTGATGGCGTAGCTCAGGTTGTGCGAAACCTCGGGCTTGGTCACTTCGCGCTGGATGCGGATGGTGTCCAGAATGCCGTGGTCCTGCTCGAAGAAACTGGTGGGGGCGCGAAAGCCCTTGCCCAGGCTGAGGCGGCTGGAGAGGTGGTCGGTGTGGTGGTAGAGCGTGTTCAGGCGCGGCGAGACGATGTTGCCGTACACGTTGTGGTGGTCCAGCCGCAGCGAGGCGTTCAGCTCCAGCTTGTCGCCCAGGAAGGTGCGGTAGCCCTGCACGTAGAGCGCGGGCACGCGGAAGCTGTAGTTGTCGATGCCGTTGACCTGGGTGCCGTCGGGCACGGCGCCGTGGCTGCGCAGGTTCTCGTAACGGTAGCTGGCGCCCGCGGTCAGCAGCCAGGGGCCCACGGGCCACTGGTAGTTGGCATCGGCGTAGTACTGGTGCTGCTTGGCCAGGTAGGTGGCGCCTTCGTAGAAGCTGTCCTGGTCGTGGTAGGCCGCGCCCAGCGACAGGCGCAGGCGTCCATCGCCCAGGCGGCGCTCGCCGGAGGTGACGAACTGCGTGCGCTTGGTGAAGATGATTTCGGAAAAGCCCCCGCGCCCGTCTTCGTAGGGCTGGATGTCGCCCGTCTCGGGCACCACCCAGCCGTCGCGGCTGGGCGAACCATTGGGGCCACGGCTGAAGTCGAAGGGGTTGCCGCTCATGTTGTCGCGGATGGCGCCATAGTCGCGGCCCAGCGCGCCGCCGCCGCGTTTTTCGTCCACCAGGTCCAGGCGGCCGCGCACCTTGAAGCCGCCCAGGTCATCCACGAACCAGCCCAGGCCAGCCATGCGGCGGTCGTAGCCGGTGTATTCGGAAATGCCGTCGCCGTTGCCGTCCACCGACTTGTGGCGGTCGGCATGCAGCGAGGCGGTGATGGCCCCGCCTTGCAGCGGGCGGGCCAGGAAGGCGTCCACCCGGCGTGCGCCAAAGCTGCCGCCCTGCACGCGCAGCTGCGTTTCGCTGCGCGTGGGCCACTTGGTCACCAGGTTCACGGTGCCGGCCAGCGCCTCGGGCGCGATCAGGCTGGCGCCCGCGCCGCGCGCGATGTCGATGCGCTCCAGCCCGTACAGACCCACGCTGTCCAGCCCGTAGGCGGAAGAAACGGACGAATAGATCGGGATGCCGTCGATCAGCAGGGTGGTGTAGCGCCCCGGCAGGTTGTTCAGCAGCACGTTGCGCACGTTGCAGATGGAGCACTCCACCTGCACCGCGATGCCGGGGTTCTTGTCCACGGCCTCGTTGATGTTGCTGGCGCCGGTTTTCTCGATGGTGCGCGCGCCGATGCTCTCGGTCATCACGATCTCCTCGCGCAGCGCGCCCGGGCGCATGGTGCGCTGGCTGCTGAAGCCGCGAATCGTCACTTCCGGCAAGGTGGACACGGCCGCATCGCTGGCGGCCTGGGCCGGCGCCACGGCCGCTGGCTGCGCCTGCACGCTGGCGCCAAAAGCCAGCGCCAGCGCTGCGGGCAGCAGGGCCAGGCGGTGAAATGAATGGTGATTGCGCATGAATGAATCCTCCTTCCAACTGATAACGATTCGCATCATAAAACTTGCCGTCATCCGGACGCTTGAGATGCGTCAGGCCCGGGCACTTTGCCGGCCGTCCAGACTGATAATTCGCGGTTCCTTTGTCCGTTTGCCAAGCGCCTTGCCCGGCGCTTTCCGCACTTGAACCCGAACCCCGATCTCCCGCCCGATGACGGCCGGCCGCTGGCCGCCGCGCTGCGCCAGCGCGCCATGCACATCCGCGGCGCGCGCACGCACAACCTGAAGAACATCGATCTGGACATTCCGCGCGACCAGCTCGTGGTCATCACCGGGCTGAGCGGCTCGGGCAAGTCCAGCCTGGCCTTCGACACGCTGTACGCCGAAGGCCAGCGCCGCTACGTGGAAAGCCTGAGCGCCTACGCGCGCCAGTTCCTGCAACTGATGGACAAGCCCGATGTGGACGTGATCGAGGGCTTGTCACCGGCCATCAGCATCGAGCAGAAGGCCACTAGCCACAACCCGCGCTCCACCGTGGGCACGGTGACGGAAATCCACGACTACCTGCGCCTGCTGTTCGCGCGCGCCGGCACCCCGCACTGCCCCGTGCACGATGTGCCCTTGCAGGCGCAGACCGTGAGCCAGATGGTCGATACCGCGCTGGCCCTGCCCGAAGGCACGCGCCTGATGGTGCTGGCGCCGGTGGCGCGCGAGCGCAAGGGCGAATTCGCCGAGCTGTTCACGCAGATGCAGGCGCTGGGCTACGTGCGCTTTCGCGTGGGCGGGCAGGTGGTGGAGGCAGACGCGCTGCCCGCGCTGAAGAAAAGCGAAAAGCACGACATCGACGTGGTGATCGACCGCGTAAAAGTGCGCGGCGCAGGCGACGCCGAGGCGCTGGCCCAGCAGCGCCAGCGCCTGGCCGAGAGCTTCGAGGCCGCGCTGCGACTGGCCGACGGCCGCGCCATCGCGCTGGAGATGGACAGCGGCGCCGAGCACCTGTTCAACGCCCGCTTCGCCTGCCCGGCCTGCGGCTATGCCATTGCCGAGCTGGAGCCGCGCCTGTTCTCCTTCAACTCCCCCGTGGGCGCCTGCCCCGCGTGCGACGGCCTGGGCAGCACCGACGTGTTCGACGCCGAGCGCGTGGTGGCCTTCCCCAGCTTGAGCCTGGCCAGCGGCGCCATCAAGGGCTGGGACCGGCGCAACGGCTACTACTTCGCCCTCATCGAAAGCCTGGCCCGGCACTACGGCTTTGACGTGGACACGCCCTTCGAAGACCTGCCCGAGCGCGTGCGCCACGTCATCCTGCACGGCTCGGGCGACGAGGCCATCAAATTCAGCTACACCTTTGAAAGCGGCGCCTCGGCCGGCCGCAAGGTGAGCAAGAAGCACCCGTTTGAAGGCGTGCTGCCAAACATGGCGCGCCGCTGGCGCGAAACCGATTCGGCCGTGGTCCGCGAGGAGCTGGCCCGCTACCGCGGCACCCAGCCCTGCCCCGACTGCGGCGGCACGCGCCTGCGACCCGAAGCGCGCGGCGTGCGCCTGGGCACGGGCCCGCAGGCGCGCGCCATCTACGAGGTCAGCCGCGTCACGCTGGGCGAGGCCCAGCAGTATTTCGACACGCTGCGGCTGGACGGCGCCAAGGCCGAAATCGCCGGCAAGGTGGTGCGCGAGATCGCCAGCCGCCTGAAATTTCTCAACGACGTGGGGCTGGGCTACCTGAGCCTGGAGCGCAGCGCCGACACCTTGAGCGGCGGCGAGGCCCAGCGCATCCGCCTGGCCAGCCAGATCGGCAGCGGCCTCACCGGCGTGATGTACGTGCTGGACGAACCCAGCATCGGCCTGCACCAGCGCGACAACGACCGCCTCATCGCCACCTTGCAGCACCTGCGCGACATCGGCAACAGCGTGCTCGTGGTCGAGCACGACGAGGACATGATTCGCGCCGCCGACCACGTGATCGACATGGGCCCCGGCGCCGGCGTGCACGGCGGCCGCGTCATGGCCCAGGGCACGGCCGCCGAAATCGCCGCCGCGCCGCAGTCCGTCACCGGCCAGTACCTCAGCGGCGCGCGCCGCATCGCCGTGCCCCCGCGCCGCCCGGCTCCTGCCGCGATTTGCTCCGAAAATAATAGCTGCTCAGGCACGCCCAGCATTCCCAAAACCCCAAAAAGCCTTGCAAAAAGCACGGCCCCGGACCGTGACGGCCAAGATGGCGACGGCGTGCTGCGCATCGTGGGCGCGCACGGCAACAACCTCAAGCACGTGAGCGTGGGCTTTCCCGTGGGCCTGTTCACCTGCGTCACCGGCGTGTCCGGCTCCGGCAAAAGCACGCTGGTCAACGACACGCTGCACGCCGCCGCCGCGCAAACCATCCACCGCGCGCACGAAGAACCCGCGCCGCACGCGGCCATCGAGGGGCTGGCGCAGTTCGACAAGGTGATCGCCGTGGACCAGAGCCCCATCGGCCGCACCCCGCGCAGCAACCCCGCCACCTACACCGGCCTGTTCACCCCCATCCGCGACCTGATGGCCGAAACCTCCACCGCGCGCGAACGCGGCTACGGCCCCGGGCGCTTTTCCTTCAACGTGCCGCAGTCCAGCGGCGGCGGCCGCTGCGAAGCCTGCCAGGGCGACGGCGTGGTGAAGGTGGAAATGCACTTCCTGCCCGACGTGTACGTGCCCTGCGACGTCTGCCACGGCCAGCGCTACAACCGCGAAACCCTGCAAGTGCAGTGGAAGGGCCGCAACATCGCGCAGATTCTGGACATGACGGTGGACGAAGCGTACGCCTTCTTCAAGGACGTGCCCGCCATCGCGCGCAAGCTGCAAACCCTGCTCGACGTGGGCCTGAGCTACCTCACGCTGGGCCAGAGCGCCACCACCCTCTCCGGCGGCGAGGCCCAGCGCGTCAAGCTCGCGCTGGAACTCTCGCGCCGCGGCACGGGCCGCACCCTCTACATCCTGGACGAACCCACCACCGGCCTGCACTTCGCCGACATCGAGCTGCTGCTGAAAGTGCTGCACCAGCTGCGCGACGCGGGCAACACCATCGTCGTCATCGAACACAACCTGGACGTCATCAAGACCGCCGACTGGCTCATCGACATGGGCCCCGAAGGCGGCGCCGGCGGCGGCACCGTGGTGGCCCAGGGCACGCCCGAGCAGGTGGCCGCCTGCCCCGCCAGCCACACGGGGCGCTATCTGCGGCCCTATCTCCAGCGCTGAGCGTGGCGCCCCCTTCTGCCCAAGAACCTCTGCTCACAGTCTCGGCGCGAGTGTGCAAGAAGCGGTTTGGGACGGGATGCAAGGCGCAAAGTGCCGCCAATAGCACGGCGCCGCAGACCGCCCAAATCCGCTTGAGTGCCCGACACGCAGAGCTTTGAACAGGTTCTAACAGCACAACAGCAGGCCGGCAGGCCAATAAAGCCACCGAACAGGCCAGGTAACAGACCAGGAGCCGGTGGGGTTGGTAAGACCACCTATAGTGCCGATACTTATTGCCACTCATGGCCAGTCAAACTAGATTTACAAGGCAGGCACAAGCCGTACCCGTCTGCATTGGCCAAATTCAAATATCCACTTCGACGGAGGTTTTTGTGGTTTCTTCCATCTCATCCAATATAGGCCCTTCCCGTCGTGCCCCCATGACCAGTACAGACCCTGACGCAACCGGGCAAGGGAACTTGGCACAGCAAGCAGAATCAGGGGGCACAAACCAAGCGTCGGCGCCGGCCGCACCCGCATCAGAAACCCGTTCGCAGACCGATTTGCGCAACTTGCCCGGCGCCCACCAGTCCTGTACCTATACCCAAAGCACAGGCAATTTGACTTGTCATGATGCAGACGGCCGGGAAACCATCAACCACGATGGTTATTCGGGTCGCAACGTCCAAGGGGGTGTCCAGGGGCGTAACAATCCGGAAGCGCAATGCGAGTCCAACACAGGTCCGCTACCACGAGGACACTATGTCATGGCCGCTCCGCAAGACCGTCCAGGCAGAACAGGCCCCGTCTCGATCCAGCTGATACCCGATGCCGCCAACGACATGTGTCAGCGCAGCGATTTCTGGATACACGGCGACAATCCACAACATGACGCCTCGAATGGCTGCATCATCTTGCCCAGGTCTGTTCGTGAGCTACTCAATGCAGGCGACCGACTGGAGGTCATCCGTTGAATGGAATTTCTATAAAAAAATGGATATTCCTGGCTCTGGCATCTCCTTCGCTGGTTTGGGGAGATGCCGGACAGAAATGGTGCACCCAGCCTGTCCTTCTGGGCGAAAAGACCATGGTCCTGGGTCAAACCAGCATTGAGCAGATTGATCAGTTGTATGGTTTTTCAGAGCGGTTCCGAGTCAGCGAATCCTCTTTCCCCTCCACTTGCTACCAGCATGGCGAGGTTTTCCTGACTTTTTCCTTTCGCGACTGGGGAAAGGAGCAAGCGCTGGCGGGCATCAGCATTTCCGCATTGCCGCCCTATGACGGACGGGCATGCCCTCGGGTTTCTGGGCAGACCCCAATAACACTGAATGGAAATCTCATCGGACAGGCCCACCCAGAAACCCCAGGCGCCATGATCCAGAGAAGCCAGAAAATAAGGCTACTGGCCCAGAAGGGTGCATTCGAGTGCCACTTTTTCGAAAACACCGTCTATTTCAAAAACGCACTGATTCGCATCGCCGTCAGCATCACGGAAAACAATTGAAAGATTGACAGTTACGTGGCCACGATGCCATGCATCGCGGCCCGCAGCGTAGCCCGCGTGTCCAGCGCCACGCGCCGCGCGGCCTGGACAAAGTCGCGCCCGGCCGAGGCGTAGAGGATGGCGCGCGAGGAGTTGATGGCGAACAGCCCGCCTGCCCCGCCCCCGTCCGCCGCCGCGTCCGCCCCCATGCGCGCCGCGCGCACGGTGGCCACTGCGTCGCCACCCTGCGCCCCCACGCCGGGAATCAGCAGCGGCAGCGTGGGCGCCAGCGCGCGCACGCGCTCGATCTCCTGCGGGCGTGTGGCGCCCACCACCAGGCCCAGCTGGCCGTTCAGGTTCCACGGCCCTTGCGCCAGGGCGGCCACATGCTCGAACAGCCGCGGCTGGCCCGGCACGTCGGCCAGGCGCTGGGCCTGCAAGTCGTCGCCGCCGGGGTTGGAGGTGCGGCACAGCAGGAAGGCGCCCTTGCCCTCGTATTTCAGATACGGCTCGATCGAATCGAAGCCCATGAAGGGCGAGAGCGTCACCGCATCCGCGCCGTAGCGCTCGAACGCCTCCTTCGCGTATTGCTCGGCGGTGGAGCCAATGTCGCCGCGCTTGGCGTCCAGGATCACCGGCACGCCGGGCGCGGCGGCGCGCATGTGGGCGATCAGCTTCTCCAGCTGCGCCTCGGCCCCGTGGGCGGCAAAGTAGGCCACTTGCGGCTTGAAGGCCAGCGCCACGTCGGCGGTGGCATCGACGATGGCAGCGCAAAAGTCGTAAAAGCCCGCCGCCGTGCGCGCCACGCCTTCGGGAAAGCGCCCTGGCTCCGGGTCCAGGCCCACGCACAACAGCGAATCATGGGCGCGCCCGGCGGCGCGCAGCATCTCGGTGAACGTCATGGGGCGGGCATTCTAGGCAAGGGCCTGGGGGGCGCAGGCGCTGTGGCCGGCTGCGGCCGGGCTGGGTAGCCGCAATGGTTTTGGGCGTTGCGCCCGATAACAACCTTCTGTACTTGATTGAAGGACAGAGGCCGGGATGTGCGCCCGGCGGCGCACCTACCTTTCTTGTCCCGCCAGGAAAGGTAGGCCAAAGAAGGCGGCCCCACTGTCTGCGACCCCAGCGTGGTACGCCGGGGCAACCTGCGCTGACGGCGTGCCGGGCGGCGCTGCGGAACTCACTGCGCGGCTTCGCCGCTCCGTTCAGACAACCGCAGCGAGTCAGACCACGAAGCAGGCCCATCCTTCGGTGGGCCTGCCCGCCCGGCACGCCGTCAGCACAGGCGCAGCCAGAGGGGATAGCGGGGGCAGCCCTTCGGGCCATCGCTGCGCTCGGCCCTGGGGTTTTCTCCCTCTCCCTCTGGGAGAGGTGTATGGACCGGAGACATGGGTGACACATGTACGAGGA
>RQYR01000025.1 GCA_003859965.1 Comamonadaceae bacterium OH2545_COT-014 | reverse complement strand
GGAGCCGGAGCCGGAGCCGGAGCCGGAGCCGGAGCCGGAGCCGGAGCCGGAGCCGGAGCCGGAGCCGGAGCCAGAGCCAGAGCCAGAGCCAGAGCCAGAGCCAGAGCCAGAGCCAGAGCCAGAGCCAGAGCCAGAGCCGGAGCCGGAGCCGGAGCCGGAGCCAGAGCCAGAGCCAGAGCCAGAGCCGCCGGTGCAGAAAGAACCTGCCCAGGCCGGAGATCAGGCAGCCTTGCCCGCGCCCGCCGCCAGCACCGCGCCATCCGCATCCGCCCCGGCCTTGCCGCGCGCCCTGTGGTTCACCACGGCGGCAGAGCGGCAAGCCGCCGAAGCGCGCGCTGCCGAGGAAGGCAAGGATAGCGACGACGCCTCAGCCGCGACTTCCGCCCTGCCCCATGCGCACGCCAGCCCGGAACAGGCCGTACCTGCCACCGGGCCAGCGCCGCAGCTGCCAGCGGAGCCACCTGCAGCGCCACCGGCCACGCCGCCCCGCCCGGCCGCCGTGCCCACGCCCGCTCCGGCCATGGCACTGCCGCTGCACCAGGAAGAGCGCCTGGTCAGCCCGGAAGAAGTGGCCCGCCTGCGCGCGCTGGCGCCCGTCTCCCGGCCCGCACCGGTAGAAGCGCTGCCGGTGGTTGGCCCCACTGCAAGCGCCTCCGCACCAGCCCCTGATACCGCAGTCGAAGCGCCACCCGCATCAACCGACGAACCGCCCGCCACACAGCCCCTGCCGCTGCGTGCTTCCAGCGCCGCCGTCGGCGCTGAACCGCCGCGCCGCAGCGGTCTTGCCACCGCGCCGCAGCCCCTGTCTCCCATCGCCCTGCCACTGGGCCGCGGCGAAGGCCAGGCGGCCCCGGCATCGCGTCCGCCCGTGCCTGGCGCCATCACGCCCGCACGCCTGCCCAGCGTCAGCGTGGAAGAAGACGAGGCGGACGACAGCCACGCCTGGATGCCCTTCAGCCACTCGCGCACCGGGGTGGACTTTCTGCTCAGCGGCATTGGCGGCATGCAGCCGGAAGACGAGCTGGAGCCGCCACCGCCGCCGCCCCCCTCCAAGCGCCGCTCCCGCAGCCGCTCGCGGGCGACGCCAGCGGCGGCGCCGGGCCGGGCATCGTCGGGCAAAAAAAGCAAGTCCTCGCACAAAGGGCGGGACAAATCCCGGAGCGCCGCCTCCGCCCCGGCCGAACCCTCTTTCGTGCGCCAGGCCCGGCGGCGCGCTTTCTGGCGCTCGCGCCCCGTGCGCGCCGCGCTATGGACTGGCCTGGGCGTGCTGGCGCTGGGCCTGACGGCGCAACTGGCCCTGAGCCAGCGCGCCTGGCTGGCCGCACGCTACCCCGCGCTGCACCCGGCCCTCACGGCGCTGTGCCAGCCGCTGGGCTGCACCGTCGGCCCCTACCGCTGGCTGGACGCGGTGGTGATCGACAGCTCCAGCTTCACCCGCACCGGCCCCAACACGTTCAGCCTGAGCTTTGGCCTGCGCAACAAAGCCCGCCTTCCCGTGGCCACCCCCGCGCTGGAGCTGACCCTGACCGACAGCGGCGGTCAGACCCTGGTGCGCCGCGTACTCGGCCGCGCCGAGCTGGGCACGCCCGAGCGGCTGGCCCCCGGCGCCGAATTCACCGGCAGCAGCGCCCTGACCGTGGACACCGCCTCGCACCCCGCCGACATCGTGGGCTACCGCCTGCTCGCCTTCTACCCCTGACCCGTCCGAAGAAAAAGAAACCTCCGCACCATGGCCACCCTCATCTGCGGCTCGCTCGCGTTCGACACCATCATGGACTTTGACGGCCGCTTTGCCGAGCAGATCCTGCCCGAGCAGCTGCACATCCTCAACGTCTCCTTCCTCGTGCCCACGCTGCGGCGCGACTTCGGCGGCTGCGCCGGCAACATCGCCTACGCCATGCGCCAGCTCGGCGGCACGCCGCTGCCCATGGCCACCGTGGGCGCCGATGGCGGCGACTACCTCGCACGCCTGCGCGCCCTGGGCATCAGCACCGAATTCGTGCGCGAAGTGCCCGGCACGCTGACCGCGCAGGCCATGATCATGACCGACCGCGACAACAACCAGATCACCGCCTTCCACCCCGGCGCGATGATGCACGCGCACCTGGGCAGCGTTATGCCGCGCGAAGACATCCGCCTGGGCATCATCTCGCCCGACGGGCGCGAAGCCATGCAGCAGCACGCCGCCCAGTTCCACGCCGCCGGCATTCCCTTCGTGTTCGACCCCGGCCAGGGCCTGCCCATGTTCGACGGCCCTGAACTGGCCCGCTTCATCGAGCAGGCCAGCTGGGTCACTGTCAACGACTACGAAGGCCGCATGCTGTGCGACCGCACCGGCTGGAGCCTGGCCGACATCTCGCGCCGCGTGCGCGGCCTCATCGTCACCCTGGGCGCACAGGGCTGCGAGGTCTGGGAGGCAGGCGAAAAAACCCATGTCCCCGCCGAAACCCCGGCCGCCATCGTGGACCCCACCGGCTGCGGCGACGCCTGGCGCGGCGCCTTGCTGCACGGGCTGGAACAAGGCTGGCCCCTGGCCCGCTGCGCCGTGCTGGGCAACCGCCTGGGCGCGCTGAAAGTGGCCGCACGCGGGCCGCAGAACTACCAAGTGGACTGCGCCGCCTTGGCATAAAGCGATGCACGCTGGCGCCCCTTCACCGCCGGCCCCCAGAAGTCGATCTGGGCATATGCAGCAAGGGTTTTAAGCTATATTTTTTAAAGCACCCTAATCACCCCGGGGTGTGACCGGAGGCCGCACGCCTCAGTCCTGCAAAAACAGCCGGTAGGCCGGGTTGCGGGTTTCCTCAACCCAGGCGTAGCCCAGCTCGTCCAGAAAGGCGCGGAAGGCTGCGTCGTCGCTGGCGGGCACCTGCATGCCGATGAGCACGCGGCCAAAGTCGGCCCCCTGGTTGCGGTAGTGGAAGAGGCTGATGTTCCAGCTCGGCTGCATCAGGCTCAGAAACTTCAGCAACGCGCCGGGGCGCTCGGGAAAGATGAAGCGCAGCAGCCGCTCGTCGCTGGCCAGCGGCGAATGGCCGCCCACCATGTAGCGCACGTGTTCCTTGGCCAGCTCGTTGTGCGTGAGGTCGATGGCGGAAAAGCCTGCTTGCTCGAACGCGGCGGCGATGCGCGGCGATTCGCCCCGCGTCACGGTGCTCAGGCCCACGAACACGTGCGCCTGCCGGGTGTCGCTGATGCGGTAGTTGAACTCGGTCACGCTGCGCGGGCCGCCGGGCAGCTGGCCGATGACTTCGCAAAAGCGACGGAAGCTGCCGCGCGCCTCGGGAATGGTGACGGCCAGCAGCGCCTCGCGCTCCTCGCCCACGTCGGCGCGTTCGGCCACAAAGCGCAGGCGGTCGAAGTTCATATTGGCGCCGCACAGAATGGCGGCGTAGGTTTCGCCCTGGGTGCCGTGCGTGGCCACGTACTGCTTGACGGCGGCCACGGCCATCGCGCCGGAGGGCTCCACGATGCTGCGCGTGTCGATGAACACGTCCTTGATGGCGGCGCACACGGCGTCGGTATCGACGGTGATGAAGCCATCCACCAACTCGCGCGCGATGCGGAAGGTTTGCTCGCCCACCTGCTTGACGGCGGTGCCGTCGGCAAACAGGCCCACGTCCGGCAAGGCCACGCGCTCGCCCGCGGCCACTGACTGGGCCATGGCGTCAGAGTCGTTCATCTGCACGCCGATCACCTTCACCTGCGGCCGCAGCGCCTTGATGTAGCCGGCCACGCCGCTGATGAGGCCGCCGCCGCCCACGGCCACGAACACGGCGTGCAGCGGCCCGGGGTGCTGGCGCAGCAGTTCCATGGCAATGGTGCCCTGCCCGGCAATGACCAGCGGGTCGTCGAACGGGTGGATGAAAGTCAGTCCCTGCTCGGCCTGCAGTTGCAGCGAATGGGCGTAGGCGTCGGAATAGCTCTCGCCGGCCAGCACCACCTCACCGCCCAGCGCGCGCACGGCGTCGATCTTGACCTGCGGCGTCGTCACCGGCATCACGATCACGGCGCGCGCGCCCAGCTTGCGCGCGCCCAGCGCCACGCCCTGCGCGTGGTTGCCGGCGCTGGCGCAGATCACGCCCTTTTGCAGCTGCTCAGGCGTCAGGTGCGCCATCTTGTTGTACGCACCACGCAGCTTGAAGCTGAACACGGGCTGCTGATCCTCGCGCTTGAGCAGCACCGTGTTGTGCAGGCGGCGGCTGAGCGCCTGCGCCGGCTCCAGGGCAGACTCGATGGCCACGTCGTACACGCGCGCCGTGAGCACCTGGCGCAGATAGTCGGAGGAGGCAAGGCGGACAGGGGCGGGGGCGGCGGCATTCATGGGGTGGCGATGATAGAAGAGTGCCCGCCCCAGAAACGGCTATCCTCGCCCCCGCGCGCACCGGCTGGCCTGGGCTGGCTGAGGCGCACGTGAGGCGCATGCGCGCCACAACGGCACAGCCGCTGGTTGCGTCACTGACAGAGTTTTTTCTTTCCTTTTTCTTTTGTTTGTACGTTTCAGGCCCAAGGAGCC
This sequence comes from Comamonadaceae bacterium OH2545_COT-014, assembly GCA_003859965.1. Taxonomy (GTDB): domain Bacteria; phylum Pseudomonadota; class Gammaproteobacteria; order Burkholderiales; family Burkholderiaceae_C; genus Ottowia. Next base: position 42,243 of record RQYR01000025.1, on the reverse strand, counting down.
TTTTTCACATGACTGATCTACACAAACGCCTGGTACTGCGCGTGGCTGCCCTGTCCGCCGTCAGCGCCGCGCTCGTGGCCTGCGGCAAGAAGGACGAGCCGGCCCCGGCCCCCGCCCCGGCGGCGGCGCCGGCCTCCGCGCCCGCCGCCGCCGAGCCGCTGAAGGTGGCCTTCGCCTACATTGGCCCGGTGGGCGATGGCGGCTGGACGTTCGCACACGACAACGCCCGCAAGGCGGTGGAAAAAGAGTTCGGCGACCGCGTGGTCACCACCTATGTGGAAAGCGTGCCCGAAAGCGCTGACGCCGAACGTGTGCTGCGCGACATGGCGCAGCAAGGCAACAAGCTGGTGTTCGGCACCACCTTCGGCTACATGGAATCCATGCTCAAGGTGGCCGCCGACTTCAAGGACGTGAAGTTCGAACACGCCACCGGCTACAAAACCGCCGAGAACATGCGCGCCTACGACAGCCGCACCTACGAGGGCGCCTACATGGCGGGCGTGATCGCCGGCGCCATGACGCAGTCGGGCACGCTGGGCGTGGTGGCATCCATTCCCATCCCGGAAGTCATCCGCAACATCAACAGCTTTACCCTGGGCGCCCAAAGCGTGAATCCGAAAGTGACCACCAAGGTCGTGTGGGTCAACGAATGGTTCAACCCGCCCAAGGAAACCGAAGCCGCCACCGCCCTCATCAACGGCGGCGCCGATGTGCTGATGCAAAACACCGACTCCTCCGCCGTGCTGCAAACGGCCGAGAAGCTGGGCAAGCGCGGCTTCGGCTGGGACAGCGACATGACCGCCTACGGCCCCAAGGCGCACCTGGGTTCGGCCATCATCAACTGGACGCCCTACTACATCAAGGCCGTGGGCGAGGCGCTGGACGGCAAATGGACCACCGGCCGCGCCTGGTGGGGAGTGAAGGAAGGGGTGATCGACCTCGTTTCGCTGGCCGATGACGTGCCCGCCGAAGCCAAGGCCAAGCTGGAAGAAGTGCGCAACGGCATCAAGGCCGGCACCTTCCAGATCTGGAAAGGCCCGATCACCGACAACACCGGCAAGCAGGTGCTGGCCGACGGCCAGGTGGCTGACGACCAGTTCCTGGGCGGCGTGAACTTCTACGTGCAAGGCGTGGAAGGCAAGGTGCCCGGCAGCAACTGACCCGCCGGTCCGAACGCCCCCAGGCTGGCCAAACCGCCCAACCGGCAGGTTCGGCCAGCCTTTTTCATGGAAGGCACGCCCTTGCTGCAACGCCAGGTTCGTCACACTCTGTATGGGTGGTGGCGCTTGAGGGCACAGGCCATGCGTGCTGCCTGGCAGCCGCATCAAAACAGCCCGCAGACAAGGAGGCCACCGGCATGCCTACGCCGTTTCACCAATGGCTGCGCGCTGTTACAGTGACGGCCTTGCCCCTGCGGCGGCGCCGGGCCGCTGCCGTGGCAAACCAGTTTGGCGATTTCAGGAACAACGGGCGCTCATGCTTCGCTTCTTTCTCATCTTTCTGTCGGTGCAAGCCGTGCTGTTCGGCGTGGAAATGCTCAACAGCGTGCAGGCGGCCGTGGTGCAGCCGTGGACCGGCCTGGTGGCCAAGGCCAGCGCGGCGGTGGTGCACTTTTTCGACCCCACCGTCATCTCCTATGGCCGCGTGCTGCAAAGCGCGCAGACGGGGTTTGGCGTTTCCATCGAGCCCGGCTGCAACGGGGTGGAGGCCACCATCGTGCTGGTGGCGGCCATGCTGGCCTTTCCGTCGAGCTGGAAAATGAAGCTCTGGGGCATTGGCCTGGGCTTCGTTGCCGTGCAGGCAGTGAACCTGCTGCGCGTGGTGAGCCTGTTCTTTCTGGGCCAGTGGAACTTCAAGGTATTCGAATTCGCACACCTTTACATGTGGCAGGCGCTCATCATGCTGGACGTGCTGATTGTCTGGCTGCTGTGGATGCGCTACGTGGCGCGGCGCGAAAAAGCGGCGCCTGCCGCCGATCCGGCCAGCCCGGCCGCGGCCTGACTCCCCTCTATCCAAGGAGACTCACCATGCGCGCCAGCCTGATCGGTCGTTTCCTGCTGCTGGCGGTAGCCTGCCTGGCGCTGCTGCTGCCACTGTGGTACTGGGCCGCTGCCTGGTTTGCCACGCCGCCCATCTGGCTGGCTGGCACAGCCATGAAAACGCTGTTTTCGTGGGTGGAAGGCTTTGAGCAAAACGGCATCACCGCCACCTTGCTCACCCACGTGCAGGTGCGCATGCCCGGCCCTGGCGGCGCGCAGATGCTGGCCGAGCTGACGCCGGAGGTGAGCTACCCCACCTACGGCTATGGCCTGGTGCTGCTGTGGGCCATGCTGATCGCCTCGCACCCGCGGCGCTGGTGGCTCAAGGGCTTGCTGGGCAGCGCGCTGCTGGTGCCCGTGCAGGCCTGGGGGCTGTGCTTTCAGTGGATGCGCGACGTGATCGTGACCTCTGGCGGCAATGCGGCAGCCTATCTGGGCTACCCGTCGTGGGTCAACGAGGTGGTGGCTTATGGCTACCAGTTCGGCTTTCTGATGCTGACGCCGGTGGCCCCCATCTTGCTGTGGCTGTGGTTCGATCAGCGCTTCGTGGCCGCGCTGTGGCTGGAAGCGGCGCTGGATGAAGATGCGCCCGCCAAGAACGCGCACGACCCGGCCATTCGCTGACCGCCCCTTCCGGCTATTTGCTTCTTCGCCCGCTGCGGCGCCTTTTGCCGCAGGCGCAGTGAATCAGCCGCCGGGCCGGCTGGTTCAGCCCCCTGCCACATTGCTGCCCCGCCAAGGCCATCCGCGCAGCCTCGCGCGGCACCTGGCTGGCGAGTCTGCAAGGCAGCCATGGCGCTGGCGCGCCCGGCGGTTTTTTACCTGTCCGGGCGGCCCAGCCTCCAGAGCACGGCGGCGGCGCACAGCCACTGCACCACATACATGACCGTGCCCACGCTGTGCCACAGGCGCAGGTTGTCGCGCGCCACGATGCGCGGCGCCACGGCAAATTCGCCCAATAGCGCCATGAGCAAGCCAAGCGCTACCAAAATAATAGTTGTTTTGGCAGACAGGGCGTGCCCTGGGGCCGTTTTTGACTTGAGCGCCAGCAGCAGCGCCACGCCGCAGCCCATGGCCATCCATGCCTCGGCGCTGAACAGGCGGCCCGCCACGTTGCCGGCCAACGCGGGCATGGGCAGGTGCGTGAACAGCAAAGGCACCGCCATGAAGCCGATGGCGGTGAGGCTGCCCCACCACAGGGCGGCGGCAAAAAGCGCCAGACGGTGTGCCATGGCCCGCTCCTTGGTCAGAGGTAGGAAACGCTGATGACCTCGTAGTGCCGCACGCCGCCGGGCGCCTGCACCTCAGCCGTGTCGCCCTCTTCCTTGCCGATGAGCGCGCGCGCGATGGGGCTGGAGATGTTGATGAGGCCCAGCTTCAGGTCGGCCTCGTCCTCGCCCACGATCTGGTATTTCACGCGGTCGCCGGAGTCTTCGTCCTCCAGCTCCACGGTGGCGCCAAACACCACCTTGCCGCCCGCGTCCAGCGCGGCGGGGTCGATGACTTGGGCCGCCGCCAGCTTGCCTTCCACCTCCTTGATGCGGCCTTCAATGAAGCCCTGGCGGTCCTTGGCGGCGTCGTACTCGGCGTTCTCGCTCAGATCGCCTTGCGCACGGGCCTCGGCAATGGCGTTGATGACGGCCGGGCGCTCCACGGTTTTCAGGCGGTGCAGCTCTTCCTTGAGCTTTTCGGCGCCGCGTTTGGTGATGGGGATGGTGGTCATGTTGTTGGTCTCCCTGTTCTCAAAAGCAAACCGCCGCGCGTTGCCGGGCGGCGGTGTGTGGGTGTGGTTGAAACTGGCGGCGATTATGCCGCCATTTGTCGCGGGGCCAGAGCCGGCAGGCGCGCAAGGCAAGCCATCAGGGCCGTGGGCCGCCTGTCCGTCCGGCTACGCGCTCAAAGCTGCGCGTGCATCTCCTGCACCGAGATGACGTCCAGCGCGTCCATCTGCTTCATGCCTTCCACGGCAGCCTCGGCGCCGAAGATAGTGGTGAAGGTGGTCACGCGCCCCAGCAGCGCGCTGGTGCGGATGGCGCGGCTGTCGGCAATGGCGTTGCGGCGCTCTTCCACCGTGTTGATGACCATGGCGATCTCGCCGTTTTTCATCATGTCCACGATGTTGGGACGGCCCTCGGTCACTTTGTTCACGGTTTGCACCGCGATGCCTTCGGCCGCGATGGCCGCCGCCGTGCCGCGCGTGGCCAGCAGCTCGAAGCCCATGCCCGCCAGCTCGCGCGCAATGGCCACGGCGCGCGGCTTGTCGCCATTCTTGACGGTAAGGAACACCTTGCCCGAGGCCGGCAGCCGGGTGCCCGCGCCCAGCTGGCTCTTGACGAAGGCCTCGCCAAAGGTGCGACCCACGCCCATGACCTCACCGGTGGATTTCATCTCGGGGCCGAGGATGGTGTCCACACCGGGGAACTTGACGAAGGGGAACACCGCTTCTTTCACGCTGAAGTACGGCGGCGTGACCTCGCGCGTGATGCCCTGCGCGGCCAGCGTTTGCCCGGCCATGCAGCGCGCGGCCACCTTGGCCAGCTGGATGCCGGTGGCCTTGCTGACGAAGGGCACGGTGCGGCTGGCGCGGGGGTTGACCTCCAGCACGTAGATCACGTCTTTCTTCTGGCCGCCTTCTTCCGTTTCCTGGATGGCGAACTGCACATTCATCAGGCCCACCACGTTCAGCCCTTCGGCCATGGCACGGGTCTGGCGCTTGAGTTCTTCAACGGTTTCAGCGCTGAGGTAGTACGGCGGCAGCGAGCAGGCCGAGTCGCCCGAGTGCACGCCGGCCTGTTCGATGTGTTCCATCACGCCGCCGATGAGCACCTGGCCGCTGGCGTCGCGCAGCGCGTCCACGTCACACTCGATGGCGTCGTTCAAGAAGCGGTCGAGCAGCACGGGCGAATCGTTGCTGACCTTGACGGCCTCGCGCATGTAGCGCTCCAGGTCGCGCTGCTCGTGCACGATCTCCATCGCGCGCCCGCCCAGCACGTAGGACGGCCGCACCACCAGCGGGTAGCCCAGTTCCTCGGCTTTTTGCAGGGCTTCTTCCTCGGTGCGGGCCGTGGCATTGGGCGGCTGGCGCAGGCCCAGCTGGTGCAGCAGTTGCTGGAAGCGCTCGCGGTCCTCGGCGGCGTCGATCATGTCGGGCGTGGTGCCGATGATGGGCACGCCGGCCTTTTCCAGGCCCAGCGCCAGTTTCAGCGGCGTCTGCCCGCCGTACTGCACGATGACGCCGGCGGGCTTTTCCTTGTCCACGATTTCCAGCACGTCTTCGAGCGTGAGCGGCTCGAAATACAGGCGGTCGGAAGTGTCGTAGTCGGTGGAAACAGTCTCGGGGTTGCAGTTGACCATGATGGTTTCGTAACCATCCTCGCGCATGGCCAGCGCGGCGTGCACGCAGCAGTAGTCGAACTCGATGCCCTGGCCGATGCGGTTGGGGCCGCCGCCGAGCACCATGATCTTTTTCCTGTCGGTGGGCTGGGCCTCGCATTCATCCTCGTAGCTGGAGTACATGTAGGCGGTGTTGGTGGCGAACTCGGCCGCGCAGGTGTCCACCCGCTTGTAGACGGGGCGCACGCCCAGCGCATGGCGGCGCGCGCGCACAGCGTGCTCGTCGGTCTTGAGCAGCTTGGCCAGGCGGCGGTCGGAAAAGCCTTTTTTCTTCAGCGCCAGCAGCGCTTCTTTCGTCAGCTTTTCCAGCGCCTGGGCGCCGTGCGCGGCGGTGTGCTTGTCCAGATCCAGCTCGATCTTGACAATTTCCTCGATCTGCACCAGGAACCACTTGTCGATCCTGGTGAGCTGGTGCACTTCATCCAGGCTCCAGCCGGCGGCGAAGGCGTCGCCCACGAACCAGAGGCGGTCGGGGCCGGGCTCGCCCAGCTCTTTTTCCAGCCACTCGCGGTCCTGGGTTTTTTCGTTCATGCCATCCACGCCCACCTCCAGGCCGCGCAGGGCTTTCTGGAAGGATTCCTGGAAGGTGCGGCCCATGGCCATGACCTCGCCCACGCTTTTCATTTGCGTGGTCAGGTGGCTGTCGGCCTGGGGGAATTTCTCGAATGCGAAGCGCGGGATCTTGGTGACCACGTAGTCAATGCTGGGCTCGAAGCTGGCCGGCGTGGCGCCGCCGGTGATCTCGTTTTTCAGCTCGTCCAGCGTATAGCCCACGGCCAGCTTGGCGGCGACCTTGGCAATCGGAAAGCCCGTGGCCTTGGAGGCCAGCGCCGAGGAGCGGCTCACGCGCGGGTTCATCTCGATCACGATCATGCGCCCGTCCCTGGGGTTGACGGCGAACTGCACGTTGGAGCCGCCCGTGTCCACGCCAATCTCGCGCAGCACCGCCAGGCTGGCGTTGCGCATGAGCTGGTATTCCTTGTCGGTCAGCGTTTGCGCCGGCGCCACGGTGATGGAGTCGCCCGTGTGCACGCCCATCGGGTCCAGGTTCTCGATGGAGCAGATGATGATGCAGTTGTCCGCCCTGTCGCGCACCACCTCCATCTCATACTCTTTCCAGCCCAGCAGCGATTCCTCGATCAGCAGCTCGCTGGTGGGCGAGGCTTCCAGCCCGCGCTTGCAGATGGTCTCGAACTCCTCCGGGTTGTAGGCAATGCCGCCGCCCGTGCCGCCCAGCGTGAAGCTGGGGCGGATCACGGTGGGAAAGCCCACGTGCTTTTGCACTTCCCAGGCTTCCGCCATGCTGTGGGCGATGCCGCTGCGCGCGCTGCCCAGGCCAATGCGCGTCATCGCGTCCTTGAACTTCAGGCGGTCCTCGGCCTTGTCAATGGCCTCGGGCGTGGCGCCGATCAGCTCGCACTTGTACTTGTGCAGCACGCCGTTGCGCCACAGGTCCAGCGCGCAATTGAGCGCCGTCTGCCCGCCCATGGTGGGCAGGATGGCGTCGGGCCGTTCCTTGGCGATGATTTTCTCCACCGTCTGCCAGGTGATGGGTTCGATGTAGGTCACGTCCGCCGTGGCCGGGTCCGTCATGATGGTGGCCGGGTTGCTGTTGATCAGGATGACCCGGTAGCCCTCCTCGCGCAGCGCCTTGCAGGCCTGCACGCCGGAGTAGTCGAACTCGCAGGCCTGGCCAATGACGATGGGGCCGGCGCCGATGATGAGGATGGATTGGATGTCGGTACGTTTGGGCATATCGTAGAAAGCGACTGGGGCGGCCATGGCACGGCGCCCGTGGGGCCATCTAGGCGTGGCGGTCGTTGTTGAGCTTGTCCAGCAGCGCCTGCACGCGCGCGGCGGGCATGTTCTTTTGCATCAGTTGCAGCAGGCCGTCGCCTTCGACCAGCGGGCGCAGCACCTCGGCTTCGGCGTCGTAGAACTTCACGCCCCAGGCGGCCAGCTCGGTGTTGAACTCCTCGTCGCTCCAGGTCTTGCCCTTGGCCAGCAGGGTGATGAGCGGCATGGCCTTGTGTTCCATGAAGGATTTCTTGTAGGGCTTTTGCGCCCAGCGCTCGGCGAACCATTCCTTGTGCGGCGCAGGCAGCGTGAGCATGCGCTTGGCAATGGCTTTTTCAAGCGGCGCTTGGGGGAAGGCATAGAGTTTCATGAGGTGATCGCTCCCTTTTCAGTAGCTTATTGCGCTTGCTGGAAGCGCGCTTCGCGCATGTTGGCGATGAAGCGGTCGAACAGGTAGGCACAGTCGTGCGGGCCGGGGGAGGCTTCGGGGTGGCCCTGAAAACAAAAGGCCGGGCGGTCGGTGCGGGCCAAGCCTTGCAGGGTGCCGTCGAACAGGCTGACGTGGGTGGCGCGCAGGTTGGCGGGCAGCGTGTCGGCGTCCACCGCGAAGCCGTGGTTCTGGCTGGTGATGGCGACGCGGCCTGTGTCCAGGTCTTTCACCGGATGGTTGGCGCCGTGGTGGCCAAACTTCATCTTGAAGGTGCGCGCGCCGCTGGCCAGCGCCATGAGCTGGTGGCCCAGGCAAATGCCGAAAACGGGCACGCCCGCGTCGATCAGTGCGCGCGTGGCCTCGATGGCGTAGTCGCACGGCTCGGGGTCGCCCGGGCCGTTGGCCAGGAACACGCCATCGGGTTGCAGGGCCAGCACTTCGGCGGCGGGCGTTTGCGCCGGCACCACGGTGATCTTGCAGCCGCGCTCGGCCAGCATGCGCAGGATGTTGTACTTGACGCCAAAATCGAACGCGACCACGTGAAACTGCGGCGCTTCCTGGCGGCCGTAGCCCTGGCCGGGCGCCCATTCGGTCTGCGTCCACTCGTAAGGCTTGTCCGCGCTGACCACGCGGGCCAGGTCCAGCCCGGCCATGTTGGGCGCGTCCTTGGCGGCAGCCAGCGCGGCTTCGGTATGCGCGGGCGTAAGCGCCTCGCCCGCCGGCAGGCCGACGATGGCGCCGTTTTGCGCGCCTTTGGTGCGCAAAAGGCGCGTCAGGCGGCGCGTATCGATGCCGGCGATGGCCACCATGCCTTCGCGCGCCAGGTATTGCGGCAGGGTTTCGGTGCAGCGGAAGTTGCTGGCCAGCAAGGGCAAGTCCTTGATGACCAGGCCGGCGGCCTGCACGCGGGTGGATTCCACGTCTTCGGCGTTGATGCCAACGTTGCCGATGTGGGGATAGGTCAGCGTGACGATTTGCTGACGGTAGCTGGGGTCGGTGAGGATTTCCTGGTAGCCGGTGATGGCGGTGTTGAACACCACTTCACCCACAGTGGTGCCGGCGGCGCCAATGGACTGGCCGACAAACACCGTGCCATCGGCAAGCGCCAGGAGAGCGGGCGGGAAATTCCCTTTCAGGGAAGAAAGCACAGGGTTCTCCGGATTGGATTTCCGTCGCCCGGCGCTGCCGCCGCAGGCCGGCCTGCGGTTGCACACTCTGAAGGAAAATTGCGTTTAAACGGCGGGCGGCGCGGTTGAAAAGAAAAAGCCGCCAATTATAAGCGGCGTATGCGGGTGTAACGCGCGCGGCGGGTGCCTTCTGGCCGTGTGCCTCGGCAGCCGCGCGGCCACAGCTGGCCGCTTCTTTCCGGCCGCGGCTCTTGTCACCATGCCATGCGGCCCCATATGGCGGGGCTGTGACTGCTGTGTCTGTTTGCCCCCAACCAAGGAGTGCGCGATGTGGAAGCTGGGAAAACTGCTGACGATGTTCCGCAAGGAGCTGTTGCTGGCCTGGGCCGTGCTGCGTGACGTGCGCACGCCCTGGTCGGCCAAGCTGGCCGTGGTGCTGGCCGTGCTGTACGTGGTCAGCCCGTTCGATCTGGTGTCCGACTTCTTGCCCCTGCTGGGCTGGCTGGACGATGGGCTGATGGGCCTGCTTTTGCTGCAACTGGCCTTCAAGTTCGTGCCGGCCGACTTGCAGGCCGCGCTGCGGGCCAAGGTGGCCGCACGCTCCCGGCCGGCGGCTTGATTGCCGGCCACCACGGGTCAGCCACTGGCGCACGGCGATGTGGGCGCATGCCTGCGCCGCCAAATGAGTGCCCCATGACGGCCCGCTGCGGGCCGCCCTGCCTGATGACATATCTTTTCGCCCTTCAAGGCAATACCAACAAGCCCAAGAAGCTATCAAACAAATAGCAAATCACGGTTTGCGGTGTTCGGGCCTGAAGGGGCGAACGCCGTCTGACGTTTTGCCCGGAAGGCCCGCGCACGCCCGCGCGATGCGAAGAGGCTTTGAACAGGCTCTTAATGTTCCGCCTTGGTGTCGCTGAAGCGGCCGTAGCTTTGCAGGCGTTCGTAGCGGCGGTCCAGCAGCTCGCGGGGCTTGAGGTCTGCCACCTGCCGCCAGGCTTCGCCCAGGGCGCGCTTGAGCAGGGCGGCCATCTGCCGGTGGTCACGGTGGGCGCCGCCCACGGGTTCGTTGACGATCTTGTCCACCAGGCCCAGCGCTTTCAGCCGGTGCGCGGTGATGCCCAGCGCGGCGGCGGCTTCCTCGGCCTTGTCGCTGGTTTTCCAGAGGATGGAGGCGCAGCCCTCGGGGCTAATGACGGAGTAGACCGAATATTGCAGCATCAGCACCTGGTCGGCCACGGCAATGGCCAGCGCGCCGCCGGAGCCGCCTTCACCAATGATGGTGCTGATGATGGGCACTTCGAGCTGCGCCATCTCGTAGATGTTGCGGCCAATGGCCTCGCTCTGGCCGCGCTCCTCGGCGTCAATGCCGGGGTAGGCGCCGGGCGTGTCCACGAAGGTGAACACAGGCAGGCGGAACTTCTCGGCCAGCTTCATCAGGCGCAGCGCCTTGCGGTAGCCCTCGGGCCGGGTCATGCCGAAGTTGCGCAGCGTGCGCTCCTTGGTGTCACGCCCTTTCTGGTGGCCGATGACCATGCAGGGCTGGCCGCCAAAGCGCGCCAGGCCGCCGACGATGCTCTGGTCATCGGCGAAGTGGCGGTCGCCATGCAGTTCGGTGAAGTGGGTAAAGCACTCGCGCACGTAGTCGAGCGTGTAGGGGCGCTCGGGGTGGCGGGCGATCTTGGTGATCTGCCACGGCGTGAGGTCGCTGTAAATGTCCTTGGTGAGCTGCTGGCTTTTCTTGCCAAGCTGGTCAATTTCTTCGCTGATATCGACGGCGCTTTCGGTCTGCACGTAGCGCAGCTCTTCGATCTTGTTTTCAAGCTCGGCAATGGGCTGCTCGAAATCAAGGAATGTGCGTTTGGCCAATTGGGACTCCTTGGCTGAGGGAAGCGGCGAATGTTACAGGATGTCTGCCGGCGCGGGCCTCTCAGCGCCTGTTCGCCGTTTCGGCGCACGGCTTTCTGCGGCTGCGCTGGCAGGCGCTCAGTAGGCCACCGGCAGCGGGTCGAGCGAGCGCCACAGGTACCAGGTGGCCACGCTGCGCCAGGGCGCCCAGGCGGCGGCCACTTCGCGCGCCTCGACGCGGCTGACCGGCTCGCCCGAAAAATAGTTCTGGCTGATGCCCTTGATCAGCCCCACGTCGTCCAGCGGCAGCACGTTGGGGCGCAGCAGGTGGAAGATGAGGAACATCTCTGCCGTCCAGCGGCCAATGCCGCGAATGGCCACCAGCTCGCCGATGATGGCCTCGTCGTCCATGCCCTGCCACTTCTTCACGTGCAGGCGACCGTCAGCGAAGTGCAGGGCCAAATCCACCAGGTATTCGACCTTGCGCGCCGACAGGCCGGCGGCGCGCATGTCCTCCACCTTGAGCTTGAGCACCTCGGCCGGGGCCATGCGGCGCGGCAGCGCGGCAAAGCGGTCCCATACCGATTGGGCGGCCTTGACCGAGATTTGCTGCCCCACGATGGAGCGGGCCAGGGTCACGAAGGCGTCGCCGCGCGAGGCCAGGCAGGCATCGCCAAACTGCGGGATCAGCCGGCGCATGACACGGTCTTTCTTGCTCAAGTGCGCGCAGGCCTCAGCCCAGTACGGGGGGGTGATCAGCGCATCTGCTTTTGTTTTTATAGCAATCACCACTTACCCCGTCTGCCTGATCGGCAGTTTTTTTGCTGCAACGATCGGCGCGCCCTTCATGCCGCCGCTTCCCAGGTGGTGCCGGCGGGGCCGTCCTTCAGCACGATGCCGGCAGCCAGCAGCTCGGCGCGGATGCGGTCGGCCTCGGCGAAGTTGCGGGCGGCCTTGGCGGCGGCGCGGGCTTCGATCTGCGCGGCAATGGCCGCTTCGTCCAGCGTGCTGCCGGCTTGCAAAAAGGCCTTGGGGTCGGCTTGCAGCAGGCCCAGCAGGCCGCCCAGGCGCTTGAGCAGGCGCGCGTCCGGCGCGCTGCGGCTGCGGTTGACTTCGCTGGCCAGCTCGAACAGCACGGCCACGGCCTCGGGGGTGCCGAAGTCCTCGTCCATCGCCGCCTTGAAGCGCGCGGCCAGCGGGTGTGCCCAGTCGATCGCCGCCCCGTCGTCGCCCGCGGGGGGCACGGCGTCCAGCGCGGTGTACAGGCGCTTGAGCGCCCCGCGCGCGTCGGCCAAGTGCGCATCGCTGTAGTTCAGCGGGCTGCGGTAGTGCGCGCGCACGATGAAGAAGCGGATGGTTTCGGCGTCGAAGCTTTGCAGCACGTCGCGGATGGTGAAGAAGTTGCCCAGGCTCTTGGACATCTTCTGGTTGTCGATATTGACGAAGCCGTTGTGCATCCACACCCGCGCCAGCGGCTGGCCGTGGGCGCCCTCGCTCTGGGCGATCTCGTTTTCGTGGTGCGGGAACTGCAAGTCGGCCCCGCCGCCGTGGATGTCGAAGCTCTCACCCAGCAGCGCGCAGCTCATGGCCGAGCATTCAATGTGCCAGCCGGGGCGGCCCAGGCCGAAGGGGCTGTCCCACTTGGCGCCGTCCGGCTCGCTGGGCTTGGCCGATTTCCACAGCACGAAGTCCAGCGGGTCTTGCTTGCCCTCGCTCACGGCCACGCGCTCGCCCGCGTTCAGCTCGTCCAGCGACTTGCCGGAGAGCTTGCCGTAGCCGGGAAACTGGCGCACGGCGTAGTTCACGTCGCCGCCGGGCGCCTGGTAGGCCAGGCCCTTGTCCCGGAGCGCGCCGATGAGCGCCAGCATCTGCGGCACGTAGCCGGTGGCGCGCGGCTCGTGCGTGGGGCGCTCGATGCCCAGCGCGTCGTAGTCGCGGTGCATCTCGGCAATCATGCGGCTGGTGAGCTGGCCGATGGTTTCGCCGTTTTCGGTGGCGCGGCGGATGATCTTGTCGTCAATGTCGGTGATGTTGCGCACGAAGGTCACGCGCCAGCCGCTGGCCTTCAGCCAGCGCTGCACCACGTCGAAGGCCACGGCCGAGCGCGCATGGCCGATGTGGCACAGGTCATACACCGTGATGCCGCACACGTACATGCGCACGTGGCCCGGCTCGATGGGGGAAAAGGGTTCCAGCGCACGCGAAAGCGTGTTGTAGATGCGCAAGCTCATGGGGAAAGCAAAGAGAGGGGGAGAGGGGAGAGGGGGACGAAGGCGCCAAGCCTGCCTGCCCCGGGCACCGCGCAGGGCCCGCGCGATGGCCAGAAAACCTCTGGCTACAATGCATCGCAGTATAAATCCGGCCCCTAATCCAGCCCCTTACGGCCCGCCCGTGCGCGGCCCCCTTTGCGCATGCGGCCCCAGGCCCTGCGCCTTGCGCCCGCCCGGCCACCCCTTCCACACCACTTGCCGACGGCATGAATCCTTCCCCGCTGCTTTCACGCCTTCTGGCCGCCGCCCTGCTGGCCGCATGCCTGCCGCTGGCGGCGCAGGCACAAGCGCACAAGGAGGACGCCTACGCCAGCGTGACGCGCCTGATGGAAGCCGGCCAGCTCGCCGAAGCGCAAGCGCGGGCCGACCGCCACATGGCCGAGCACCCGCGCGACCCGCAGATGCGCTTTATCCAGAGCACGCTGCTGAGCCGCCGCGGCCAGCATGCCGAAGCCGAGGCGCTGCTGGTACAGCTCACGCAAGACTTCCCCGAGCTGGCCGAGCCCTACAACAACCTGGCCGTGCTTTATGCCGCGCGCGGCGACCTGCCCCGCGCCCGCGAAGCGCTGGAACACGCGCTGCGCCTGTCCCCCGGCTATGCCACCGCGCATGAAAACCTGGGCGACGTGTACCTGCGCCTGGCCGCCCAGGCCTACGCGCGCGCCCAGGCCGAAGGCGGCCACCAGGCGCGCCTGGCGCCCAAGGCCGATGCCATCGTGCGCCTGCTGCCGCCCGCGCCACCGCCACCCCAGCCGCCCGGGGCGGCCCGGCCATGACCGCACGTGCGCCTGCCCCGCCCGCCCGGGAAAGCGGGCGGGAACTCGCCCCCCGCGGCGCGGAACCAAGGTGCTTTCTCCGCCCGCGCTGCTGGCCTGCCGCGCTGGCGGGCCTTCTTTCTTCCTCACTTCTCAGGAGAACATTGTCATGAGCTTTACCCGCCGAAGCCTGGCCCGCGGCGCTGCCGCGCTGGCAGCCGCCGCCACCCTGGCGCTGCCCGTGCTGGCTGCCGACAGCCCGCGCGTCAAGTTCGTCACCAGCGAGGGCGATTTCGTCATTGAGGTCTATCCCGACAAAGCCCCCAAGACGGTTGAGAACTTCCTGCAGTACGTGAAAGACAAGCACTACGACGGCACCATCTTCCACCGCGTCATCAAGGACTTCATGGTGCAGGGCGGCGGCTTCGACAAGGACTACAAGCAAAAACCCACCCGCCCCTCCGTCAAGCACGAAGGCCGCGAAGCCGTGGCCAAAGGGCTGAAAAACACCGTGGGTATGGTGGCCATGGCGCGCACGGGCGACCCGCACTCGGCCACCGCGCAGTTTTTCATCAACACGGTGGACAACGCGCGGCTGGACCCGGTGGTGCTGCCGCCCGGCGACCCGGTGACGTTTGAATACCAGGGCCAGCTGCAAAAGGACATTCCGCGCAAGAACGTTGAAAACCACCCGGCGCTGTTTGGCTACACCGTGTTCGGCAAAGTGGTCAGCGGCATGGACACGGTGGAGAAAATCCGCAACGCGCCCACCGGCCCGGGCGGCCCCTTCCAGAGCGACGCCCCCAAGAAGCAGATCGTCATCGAATCCGCCAAGCTGCTCTGACCGGCCTGATACACGCCCGACACACCTGGGCGCGTGCCCCTGGCCCGACGTGCCGGGCCAAGCGCCTTTTCCCCTTTCCTTTCTTTTTTTGATTCATGAGCAACCCCAAAGTCGAACTGCACATCAAGGACCGTGGCGTCATCACCCTGGAGCTGGACGCCGAAAAAGCCCCCAAGACCGTGGCCAACTTCCTGAACTACGTGAACAAGGGCCACTACGCCAACACCGTGTTTCACCGCGTCATTCCCGGCTTCATGATCCAGGGCGGCGGCTTCGAGCCCGGCATGAAGCAAAAGCCCACCGACGCACCCGTGACCAACGAGGCCAACAACGGTCTGAAGAACGACACCTACACCATCGCCATGGCCCGCACCAGCGATCCGCATTCGGCCAGCGCGCAGTTCTTCATCAACGTGGCCAACAACGACTTCCTCAACTTCACCGCCCCCACCGCGCAAGGCTGGGGCTATGCCGTGTTCGGCAAAGTCGTCTCCGGCCAGGACGTGGTGGACGCCATCAAGGACGTGCCCACCGGACGCAGCGGCTTCCATGAAAACGTGCCCAAGGCCGACGTGGTGATTGAAAAAGCCGTTGCGCTTTGAACGCCTGGCACGCCTTGAACCCTTCCAGCGCTTGAAGTCGCTGGCCCGGCGGGCGGGCGCCACGGCCCGCCCTTGAATCAAAAAGCATAGCGCCCCAGGCCGTCAATACGGCCTTAGCGGGGTCTAAGGCATCCAGCCAGCCACTGCCTTCGCGCATTCAGGCCCCGGCGTTTTCCGCCAGCCCGGCTGGCCTTTTCTTCCATCTCCCTTGTCTGCCCTGCCCCTGCCCCCCTTGCCCGAGCTGGCCGCGCCCGCCGGCTGGCAGGTCGTGGACTTCTTGGCCGACCTGCACCTGCACGCCAGCGAACCCGCCACCTTCGCGGCCTGGCAGCGCTACTTGCACGCCACCCCGGCCGACGCGCTGTTCATCCTCGGCGACCTGTTCGAAGTCTGGATCGGCGATGACGCCGCCACCGCCGGCAGCTTTGAAGCCCGCTGCGCCGATGTGCTGCGGGCCGCGGCCGCGCGCCGCCCCGTGTACTTCATGCGGGGCAATCGCGACTTTCTGGTGGGCCACGCCTTTCTCGGCCACTGCCAGGTGCAGGATCTGGCCGACCCCACCGTGCTCGTTTTCGGCGGCGCGCGCTGGCTGCTCTCGCATGGCGACGCGCTGTGCCTGGACGACACGGCCTACCAGCAATTCCGCCAGCAGGTGCGCCAGCCCGCATGGCAGCAGGCCTTTCTGGCCCGCCCGCTGGACGAGCGCGCCGCCATCGCACGCCAGATGCGCCAGCACAGCCAGATGCGCCAGCAAGGCCAAGCCCCCGAAACCTATGCCGACGTGGACGAGCACGCCGCCCGCGCCTGGCTGCGGCAGGCCCGGTGCGCCACGCTGATCCACGGCCACACCCACCGCCCAGCCGATCATGCGCTGGGCGACGGGCTGGCGCGCATCGTGTTGTCTGACTGGCACCTGGACGGCGGCCCCGCCCCCCGCGCGCAAGTGCTGCGCCTGACCGCCCTCGGCCACGCACGCCTTTCGCTGGCCGAGGCGGCTTGATAAAGCCCCGGCCCGCCCCACCTGCGTTTCGGTGCGCCGCCGGCCAGGCTCTGCCACCCGCGAGGCTGGCGCCGGGCTGAACACAGTCAACGCAACCCGCTCGCCACGCGCCCTGCGGGTTGCGTCTGGCAGGCGGCACGGCTGCGCCCGGCCTGCCACCGCCCCTTTCACCCGCTGCTTCGCTTGCTTTTGCCCCTATGCCACACTGGCTCGCCCGCGCCCTCTCCCGCCTGCGCCGCTGGGGCCGCCCCGCGCCCATTCCAGATACCTTGTGGGCCGCCACACTGGCCCGCCACCGCTTCCTGGCCCGCCTGAGCGCGGATGAACAAGCCCGCCTGCGCCGCCTGGCCACCTTCTTCCTGGCCCAAAAACAGTTCACGGGCGCGCACGGCCTGCCCGTCACCGATGCCATGGCGGTGGCCGTAGCCGCGCAAGCCTGCCTGCCGCTGATTCACCTGGGCGCGCCTGGACGGCCCGAAACCGCCCTGGCGCTGTATGGCGACTTCGTCACCATCGTGCTGCAGCCGGGCGAAGCCATCGCCCCGCGCGAAACCGTGGACGCCGCTGGCGTGGTGCACCGCTACACCGAACTGCTTGCGGGCGAAGCCATGCACGGCGGCCCCGTCATGCTGAGCTGGCCCGACGTGGCACGCGCCGACACGCTGGCCGAAGCCGGCTCCAACGTGGTCATCCACGAATTCGCCCACAAGATCGACATGCATGCCGGCCCGGCCGACGGCTGCCCGCCACTGCCCGCCGGCTTCATGGGCGCGCCCCACCGCGCCGCCGCGCACGCCCACTGGCGCCACTTGTGGCAAACCGCCTACCAGCAGTTCTGCGACCAGGTGTCCCTGGCCGAGCGCTTTGGCGCCCCCGCCCCCTGGCTGGACGCCTACGCCGCCCATTCCCCGCCCGAGTTCTTCGCCGTCGCCTGTGAAGCCCACTTCACCGCCCCCGAGCGCTTCGCTGCCGAACACCCCACCCTGGCCCAGGCCCTGCGCGCCGTCTTTCGGCAACCGGCCCTGACAGCGGCCCCATAAGGCCGTAGGCCGCTGGCCGCCATGCCACACATCGAAAAATATAGCAATCAGCCTTTGCCAGATAAGCCCAAAAGCCGTTTCCGATAGAACCAATATCCTTCCAGGACAGGCCATGGGCATCTGCAAGCCAAACCGGCGGGATTGGCGTGCTCTGTGCGGCTGCCCCAGCCTGCGCAGAGCGCCAAACGGCAGTCGCGACGCCTGCTCCCGAACGGCCATACCACCTGACGGCCCGCACAGAACCGGTGAACCGCACTTGACGCCCAAGCTGGCTGAGGAGCCCGCGGAAGGGCACGGCATGCCATTCAATGGGCAGAGGTAGAAAGCGCTGCTGCGTAGCGCAGGCCTGGGGTCGGCCACCTCGCTCTCTGGTCAGTCCTTCGCCAGCGTCTAGGAGGCGGGCAGTTCATCCTTGTACGGGATGGGGAGATGCATCTGCGCGCGCGGTGCCCCTGTTCCAGATGCGCTTTCTTCAGGCCACCGGCTTTTCGCGCCAGCCGGGCGCGTGCCGTTCGTCCTGCGCATAACGCGCCAGCCCCAGCCCTTCGGTACGGATGTCCGGCTGGCGGCCCAGCGCCAAGTCGGCCACCAGCTTGCCCGAACCGGCCGCCATGGTCCAGCCCAGGGTGCCGTGGCCGGTGTTGAGCAGCAAGTTGGCGTAGCGCGTGGGGCCCAGCACGGGCGTGCCATCGGGCGTCATGGGGCGCAGGCCGGTCCAGAACGTGGCGGCGGGCAGGTCAGCGCCGCCATCGAACAGGCCGCGCGTGACCATCTCCAGCGTTTGCCGGCGGCGCGGGTTCAGGCTCAGGTCGAAGCCGGCCAGCTCGGCCATGCCGCCTACGCGGATGCGGCTGCCCAGGCGCGTGACGGCGACTTTGTAGGTTTCATCCATCACGGTGGAGCGGGGCGCGCGTGCCTCGTCCACCAGCGGCGCGGTCAGCGAATAGCCCTTGACCGGGTACACCGGCAAGTCCAGCCCCAACGGCGCCAGCAGCGCGCGCGAGTAGCTGCCCAGCGCGAGCACATAGGCATCGGCTTGCAAGGTGTCTTCCGCCGCGCCGGCGGCCCCTGCCAGACGGACGCCGGTGATGCGCTCGCCGTTATGCAGCAGCGCTGCCACCTGCACGCCAAAGCGCAAACGCACGCCCAGCGCCTGGGCCTGCTTGGCCAGCGCGGTCGTGAAAAGCTGGCAGTCGCCCGTTTCATCGCCGGGCAGGTACAGGCCGCCTACCAGGCCCGGCGCGTGGGCCAGTGCCGGTTCCAGTTCAGGCAGTTCGTGGGCCGCCAGCAGGCGGTAGGGCACGCCGCACTCTTGCAGCACGGCTACGTCGCGCTGCGCGGCAGCCAGTTGCTTGTCGGTGCGAAAGACTTGTAGCGTTCCCAGGGTGCGGTGGTCGTATTCGATGCCCGTATCGGCGCGCAGCTGGCGCAGGCAGTCGCGGCTGTACTCGGCCACGCGGGTCATGCGCTCCTTGTTGATGGCATAACGCTCGGCCGTGCAGTTGCGGAGCATGGCGGTCAGCCAGCGCATTTGGAACGCGCTGCCGTCGGGCCGCAGTGCCAGCGGTGCATGGCGCTGGATCAGCCACTTCACGGCCTTGGCCGGGATGCCCGGCGCGGCCCAGGGCGTGGAGTAGCCGGGCGAAACCTGCCCGGCGTTGGCAAAGCTGGTTTCCAGCGCCACGCCATCCTGGCGCTCCAGCAGGGTCACTTCAGCCCCGCCACGGGCCAGGTAATAAGCGGTGCTGACGCCAATGACACCGCCGCCCAGAACGATCACTTTCATGGCCAAGCCCCTTTGCGCAGGTATGCAATGGCGCGAGTCTAGGAACAAGGCAAAGGCGGCTTTCACTGAAATGAACCGGGGGTTTCCCGGGCATTGCAGCGAAATCTCCCGCAACAAATACCAGCCACAAAAAAATTCACTGCGGGCGAGGCAGGCAAGGCCCCAGATCTCCTTGTACGAGTGCAACAGGCTGGGACTGGCCGCTCAAGAAAGACATTCGCATTCAGCGAGCGCTTGGCGCCCTGCCATGCACGGCGCCCATAAAAAAGGCGGCCGAACGCATCGGCCGCCTGAGCATGAAGGCCACCCGCCACCGCTTGACGTGCCGCAGCGTGTGACCCTCACAAATCGCGCGCCAGCTGCCCCATGCGGGCCAGGGCAAAGTGGAAATATTCAGGCACGCACTGCGTGTGGCCGGCGTTAGGGTCACTGCATTCCGTCAGGCTTACCTGCCGCGCGCCCTGGGCCTGCAGGGCGGCCAGCGCGGACTCAGACGCGGCAAACGGCACCGTCTGGTCGCCCCGGCCATGAAACAGGTGCACCGGCGCCGCGGGCGCCCAGCCCAGGTGCACGCTGTGTTCACGTTCGATGGCGTCACGGTCATCGGCCATGTAGCGGTCGATGAAGAGCGTCTGGTAGCTCACATCGGCGTCGTCAGACATCATCTGGCGCACCAGAAAGCGGCGGATCTCGCGGCGTACGGCGCCGCCCGCATGGCGCAGGTAGCGCGGGCTGAACAGGGCCGCCAGCGTGGGACTGACTTCGCGCAGGCGCGCCAGCTGGGTATCCAGCGTGGCCAGCACGTCATAGGGGCCGGCGCCGGGCACGCTGGCTTGCAGCTGCTGCCTCAGCGCCCCGCCTTCCTGCTCAATGGCGCGCTGCGCCGCCAGGGTGGCGTAACCGCCTTCGGAGTAGCCAGCAAGAAACAGTTGCCCGTTGTCCGCCACGCCGTGGCGCTGCCGCCAGGTCTGGGCGGCCACCAGCATGTCAATGACGGCCCGCGCCGTAGGCTCGGAGGTCAGGTACGGGTGTTCCTTGTCTTGCGACTCGCCAAAGCCCACGTAATCGGCCGCCACGACGATGTAGCCCAGCGAGGCCAGCACGATGGGCGGCTCCATCGCCTCTACCTTGATGGAGGGCGCGTGATCGTTGCGGAACGTGGTGGCGTGCTGGTAGCTGAGCACCGGGCTGCGCGCCCCCGCGGGCTTGAGCGGCACGCTGACCAGGCCGGAGGCACGCACCGGCTGGCCATCCTTGTCCGTCGTGCGGTACGTGATGCGGTAAGACGCCACTTCATACAACGGTGTCAGCTCGCCTTGTACGCGGCTGTCCGGAGCGGTGAGGGCTTCACGGATAGCGGCAGGAGAGATGGTGTTCAGCGCCACGCTGCCCAGCAGCTGGCCCAGCGCGTCTGGCGCTGGCGCAGGCGCAGGCGCAGGCGCAGGCGCTGGTGCGGGTGCGGGTGCGGGTGCGGGCATAGGGGCGGGGGGTGGCGGCGGTACAACTTCCGCCTCCGAGCCGCCGTCGCCCCCGCAGGCAGCCAGCGCAAGCGCCAGCGCCCAAGCGCCGGCCAGTCCGGATCGGCGGCCAAGCCAGTGCCTGGGCGCGTTCATTGCGTGATTCATCGTGATGGAAAAAAGTCAATCAAAGCGGTGTTGGGCGCGGCATCGTAAGGGCAGACGCTTTTCCCTGGCGTCAGACAGGCTTGACGTCAAGCGCGGGAAATCCCTGCCCGCGTCATGCACTCCGCGCCGCGTCCGCTGCCGTAAAAATGACTGCCCACGCTTCAAATCACACCTGAAATGACCGAGATTGACCGACTGGACCGGAAAATCCTGCACGAGCTTCAGCGCGAAGGCCGGCTAACCATGACCGAACTGGCCGGCCGCATTGGCTTGTCCACTTCGCCCTGCACCGAGCGCGTGCGGCGGCTGGAGCGCGCGGGCATCATCCAGGGCTATCACGCACGGCTGAACCCTGAAGCGCTGGGGCGCGGCCTGCTGGTGTTCGTGGAGCTGACACTCTCTTCCAAATCTGCCGAGGTCTTTGAAAAAATGCGCCGCGAACTGCTGGCCGAGCCGCGCGTGCTGGAATGCCACCTGGTTTCCGGCCCGTTCGACTACCTCGTCAAGGCCCGCCTGTCCGCCATGCGTGAATACCGCGACCTGCTGGGGCAGATTTTGCGCAAGGTGCCCGTGCCCGCGCAGAGCAACAGCTACGTGGTCATGGAAGAAATCAAGGAAGGGCTGAGCCTGCCGGTGGACACCGTCGTCGGCTGAAGGCGCTTGGGCACACCCAATTGATGGCGCACAATGCGTGCATGACTGACTGGCTCGATAAAGTGGCATGGGACGAACGCGGCCTGGTGCCGGCCATTGCCCAGGAGCGCGGCACAGGTGACGTGCTGATGTTCGCCTGGATGAACCGTGAAGCCCTGCAGAAAACAGCCGAGCTGGGCCGCGCGGTGTATTGGAGCCGCTCACGCGGCAAGCTCTGGTTCAAGGGGGAGGAGTCGGGCCATGTACAGCAGGTGCATGAAATCCGTCTGGATTGCGACAACGACGTGGTGCTGCTGAAAGTCACCCAGCAAGGCCACGCCCCCGGCATTGCCTGCCATACCGGGCGCCACAGCTGCTTTTTCAGCGTGCTGGAAAACGGCCAGTGGAAACCGGTCGATCCGGTCTTGAAAGACCCGCAAGCCATCTACAAGTAAAAGCGCATGTCCGCCCCCGACACCCTGACCCGCCTGATGGCCGTGATCGACAGCCGCCGGCCCGCCGCCGGTGGCGACCCCGAGCGCAGCTATGTCGCGCGCCTGCTGCATCAGGGACCAGACGCCTTCCTGAAAAAAATCGGCGAAGAGGCGACCGAAGTCGTCATGGCCGCCAAGGATGCCGCCCACGGCGGGCCGCGCGACAAGATCGTGTCCGAGATGGCCGATCTCTGGTTTCACGGCATGGTGGCACTGGCCTACTACGGCCTCAGCGCCGCCGACGTGGTGACCGAGCTGGCACGGCGCGAAGGGCTGTCGGGCATCGAGGAAAAGGCCCTGCGCAAGCTGGCAGCGCGTGAGCGGCTGGAACCGCAAACCGGCCAAGCCCCAGCATGCACAGCCCCCCATGCCCTGAATGAACGCAATGAAGGAGCAGCGTCATGAACCGCAAACCACACGACATCATTGATGTGGAGCCCTCGACAGGCGGCGCATCTGCCCGTACCCGCGCCGACTCGCTCAAGGCTTGGGGCTGGGTCAGCTATCTGCTGCACCTGATCGTGGCCGTGGCCGCCGTGGTGCCCGGCCTGCAAGTGGGCGTGGCGCTGCTCATCATTGCGCTGGTGATGGATCTGGTCAAAAAAGACGATGCCGCGGGCACCTGGCAGGCCAGCCACTTCAGCTGGCGCATCCGCTCGGTGCTGTGGTCAGGCGTGCTTTACGTGGTGACGTTTCCGTTCTACCTGCTGGGGCTGTTTTTGTTCAACCCGGCCTGGGTGCTCATCTCCATCTGGTTCCTCTACCGCATCGTCAAGGGGATGGTGCGCATGAATGACGGCCAGCCCGTCGCCTGAAGACTCCCGCAAGACCCTCTCCCCATGGCAAACACCCGCAAAACCATCAACCTCGCGCTGCAAGGCGGCGGCTCGCATGGCGCGTTCACCTGGGGCGTGCTGGACGCGCTGCTGGAAGACGGCCGACTGGACATTGAAGGCATCTCCGGCACCAGCGCGGGCGCCATGAATGCCGTGGCGCTGGCCCATGGGCTGGCGCAGGCCAGCGAGCAGGGGCTCAGCGGCAAGCAAGCGCGCGAGGCGGCGCGCACGGCGTTGAAGCGGTTCTGGGACGGCGTAGGCGTGATGGGCACGCTGATGACCGGCGTGCCACTGAGAGGCAGCCAGGCCCTGCTGGGCTTTTTCTCGCAATGGATGTCGCCCTACCAGACCAACCCGCTGGGCATCAACCCGCTGCGCCGCCTGCTGGAGCGGGAAATCGACTTCGAGCTGCTGGCGCGCCAGCAAGCTGTCAAGGTCTTCGTGACCGCCACCAACGTGCGCACCGGCCGCGGCGAAGTGTTCACGAGCGAGCGCGTGACCGCCGACGCGGTGATGGCCTCCGCCTGCCTGCCCATGCTGTTCAAGGCTGTGGAGATCGAAGGCGAGCACTACTGGGACGGCGGTTACTCGGGCAACCCCGCCATTTACCCGCTGATCTACAAAACCGAGGCCCGCGACGTGCTGCTGGTGCAGATCAACCCGGTCGAGGCGCCTGCCGTGCCCTCCACTTCCCAAGAGATCATGGAGCGCATCAACGAAATCACCTTCAACGCCGGCCTGCTGGCCGAAATGCGCGCCATCGATTTCGTGCAGCGCCTGCTGGCCGAAGGCAAGCTCGACCCCAAGCGCTACAAAAACCTGCTGCTGCACCGCATTGACGGCGGACGCCTGCTGGCCGACTTTGGCGCCAGCAGCAAGATGCGCACCGACACCGTGTTCATCCAGCGCCTGTTCACCCTGGGCCGCGACGCGGGCACGCACTGGCTCAAGCATCACTTCAGAGACATCGGCGTGCGCGCCGGTGTCGACACCGCCCAGAACGACGCATGAACCCCACCTTCTGAAACATGAGCGCCCCAGACCCATCCACCACCACCTCGCACGACCCTAACTGCATCTTCTGCAAGATCGTTGCGGGCCAGATTCCGTCAAAAAAAGTTTATGAGGACGAGGACATCTACGCCTTCCACGACATCGCCCCCTGGGCGCCCGTGCACTTCTTGATGGTGCCCAAGGCGCACATCCCGTCCATGGCACAGCTCGCGCCCGCGCACGAGCGTCTGATGGGCCGCCTCATGACCCTGGCCCCCCGGCTGGCGCAGGAGCAAGGCTGCAACCCGTATCCGTCGGGCGGCTTTCGCGTGGTGGTCAACACAGGCGACGAAGGCGGCCAGGAAGTGCATCACCTGCACGTTCACGTCATGGGCGGCCCACGTCCGTGGAACAAAGGCTGAAACCAGGCCATCTACTACATCCGTTCGCGCCAGCTTCCGCCTGTGAGTGCGCTGGCACGCCCTAGAATCGGGCAGATTCGCAAGGAGAGAATGCAATGGGTACTTTTTCCATCTGGCACTGGCTTATCGTGCTGCTGATCGTCGTCATGATTTTTGGCACCAAGAAGCTGAAAAACATTGGTTCGGATTTGGGCAGCGCCGTCAAGGGCTTCAAAGACGGCATGAAAGACGGCGCCGCTGACGCCGCCGACCCGGCCGTCCCCCCGGCAGGCCAGGTCACCAACGCTCCGGTCAGCAAGGAAACCATTGACGTGCAGGCCCGGGAAAAGAGCTGACCTGCCCCGTGCGCGCGGCCCCGCGCCGACGCGCACGGGCTGAAGGCCCAAAGGCTTGCCGCGCAAGCCAGACCTTGAGATCACGACATGCTTGACCTTGGCATTTCCAAAATGGCGCTCATCGGCGCGGTGGCGCTCATCGTCATCGGTCCCGAGAAGCTGCCGCGCGTGGCACGCACCGTGGGCACCTTGCTGGGCAAGGCGCAGCGCTACGTGGCCGACGTAAAGGCCGAAGTCAACCGCGCGATGGATCTGGACGAGCTCAAGAAGATGAAAGAGTCTGTCGAGCAGGCCGGGCGCGAAGTGGAGCAAGGCATTCACAGCACCGCCCGCAGCTTTGAGCAGGAGTGGACGAGCGCCACCGCCGCCCTGGAAGGCTCCAGCGCCGCCTCACTGGATGAAGCGACTGCTGCTTCCACCACGCCGGCCAGCGGCGCGGCCTGGGAGCCGCCCCCGCCGGCTTACCGCCACCCGGGCAAGAACTGGCGTCTCAAACGTGGCGCCACGCCCCAGTGGTACAAGGCCCGTCATGGCGTACGGCGGCAGGTGCAGTCCGGCGCGGCGCGGGTTGCCCGCTACCGCCCCAAACCCAAATAAGGCCCCGATCACGCACTCAAGGCAGCGCCGGGCCGCCTACTCCGCAAGCTCTTTACCCTGCCGGCCCGCCGTCTTGAGTTCACCGCCCCCGCCGCCCTGGCGGCCCAGCCCTTCGCTTTCACACTGCATGTCTGACCCCCGCAAAGACCCCGAGGACGAGCTCGCCGGCACCGAGCAGCCCTTCGTCGCCCACCTGATGGAGCTGCGCGACCGTCTCATCAAGGCGCTGCTGGCCGTGGGCGTGGTCGCCGGTGTTCTGGCCCTCTACCCCGGGCCCGGCCAGCTTTACGACGTGCTGGCCGCCCCGCTGGTGGCGCACCTGCCGCAAGGCGCCACAATGATCGCAACCTCGGTCATTTCGCCCTTCATGGTGCCGCTGAAAATCCTGCTCATGACGGCGTTCATGGTGGCCCTGCCCGTGGTGCTCTACCAAGTGTGGGCCTTCGTGGCGCCCGGGCTGTATTCACATGAAAAGCGCATGGTGCTGCCGCTGGTGATTTCCAGCACCATCCTCTTTTTCGCAGGCGTGGCGTTTTGCTACTTTCTGGTGTTTGGCAAGGTCTTTGCCTTCATCCAGAGTTTCGCCCCCAAGAGCATCACGGCCGCGCCGGACATTGAGGCGTATCTGGGCTTCGTGCTGAGCATGTTTCTGGCCTTCGGCCTGGCGTTCGAGGTGCCGATTGCCGTGGTGGTGCTGGCGCGCATTGGCATTGTCACCGTGGCCCAGCTCAAGAACTTTCGCGGTTACTTCATTGTGCTGGCCTTCGTGATCGCGGCCATTGTCACGCCGCCAGACGTGATCTCGCAGCTGGCGCTGGCCATTCCCATGTGTCTGCTGTACGAGGCCGGCATCTGGGCCGCGCGCTTCGTGGCCAAGCCGGCGGACGACGAAGACACGCCCGCCCCCTCGTCACCCGCAGCCAAGTCATAGTAGCCCCGCGCGCCGCAAAGCCCGCTCACAGCGCCAGCGCCCGTGCGTGGCGCTGTTGGCGGGCCAAGCGCCCGCACGGCACGCAACCCGCCCCCTGGGCGTGCCATGCGGGCGGCTCTGCCGCCCCCCCCAGACCCCAAGCCTTTCAGCGCGCCACGGCATGCCTGAGGGGCACTGTTTGCTATTATTTTTGAACCAACCCAACAAGCTGCCGCGCGTGCCGCAGGCGCGCTGCTGCGGGCGCACAAGCGCCCGACACTGCGCCGGGCGGGCCTAACGTCAGCGCCTCAGCCCTTCAGCGGCGCTGCCGGGCGCCGCGCGGGCGCGGGCGCTGTTGCGGGGTCACGGCCACCTCAGCACGCTCGCCTCGGCGCTGCAGCACGAAAGTCGCCGGGGCGCCGGGGCGCAGCGCCGCGATGCGGGTCAGCAGCTCCGACACATTGCGCACGGCGTGTTCATCAATGCGGGTGATCACGTCACCGGGGCGGATACCCGCCTGCGCGGCCGGGCCGCCGTTGAGCACGCCGGTGATGATGACGCCCGGCTGCGGCGCAATGCCAAAGGTTTCGGCCAGCTCGGGCGTCAGGTCGGTCGGCTCCACGCCGATCCAGCCGCGCACCACATGGCCTTCCTTGATGATGCCGTCCAGCACCTGCTGCGCCGCACTGACAGGGATGGCAAAGCCAATGCCCATGCTGCCGCCCGAGCGCGAATAGATGGCAGTGTTGATGCCCAGCAGGCGGCCGCTGGCATCCACCAGCGCGCCGCCGGAGTTGCCGGGGTTGATGGCGGCGTCGGTCTGGATGAAGTTCTCGAAGGTGTTGATACCGAGCTGGTTGCGCCCCAGCGCGCTGACGATGCCGCTGGTCACCGTCTGCCCCACGCCAAACGGGTTGCCAATGGCCAGCACCCGGTCGCCCACCTGCAGCGCGTCGGAATTGCCCAGCTCGATCACGGGCAGCTTGTCCAGCTGGATCTTGAGCACGGCCAGGTCAGAGTCAGGGTCGGTGCCGATCACGCGCGCCGGGACGCGGCGCGCATCGGTCAGCACCACTTCGATCTCGTCCGCGTCCTCGATCACGTGGTTGTTGGTCAGCAGGTAGCCATCGGCGCTCATGATCACGCCCGAACCCAGCCCCGCATGTTGCTGCGCGCCCTGGTCGCCAAAGAAAAAACGGAACCACGGGTCATGGCTGTAGGGGTGGCGCGTCGTGCGGCTGGTGTTGATGCTCACCACCGCTGGCGCCGCCTTTTTCACCGCCCCGGCCAGGCTGTCAGGCGCCGGCAGGCTTGGGGCGGCAGCCGGCTCCGCGGGCGCCCCCTGCGGCAGGGCGGCACCGGCATCCGGCGCTGCCGCCGTCCCCGGCACGCTGGCCGCTGGCGGCGCCAGCCAACCGGGTTTGAGCGTTGTCACCACGAAATAAGCCGCCAGCAGCACGGTGACGGCTTGTGTGAAAAAGAGCCACAGTCGTTTCATGGCACGATTGTCCCTTCAAAACAACCCTTGCCCTCCATGCCTGCCCACCGCGCCGAACTGCTTGCCGCCTTCAACGCCGAACTGCAACCCGAACGCTTCAAGGACTACGGCCCCAACGGCCTGCAAGTGGAAGGCAAGCCAGAGATTGCCCGCCTGGTCAGCGGCGTGACCGCCAGCCGCGCGCTGATTGACGCCGCCATTGCCGCCGGGGCCGATGCCATCTTCGTGCACCACGGCCTGTTCTGGCGCGGGCAAGACGGCCGTGTGACCGGCTGGATGAAAGAGCGCCTGGCGCGCCTGCTGGCGCACGACATCAATCTCTTCGCCTACCACCTGCCGCTGGACGCCCACCCCACGCTGGGCAACAACGCGCAGTGGGGGCAGCGCCTGGGCTGGCACGCCGAGGCGCACTTTGGCGAACAGGATCTGGGCTTTATCGGCCCGGCCGACTATGCCGAGGGCGGGGCGCTCGCCAGCCATCTGGAATCTGTGCTCAAAAGGCCCGTCACGGCCGTATATACGCCCCGCAAAGCTATTAAAAAAGTAGCGTGGTGCAGCGGCGGCGCACAAGGCTATTTCGAGGCCGCCATCGCCGCCGGGGCCGACGCCTTCGTCACCGGCGAAATCTCGGAGCCACAGGCCCACCTGGCGCGCGAGTGCGGCGTGGCCTTTTACGCCTGCGGCCACCACGCTACCGAACGTTACGGCGCCCCGGCGCTGGCGGCCCACGTTGCCGCAACGCTGGGCATCACGCACGAATTCATCGAGATCGACAACCCGGCCTGACGCCAGGAGCGCCAGCCCTGCGGCCGCCCCCCGTCACTCTCGCTTCGCCAACCCAGAGCAGAGCTTGGCCGCTTCCGTTTGATGGCCTCCGGCTCTCCCTTTCCTGCAATGACACTTCCCATCGCCATCACACAGGGCGACCCGGCTGGCATCGGCCCGGAAATCATCGCCAAGGCGTTTCGTGACGCCCCCGACGAGCTGCGCGGCTGTTTTGTGGCGGGCCATGTGGGCGTACAACGCCGCGCCGCGGGCTGGGTGGAAGCCGCCACGGGCGGCCCCGGCCTGCCCGTGGCCGAGCTGACGCACCCCGCGCAAGCCTGGGCCGCACCGCCGCGCTGCGTGCCGGTCTTGCCCGTCACCACGCTCAGCGCACTGCCCGCGCCCGGCCAGATCAGCGCGGAAGCCGGCGCCGCGGCCGGGCAGGCCGTGCTCTGGGCCGCGCGCGCCGCCTTGCACGGGCAGGTGGCCGCCCTGGTCACCGCGCCGCTGCATAAAGAGGCACTGGCGGCCGCCGGGCCGCCCTGCAACCGCTTTCCCGGCCACACCGAGCTGCTGCAGGCCGAGGCCGCCGCCCATCTGGGCGTGCCGCCTGACGAGCTGCCCGTGCGCATGATGCTGGCCAATAGCGAGCTGCGCACCGTGCTGCTCAGCATCCATGTTTCTTTGCGCCAAGCCATCCAGAATGTAACGCAAGGAAATATTTTGCAAACCCTGCGGATCACTCATGAATCTGTTGGCAAGGCACTACAAAGGCCGCCACGCATGGCCGTGGCCGGCCTGAACCCGCACGCCGGAGAGGGCGGGCTGTTCGGCCACGAGGAGATCGAGGAAATCGCCCCCGCCATTGCACGCGCACGCGCCCTGGGCATGGATGTGCACGGCCCGCTGCCGCCTGACACGGTGTTCATGCGCGCCCGCCAAGGCGCTTTTGACGTGGTGGTGGCCATGCACCACGACCAGGGCTTGATCCCGCTGAAATACCTGGGCGTGGATGACGGCGTGAACGTCACGCTGGGCCTGCCCTTCATACGCACCAGCCCTGACCACGGCACGGCCTTCGACATCGCGGGCACTGGCCGCGCCAGCGCCGCCAGCCTGCTGGCCGCTGTGCGCGCGGCACGGGCGCTCATGCCCGCGGCGGCCAACGGCTGATCCGCCCGCAAGGCCAGCGCAACCAAGCCACCCGGCCGGCCCGGCGCTCGGCTCGGGCGAAAAAAAGCCCGCCCCGGCAGGGGCGGGCATCGCAGAAAAAGGCGCTGCGACGCGTCAGCGCTTGAGACTGTCGCGGATTTCACGCAGGAGCTTGATGTCCTCCGGCTCGGCAGGCGGGGGCGCGGGCGGCTGCTCACGGCGCAGGCGGTTCATCTGCTTGACCATCATGAAGATGATGAAGGCCAGGATGATGAAGTTCAGCGCCACGGTGATGAAGTTGCCGTAGGCGAACACGGCGCCGGCCTTCTTGGCCTCCTCCAGCGCCAGGCCCGTGGCCTGCCCGGCCAGCGGGATGTAGTAGTTGGAAAAGTCCAGTCCGCCCACCACCTTGCCGACCAGCGGCATGATCAGGTCATTGACGACCGAATCGACGATCTTGCCAAAGGCGCCGCCGATGATCACGCCCACGGCCAAGTCCATCACGTTGCCCTTGACGGCAAACTCCTTGAACTCCTGCAACATTCCCATGTGTTTTCTCCTTTGAACGAATGAACAGCAAGAGTGCCAGTATTGCCGTCCCATGACACATGTCAATCAACGCCCCCCGGAGCTGAGGGGGGACGCAGCCCCTGCTCCGCTACAATGGGCGGTTATCCCCGATACAAAAACACACAGCCAGAGGACTCCCATGAGTGATGCCCCGGTCGATAGCAGCAAGAGGACGTGGTTGATCGCGTCCGGTTGCGCAGGTGCAGTGGGTGCGGGCATAGCCGCCGTGCCGTTCGTGTCCAGCTTCCAGCCGTCGGAAAAGGCCAAGGCCGCCGGCGCGCCCGTGGAGGTGGATGTTTCCAGTCTCCAGCCCGGCGAGAAAGTCACTGTTGAGTGGCGCGGCAAGCCCGTGTGGATCTTGCGCCGCACACCGGAAATGCTGGCCTCGCTGAAGAAAACCGACGCCGAGGTGGCCGACCCCAAGTCCGAGCGCACCGCCTACCCCACGCCCGAATACGCCAAGAACGAATGGCGTTCGCGCAAAGAGGAATTCCTCGTCGTCGTCGGCATCTGCACGCACCTGGGCTGCTCGCCCGTGGACAAGCTCAATCCCGGCCCGCAGCCTTCGCTGCCTGACAACTGGGAAGGGGGCTTTTTCTGCCCCTGCCACGGCTCCACGTTCGATCTGGCCGGGCGCGTGTTCAAGAACAAGCCCGCCCCCGACAACCTGGAAGTTCCCCCCTACAAGTTCCTGTCCGACGCCAAGATTCTGGTGGGCGACGACTCTGAGGCATAAGGCGAGGCGGACATGGCTGAATTCAAGGAAATCTCTCCCAACGCGCCCTTGGGCGCCAAGGTGGGCAACTGGCTCGAAAACCGCTTCCCCACTGCCTTTGCCGCGTACCGCGTCCACATGTCGGAGTACTACGCGCCAAAGAACTTCAACTTCTGGTACATCTTTGGCTCGCTGGCGCTGCTGGTGCTGGTGATCCAGATCGTCACCGGCATCTTCCTGGTGATGCATTACAAACCCGACGCGGCCAAGGCGTTCGAGTCGGTTGAGTACATCATGCGTGACGTGCCGTGGGGTTGGGTCATCCGCTACATGCACTCCACTGGCGCCTCGGCCTTTTTCGTGGTGGTCTACCTGCACATGTTCCGCGGCCTGCTGTACGGCAGTTACCGCAAGCCGCGCGAGCTGGTCTGGATTTTCGGCTGCGCCATCTTCCTGTGCCTGATGGCTGAGGCCTTCATGGGCTACCTGCTGCCCTGGGGCCAGATGTCCTACTGGGGCGCGCAGGTGATCGTGAACCTGTTCTCCGCCATTCCCTTCATCGGCCCGGATCTGGCGCTGCTGATCCGCGGCGACTACGTGGTGGGCGATGCCACGCTGAACCGCTTCTTCAGCTTCCACGTCATCGCCGTGCCACTGGTGCTGATCGGCCTGGTGGCTGCGCACCTGCTGGCCTTGCATGACGTGGGCTCCAACAACCCGGACGGCATCGAGATCAAGCAAGGCCCCAAAGGCAACCGCTGGTCTCCCGATGCGCCCGCCGATGGCGTGCCGTTCCACCCGTACTACACGGTTCACGACATTCTGGGCGTGGGCGTGTTCCTGATGGTGTTCTTCGCGGTCGTGTTCTTCGCCCCCGAGTTCGGCGGCTACTTTCTGGAGTACAACAACTTCATACCGGCCGATCCGCTGGTCACGCCCGCGCACATTGCCCCGGTGTGGTATTTCACGCCGTTCTATTCGATGCTGCGCGCCACGACAGACACCATGGTCAACGTGCTCTGCATCATCATTGCGCTGGCCACGGTGCTGGGCCTCATCAAGTGCCGCTGCGCCCCCGTGCTGAAAATCGGCGCGGCTGTGGCCGCCCTCGTTGCCATCGCCCTGCTCAAGACGTTTGACGCCAAGTTCTGGGGCGTGGTCGTCATGGGCGGCGCCGTCATCATTCTCTTCTTCCTGCCCTGGCTGGACCGTAGCCCCGTCAAGTCGATCCGCTACCGTCCCAACTGGCACAAGTGGCTGTACGCCGTGTTCGTGGTCTGGTTCGTCATTCTCATGGTGCTGGGCATCATGGTGCCCGGCCCCATCTTCGGCGCCCCGGCCCTGAGCTGGATGACCAACGAACTGGTCGCCATGATCGGTACGCTGTTCTATTTCGGTTTCTTCCTGCTGATGCCCTGGTGGTCGCAACTGGGTGAGCCCAAGCCGGTTCCCGAGCGCGTGACCTTCAAACCGCACTGATTTCGCTGGAGGCATTAAGCAATGAATTTCTGCAAGAAACTGGTTTTCGGTGCGCTGCTGGCCCTGAACCTGGCCGCCGGCGCAGCCCACGCCGCCGGTGGCGCCGTGCACCTGGACAAAGCGCCCGGCAAGACGAGCGACCTGGCTTCGCTTCAGAACGGCGCCAAGATCTTCGTCAACTACTGCCTGAGCTGCCATTCGGCCGCCTTCATGCGCTTCAACCGCTTGCAAGACATCGGCCTGACAGAGCAGCAGATCAAGGACAACCTGCTGTTCACCACGGACAAAGTGGGCGAGACCATGAAGGCCTCGATCGACCCCCGTCAAGCCAAGGCATGGTTTGGCGCCAACCCGCCCGACCTGACGCTGATCGCCCGTTCGCGCGCCAGCGCCAACGGCACGGGGGCCGACTACCTGTACACGCTGCTACGCACCTACTACCGCGACCCGGCCAAGCCCACGGGCTGGAACAACACCACGTTCCCGAACATCGGCATGCCGCATCCGCTGTGGCAGTTGCAGGGTGAACGCAAGCCCGTGTTCGAAACCCGCCAGGAGCATGGCAAGGACGTGCAAGTACTGACCGGCTGGGAGCAGGTCACCCCCGGCTCCATGACGCCGGAGAAGTACGACGAAACCGTGGCTGACCTGGTGAACTACCTGCAGTGGATGGGCGAGCCGGCGCAGAACAAGCGCGTGGCCGTGGGCGTTTTCGTGCTGCTGTTCCTGCTTGTGTTCACGCTGGTGGCCTGGCGTCTGAATGCCGCGTTCTGGAAAGACGTCAAGTAAGCAATCAATCTTCGAATCCCGCCTGTCATCTTCCGCTTGCCAGGCGGGCGTATGGAGTGGGCTGCAGCCAACCAGGCGCAGCGCCACTCCTTCGGTTTTAAGGAGCCTTTCACCATGATGGTGCTGTACTCAGGAACAACCTGCCCTTTTTCCCACCGCTGCCGCTTCGTGCTGTTCGAAAAAGGCATGGACTTCGAGATCCGCGACGTGGATCTGTTCAACAAGCCCGAAGACATCAGCGTGATGAATCCCTATGGGCAAGTGCCCATCCTGGCTGAGCGCGACCTGATCCTCTACGAGTCCAACATCATCAATGAATACATTGACGAACGCTTCCCGCACCCGCAGCTGATGCCGGGCGACCCCGTGGACCGGGCGCGCGTGCGCCTGTTCCTGCTCAACTTCGAGAAGGAACTGTTCACCCACGTCAGCACCCTGGAAAACCGCGCCAGCCGCACCAATGAAAAAGCGCTGGAAAAGGCACGCGCCAACATTCGCGACCGCCTGACGCAAATGGCCCCGGTCT
This sequence comes from Comamonadaceae bacterium OH2545_COT-014, assembly GCA_003859965.1. GTDB lineage: Bacteria > Pseudomonadota > Gammaproteobacteria > Burkholderiales > Burkholderiaceae_C > Ottowia. The sequence goes on along the minus strand of RQYR01000025.1, from coordinate 8,973 downwards.
TCCTGAAAAACAAATACATCCTGGGCGAAAACTTCTCCATGCTGGACGTGGCCCTCGCCCCCCTGCTCTGGCGCCTGGACTATTACGGCATTGACCTGAGCAAGAACGCCGCGCCACTGCTGAAGTACGCCGAGCGCATCTTCTCCCGCCCCGCCTATATCGAAGCGCTGACGCCTTCCGAGAAAGTCATGCGCAAATAAACACACCCGCGCACCCCACGGCAGCCGATGATGAATGCAACCGAGCCCGTCTCCTCCACGCGCCCTTACCTGATCCGGGCGCTGTACGAATGGTGTTCCGACAACGGCTTCACCCCCTACATCGCCGTTCGGGCCGACGATTCCGTGCAAGTCCCGCGTGAATACGTGCAGGGCGGCGAAATCGTGCTCAACATCAGCTTCGACGCCACCAGCGGCCTGAAGCTGGGCAATGAATACATTGAGTTCAAGGCCCGCTTTGCCGGCATTCAGCGCGAGATTTTCATTCCGGTGGATCGCGTCATGGCCATCTATGCTCGCGAGAACGGCCAGGGCATGGCCTTCCCGCCACCCCCATCCGCAGACGAGGCCAATCTCCCCTCCGCCGCCGACCAGACCCGCCAGGCCGGGCCGGCCACGCCTCCGCCCGGTTCCGCCGAGCGCACGCCACCACGCCCCGTGCAACTGGTGTCCAGCGAAAACCCCAAGCCGCCTGCCTCCGACGATGAGGAGGGCAATGCGCCACCGCCCCCGCCTGGTGGCGGCCAGCGCCCAACGCTCAAGCGCATCAAATAACGCCTCAGCCAAGACGCTAGAATACGCCTTCGCGTTTTTCTCACCCGCCGGTTTAGCTCAGTTGGTAGAGCACCCGCCTTGTAAGCGGTAGGTCGTCAGTTCGAATCCGACAACCGGCACCACCCCCCTTCTCTTTCACGCTTCTCCCGCGCTTGTGGAACACGCACAGGCGCCATGCGCCGTTCAGCCTCTGGCTTCGGGAGGCTGAATCTTGAAGCGGATGTGATCCACCGCATGGCCTTTGCTGCGCAAAGCTGCCAGCAGCGCAGGAGCCAACTGGCGCAATTTGGCGGCCGCAGCAGCATGCGCCACCAGCAGGCACCATGTTCCATCCTCTTCCACCGGCCCTGCACGAACGGCTTTGCGCAAAGCCACGGGCAGCAACGGGTGGATCACCTCCAGCCGCGCCGCCGACTCGCCTGCCATCCGCATCAGCCGCGCCAGCGTGGGCGACTCGCTCATCGCTTGCTGCATGGTCTTGGGGGTTTTGCGCAGTATCGCCATGGCCGTGAGCCTAGCAGGCTCCTGCGCCTTGCCGGCGCCCGCGCTGGCATCGCACGGGTAAAATGCCCGGTTACTTTGCGCAAGCCGGGTTGAGAAATGTCTGGACGCACTTGTGTCTGGCCCGCAAAACCCTATCTGCGCAATTTCCGTCCAGTTCACTCACGGCGACCCGGCTGCCAGCGCACGCTGCGGTACAGACACACAGGGCTGTTTGCATCCATGGCCACTAACTTCCTTACCAAACTCTTTGGCAGCCGCAACGACCGCCTGCTCAAGCAATACCGAAAGACTGCCGCCCGCATCAATGCGCTGGAGCCCGAATTCGAGCGCCTGAGCGATGAGCAGCTTCGCGCCAAGACGGACGAATTCAAAAGCCGCGTGGCACAGGGCGAGTCGCTGGACAAGCTGTTGCCCGAGGCTTTTGCCTTGGTGCGTGAAGGCTCCAAGCGCGTCATGAAGATGCGCCATTTCGACGTGCAGCTCATTGGCGGCATGGCGCTGCATGAAGGCAAGATTGCCGAAATGCGCACCGGCGAGGGCAAAACGCTCACCGCCACGCTGCCGGTGTACCTGAACGCCCTGTCAGGCCACGGCGTGCATGTCGTCACCGTCAACGATTACCTGGCCGGCCGCGATGCGCAATGGATGGGCCGCCTGTACAACTTCCTGGGCCTGACCGTGGGCGTCAACCTGCCGCAAATGCCGCGCGAGGAAAAACAGGCCGCCTATGCCGCCGACATCACCTACGGCACCAACAACGAATTCGGCTTCGACTACCTGCGCGACAACATGGTCTACGAAACGGCCGATCGCGTGCAGCGCCAGCTCAACTACGCCATCGTGGACGAGGTGGACTCCATCCTGATCGACGAAGCGCGCACGCCGCTCATCATCAGCGGCCAGGCCGAGGACCAGACCGCGCTGTACCTGGCCATGAACGACGTGGTGCCCCATCTGGTGCGCCAGGAAGGCGAGGCCGACCCGCGCACCGGCCTGGGCGTGACCCAGCCGGGCGACTTCACAGTCGACGAAAAGTCGCGCCAGGTCTACCTGACCGAGCAGGGGCACGAAAACGCCGAGCGCATCCTGGCCGAGCGCGGCCTCATCGCCGAAGGCGCCTCGCTCTACGACCCGGCCAACATCTCGCTGGTGCACCACCTGTACGCCGCGCTGCGCGCCACCCACCTCTACCACCGTGACCAGCACTACGTGGTGCAACAGGGTGAGCAAGGGGCGGAAATCGTCATCGTCGATGAATTCACCGGCCGCCTGATGGCTGGCCGCCGCTGGAGCGACGGCTTGCACCAAGCCGTGGAAGCCAAGGAAGGCGTGCCCATCCAGGCCGAAAACCAGACGCTGGCCTCCATCACCTTCCAGAACTACTTCCGCCTGTACGGCAAGCTCTCCGGCATGACCGGCACGGCCGACACCGAGGCCTATGAATTCCAGGAAATCTACGGCCTGGAAACCGTGGTCATCCCGCCCAACCGGCCCAACAAGCGCGACGATCAGCTCGACCGCGTGTACAAAACCACCGACGAGAAATACGCGGCCGCCATCGCCGACATCCGCGAATGCCACCAGCGCGGCCAGCCCGTGCTGGTGGGCACCACCTCGATCGAAAACTCCGAAATCATTGCCAACCTGCTGCAAAAAGAAAAGCTGCCGCACCAGGTGCTCAACGCCAAGCAGCACGCGCGCGAGGCCGACATCGTGGCCCAGGCCGGTCGCCCCGGCATGATCACCATCGCCACCAACATGGCCGGCCGCGGCACCGACATCGTGCTGGGCGGCAACATCGAGAAAACCCTGGCCGCACTGGACGCGGACAGCTCAATGAGCGATGCCATGCGCGCCAGTCGCGCCGAACAGCTGCGCGCCCAGTGGCAGGCCGACCACGACAAGGTCACCAGCCTGGGCGGCCTGCGCATCATTGCCACCGAACGCCACGAAAGCCGCCGCATCGACAACCAGCTGCGCGGCCGCTCCGGCCGCCAGGGCGACCCCGGTTCCTCGCGCTTTTATCTCAGCCTGGACGACGCGCTCATGCGCATCTTCGCTGGCGACCGCGTGCGCGCCATCATGGACAAGCTCAAAATGCCCGAAGGCGAGGCCATCGAGGCCGGCATCGTCACCCGCAGCATCGAAAGCGCGCAGCGCAAGGTCGAGGCCCGCAACTTCGACATCCGCAAGCAGCTGCTTGAATACGACGACGTGTCCAACGACCAGCGCAAGGTCATCTACCAGCAGCGCAACGACATCCTGGACGCGCAAGACCTCACCGAGCAGATCACCGCGCTGCGCCAGGGCTGCTTCGAAGACGTGGTGCGCCAGTTCGTGCCTGCCGAGTCGGTGGAAGAACAGTGGGACATCGCCGGGCTGGAAAAAGTCCTGGCCGAAGAATGGCAGCTGGATCTGCCCCTGCAAAAAGAAGTGGAAGCCGCCAGCGCCATCGCCGACGAGGACATCGTCGAAAAAGTACAGCAGGCCGCCGACGCCGCCTACGCCGCCAAGGTGGCGCAAGTGGGCGCCGAGAACTTCCGTCCGTTCGAGCGCGCCGTGCTGCTGCAAAACATCGACACCCACTGGCGCGAGCACCTCTCCGCGCTGGACTACCTGCGCCAGGGCATTCACCTGCGCGGCTACGCGCAAAAGCAGCCCAAGCAGGAATACAAACGCGAGGCCTTCGAGCTGTTCCGCATGCTGCTCGATGCGGTCAAGACCGAAGTCACCCGTGTGCTGATGACCGTGCGCATCCAGTCCGGCGAGCAAATCGAGCAAGCCGCCGAAGACCTGGAGCAGCGCGCCGAACAGCTCAGCAACGTCACCTACACCGCCCCCACCGAAACCGGCGAGGCTGAAACCGTGTCCGAAGGCGCGCGCAGCGCCCAAGCCGGGCCGGCCGCTGCCGCGGGCCTGGGCGCGGCCGCCCTGCCCCGCGTGGGCCGCAACGACCCCTGTCCTTGCGGCAGCGGCAAGAAATACAAGCAGTGCCACGGCGCGCTGACCTGAAGGCCCCCGTCCAACATCCCAAGACCAACGCCGCCGCCCGGCCCTTGCCGGGCGCGGCCATACCGCCACGCCCCACGGCGTGGCCCGGTTCACGCGGCAAGCCGCTCACCGCTATCATAAAAAGAGCTGTCAGCGCAGCCCCACTCGGCGGTAGCGGCTGATTTTTATTGATCCCGTGACTTGAGAAAGGCTGCCCTCATGCCCGTCAACCTCCAGGCCCCCAACCCCTCCCAACTGCGGCCCGTGGCCGGCCTTCGCATCGGCGTGGCCGAAGCCGGGGTGCGCAAGGCCCAGCGCAAGGATCTCGTGGTCATGCTGCTGGACGAAGGCGCCCACGTGGGCGGCGTGTTCACCCGCAACCGCTTTTGCGCCGCCCCCGTGCAAGTATGCCGCGAGCACCTGGGCCACCCCAGCCAGCCAAGCAGCGACAAAGGCAAGGGAAGCGGCGTGCGCGCCATCATCATCAACACCGGCAACGCCAACGCGGGCACCGGTGCCGACGGCTTGGCGCGCGCACGCCGCACCTGCGACGCCCTGGCCGCGCAGCTGGGCATCAAACCCGCGCAGGTGCTGCCCTTTTCCACCGGCGTCATCATGGAGCCGCTGCCGGTGGAACGCATCGAGGCCGCCCTGCCCGCTGCCCTGGCCGATGCCCGCCCGGCCGATGGCGCCCAGTGGGCGCGCGCAGCCGAAGGCATCATGACCACCGACACCGTGCCCAAAGCCGCCAGCGCCCGCGTCAACGTGGGCGGGGCCGAGGTCAGCATCACCGGCATCAGCAAGGGCGCGGGCATGATCCGCCCCAACATGGCCACCATGCTCGGCTTCATCGCCACCGATGCCTGCGTTGACGCCGCCCTCATGCCGCAGCTGGCCGCCACGCTGGCCGAAGGCTCGTTCAACCGCATCACGGTGGACGGCGACACCTCCACCAACGACTCCTTCCTCGTCATCGCCACCGGCCAGGCCCGGCACGCGCCCATCACCTCGCTGGCCTCGCCTGAAGGGCAGGCGCTCCAGGCCGCGCTGCTGGATGTGGCGCGCCAGCTGGCGCACGCCATCGTGCGCGATGGCGAGGGCGCGACCAAGTTCATCACCCTGCGCGTGGAAGGCGGCCGCAGCGCCGACGAATGCCGCCAGGTGGCCTTTGCCATCGCGCATTCCCCGCTGGTCAAGACCGCCTTCTTCGCCAGTGACCCGAACCTGGGTCGCATCCTTGCGGCCGTGGGCTACGCCGGCATCGACGACCTGGACCAGACCCGCATCGAGCTGTATCTGGACGACGTGCACGTGGCCACGCAAGGCGGCCGCCACCCGGCCTACCGCGAAGAAGATGGCCAGCGCGTGATGAAGCAGGCCGAAATCACCGTGCGCGTGCACCTGGGCCGCGGCGACGCCGCCGACACGGTATGGACGTGCGATCTCAGCCACGACTACGTGACCATCAACGCCGACTACCGCTCCTGAACCCGGCTTGCGCCGCCCGGCAACGCCCGCAGCAGCGCCCCACGGCACACTCAGTCTGGCGATGATGCTATTGTTTTTGAAATTCCTCCTCTCCCGCCTCACGCTGGCAGGCGCCCTGTTGACGGCCCAGCCCGCGCTGGCGCAGCGCGCGCCCGTACCCACGCCAGACGACGCCGCACAGGCTCGCAACTGGGCTGCCGCCTGCTTTGCGTGCCACGGCCCCGACGGCCGCGCCGCTCCGGGCAGCCTGCCGCTGGCAGGCATGCCCGCCAGCGAGCTGGAACAAGCCATGCGCCACTTCAGAACCGGCGCCCGCCCGGCCACCGTCATGCATCAAATCGCCAAGGGCTACACCGGCGAGCAGGTGGCCGCCATTGCCCGCTGGTTTGCCGCGCAACACGGGCAGCCCGCCCCTGCCGCCGGGGCCGCCACGCCATGACGCCGCACCGCGCCCAGCCACCCGCCGCACCGCCCTTGTTACAGCGGCGCCAGTTCATGCAGGCGGCGGCCGCCACCGCGCTGGGCGCCGCCGCCAGCGGCTGCACGGCGCCGCCGCCCGCTGCCCAGGCGCCCGCCCGCACCCCGGGCCACGGCCGTGGCCCGGCAGTTCACACCGGGCGCGGCAGTGGCCATGTGGTGGTAATTGGCGGCGGCTACGGCGGCGCCACGGCGGCGCGCTACATCCGCCAGTGGTCGGCGCGGCGCGTGCACGTCACGCTGGTTGAGCCGCAAGCCGCCTTCATCTCCTGCCCGCTGTCCAACCTGGTGCTGGGCAGCGGCCTGCCGCTGGCCCGCGTCACCCTGCCCTACGCACACCTGGCCCGCCAGCACGGCGTGCGCCTGGTGGCCGACCGCGCCACGCGCATCGACCCGGCCCGCCGCACCGTGGCGCTGGCCGGCGGGCCAACGCTGGCCTATGACCGCCTGGTGCTCTCCCCCGGCATTGACTTCATGTGGGAGATGCTGCCTGGCCTGGCCCGCCCCGAGGCGCGCCAGCGCGTGCCGCACGCCTGGAAAGCCGGCGCGCAGACCATGGCCCTGCGCCGCCAATTGGAGGCCATGCCCGACGGCGGCGTGTTCGCGCTGACCATTCCGCCGGCGCCCTACCGCTGCCCGCCCGGCCCTTACGAGCGCGCCAGCCTCATCGCCCACTATTTCCGCCAGGCCAAGCCCCGCGCCAAAGTGCTGGTGCTGGACGCCAATGACGACGTGATCTCCAAGGGCGCCCTGTTCAAGCAAATCTGGGCCGAACGCTACGCCGGCACGCTGGAATACCGTCCCGCCCACGCACTGGCCGACGTGGATGCCGCCACCGGCGCCCTCCACTTCGAGTTCCACGACGCCGTGCGCGCCGACGTGCTCAACGTGCTGCCGCCCATGCGCGCCGCCGACCTGGCCGTGCACACCGGTCTGGCCACCGCCAACGGCCGCTGGTGCGAAGTGAACTGGCTCACCCACGAAGCCCTGGCCGCGCCGCACATCCACGTGCTGGGCGACGCCCTGCAAACCGCGCCGCTCATGCCCAAATCCGCCCACATGGCCAACCAGCACGGCAAGGTGTGCGCTGCCGCCATCGTCGCGCTGCTGGACGGCCGCCCCCCCAACCCGCTGCCCCTGTACAACAACACCTGCTACAGCTTCGTCAACAGCGACGAAGCCATGCACGTAGCCAGCGTGCACCGCTACGACGCCGCGCGCCAAACCATGCTGACCGTGCCCGGCGCGGGCGGCCTGTCCAGCGCCGCCAGCGCGCTCGAAGGCCACCACGCCTGGGCCTGGGCCCGCAACATCTGGGCCGACACCCTGGCCGTGCCGACCGCCTGAGAACCTGTTCACAGTCTCGGCGTGAGTGGGCAGCCAGCGGTTTGGGATGGCCAAGCGTCACCTCTTGCACACAGCACGCGGAATAGCGCGCGCTATTTCGCACTATTGGCCAGTTCTGATTGCACCGCAGACACCGCCCCAATCCGCTGGAGCGCCCGCCGCGCAGGGACTTTGAACAGGTTCTGAAGGTTTGGCCTGAACACCGCTGCGTTTTCAAGCAAAATAGGTCTTGCGGGCCGTTGATACGCCCCAAACAGCTCACTTTTCAATAGCAAACAGGCCACTCTCCGGCCTATCCGCGCCATGAGAAACACCCTGCCCACCCGCCGTCAGGCCATGCAGCACAGCGCCGCCGTGGCCGCCCTGCTGGCCGCCACCGGCCTGTGGCCCCGCCCCGCGCGGGCGTTCAACCAGGCCGCCTTCAGCGCCACCACGCAGCGCGACGCGCTGAAGGCGCTGGGCCAGAACGCCGCCGCCCTGAGCGAAAACCCCGCCGTCCGCCTGGAAGCGCCGGACATCGCCGAAAACGGCGGCGCCGTGCCCGTGGCCCTGTCGGCCACCGCCCTGCCCGGCGTGCAGCGCATGCTGCTGCTCATTGAAAACAACCCCTGGCCACTGGCCGCCGTGTTCGACGTGCGCGAGCCACTGCGCGCCAACTTCAGCACCCGCGTGAAAATGGCCGACTCTTCCGACATCTACGCCGTGGCCCTCACCGCCGATGGCAAAGCCCACTTCGCCCGCAAGCTCGTGCGCGTGACCCTGGGCGGCTGCGGCGTCTGACCCGCCAAGCCCCACCACGCCGCCTCACGAAAGAAAGACCATGACAGAGCCCATGCGCATCCGCGCCCACGCCGCCGGCGGAAAAACCACCGTGCGCGTGCTAATGGCGCACGAAATGGAATCCGGCCAGCGCAAAGACCCTTCCGGTGAGCGCGTGCCCGCGTGGCACATTACCGAAGTCAGCGCCACCCGCAACGGCCAACCCGTGTTCGCCGCCCAGTGGGGCCCGGCGATCTCGAAAAACCCCCTGCTCCAGTTCATTCTCGACGGCGGCCAGGCCGGCGACACCATCCGCATCACCTGGAAAGACAACCGCGGCCAGTCGCGCAGCGACGAAGCCACCGTGACCTGAGCCTCTGCCCCCCGAAAAACACAAAAACCATAGCGGCATAGGCTGATCAAGCCTGCCGTGAGCGGTTTTTTCATTCCAGCATGACCGCGTGCGGGCACGGCGCGCCCCGCAGGCAGCGTGATGCACCGGGTGGCCTCATCAGCCGCCAACCCTCACCCCAACCCTCTCCCGCTGTATGGACCGGAGACATAGGTAACAGGAGTACGAAGACATAGGTGACACTTTTCCCGTCGAATTGACGGAGTAAGCCTGTGCCTTGGA
>RQYR01000024.1 GCA_003859965.1 Comamonadaceae bacterium OH2545_COT-014 | reverse complement strand
CGTCAATTCGACGGGAAAAGTGTCACCTATGTCTTCGTACTCCTGTTACCTATGTCTCCGGTCCATACAGAGAGGGTTGGGGTGAGGGCACGGCAGCCACATGCCCATGGCGATGCGCGCCGGCCTCCCTAGAATGCCCGTCTTTCCCCGGCCTTCCTCTTTCTTTTCCCGCCATGCAGCGCCCCGCCCTCAAACCCCGCAATCCCCATTTTTCCTCCGGCCCCTGCGCCAAGCGCCCCGGTTATGACGTGGCGCAGCTGGACTTGCGCACGCTGGGGCGTTCGCACCGCTCGGCGCTGGGCAAGCAGATGCTGGGCCAGGCCTGCCGCGACATGCACCGCCTGCTGGGCCTGCCGGCCGATTACCGCGTGGGCATCGTGCCCGCATCGGACACCGGCGCCATCGAGATGGCGATGTGGAGCATGCTGGGCGCGCGCGGCGTGGACGCGCTGGGCTGGGAAACCTTTGGCCTGACCTGGGTGAAGGACATCACGCAGCAGCTCAAGCTGCCCGACGTGCGCGTGTTCAAGGCCCCCTACGGCGCCCTGCCCGATCTGACGCAAGTGGACAGCGACCGCGACGTGGTATTCACCTGGAACGGAACCACCAGCGGCGTGCGCGTGCCGCACGGCGACTGGATCGCCGACGCGCGCGCGGGCCTGACGTTTTGCGACGCCACCAGCGCCGCCTTCAGCATGGCCCTGCCCTGGCACAAGCTGGACGTGACCACCTTCTCCTGGCAAAAGGCGCTGGGCGGCGAGGGCGCGCACGGCGTGCTCGTCCTCAGCCCGCGCGCGGTTGAGCGGCTGCAAAGCTACACACCGCCCTGGCCGCTGCCCAAGATATTCCGCCTGACCAGCCCGGACGGCCAGGGCGGCCAGCAATTGATCGACGGCATTTTCCGCGGCGAGACGATCAACACCCCCAGCATGCTGTGCGTGGCCGACTGCCTGGACGCGCTGGCCTGGGCCGAGCGCCAGGGCGGCGTGCCCGCGCTGATCGCGCGCAGCGAAGCCAGCCTGAAGCACGTGGCCGGCTTCGTGGCCGCGCACGGCTGGATCGACTTTCTGGCGCAAGACCCCGCCACACGCTCGTGCACCAGCGTGTGCCTGACGCTGGACGTGCCGCCCGAAAAAACCAAGGCGCTGGTGCAGTTGCTGGAGGCCGAGGGCGTGGCCTACGACATCGGCGCCTACAAGGACGCACCGGCGGGCCTGCGCATCTGGTGCGGCGCCACGGTGGCGCCGGATGACGTGGCGGCGCTTCTGCCGTGGATCGAGTGGGCCTACCGGCAAATCGCCTGAGAACCTGTTCAAAATCCCGGTACGGCGGGGCACGGAGCGGCCCCTCCCCTCATGTACCGCGCACGAAGGGGTTGTGCCGCCGTTCCTCGCCGAAACTGCTTTCCGGGCCGTGGCCGGGGATGAACACCGTGTCGTCGCCCATGGGCCACAGGCGCTGGGTGATGCTGTCAATGAGCTGCTGGTGGTTGCCCTGGGGAAAGTCGGTGCGGCCGATGCTGCCGGCGAACAGCACGTCGCCAACGAAGGCGCGCTGCGCTTCGGGTGAGTGAAAGACCACGTGGCCAGGCGTGTGGCCGGGGCAGTGGCGCACGTGCAGCGTGCACTGGCCCACCTGCACGGTGTCGCCGTCGTGCAGCCAGCGCGTGGGGGTAAAGTGGCCAGCGGGCGGAAAACCGAACATGCGGCTTTGCTCGGGCAGGCCGTCGATCCAGAAGGCATCGCCAGGGTGCGGGCCGATGATGGGCAGGCCCAGGCGCTCGGCCAGCTCGGCCGTGCCGCCGGCGTGGTCGATATGGGCGTGGGTGAGCCAGATTTGCGTGAGCGTCACGCCCAGCTCGCGCGCGGCGGCCTCGATACGCGGCAGGTCGCCGCCGGGGTCGATCACCGCCGCCTCGCGCGTGACGGGGCACCAGACGATGGAGCAGTTTTGCGCAAAGGGCGTGACGGGCAGGGTGTGGTAGCGGGGGGCAGTCATCGGGGCGTATTCTTCGAGGAGGAGGCCAGCGCAGGGCCGTAGGTTAGCGTGGACGGCGGGGGGCTTTCTTGATGGCTTCTTTTTTGAGAAGGGATAAAGCATGCCGATTCCCTACCCTGACGGCTTGTTCATGGTCGAACACGCCATCCGTGCGCCTTCGGGCCACAACACGCAGCCCTGGCTGTTCCACCTGGGCGCGGACCATATCACCATCACCCCGGATCTGCGGCGGCGCCTGCCGGTGGTGGATGGCGACGACCGCGAGCTGTTCATCAGCCTGGGTTGCGCGGTGGAGAACCTGTGCCTGGCCGCGGCAGCCCGGCACTGGCGCACGCAAGTGCAGGTGCAGGAAAGCGATGCAGGGCCAAGCCGCATCCGGGTGGATCTGACGGCGAATGCCACGCTGGCGCCGCCGCCACTGTTCGACGTGCTGGCGCGCAGCCAGACCAACCGGGCCATGTATGACGGGCGGCGCGTGCCCACTGCCACGCTGACGCCGCTGCTGGCGGCCTGCGCGTCGCCCGCGCTGCCCGTGCAGGCCTGGCCGCGCGGCAGCGCCGAATTCGAGCGGCTGGCCCAGTACATCCTGGAAGGCAACACCTGCCAGATGCGTGACGCGGCGTTCAAGCGCGAGTTGCTGTCATGGATCCGCTTCAACCGCCAGCAGGCCGAGCAGCGCCGGGACGGCATCAGCCATGCCGCGCTGGGCGCGCCCAGCCTGCCCGCCTGGCTGGCCCGGCCCATCGTGCGCCGGGCGCTGAACCCGTCCACCCAGAACCGGGGGGAGCGCCGCAAGCTCGATTCGTCATCGCACCTGGTGCTGCTGGGCAGCCTGCACGACACACCGGGGGCCTGGGTGGACGTGGGGCGCGCGTTGCAACGCTTGCTGCTGATGCTTACCCAGGCAGGCGTGGCCCACGCCTTTTGCAACCAGCCCTGCGAAGTGGCGCCGCTGCGCCAGCGCCTGCGGGCCGAGCCCTTCGCCGGCCCCGGCCTGCCGCAGCTGCTGCTGCGCATCGGCTACGCGCGGCCGCTGCCTTTTTCGCTGCGCCGGCCCGTGCAAGAGGTGTTTGAGCAGGCCAGTGGTTGAGGACAGGTTCTGTTCTTACAGCGCGAAGTCGTACTCGATGGTCAGGGGCGCGTGGTCGGAGAACTTTTCGTCCTTGTAGATGGCCTCGGTGCGCGCCAGTTGCCCAGTGGCCGGGGTGGCCAGGTGGTAGTCGAGCCGCCAACCCACGTTCTTGGCATAGGCCTGGCCGCGGTTGCTCCACCAGGTGTAGGCCTCGCCCGTGGTGTCGGGGCGCAGGCGGCGGTACACATCCACCAGGCCCATGTCGTCGATCACGCGCGTCATCCAGGCGCGCTCTTCGGGCAGGAAGCCGCTGTTTTTCTGGTTGCTTTTCCAGTTCTTCAGGTCGATTTCCTTGTGCGCGATGTTCAGGTCGCCGCACAGGATGAACTCGCGCCCGGCCTTCAGGCGCGCCAGCACGGGGTAGAAGCCGTCGAGAAAGCGGAACTTGGCGGCCTGCCGCTCGGGGCCGGAGGAGCCGCTGGGAAAGTAGGCGCTGATGACGGAGAGCTTGCGCCGCGGCGTGTCGAAGCGCAGCTCCAGGTAGCGGCCCTCGGCATCGAACTCGCCCACGCCGTAGCCGGCGATCACCTCGCTGGGCTCGTGGCGCGTGTACACGCCTACGCCCGAATAGCCCTTTTTCACGCTGGCCAGGTGAAAGTGCCCGCGCAGGCCCGCCAGCGTTTCAAAACGGCCGGCCAGGTCGGGCGCCTGGGCCTTGATCTCCTGCACGCAAATACAATCCGGACGGTTTTTTTCCAGCCATGCTTCGGCCCCCTTGGCCGTGGCCGAACGAATGCCGTTGAGGTTGAGGCTGGTCAGCTTGAACAAAGGACATCCACTCCATGCATGCACCCGCACACACCGACCCAGCCGGGGGCCGAGGCGCGCATCAGGGCGACGCGCTGGCGCGGGATTTTGTGCAGTTCGCCATCGAATCGGGCGTGCTGCGCTTTGGCGAATTCAAGACGAAGGCGGGGCGCCTGTCGCCGTACTTCTTCAACGCCGGGCTGTTTGACGACGGGGCCAAGCTTCGGCGGCTGGCGCAATTTTATGCACGCGCCATTCTGGCCAGCGGCATCGAGTTCGACCTGATCTTCGGCCCCGCCTACAAGGGCATTCCGCTGGGCGCGGCGGTGGCAGTGGAGCTGGCCGCACTGGGCCACAACAAGCCCTTTGCCTACAACCGCAAGGAGGCCAAGGACCACGGCGAGGGCGGCACGCTGGTGGGCGCGCCGCTGCGCGGGCGTGTGCTTATCGTCGACGACGTGATCTCTGCCGGCACGGCGGTGCGCGAGTCCATCGCCCTCATCCGCGCCGCCGGCGCCACGCCGCACGCCGTGGCCATTGCGCTGGACCGGCAGGAAAAAGCCACCGAAAACGGCCAGGACGTGCCCTGGAGCGCCGTGCAGTACGTGCGTGACACGCTGGGCCTGCAAGTCTGCGCCATCGCCAGCCTGGCCCAGTTATTGCAGCATTTGGGGTCTTCCGACAAATTTTTGCCGTACTTCGACGCCGTGGCCGCCTACCGGGCGCGTTACGGTGTTGGCTGACGAAAGATGACAACCGCCTCCCCGTGCCCCCTCACGCCCGTCCGTGGCCTGCGACCACTGCCCTGTTCGCGCGGGCGCTGGCTGGCCACGGCCGCGCACTGGGCCATGGCGGCGCTGGCGCTGGCAAGCACGGCAGGCGCAGGGGTCGCGCACGCGCAAAAGCATGAGCCCGTAGGCGGCATCTACACCTGCGTGGACGCCACGGGCCGCCGCATCACTTCCGACCGCCCCATCATGGCCTGCATGGACCGCGAGCAGCGTGAGCTGCACCGCAGCGGCTCCACCAAGCGGGTGATCGGCCCCACGCTGACGGCCGCAGAGCGCGAGCAGCGCGAGCAGCGCGAACGGGAAGCCGCACTGGAGCGCCAGCGCACGCGCGATGCCATCCGGCGCAACCAAGCGCTGCTCAGCCGCTACCCCGACCAGGCCGCGCATGACTTGGCGCGCCGTGAAGCGCTGGCCCAGACGCGCGCCGTGGTCGATACCGCCGAGCGCCGCCTGGCCGAGCTGATGGCCGAACGCCAAAAGCTGGACGCGGAAATGGAGTTTTACCGCCGCGAGCCGTCGCGCGCCCCAGCCAAGCTGCGCCGGCGCCTGGAAGAAAACGCGCAGAGCGCTGAAGTGCAAAAACGCGCCATCGCCGGCCAGCAGGCCGAACGGGACAAGATCAACCAGCGTTTTGATCAGGAATTGGCGCAGCTGCGTGAGCTTTGGGGCAACGCCCGCGCCACACGCTGAACACGGTGAACTGGGCACGCTCAACGCACTGAAGGCGTTGAGCGTGTGACCTGAACAGAACTGGCCCGGCAAGCGCCTTTTGACGGCGGGCGGCTTTTGTGCCCGCCCTCCTCCGTGCCCTCGCTGCGCCCCTGCGGCGCGCGCCCCGCGCGCCGCTCCGGGGCCGGCCTGGTTAGCCCGCCAGCTTGTTTTTCAGCAGCTCGTTCACCTGCTGCGGGTTGGCCTTGCCTTTGCTGGCCTTCATCACCTGGCCGACCAGGGCGTTGAAGGCTTTGTCTTTGCCCGCCTTGTATTGCTCCACGTTGGCGGGGTTGGCGGCGATCACCTCGTCGATGATTTTTTCCAGCGCGCCGGCGTCATTCATCTGTTTCAGGCCTTTGGCCTCGATCACGGCGTCCACCTCGCTGGCCTCGCCGTTCCACAGGGCGTCAAACACCTGGCGCGCGGCGGCGTTGCTGATGGTGCCGTCCTGAATACGGCCGATGAGCCGCGCCAGTTGCGCGGCGCTGACCTTGGCCGCTTCGATGCCGATTTCTTCGGCGTTCAGCCGCTTGCTGATTTCGCCCATCACCCAGTTGCTGGCGAGCTTGGGCTGGCCGCTGGCCTTGGCCGCTTCTTCAAAGTAAGCCGCCATCGCAGGGGTTTGCGTGAGCGTGGTGGCGTCGTATTCGGGCAAGCCATAGTCGGCTACGAAGCGCTCGGCCATCTGGCGTGGCAGTTCGGGCATTTGCGCGCGCGTGTCGGCAATCCACTGCTCGGAAATCACCAACGGCGGCAGGTCGGGATCGGGGAAGTAGCGGTAATCGGCGCTGTCTTCCTTGGTGCGCATGGCGCGGGTTTCGCCGGTGTCAGGGTCGAACAGCACGGTGGCTTGGCTGATGGCGTGGCCGTCTTCCAGCTGCTCGATCTGCCAGCGGATTTCGTAATCAATCGCCTGCTGCATGAAGCGGAAGCTGTTCAGGTTCTTGATTTCGCGCCGCGTGCCCAGCGGCTGGCCGGGCTTGCGCACGCTCACGTTGGCGTCGCAGCGGAAAGAGCCTTCCTGCATGTTGCCGTCGCAAATGCCGATCCAGGTGACGATCTTGTGCAGCTCCTTGGCGTAGGCCACGGCTTCTTCGGTGGAGCGGATGTCGGGCTCGGTCACGATTTCTAGCAGCGGCGTGCCGGCGCGGTTGAGGTCGATGCCCGACTGGCCGTGGTAGTCCTCGTGCAGCGATTTGCCTGCGTCTTCTTCCAGGTGGGCGCGCACCAGGCGCACGGTTTTTTTCTCGCCATCGACGAAGAAGCTCACTTCGCCGCCTTGCACCACGGGGATTTCAAACTGGCTGATCTGGTAGCCCTTGGGCAGGTCGGGGTAGAAGTAGTTCTTGCGCGCAAAAATGCTGCGAGGGGCAATGTGGGAGCCGAGTGCCAGTCCTAATTTGATAGCACAGGCCACGGCCTCGCGGTTCATCACGGGCAGGGTGCCGGGCAGGGCCAGGTCCACCGCGCAGGCCTGGGTGTTGGGCGCGGCGCCGAAGGCGGTGGGCGCGCGGCTGAAGATCTTGCTTTGCGTGTTGAGTTGGGCGTGCGTTTCAAAGCCGATGACGACTTCGTAGCCCTGGATCAGTTTGGCGCTCATGTTCAAAAGCCCTCCGGGGCGCGCAGGTGCCAGTCGGTCGCTTGTTGCAGGCGGTGGGCCACGTTCAGCAGGCGGGCTTCTTGCAGGTAGTTGCCAATCAGTTGCAGGCCCACGGGCATGCCGTGCGCGCCGAAGCCGGCCGGGGCGCTCATGGCCGGCAGGCCGGCCAGGCTGGCGGGCAGGGTGTAGATGTCGGCCAGGTAGTCGGCCAGCGGGTCTTTGGCGTGGTCGCCCAAGGCCCAGGCCACAGTGGGGGCGACGGGGCCGGCGATCACGTCGCACTGCTGGAAGGCGCGCTGGAAGTCATCCGCGATCATGCGGCGGATTTTTTGCGCCTGCAGGTAGTAGGCGTCGTAGTAGCCGTGCGAGAGCACGTAGGCGCCGGTCATGATGCGGCGCTTGACTTCCGCGCCAAAGCCTTCGGCGCGGGTGCGCTTGTACATGCTTTCCAGGTCGGTGTAGTCCTGCGCGCGGTGGCCGAACTTCACGCCGTCGTAGCGGCTGAGGTTGCTGCTGGCTTCGGCCGGGGCAATGATGTAGTAAACGGGGATGGCCAGCTCGGTGCGCGGCAGGCTGATGGGCACCCGCCGGGCGCCCAGCTTTTCCAGCTCGGACAGGGCGGCCTCGACGGCGGCGCGCACGTCGGGCGCGAGGCCGTCGCCAAAGAATTCGGCGGGGATGCCGATGCGCAGGCCGTCGATGCCGTCGCCCAGCGCGCGGCTGAAGTCTTCGGCGGGCACGTCGAGCGAGGTGGCGTCGCGGTCCGGGTCGGGACCGCACAGGGCGGAGAGCAGCAGCGCGCAGTCCTCGGCCGTGCGGGCCATGGGGCCGGCCTGGTCCAGGCTGGAGGCGTAGGCGATCATGCCGTAGCGGCTGGCGCGGCCGTAGGTGGGCTTGATGCCGGTGAGGCCGCAGAAGCTGGCGGGCTGGCGGATGGAGCCGCCGGTGTCGGTGCCGGTGGCCGCCGGCGCCAGGCGCGCGGCCACGGCGGCGGCGCTGCCGCCGGAGGAGCCGCCGGGCACGCGCGCGGTGTCCCAAGGATTTTTTACTGGATGGAAGGCCGAGTTCTCGTTGGCGCTGCCCATGGCGAACTCGTCCATGTTGAGCTTGCCCAAGCAGACCATGCCCGCCTCGGCCAGCCTGGCGGTGACGGTGCTCTCGAAAGGCGAGCGATAGCCGGCCAGCATGCGGCTGCCGGCCGTGGTGGGAAAGCCGGTGGTGACGAAAACGTCCTTGTGCGCCACGGGCACGCCGGTCAGCGGCGGGGCGTTGCCGGCGGCCAGGCGGGCGTCGGCGGCGCGGGCTTGCGCCAGGGTTTCAACCTCGTCTTGCGCCAGGTAGGCGCCCAGGCCGGCGTGCTGCTGGCTGCGGGCCAGAAAGTGGCGCGCCAGTTCCTCGGCGGAAACCGCGCGCGCCTGCAGCTGGGCGGCCAGCTGGGCCACCGTCAGTTCATGCAGCGCGCTCATTCGATCACCTTGGGCACGAGAAAGAGGCCGTCTTCCACGGCGGGGGCACTGCGCTGGTTGGCGTTGCGCTGGTCGGGCTCGCTGGCCACGTCGGGGCGCAGGCGCAGCTGCACGTCCTGCACGGCAGCCAGGGGGTGGGCCAGCGGCTCGACGCCGGTGGTGTCCACCGCGCGCATGGCTTCCACGATGTCGAAAAAGCCATTCAGTTGAGTGAGCATTCGCTCACCCTCTTCGGCTGACAGATCAAGCCGCGCCAGCTGGGCGATGCGGCCAATGTCTTGGGGGGTCAGGGACATGAAAGGGTGCTTGTAAGCAGGTGTGAAAAGCCGCCTGCCCGGCGGGCGGGCCGGGCAGGATGCAGGGGCGATGCGGTATTATCCGCGCTTCATGCAACGCGCCCGCAAAGGCGCGTATTTGCTTCTAAAGCCGCTGGAAAACGCGGCATTCACACCGATTCAAATCAACCGGCGCTGACGCTGGCGGTGCGCACGCGCCGGCCCGAGAGGACGATTTTCATGTTTGGAGCTTTCCGCCGGTATTTCTCCACCGACCTGGCGATTGACCTGGGCACGGCCAACACCCTGATCGTGGCGCGCGGCAAGGGCATCGTGCTGGATGAGCCGTCGGTGGTGGCCATTCGCCACGAGGGCGGTCCCCAAGGCAAGAAGACCATCCAGGCCGTGGGCCACGAGGCCAAGGCCATGCTGGGCAAGGTGCCGGGCAACATCGAGGCCATCCGTCCCATGAAGGACGGCGTGATCGCAGATTTCACGGTCACCGAGCAGATGCTCAAGCAGTTCATCAAGATGGTGCATGCGCGCGGGTTCTTCCGCAATCCGCGCATCATCATCTGCGTGCCCTGCGGCTCCACCCAGGTGGAGCGCCGCGCCATCCGCGAATCGGCGCTGGGCGCGGGCGCCAGCGACGTGTACCTGATCGAAGAGCCCATGGCCGCTGCCATTGGCGCCGGCCTGCCGGTGAGCGAGGCCAGCGGCTCCATGGTGGTGGACATTGGCGGCGGCACGACCGAGGTGGGCGTGATCAGCCTGGGCGGCATGGTCTACAAGGGCAGCGCGCGCGTGGGCGGCGACAAGTTCGACGAATCCATCGTCAACTACATCCGCCGCAACTACGGCATGCTGATCGGCGACCCCACGGCCGAGCTGATCAAGAAGGAAATCGGCAGCGCCTTCCCCGGCAGCGAGGTCAAGGAGATGGAGGTCAAGGGCCGCAACCTCTCCGAAGGCGTGCCGCGCAGCTTCACCATCAGCAGCAACGAGGTGCTGGAAGCGCTGACCGAGCCGCTGAACAACATCGTCTCCGAGGTGAAGAAGGCGCTGGAAGAAACCCCGCCCGAGCTGGGCGCCGACATTGCCGACCGCGGCATGATGCTGACCGGCGGCGGCGCGCTGCTGCGCGACCTGGACCGCCTGCTGGCCGAAGAAACCGGCCTGCCCGTGCTGGTGGCCGAGGAGCCGCTGACCTGCGTGGTGCGCGGCTGCGGCCTGGCGCTGGAGCGCATGGACCGGCTGGGCAGCATCTTCACCCACGAGTGACTCCCCGGCGCTGGCCTTTGGTCGCCTTTCCTCCAAGGGTCAACGCTGATGGCCAGCCCAAGCCATGGCGTTCTGGCATGGTCTGCTTCGCGACCATTGAAGAGGGCATGCGGCTTTTTTGCCAACGCCAGAGGCAAAGCGGACTCCATGGGTGTGGGCTGCACCAAAAGCAGTAAAGGGGCGCGTTCCGGTTCAAGGGATAATGCTCTTCTTTTGGTAGTAACCCGCGTTTTCCCCGCGCCCACCCGCGATGCCCATGGACACCCTGGACCGCACGCCGCCGCCCTTTTTCAAGCAAGGGCCGTCGGCGCTGTCGCGCTTGCTGGTTTATGGCGCGCTGGCGCTTTTTCTGATGGTGGCGGACGCGCGCTTTCGGCTCATGCAGCCGCTGCGCGCGGCCATTGCCACGGTGTTGTACCCGGCGCAATGGCTGGCCTTGCAGCCCGTGCAGTGGGCGCAAAACGGGCTGGGCTATCTGACCGAGCTGAAAACCGCCCGCAAGACCGAAGAGGCGGCGCGCGTGAAGCTGGCCGTGCAGTCGCAGCGCGCCGGGCAGGTGGAGCAGCTGCTGCTGGAAAACGCGCGCCTGCGCGCCCTGCTGGACTTGCGCCCGCGCCTGGACGTGCCCGCCACCGCAGCGCAAGTGCTGTATGACGCCACCGACCCCTACACGCGCCGCGTGGTCATCGACAAGGGGCAGATGCAAGGCATCCAGCCCGGCTCGCCGGTGCTGGACGAGTCGGGCGTCATGGGTCAAGTCACCCGCGTGTATCCCTTTGTCAGCGAGATGACGCTGCTGATTGACCGCGACCAAGTCATCCCTGTCATGAACATGCGCACGGGCACGCGCAGCGTGGCCTATGGCGACCCCTCGCCGCTGGGCGGGCTGATGGAGCTGCGCTACATGTCCGTGGCCGAAGATGTGCGCGAAGGCGATTTGCTCGTCACCAGCGGGGTGGATGGCATCTACCCCCCCGGCCTGCCGGTGGCGCGCGTGCAACGGGTGGACCGGCGCAGTGATTCGAGCTTTGCCCGCATTCTGTGCGCGCCCCTGGCCGCGCTGCACGGGGTGACGCATGTGATGGTGCTGCAGCCTGTGGGCGAAGCGCAGCGCCCAGCCCGGCCAGAAGGCCCGGGCCTGACGCGGCCCCACGGGCCTGCTTCCGCCCCTCTGGCTGCGGCTTCCGCTGCTTCTGCGACTTCGGCGGCCCTGCCCAGCGCACCAGCCGCGATGCCAGCCGCCACTGCCGCACGGCGCCGCGCTTCCGCCGCCGCGCCAGCCGCCCCGGCGCGCGCGGCCCGGCCGCGGGCGGGGGCCAGCGCGCCCCACGCCAGCCAGCAGCGCCCGGCCCGCGCGGGCGCTGCCTCTTCAGGAGCCACGCCATGATCATGCGCCCTGGCCAGCAGCTGCTTTTGCCTGCCAGCCCTGCCTTCATCTGGGGCAGTTTGCTGGCCGCCTTCATGCTCAACCTGCTGCCGCTGGGCCGCGTGGCGTGGATGCCGGACTTCTTCGCCGTGGTGCTGGTGTTCTGGAGCGTGCACCAGCCGCGCCGCGTAGGCCTGGGCGCCGCCTTCGTGTTCGGGCTGTGCCTGGACGTGCACCAGTCCGCCCTGCTGGGCCAGCACGCGCTGGCGTATGCGGTGCTGAGCTACTTTGCCATTGCGCTGCACCGGCGCATTCTGTGGTTTCCGGTGCTGGTGCAGGCGGCGCAAACCCTGCCGCTGTTCGCGGCCGCGCACGCCATTACCCTGGTGCTGCGCCTGCTGGGCGGCGGCTTGTTTCCCGGCTGGCCCGTGCTGCTGGCGCCCCTGCTGGAGGCGCTGCTGTGGCCGCTGGTGAGCGCGCTGCTGCTGGCGCCCCAGCGCCGCGCCCCCAACCCCGATGCCAACCGCCCGCTGTGAGAACCCGTTCAAAATCCATGCGCGGCGGGAACCATGCGGGCATTTCTGGCCTCTAGCGCCCTGTTTACGGCCTAAGCAGCTACATAAAATATAGCAAACATTCTCCTGCCTGCCCCTGCCTGCCGCATGACCGAGATCCGCAATGCCGAAGCCGACACCGCGCGCTTTCGCCTGCGCGTGGGCGTGGTGGCGCTGGTCATCGTGCTGGCGTTTGGCCTGCTGGCCTGGCGGCTGTACGTGCTGCAAGTGCAGCGCCATGCCGAGCTGGCCGAGCGCGCCGAAACCAACCGCACGGCCGTGGTGCCCATCGTGCCGGGGCGGGGCGAGATTTTCGACCGCAATGGCGTGGTGCTGGCCACCAGCTACAAGGCGTACACGCTGGAGATCACGCCCTCGCGCGTGGAGGGCAAGCTGGCCGACGTGATCGACGCCATTGACGAGGTGGTGCCCGTCAGCATGCGCGACCGCCGCCGCTTCGAGCGCCTGCGGCAAGACACGCGCAGCTTCGAGTCGCTGCCCATCCGCACGCGCCTGAGCGACGAGGAAGTGGCGCGCTTTGCCGCGCAGCGTTACCGCTTTCCGGGGGTGGAAATCAAGGCGCGGCTGTTTCGCACCTACCCGCTGGGCGAGACGGCCGGGCACGTGGTGGGCTACATCGGCCGCATCAACCAGGCCGACAAGGACCGCATCGAGGAGGCCGGCCCCGAGATGGTGGCCAACTACCGCGGCACCGATTACATCGGCAAGCTCGGCATCGAAGCCAGCTATGAGGACGTGCTGCACGGCGCCACCGGCGTGGAGCAGATGGAAACCTCCGCCGGCGGCCATGCCGTGCGCCGCCTGGCCAGCCGCCCGGCCACGCCCGGCGCCTCGGTACGCCTGACCATCGACATCAACCTGCAAAAGCTGGTGGAAGAGCTGTACGGCCAGCGGCGCGGCGCGCTGGTGGCCATCGAACCGCACACGGGCGAGATCCTGGCCTTTGTCAGCAAGCCCACGTACGACCCCAACCTGTTCGTCGAAGGCATTGACCACGAAAGCTGGGCCGAGCTGAACGAATCCATCGACCGCCCGCTGCTCAACCGCGCGCTGCGCGGCACCTACCCGCCCGGCTCCACCTACAAGCCCTTCATGGGCCTGGCCGGGCTGGAAAGCGGCAAGCGCCTGCCGGGCAGCATCACCATGGACGGCGGCTCCTGGACGCTGGCCGGGCACACCTTCCGCTCCGGCCACGCGCTGGGGCCGGTGAACCTGGAGCGCAGCATCATCAAGTCGAGCAACGTCTATTACTACCAGCTCGCGCACGACATGGGCGTCAACGCCATTCACGACTTCATGGCGCCGCTGGGCTTTGGCCAGCTCACCGGCATCGACCTGCCGGGCGAGGCGCGCGGCATCCTGCCCTCCACCGACTGGAAGCGCCGCACCTACAAGCGCGCCCACCAGCAGAAATGGCTGCCAGGCGAAACCATTTCGCTAGGCATCGGGCAGGGCTACAACAGTTTCACCATGCTGCAACTGGCGCAGGCCACGGCCATCCTGGCGGCGGGCGGCGTCAAGCACCCGCCGCATCTGGTGCGCGCCCGGCAAGACCCGATGACCGGCGAGCTGCACGATGTGCCCCAGCCCCCCGGCCAGCCCATGGGCTACAAGCCGGCGCATGTGGCGCTGGTGCAACGCGGCATGGTGGGCGTGACGCAGCAAGGCACATCACGCGGGGTATTCGCCGGAGCGCCCTATCTGTCCGCAGGCAAAACGGGGACGGCGCAAGCCATCACCATCGGCCAAAAAAGCCGTTACAACGCCGCCAAGCTGGCCGAGCACCAGCGCGACCATTCGCTCTACATTGCCTTTGCCCCAGCCGAGAACCCACGCATCGCCGTGGCCGCCATTGTGGAAAACGCAGGTTACGGCGCCGCGGCTGCCGCGCCCATCGTGCGCCGCGTGTTCGACTACTGGCTGGCCGGCCTGTACCCCAGCGAGCAGGATCTGCGCGCCGTGCAGCAAGGCCGCGCCAGCGCCCCCATCGGCACGCCCCGCGCCGCGGCCGACCTAGCCATCCAGCCCCCGCGCGCCACGCCGCCTTGAAGGCCCCTCGCCCCTCCGGCACGGGGCGCGTATTGCCTCCCTTTGGCCCTCTGCCCTTGCCCCGCGCCCGCCAGCAGGGGCGGCAAGCGGCTTTGTCCTGCATGCCCACAAGCCCGCAAGCGAGACACTGGCCCATGCACCCAGGCTATTCGAGAAATAGAAACTATTGAATTTCAATGTCAATAGTCCATTACTAAAATCAACCCACTTCCACAACCCTGAGCAAAGGATGCCGCGATGAACACGCCTCCCAACAAATGCCCCGTCACCCACCTCACCACCGCCTTTGGCGCGCCCGTGGTGGACAACCAAAACAGCCTCACCGCCGGCCCGCGCGGCCCGCTGCTGGCACAAGACCTGTGGCTGAACGAAAAGCTCGCCAACTTCGTGCGCGAAGTCATCCCCGAGCGCCGCATGCACGCCAAGGGCTCGGGCGCCTTCGGTACCTTCACCGTCACCAAGGACATCACCAAGTACACCCGCGCCAAGATCTTCAGCGAAGTGGGCAAGAAAACCGAGATGTTTGCCCGCTTCACCACCGTGGCCGGCGAGAGGGGCGCGGCCGATGCCGAGCGCGACATCCGCGGCTTCGCGCTGAAGTTCTACACCGAGGAAGGCAACTGGGACATGGTGGGCAACAACACCCCCGTGTTCTTCATGCGCGACCCGCGCAAGTTCCCTGACCTGAACAAGGCCGTCAAGCGCGACCCGCGCACCAACATGCGCAGCGCCACCAACAACTGGGACTTCTGGACGCTGCTGCCCGAAGCCTTCCACCAAGTCACCGTGGTGATGAGCGACCGCGGCATCCCCGCCAGCTACCGCCACATGCACGGCTTTGGCAGCCACACCTACAGCTTCATCAACGCGCAAAACGAGCGCTTCTGGGTCAAGTTCCACTTCCGCACCCAGCAGGGCATCAAGAACCTGACCGACGCCGAGGCCGAAGCCCTGATCGGCAAGGACCGCGAAAGCCACCAGAAGGACCTGTTCGAAGCCATCGAGCGCGGCGACTTCCCCAAGTGGACGATGTACGTGCAAATCATGCCCGAGCTGGACGCCGAGAAAGTGCCCTACCACCCCTTCGACCTGACCAAAGTCTGGCCGCACGCCGACTACCCGCTGATCGAAGTGGGCGAGTTCGAGCTGAACAAAAACCCGGAAAACTTCTTCCTCGACGTGGAGCAATCGGCCTTCGCGCCCAGCAACGTCGTGCCCGGCATCAGCGTCAGCCCTGACCGCATGCTGCAAGCGCGCCTGTTCAACTACGCCGACGCACAGCGCTACCGCCTGGGCGTGAACCACCACCAGATCCCGGTGAACGCCGCGCGCTGCCCCGTGCACAGCAACCACCGCGACGGCATGGGCCGCGTGGACGCCAACTACGGCGGCCGCATCCACTACGAGCCCAACAGCTTTGGCCAATGGCAAGACCAGGCCCAGTACAAGGAGCCGCCGCTGAAAATCAGCGGCGACGCCGCCCACTGGGACTTCCGCGAGGACGATAACGACTACTTCAGCCAGCCGCGCGCGCTGTTCAACCTCATGAACGCCGAGCAAAAGCAGGCCCTGTTCGACAACACCGCCCGCGCCATGGGCGACGCGCTGGACTTCATCAAGCACCGCCACATCCGCAACTGCCACGCCTGCGACCCGGCCTATGGCGAAGGCGTGGCCAAGGCCCTGGGCATGACCGTGGCCGACGCCCTGGCCGCCCGCGACAGCGACCCGGCCCAAGGCCAGCCCGGCTTGCTGTAATCACCAAGGGGGGCGTTCATCACGCCCCCTTTGCAGGCCACGCATGGCCCCCGGCTGTGAACTGCCCCGGCGATCCTCATGGACGCCGGGGTTTTTTATGCCCGCGCGGCGGCAGCGATGGCCTGCGCCACGCAAGGCTCGGAGCTCACAGCGCCATCGGCAGCGCGATTTAAAGCGCGATGGGCCCGCCATCGCGGCGCGTGATCACCACCGTAGCCGAGCGCGGGCGCTTGTGGCCGTGGTGGGCGCTGTCGCTGGCGGGCGCCTGGTTGCCGGGCCAGTGGCTGGTGAACGTGTTGGTGGTGAAATCGCCCTTGTCCTCGCCGGGGTGTTGCACGTTGACAAACAGCGTTTTGCCATCGGGCGTGACGACGACGCCGGTGATCTCGCAATCGACCGGCCCAACAAGAAAACGCCGCACGCTGTCGGCCGTGGCATCCGCGCCCTTGCGCGTGGCCTGGCCCTCGCGCGTGGTGACGGCGGCGCCGTCGCCCACCTGGCCGGGCAGGGCGGCCAGCATCATGCAGTTGGTCACGTCGGTGTAGGCGCCGTCGTCGGTCTGGATCCACAGCAGGCCGGCGCCGCCGGGCGCGGTGCGCTGGTCGAAGTACAGGCCGTCGGGGCTGGAGAAGTCGTTGTCGTCCGTCAGGCCGGAGAGGTTCTCGCTCTGCTTGCCGTCGGCGCGCGCGCCGAACAGGTACACGTCCCACTGGAACATGGTGCCGGCCTGGCCGCCGATTTCGCGCCAGCGCACGATGTGGCCGTTCTTGTTGCCCACGCGCGGGTTGGCGGCGTTCAGGGTGTCGGCCGTGCGCTTGGCGTTGTTGGTCATGGTCATGTAGACCTCGCCGTTGCGCGGATTCACGCCGCCCCATTCGGGCCGGTCCATCTTGGTGGCGCCGCGCCAGTCGGCGGCCAGGCGGCAGTGCATAAGCACGTCGCCCTGGTCGGCGAAGGGGTAGAGCGGGCAGCTCGCGTCCAGGCCGCCCTTGCCGTGGGCCAGTTCCAGCCACTCGCCCGTGCCGTCGTCGTTGAAGCGGGCCACGTACAGCGTGCCGCGGTCCAGGTACTTGGCGCCGGCGGCGCTGCCGCCGTTCACGTCGGCCGGGTCCCAGAGGGCGTCGGAGACGTACTTGAACACGTACTCGTTGCGCGCGTCGTCGCCCGAGTAGATGACGATGGGCTGGCCCGCCACGGCGGGCGCGGGCCAGGCCCCTTCGTGGTTGAAGCGGCCCAGTGCGCTGCGCTTGACCGGGGTGCTGCCGGGGCGGAAGGGGTCGATCTCCACCACCCAGCCAAAGCTGTTGAAGATGTGGCGGTAGTCCTCGGCCGCGCTGGCGGCGCTGACGCGGCTGTTCCAGCGCTGGTAGGGCTCGCCCTCGGGCGTGTCCCAGCCGTAGGGGTTTTTGCGGCCTTCAGGCAGGCCGTAGCGCTTGAGGGCCACGATCTCCGCCGCGCTGCGCCGGGCGTCGTCGCCGGCGGCGCGGCCGATGACGTTGAGGTAGTTTTCCTCGCAGGTCAGGTAGGTGCCCCAGGGGGTGTAGCCGCAGGCGCAGTTGTTGTTCATGCCGAAGGCGCGCCGGCCGTCGGGCGAGAGCTTGCTGACCAGCTTGGCATGGCCTGCGGCCGGGCCGCCGAAGTCCATGGGCGTAGCCGAGGTCACGCGGCGGTTGTAGGGCGAGCCGCGCACCATTTCCATGTCGGCGCCACCGGCCTTGCGGCGCACCTCGACCACGCTGGCGCCGTGGGCCAGGATTTCCTTGTCCACCTCCGCGGCCGGGCGCTTGCCGTCGGTGACGGTGCGGCCCGCGGGGTGCAGGCCGTAGGGGGCGACCACGTATTCGTGGTTCACGCACAGCAGGCCGCGGTCGGAGCGGCCGGCGTCGAAGCGGCCATCATCGGACAGGCCAAAGAAGTACATGCCGTCGTGCCCGCAGCCAATGCGGCGTTCGTAGGATTCGGGCGTTTCGCTGCCGTCGTCCTGCCAGCTTGCGTCGCCCCAGTGCATGGGGTCGCCCAGCGCGTGCAGGATGCTGACCTGGTAGCCCTCGGGCGCCGTGATCCGGTCGGCCAGGGTTTTGGCCACGGGCGCGAAGCCCAGGCGCGGCGCGGCGGGCGCTGGCGCGGGGGTGGCATCATCGGCGGCGCCATCGCTGCCGCCGCAGCCGGGCAGCGCCAGCGCGCCCAGCAGTGCGCCCGTGGCCGCGCCGCCCATGCCGCCCAGCGCCTGGCGGCGCGACAGGCGGGCCGCCAGCAGGGTGTCGAAATGCGGGTTGGCGGAGGGGTTGACGATGGCGTCATCGTCGTAGTCGTTGGTCATCGTGTACATGAATGAACAGGTTTTGTTGTGAACGTCCTGCGATGCTGCCGGCCGCTTGTGGCAAGCGCATGAAAGCGGCATGAAGATGCCATGACACGCGGCACGCCAGCACGCCCGCTACCTGCCGCAAACCCTGACGCCAGCCGCCCGGCGCCGCACGTAAACTCCACGGCCCCACCCCGCCAGCGCGGCCACAAGCAACGCGGGCGGGCGCATGAACAGCGCCCACAAGGCCGCCCCCAAGGAGACAAAACCCATGAATGCCCCCCTGCCCGAGCACGTGCGCCGGGCCATCGAATCCGTCAGCCTCGACGACAAATACACCCTGGACACCGGCCGCGCCTTCATGAGCGGCGTGCAGGCGCTGGTGCGCCTGCCCATGCTGCAACGCGCACGCGACGCGCTGGCGGGCAAGAACACCGCCGGGTTCATCAGCGGCTACCGCGGCTCGCCGCTGGGCGGCTATGACCAGGCGCTGTGGAAGGCCGCCAAGTTCCTGAAGGAGCAGCACATCGTCTTCCAGCCCGGCGTGAATGAGGAGCTGGGCGCCACCGCCGTGTGGGGCACGCAGATGCTGGGCTACGCGCCGCCGGGCAGCCAGCGCTATGACGGCGTGTTCGGCATCTGGTACGGCAAGGGGCCGGGCGTGGACCGCTGCTCCGACGTGTTCAAGCACGCCAACATGGCCGGCACCACGCCCTGGGGCGGCGTGATCGCGGTGGCGGGCGACGACCACATCAGCAAGAGCAGCACCGCCGCGCACCAGAGCGACCACATCTTCAAGGCCTGCGGCTCGCCGGTATTCTTTCCGGCCAGCGTGCAGGAGATTCTGGACCTGGGCGTGCACGCCTTCGCGCTCAGCCGCTACGCGGGCGTGTGGTCGGGGCTGAAGACGATCCAGGAAATCGTCGAATCCAGCGCCACCGCCGAGGTGGACGCCCACCGCGTGCAAATCGTCACGCCGCCCGACTTCGAGATGCCGCCCGGCGGCCTGCACATCCGCTGGCCCGACGCGCCGCTGGCGCAGGAAGAGCGGCTGATGCACTACAAGTGGTACGCCGCGCTGGCCTACATCCGCGCCAACCGGCTCAACCACAACGTGATCGAAGGCCCCAACGACCGCTACGGCATCATGGCCAGCGGCAAGGCCTACAACGACTTGCGCCAGGCGCTGCAAGACCTGGGGCTGGACGAGGCGGCCTGCCGCCAGCTCGGCATCCGCGTGCACAAGGTAGGCGTGGTCTGGCCGCTGGAGGCGCAGCTCACCCGCGCCTTCGCCACCGGCCTGCGCGAGATCATGGTGGTGGAGGAAAAGCGCCAGGTCATCGAATACCAGCTCAAGGAAGAGCTGTACAACTGGCGCCCCGACGTGCGCCCCAATGTGGTCGGCAAGTACGACGAGGGCGACGCCGGTCACGAGGGCGGCGAATGGTCGCAGCCCAACCCCACGGCCAACACGCTGCTGCGCGCCAACGCCGACCTGAACCCGGCGCTGATCGCCCGCGCCCTGGTGCGGCGCCTGCAGCGCACCGGCATCCTGGCCGAAGCCGGCGCCGACATGCGCGCGCGCATCGAATCGCAGATGGCGCTGCTGGAAGCCAAGGAACGCGCCATGCAGCAGCTCAGCCTGGGCGGCGTCAGCGGGGCCGAACGCACGCCCTGGTTCTGCTCCGGCTGCCCGCACAACACCAGCACCGTGGTGCCCGAAGGCTCGCGCGCCATGGGCGGCATCGGCTGCCACTACATGGCCACGTGGATGGACCGCGCCACCATCGGCTTCACGCAAATGGGCGGCGAAGGCGTGCCTTGGGTCGGCCAGCAACCCTTCAGCCACGAGAAACACCTGTTCGCCAACCTGGGCGACGGCACCTACTTCCACAGCGGCCTGCTGGCCATCCGCCAGAGCATTGCCGCGGGCGTGAACATCACCTACAAGATCCTCTACAACGACGCCGTGGCCATGACCGGCGGCCAGACCGTGGGCGAGCGCCCCGAGGGCCACAGCGTGCTGCAAATCGCCCAGAGCCTGCAAGCCGAGGGCGTGGCGCAGCTGGTCATCGTGACCGACGAGCCGGCCAAGTACGAAGGCGTGGCCGTGGCCGGCAACCCCGCCATCTACCACCGCGACCGGCTCGACGAAGTGCAGCGCGCGCTGCGCGACACGCCCGGCACCACCGCCATCATTTACGACCAGACCTGCGCCACCGAAAAGCGCCGCCGCCGCAAGCGCGGCAAGGCCGTGGACCCGGCCGTGCGCGTGCTCATCAACGAAGCCGTGTGCGAAGGCTGCGGCGACTGCGGCGTGCAAAGCAACTGCATCAGCGTGGAACCGCTGGAAACCGAGCTGGGCCGCAAGCGCGCCATCAACCAGAGCACCTGCAACAAAGACCTGAGCTGCCTGCGCGGCTTTTGCCCCAGCTTCGTCACCGTGGAAGGCGGCCAGTTGCGCAAGAAAACCAAGGGCAGCGCCGGCCAGCCGCACGACCTGGGCGCGCTGCCCGAGCCGGCGCTGCCCGCGCTCGCGTCGCGCCAGCCCTGGGGCATCGTCGTCGCCGGCGTGGGCGGCACCGGCGTCATCACCATCGGCCAGCTGCTGGGCGTGGCCGCGCACCTGGAAGGCAAAGGCATCGTCACGCAAGACGCCGCCGGCCTGGCGCAAAAAGGCGGCGCCACCTGGAGCCACGTGCTCATCGGCGCCACGCAGGACGACATCCTCACCACCCGCGTCGGCACCGCCGCCGCCGACCTGGTGCTGGCCTGCGACCCGGTGGTCGCCGTCAACCCCGAAACCCTGGCGCGCGTGCGCGAAGGCCGCACCCACGTCGCGCTCAACAGCCACGGCAGCCCCACCGCCGCCTTCGTGCGCAACGCCAACTGGCAGAACCCGGCCAGCGCCTGCGCCGAGCAGATGGCCCGCGCCGTGGGCGCGGCGGGCCTGGGCGCGTTCGACGCCGACGGCGCCGCCAAGGCGCTGATGGGCGACACCCTCTACGTCAACCCCATGCTGCTGGGCTACGCCTGGCAAAAGGGCTGGATCCCGCTGCGCCACGCCACGCTGATGCGCGCCATCGAACTCAACGGCGTGGCCGTGCCCGCCAACCAGGCCGCCTTTGAATGGGGCCGCCAGGCCGCCGTGCGCCCCGAGGCCGTGGCCGCCCGCGTGGCCCAGCTCAGCGGCCAGGGCGGCGCGCAAGTCATCCAGTTCAAGCCGCGCGAAACGCTGGACAGCCTCATCGCCCGCCGCGTGGAGCTGCTCACCGCCTACCAGAACGCCGGCTACGCCGCCCAATACCGCGCCTTCGTCGACCAGGTGCGGCAGGCCGAAAGCGCGCTGGGCCAGATGGCGCTGAGCGAGGCCGTGGCGCGCTACCTGTACAAGCTCATGGCCTACAAGGACGAGTACGAAGTGGCCCGCCTGCACGCCGACCCGGCCTTCCTGCGGCGCATCGACGACATGTTCGAAGGCGACTACAAGCTGCACTACCACATGGCCCCACCCCTGTTCGCCCAGCGCAATGCGCGCGGCGAGCTGCAGAAGAAAAAGTACGGCCCGCGCATGCTCACCCTGTTTGGCTGGCTGGCGCGCCTGAAAGGGCTGCGCGGCGGCGCGCTCGACCTCTTCGGCAAAACAGCGGAACGCCGCGCCGAACGCGCGCTGATCGGCGAATACCGCGCCTGCATCGAGGAACTGCTGCGCGGCCTGAACGCCGACAACCACGCGCAGGCGGTGGAGATCGCGCGCATCCCCGAACAGATCCGCGGCTACGGCCATGTGAAAGAGCGCCACCTGAAAGCCGCGCGCGCCCGCTGGGCCACCCTCATGGATGCCTGGCGCCGGCCGGCCTCTCAGGCGGAACGGGCGGCCTAGCCTGCACGCACGCCCCGGCCTGCCACCAGGAGCCCGCGCTATGGGCAAATGCGTAAGACTTGTTCAAGATCTTGGCGGGCGTGGACAACAAGCGGCTTGGGATGGGATGCAAAGCGTTTGCAACGCCGCAGAGCGCCCATATCCGCTTGATTGGCTGCCGCGCAGGGATTTTGAACGGGCTCTAGACGCGGAGGGTATGGCCCCCGCTCCCATGTATAAACCCCGCTCCCATTCGTGCTTGACCGGCTCATGGTTTCAGCGCCCATGCAAAGGCCGGGCACGTGGCAGCGGGGCTGAATGCCGGGAGCCCGGCTAGAAAAAAGACGCAGAGTCCTCCGCCCTCCAGAGAACTCAAAAAAACATAGCAACCGAAGCCGTATCTACAGCCCCAGAAACGCTTTTCATGTCAAAGCGGCGTCTGAAAAAGGCCAACCACCGGCTGGGCTGGCCTTGCACTTATCGCTGCGGCCGTCCTGTCACGCCGTGGCGCGCTTTTGCAGGATTTCCAGCGCGGGCAAGGTCTTGCCTTCCAGCACTTCCAGGAAGGCGCCGCCGCCGGTGGAGATGTAGCCCACGTCTTTCTCGATGCCGTACTTGGCGATGGCCGCCAGCGTGTCGCCGCCGCCGGCAATGCTGAAGGCGGGCGAGGCGGCGATGGCGCGGGCAATGGTTTCGGTGCCGTGGGCGAAGGCGTCCATCTCGAACACGCCCACCGGGCCGTTCCAGACAATGGTGCCTGCGGCCTCAAGCTGCGCGGCCAGCGCGCGTGCGGTGTCGGGGCCGATGTCCAGGATCATGTCGTCGGCGGCCACCTCGCGCGCCGGTTTCACCGTGGCCGGGGCGTCGGCCTTGAAAGCCTTGGCCACCACCACGTCGGTGGGGATGGGCACTTCGGCGCCGCGCGCCTTCATGGCGGCGATCACGGCCTTGGCCTCATCCACCAGGTCCGGCTCGGCCAGGCTGTTGCCGATGGGCAGGCCGGCGGCCAGCATGAAGGTGTTGGCAATGCCGCCGCCCACGATGAGCTGGTCCACGTTCTTGGCCAGCGACTGCAAGATGGTGAGCTTGGTGCTGACCTTGCTGCCCGCCACGATGGCCACCAGCGGGCGCTTCGGATTGGCCAGCGCCTGGCCGATGGCGTCGATCTCGGCGGCCAGCAGCGGGCCGGCGCAGGCCACGGGGGCGAACTGGGCGATGCCGTAGGTCGTGCCCTCGGCGCGGTGCGCGGTGCCGAAGGCGTCGTTCACGTAGATGTCGCACAGGCTGGCCATGCGGCGCGCCAGCTGCTCGTCGTTTTTCTTCTCGCCCTTGTTGACGCGGCAGTTCTCCAGCAGCACCACCTGGCCGGGCGGCACGGCCACGCCGTTTTCCACCCAGCCGGCCAGCAACGGCACCTCGCGCCCCAGCAGCTCGCCCAGGCGCCGGGCCACGGGGGCCAGCGAATCGGCGGGCTGGAGCGCGCCCTCCGTCGGGCGGCCCAGGTGGCTGGTGACCATGACGGCCGCGCCCGCCTCCAACGCCATGCGGATGCAGGGCACGCTGGCGCGGATGCGCGTGTCCTCGGTGATGGCGCCGCTGTCGTCCTGCGGCACGTTCAGGTCGGCGCGGATGAACACGCGCTTGCCTTGAACAGCGCCCTGGGCGCACAGGTCGGAAAAACGCAGCACTTGCATGGGTCAGGCTCCTGGAATGGATGAAAGCGGAATGGATGAATGCGGATGCGCGAAATTGTAGGAAGCGGCCCCGGCGTCATGCCCTTCTGTCTGCCCGCCGCCGCGCCCTACCACCCCAGCCCCAGCCGCAGCGGCAGGTACACCGCCATGCCCGCGCCGATCACGCCGGGCACGGCCCAGCCGGTGCCGCGCATGCGCAGGTAAAACAGCACGCCGGCCAGCGCCGCCCACAGGCGGGCGTCGCGCCAGCTCAGGCCGGCGGGCAGCATTTGCTGCGTCAGGATTTCGGGCGCGATCACGGCCGCCAGCGCCGCGATGGGCGCGTATTGCAGCCCGCGCCGCGCCCAGCCGGGCAGCGGCAGGGGCCGGGCCGAGATGAAGAACAGGCAGCGGGTGAGCACGGTGATGGCGGTCAGCCCGGCAATGGCCAGCAGCGTCCAGCCGTCGGTCTGGTCAGGGGTCATGGGGTGGCGTGCGGCCCGGGCCGGGCGCGCTCCAGCGTGAGACAAATAGCCACCGCCACCGCGATGGCCGCAACGATGTTGAGGCGAAACGGCAGCTCGAAGGCCACCACCGCCGCCGCGCCCGCCACCACCGCCGCCAGCACGCGCAGCCGCGTGCTGGCCAGCGAGCAGCTCACGCCCAGCAGCGCCAGCGTGCCGGCGAACTCCAGCCCCCAGCGCGGCGGCATGGCGTGGCCGGCAAAAATGCCCAGCAGGCTCAGGGACTGCCACATGGCCCAGTTGACGCTGTTGCCGCCCCACAGGTAGGCCTGCTGGGCGCGGCGCTGGCGGCCCGTGTGCGCGGGGTGCGCAAAGCGCTTGGTGAACAGCACGTAAGTCAAGTCGCCCGTGCCGTAGCCGATCAGCAGGCGGCGGCCCAGCGGCAGGTGCATGAGGTAGTCGCGCAGGTGCAGGCTGAACACCACGAAGCGCAGGTTGACGCAAAAGGCCGTGGCCCAGATCACCCACAGCGGCGCGCCCGCGGCAATCAGCGGCACGGCCGCCAGCTGCGCGCTGCCGGCAAACACCAGCAGCGACATGAGCACCGCCTCGGTCAGCGACATGCCGCTTTTGACCATGGCCACCCCGGTCATGAATGCCCAGGCCGACAGCCCGATGGCAATGCCCGAGGTCTCGCGCGCGCCCACCCAGAACAGCGGGTGGCGCACCGTGTGGCCCATGCGCGCCACCAGCCCGGCCAGCCACTGGCCCATGCGCTCGGCCAGCGGCGGCGGGCGCACCAGGGTGCGGGTCAGGGGCGCGTCTTGCAGGCCGGCGTCCAGCGGGGCGGGGCCGGTATCCGCCGGCGCCGCCGTGGCGGGCGCGTCCGTTGGCCGCTCAGCCAAGGCGCTGCCCCGCTTGCAAGGCAAAGCCGCGCAGGAAGTCGCCCGCCGCCAGGCGCTTGCCGCCGGCGCGTTGCAGCTCGGTGGCGCACAGCGCGCCTTCGCCGCAGGCGATGTGCACGCCGGCCGCGTCCACTTGCAAAATCTGCCCTGGCGGCACACCAAACGGGCACAGTTCGCTACTTATTTGAGAGCGCCAGATCTTGATGACTTCATCGCCCAGCCGTGTGCTGGCGCCCGGAAACGGCGTGAAGGCGCGCACGCGCCGCTCAATCTGCGCGGCCGGCCGCGCCCAGTCGATGGCGGCTTCGTGCTTTTCGATCTTGTGCGCATAGGTCACGCCCTCGGCCGGTTGCGGCGTGGCCGGCAGGCCGCCGCAGGCGGCCAGCTCCAGCGCTTCCACGATCAGGCGCCCGCCCAGCGCGGCCAGCTTGTCGTGCAGCGAGGCCGTGGTGTCGTGCGCGGCAATGGGCAGGCGTTCGGCCAGCAGCATGTCGCCCGTGTCCAGCCCTTCGTCCATCTGCATGATGGTCACGCCTGTTTCGGCGTCGCCCGCCTCAATGGCGCGGTGAATCGGCGCCGCCCCGCGCCAGCGCGGCAGCAGGCTGGCGTGAATGTTCAGGCAGCCCAGGCGCGGCAGCGCCAGCACCCAGCGCGGCAGGATCAGGCCGTAGGCGGCCACCACCATCACGTCGGCCTGCGCAGCGTGCAGGGCATCGCGCGCGGCGGCGGCGTCCTCGGGGTATTTGCCGTCCAGGCGCAGGCTGCGCGGCTGGCTCACGGCCAGGCCATGCGCCAGCGCGAACTGCTTGACCGGCGAAGGCTGCGGCTTCATGCCGCGCCCGGCCGGGCGGTCGGGCTGGGTCAGTACCAAGGGCACGACAAAACCCGCCGCGTGCAGGCGCGCCAGCGCCTCGCGCGCGAAATCGGGGGTGCCCGCAAAAACAATCTTCATGGCCGCCATGCAATCAACTCAGACAAAGCCGCGCCACGGGGCCAGGGCCGGTATGTGGCGTCTGTCACCACACGCCGCCCGCCTCCTCCGCCTGCGCGCGCCAGGCGGGCGAGCATAGCAAGCCCCGCCGCCCTGGGCGGCCTCAGCGGCGCGGGCCGATGCGGCTGGCCGCCCACACCAGCGCCAGCACGGGCACGCCCAGCAGCGCGGTGCTGGTGAAGAAGCTGGCGTAGCCAAAGGCGTCCACGTAGCGGCCCGAGAAGCCGGCCATGAACTTGGGCAGCATGAGCATGAGCGAGGAAAACAGCGCGTACTGCGTGGCCGAATAGCGGACGTTGGTCAGGCTGCTGAGATAGCCCACGAAGGCCGCCGAGGCCAGGCCCGAGGCCAGGTTGTCGGCCGACACCACCGCAATCAGCGCCGGCAGGCTGTGCCCATGGCCCGCCAGCCAGGCAAACAGCAGGTTGGTGCAGGCCGACAGCGCCGCGCCCAGCATCAGGATGCGCATCACGCCAAAGCGCAGCGCCAGGCTGCCGCCGACGAAGGCGCCGGCCAACGTCATCGCCACGCCGTAGACCTTGGTGACGGCGGCCACCTCGTCCTTGGTGTAGCCCATGTCCACGTAAAACGGGTTGGCCATGATGCCCATCACCACGTCGCTGATGCGGTAGATGGCAATCAGCGCCAGGATCAGGGCCGCGTGCCAGCCATGGCGGCGAAAGAAATCGGTGAAAGGCGCCACCACCGCATCCTGCAGCCAGGCGCCCAGGCTGCGCACCGGCGGCAAAGGCGTGCGCTGCGGCTCGGGCGCGCGCAGCGCCGTGAACACCCCCACCAGCATGGACGCGGCCATCACCCCATACGCCAGCCGCCAGCCGCCGTTCTGGTAACCCGCCAGCCCGGCGGCTTCACCGCGCGCGGCCAGCCACAGCACGCCCGCGCCCGCCCAGATCATGGCCAGCCGGTATCCCATCTGGTAGCTGGCCGCCAGGGCCGGTTGCTGCTCGGCCGGGGCCGATTCAATGCGGTAGGCGTCCAGCGCAATATCTTGCGTGGCCGAGGCAAAGGCCACCAGCAGCGCCCACCCGGTGATGGCCGCCAGCGATGTGCGCGGATCGGCCAGCGCCATGCCCGCCAGCCCGGCCATCACCGCCAGCTGCGAGGCCAGCAGCCAGCTGCGCCGCCGCCCCAGCCAGCGCGTCAGCCCCGGCAGCGGCAGGCGGTCCACCAGCGGCGCCCAGACCCACTTGAAACCATAGGCCAGCCCGACCCAGCTCAAGTAGCCAATGGTCGCCCGGTCAATGCCTGCTTCGCGCAAGCGAAACGACAGCGTGCCCAGCACCAGCAGCAGCGGCAACCCGGCGGCAAAGCCCAGCGCCAGCAGGCGCAGGCTTTCGGGCTGGCCATAGACCTTCAGCGCGGCCAGCCAGGCCGCCGTGCGCGAAGGCACTGCATGGGGCGTGCCCGGTGGGCGCATAGGCGGCGTCATGCCACACGCTCCGGCCCGCGGCAAGCCACAGGTATGCGGGGAAACACAGCGGATTCAGGCCGCCTGCAAAACAGCGGCGCCTGCGGTATGGTGGCGGGCTTCATTACAACCATTATCGAGTTCACGCCCATGTGCTGGCTTTGTGACGCCAAAACCGCTTCCGCCACCGCCCCTGCCCAGGCAACCCCGCCGCGCGGCCCATGGCAGCCGCGCCGCGCCTTTCTGCTGGCCGCCGCCAGCGCCGCCGCCACGCCTGCGCTGGCGCAAGTGGACGTGGGGCGCGCCTCCCGCATGCGCAGCCTGGTGCCCGCTGAAGCGCTGGAGCAAGCCGGCCAGCAGCAATACGCCCAAGTGCTGGCCCAGGCCCGCGCCCAGCGGGCGCTGGCGCCCGAGAGCCATCCGCAACTGCGGCGCCTGCGCACCATCGCCAGCCGGCTCATTCCGCACAGCACGGCCTGGAACGCGCGCGCGCAAGGCTGGCGCTGGGAGGTCAACCTGATCGGCAGCAAGCAGATCAACGCCTGGTGCATGCCCGGCGGCAAGATCGCCTTCTACACGGGCATTCTTGACCAGCTTCAGCTCAGCGACGACGAAATTGCCACCGTCATGGGCCACGAAATGGCCCACGCCCTGCGCGAACATGCGCGTGAGCGCCTGGCCAAGACCCAGGCCACCGGCCTGGGCCTGTCCGTGCTCTCGTCCGTGCTGGGGCTGGGCGATCTGGGACAGGTCGGCGCCAATCTGGGCACGCAGCTGCTCTCGCTCAAATACAGCCGCGACGACGAGACCGAGGCCGACCTGGTGGGCCTGGAAGTGGCCGCGCGCGGCGCCTACGACCCGCGCGCCAGCGTCAGCCTGTGGAACAAGATGGCGCGCGCCAATGGCAGCGGCGGCGTCGGCTTTCTCTCCACCCACCCCACCGGCGCCGACCGCATCCGCAAGCTGGAAGCCAACATCCCCAAAGTACAAGGCCTGTACGCCCAGGCCCGCGCCCAAACCCGCACCCAGGCCCCGGCCACCCGCTTCGTCCCGGCCACGCCCGCCCCGGAACCCGCGTCTGTGTTCGAGCAGGTCAGCCCGCCCGCACCCGCCACCGCTCCCCAGGGCCGCTTCGACACACCGGTCGGCCGGCCTGCGGGCAGCTTGTAGAGGCACAAGCGCGCTCCACATTCGGCAAGCCGCACTGTCAAAAAGCGCTTCACTTCTTCGCGAAAACAAGCAGATGAGCGTTGGACTGTTTCCGAGACTCGTCTAAGAACCTGTCCAAAGTCTCGGCGCGAGTGGGCAGCAAGCCAGTTGGGAATGGGATGCAAGGCACAAAACGCGGCCAATAGCCCGTGCTATTGGCAAGTTTGGGCAAGTTTGGCAGCGCCGCAGATCGCCACAATCCGCTTGGGTGCCCGCCGCGTAGGGGACTTTGAAAGGTTCCAAGAAGCAAAACGCCCCAGCGTCCTGATGGACGCTGGGGCGTATGAATTTGGTGGCCTGGGGCGGAATCGAACCACCGACACGCGGATTTTCAATCCGCTGCTCTACCAACTGAGCTACCGGGCCAAGAACGGCAATTGTAGCACGTTACGAAGCAGATGAAGAAACAGCCGTTGCATGGTTGCCGTTGCCGCGTCGCCCACGCGCCAAGTCCACGCCCAACTGCTTGAGTTTGCGGTAGAGGTGGGTGCGCTCCAAACCGGTCTTTTCAGCCACACGGGTCATTGAGCCGCCTTCTTTGGCCAAGTGGAATTCGAAATAGGCTTTTTCAAATGCATCACGGGCGTCGCGCAGCGGGCGATCCAGCTCAAAGCTTTGCTGCCCCTGGGGGCCAAGATCGAGCATGGCAGGCAAGGTTTGGCCCCCAGTCATCGCAGCTTCAACGGTCAGCTCTGCGGTTGGCGCAAGCACGGCTGGCGCAGCGGCCACAACGCCTTCTTTGGGGCGGGGTGGGGGCGTGTCACGCACCAGTGCCTGCTCCACCGCCTTGAGCAGTTTTTGCAGGGTGATGGGCTTTTCCAAAAAAGAGTGCGCGCCGATGCGCGTGGCTTCGACAGCCGTATCAATGGTGGCATGGCCGCTCATCATGATGACGGGCATGGTCAGCATGCCGCTGGCGCGCCATTCCTTGAGGAGGGTGACGCCATCGGTGTCTGGCATCCAGATGTCCAGCAGCACCAAGTCGGGTTGCATGTTCTGGCGGGCAGCGCGGGCGCTGGCGGCGTTGTCGGCCAGCTCAACGGTGTGCCCTTCGTCGTTCAGGATTTCGGAGAGGAGATCACGGATGCCCAGCTCATCATCCACTACCAGAATGTTGGCCATAGAAATACTGCCCTTCCCTGATTTTTTGTATTGCCACTGCTTCAGGCGGCCACTGGCGCGCCGCCTGCGTTAAATGATAACGATACCTGCGCGCCTTCCGTGGCGCCATGGTTGATGCGATTTGATACGTCTATGCGTGCGCCATGGTCGTCGGCAATTTTCTTGACGACCGCCAATCCCAGCCCGGTTCCTTTGGCCTTGGTGGTGACGTAAGGCTCGAACGCCCGCTTCAAAATGGCTTCCGGAAAACCGGGGCCCTGATCGGCCACGGTCAGCCGCACGCGCTGTGCGGCTTCTACCCACTGCGTGCGGATGAGCACGGCCCCGCCAGCGCCGGCGGCTTCGGTGGCGTCTTGCGCGTTTTGCAGCAAGTTGTGGATGACTTGGCGCAGCTGCTGTGCGTCGCCCTGGATGGGGGGGCAGGCCGGATCCAGCTCGACATGCACGGGCACGGCGGCCTGCGTGGCTTCACCGTCGTTTTCATACAGGGCCAGCACGTCTTCGACCAGGGCGTTCAGGCTCAGCGGCTTCAGCTCGGCAGCGGGCAGGCGCGCATAGTCGCGAAATTCGTTGACAAGGCGCTTCATGGCATCGACCTGGTCCACGATGGTCTTGACAGCCTTGGTCAGCATTTGCCGTTCGGCCTCGGGCAGTTTGCTGGCCAGCTTGTGTTCCAGCCGCTCGGCGGAAAGCTGAATGGGCGTCAGCGGGTTCTTGATCTCGTGCGCCAGCCGCCGCGCCACCTCCCCCCAGGCCTGGGTGCGCTGCGCCGAAACGATTTCGGAGATGTCATCAAACACCAGCAGACGCCGCCCCCCCGGCAAGGCCGCGCCGCGCGCCACCAGGGTAACCGCGTTGCCCGCCACGTCGCCCCCGGCGGCATAAAGCTCGAATGAATGCTGCCAATGGTCCAGGCCATGTTCGGTGCGCGCGCCTTCGAATTCGGCGAATTGCGCCTGCACGTCGGCCGCGAAGTCTTCAAGCGCCGGCAGCGTGCCCAGCGGCTTGCCCCGGCAGGCCGCCAGCGGTGCGCGCAGGATGCGGGTGGCTCCGGGGTTGCTGGATTGCACCACGCCCTGGGCGTCCAGCACGATCACGCCAGCGGTCAGGTTGTCCAAGATGGTTTGCAGGTGCGCGCGCGAGGCCTCCAGCGCGCGCAAGTGGCTGTCGGCCGCGCTGCGGGCCTCCGCCAGCTGCTGCGTCATTTCGGAAAAGGAGCGCGTCAGCCCAACCAGCTCGTCACGGCCCGTGAGGATGACTTTGGGCGTGAGGTCGCCCGCCGCCACCTGGCGCATGCCATGGGCCAGCATGAGCAGCGGCGTGACCAGCTGTTTGCCCAGCACCACGGCCAGCAGCACGGCGCCAAAGACCGCCAGGAACAGGCTTAGCGTGAGTGTGCCGATATACATGCGGCGCAGGCCGTCACGGCCCAGCGCACGCTCCTGATATTCGCGGTGCGCCTCCTGCACGGCCAGGGCGTTGGCCACCAGGGCGCTGGGCAGCGGCAGCACGGCTTGCAGCAGGCGCGGTTCATCCAGCAGGCCCATGCCGGGCGCGGGTACGGCCACCAGCGCCTTGATGCGGGCCGACCCGCCGGCCTCGTCCAGCCCTTCGATTTGCGTGGCCATGCCCTGCGCCCGTACGGTACGCAGCTGCTGGGCCGAGGGCCGCACCGGGTTCAGCTCGAAGCGGGACTGTCCCACACTGGCCACGGGCCGCCCCGTCGCGCTCCACAGTGCCACATCGGTGGCTCCCAGCTGCGCCTGAAGGCGCTCCAGCGGCAGCGCCACGAGTGAATCCGGCGTTTGCGCCAGCTGCGCGGCGGCAGCGCGCAACTGGTGGCCGAAGTCGCGGGCCTGTGTCTCCAGCGAGGTGCGGGCCAGGTTCAGGCCTGCGTCCAGTGCGCCCTCCACTTTCACGTCAAACCATGACTCGATGGAGCGTGAGACGAACTGGTAAGACACCACATAAATCAGCAAGCCCGGCAGCACGCCCACCAGCCCGAAGATGGCCGCCAGCTTGATCAGCAGGCGGCTGCCAAACTTGCCGCGCCGCCACCGCAGCAGCAGGCGCCACACGCCCCACAGGATGACCAGCGCCAGCACAGCGGCCACGGCCACGTTCAGGACCAGCAGGCGCACGTAATGGCGTTCGTACAGCAGGCGGTTGTTGGTGGCTTGCGTGAGCAGAAACAGCAACACCAGCCCCACGGCCGCCATGGCGGCCACGGCCACGGCCAGCGCCCAGCGCTGGGCTTTTTTGCGGCGCGCCAGGCGTTGGGCCGCTTCACTCATGGCTGGCCTCCGGCGTCAGGTCAATGCGCCGCTCAACGGCCAGGCGCCACTGCGCCTGCCCCGCCGTGCCCAGCTGCAAGGCGCGCGGCAGCTGCGACGTATCGAGCAAAAAGCGAAAGCGCAGCGTGTGCCGCGCGCCTGCCCGGATCTGATCTGTCTCGGCCACGCGCCAGTGCGAGATGTGCTGCACGGCGGCCAGCGCCTCGGTCAATGTGTCGAAGGTTTGCGCCAGGCTGGCTTGCCGTCCCGGCGCATCCAGCGGCTCGCTGCTGGCGTTCACGCGCCAGCGGCGCGTCAGCGGCTGATACGCCAGCCGCCAGTAGCGCTGTTCGGCCGCGACCCGGGCATTCATCCAGTACCGGCGCGTGCGGAGGATGTCCGCCTCGGCCATGAAATGAAGCGGAATGCCTTTGAGCAATGCCTGCTCGATGGCCGGTGCCAGGTCGAACCGAACGCGCGCCGACAGGTAGACCCCGCCGTCACCGTCCTGCTCCACCCGCAGCGCCAGCAGCTCGGCATTGGCAGCCGCCGCAGGCCCGCACCCCGCCGCCAGCGCCAGCGCCAGCGCCACGCCCGCCTGCAGGCAGGCCCGCCGGCGCGGCCCTTCAGGCGGGGCGTTTTTCAAACAGCGCGTAGAAAAATCCATCTTCTTCGCCATGGTCTGGCAAATCATGTGCCGCAGGCAGCAGGTGGCCGGGCGCGGCAAGGGCAACGGTATCACTGTGCGCAGCGGCAAAGGCTTCGGCCTGGGCCTGCCCCTCGGCCCGGAAGACCGAGCAGGTGGCGTACAGCAGGCGCCCGCCAGGCCGCAGCAGGGGCCACAGGGCGGCCAGCAGCGTGGCCTGGATGGCGGCCAGCGCCTGCACGTCTGACGCGCGGCGCAGCCAGCGCACGTCCGGGTGGCGGCGGCCGATGCCGGAGGCGCTGCAGGGCGCGTCCAACAAGATGGCGTCGAACGGGCGGCCATCCCACCAGGTGGCCGGCTGGGCCGCGTCGGCCGCGCGCACGTCGGCCTGCAAGCCCAGGCGGTGCAGGTTGTCGCGGATGCGGTTGCAGCGGGCGGGGTCCACGTCCAGCGCCAGCACGTCGGCGCCGGGGCAAAGCTCCAGCACATGGGCGGTTTTGCCGCCCGGGGCGGCACAGGCGTCCAGCACCCGCGGCCGGGCGCCCGTCTGGCCGGCCAGCAGCAAGGGGGCCGCCCGCTGGGCGGCGCCATCCTGCACGGAGACATCACCTTCGGCAAAGCCCGGAATGGCCGCCACCGGCAAGGGACGCGCCAGCACCACGCCTGCCGGGTGTGATGGCCCCATGGCGCGCGCGGCCACCCCCGCCTGCGCCAAGCGCTGCATCCAGGCGTCGCGCGGCAGACGGCGCTGGTTGACGCGCAGGCTCATGGGCGGCGGCTGTTGCGCGGCTTGCAGCAGCGCCTGCCAGTGCTGCGGGTGGTCACGCCGCAGCTGCTCGAGCCACCAACGGGGGTGGTTCCAGCGCGCCACGGGGTCGTCCGCCACGGCGGCCAGCAAGGCGGGCCGCTCGCGCCCGAAACGGCGCAGGCAGGCATTGATGAAGGCGGCCTGTCCGCGTGTGGCGCTTTGGCGCTTGGCGGCCTCCACGGTCTGGCTGGCCAGGGTGAAATCCGTGTACAGCGGGGTATCGCCTTCATGGCAGGCCAGCGCCAGCGCGGTGCACAGCAGCGCATCGGCCGCCGGGGGCGGAGCGCGGCGGGCCAGCTGGCGGCGCAAGGCCTCGGCGCGGCCCAGCTGGCGCAGGGCATGAAAGGCCAGCGCCTGCACGCCCGGCCGCCAAGCCGGCGCCACGGCCTCCAGCAAAGCCGACAGCGAGCGGCCTTCGCGCACGCCCTGTACGGCCGCGGCAGCCGCTTGCAATTGCCGCCACAGCGGCGGGGCTGGTTCTGGCGCCCTGCTCATGGCGCCGTGGCCAGGCGGCGCAGGATGCCCGCCGGACGAAAACCGACCGCGCGGGCCAGCACAGCGGCCGGAAATTGCGCGATCGCGCGGTTGTAGGCAAACACGGCGTTGTTGAACGCTTCACGCAAAGGCGCGGCGTGGTGCAGCAAACGGGTGCGCTTGGCATCCAGCGGTTCGGCGGCGCTGCGTTGCGGCGGTGTGTGATCCGCTGGCATGGGCGTGGCGGCCATGGCTTCCAGCGCGCGCGCCCAGGCCGCGTCCAGCGTGCCGTGGGCCGTGGCCAAGCCGTCCATGCGGTCGGGCGCCAGGGGCTGTTCGCGGGCGGCTGCCAGCGCGGCGGCCAGCTGCTCGCTGGCCCCCCACAGGCGCACCCAGGCGGCGCTGCTTTCGTCTTGCAGCTCGGCCGGGGTGGTGGCCGAGCCGCCTTGCATGGACTCTGGCAGGCAGGCTTGTACCCAGACCAGCTCTCGCACGAGCACGGCGTCCAGCGCGGCAAAGCTTTTTTGCACTGCCGCACGCAGGCGCACCAGCCGGTTGTATGCCCCGACGGCCCAGAACAGCAGCACGGCCCCCAGCAGCACCGCGCCGACAAATGCACTTGAATTCATATGCCCCAATCAGCCTCCAGGGCAGTATATACGGCGTGGAAAGCTACTTTAT
Organism: Comamonadaceae bacterium OH2545_COT-014; assembly: GCA_003859965.1. Taxonomy (GTDB): domain Bacteria; phylum Pseudomonadota; class Gammaproteobacteria; order Burkholderiales; family Burkholderiaceae_C; genus Ottowia. The sequence goes on along the minus strand of RQYR01000024.1, from coordinate 12,556 downwards.
TTATAGCAATTGTCCATGAAAAACGCCTGGACGGGCCTCCCGAGAAACAAGAGGCCGGTCCAGGCGTCCGGATGGCGGTGCGCTGGCCAGAAGCCGGCGCGCGTCAGGGATGCGTGCGCGGCGTCGGCCGGAGCGGCGGTGGCTTATTCTGCCGCCGCAGTGTCGCCCTCGCTGGCACGGTCGGCATCGTCTTCGGCGCCTTCCGTGGCAGCGGCCAGTTCAGCCGCCTCGGCTTCGGCAATGGCGCGGCGCTCGGCCTCGTCCATGGCGTCCTTGGCCTTGCGCGCCTGGTGGTAGGCCAGGCCGGTGCCGGCGGGGATCAGGCGGCCGACGATGACGTTTTCCTTCAGGCCGCGCAGCTCGTCGCGCTTGCCCATGATGGCCGCCTCGGTCAGCACGCGCGTGGTTTCCTGGAAGGACGCGGCGGAGATGAACGAGTCGGTGGACAGCGAGGCCTTGGTGATGCCCAGCAGCAGGTTGGTGTAGGTGGCGGGCATCTTGCCTTCGGCGCGCAGGGCGTCGTTGGTGTCCAGCATTTCGCTGCGCTCGACCTGCTCGCCGGCGATGTAGCCGGAGTCGCCGGGGTTCTCAACCACAACGCGGCGCAGCATCTGGCGCACGATCACCTCGATGTGCTTGTCGTTGATCTTCACGCCCTGCAGGCGGTAGACGTCCTGCACCTCATCGACGATGTAGCGCGCCAGCTCTTCCATGCCCAGCAGGCGCAGGATGTCCTGCGGATCGGCCGGGCCGTCGACGATGCTCTCGCCCTTGTTGACCACCTGGCCTTCGTGCACGAGGATGTTCTTTTCCTTGGGGATCAGCTCCTCCCACACCTTGCCGTCGGGGTCGGTGATTTGCAGGCGCACCTTGCCCTTGGTTTCCTTGCCGAAGGAGACGGTGCCGGTCATCTCGGCCAGCACGCCCTTGTCCTTGGGGCTGCGGGCTTCGAACAGCTCGGCCACGCGCGGCAGGCCGCCCGTGATGTCGCGGGTTTTCTGGCCTTCCACCGGAATGCGCGCCAGCACCTCGCCGGGGCCCACGTCCTGGCCGTCGCGCACCTGGATCAGCGCGCCCACCTGGAAGCCGATGGTCACCGAATGGTCGGTGCCGGGGATCTTGACCTCGTTGCCCTGCGCGTCCACCAGCTTGACCTGCGGACGCACGATCTTGGCCGAGCCGCGGCGTTTGGGGTCGATCACCACCAGCGTGGACAGGCCCGTCACATCGTCGGTCTGCTTGGCCACGGTCAGGCCTTCCTCGATGTTCTCGAACTTCACCGTTCCGGCGTATTCGGTGATGATGGGGCGCGTCAGCGGGTCCCAGTTGGCGAGGATGATGCCGGCCTTGATTTGCTGGTCGGCCTTGACAGTGAGCGTGGCGCCGTAGGGCACCTTGTGGCGCTCGCGCTCGCGGCCGAATTCGTCGGAGACGATGATCTCGCCCGAACGGGAAATCACCACCAGCTCGCCCTTGCTGTTGGTCACGTAGCGCATGGTGGCATTGAAGCCGATGATGCCGTTGGACTTGGCTTCCACGCTGGAGGCCACGGCCGCACGCGAGGCCGCGCCACCGATGTGGAAAGTGCGCATGGTCAGCTGCGTGCCCGGCTCGCCGATGGACTGGGCGGCGATCACGCCCACGGCTTCGCCCTTGTTCACCAGGCCGCCGCGGCCCAGGTCACGGCCATAGCACTTGGCGCAGATGCCGAAACGGGTGCCGCAGGTGAGCGCGGTGCGCACGCGCACCTCGTCGATGCCAGCGGCCTCCAGCTCATCAATCACGTCTTCGTCCAGCATCTGGCCGGCCTTGACCACCACTTCCTGCGTTTCGGGGTTGACCAGGTCCTCGGCCGCGGTACGGCCCAGAATGCGCTCGCGCAGCGATTCAATGACCTCGCCGCCTTCGACGATGGCGCGCATCAGCGAGCCTTCGCTGGTGCCGCAGTCGTCCTCGGTCACCACCAGATCCTGCGTCACGTCCACCAGGCGGCGCGTCAGATAACCGGAGTTGGCGGTCTTGAGCGCCGTGTCGGCCAGACCTTTCCGCGCGCCGTGCGTGGAGATGAAGTACTGCAGCACGTTCAGCCCTTCGCGGAAGTTCGCGGTGATGGGCGTCTCGATGATGGAGCCGTCGGGCTTGGCCATCAGGCCGCGCATGCCGGCCAGCTGGCGGATCTGCGCGGCCGAGCCGCGCGCGCCGGAGTCGGCCATCATGTAAATGGAGTTGAAAGACTCCTGGTCCACTTCCTTGCCGTGGCGGTCGGTCACCTTTTGCTTGGCCAGCTGGGCCATCATGACCTTGGACACTTCGTCACCGGCCTTGCCCCAGATGTCCACCACCTTGTTGTAGCGCTCGCCCGCCGTCACCAGGCCGGAGGCGTATTGCTGCTCGATCTCCTTCACTTCGGCCTCGGCGCGCTCGATGATGCCGTGCTTTTCCTTGGGCACCAGCATGTCGTCGATGGCGATGGAAATGCCCGCGCGCGTGGCCAGGCGGAAGCCGTTTTGCAGCAGCTTGTCGGCGAACACCACGGTTTCCTTCAGGCCGCACTTGCGAAATGACGCATTGATGAGGCGCGAGATTTCCTTTTTCTTCAGCGCCTTGTTCATCAGCGCGAAGGGCAGGCCGCGCGGCAGGATTTCCGACAGCAGCGCACGGCCCACGGTGGTTTCCACCAGGCTGGTGGAGGGCACGAGTTCACCCGTGGCCTTGTCCTTGGCCCATTCGGTCAGGCGCACGCTGATCTTGGCGGTCAGCTCGACGGCGCCGGCGTCCAGCGCGCGCTGCACTTCGCCGATGTCGGCGAACACCAGGCCTTCGCCCTTGCCGTTGATGCGCTCGCGCGTGGTGTAGTACAGGCCCAGCACCACGTCCTGCGAGGGCACGATGGAGGGCTCGCCCGAGGCCGGGAACAGCACGTTGTTGGACGCCAGCATCAGCGTGCGCGCTTCCATCTGCGCTTCCACGCTCAGCGGCACGTGCACGGCCATCTGGTCGCCGTCGAAGTCGGCGTTGAAGGCGGCGCACACCAGCGGGTGCAGCTGGATGGCCTTGCCTTCGATCAGGATGGGCTCGAAGGCCTGGATGCCCAGGCGGTGCAGCGTGGGCGCGCGGTTGAGCAGCACGGGGTGCTCGGTAATGACTTCTTCCAGAATGTCCCACACCACGGGGGTGCCGCTTTCCACTTCTTTCTTGGCGGCCTTGATGGTGTTGGCAATGCCCATTTGCTCCAGGCGGGCAAAGATGAAGGGCTTGAACAGCTCCAGCGCCATCAGCTTGGGCAGGCCGCACTGGTGCAGCTTGAGCGTGGGGCCCACGGTGATGACCGAACGGCCCGAGTAGTCCACGCGCTTGCCCAACAGGTTCTGGCGGAAGCGCCCGCTTTTGCCCTTGATCATGTCGGCCAGCGACTTCAGGGCGCGCTTGTTGGCGCCGGTCATGGCCTTGCCGCGGCGGCCGTTGTCCAGCAGGCTGTCCACGGCCTCTTGCAGCATGCGCTTTTCGTTGCGCGCAATGATCTCCGGGGCCTTGAGCTCCAGCAGGCGGCGCAGGCGGTTGTTGCGGTTGATGACGCGGCGGTACAGGTCATTCAGGTCGCTCGTGGCGAAGCGGCCACCATCAAGCGGCACCAGCGGGCGCAAATCGGGCGGCAGCACGGGCAGCACTTGCAGCACCATCCACTCGGGCTTAATGCCGCTTTTCTTGAAGGCTTCCAGCACTTTCAGGCGCTTGGCGTTTTTCTTGACCTTGACTTCGGAGCCGGTGAGGTCGCCACGCAGCTTTTCGATCTCCAACTCCAGGTCCAGCCCTTCCAGCAGCTCCTTGATGGCCTCGGCGCCCATGCGCGCAATGAACTCATCGCCGTATTCCTTGCGCTTGGCCTCGTAATCGTCCTCGCTCATGATGCTGAACTTCTTCAGCGGGGTCATGCCGGGATCTGTGACCACGTAGGCCTCGAAGTACAGCACGCGTTCGATGTCGCGCAGCGTCATGTCCAGCACCAGGCCCAGGCGCGAAGGCAGGGACTTGAGGAACCAGATGTGCGCGCAGGGCGCGGCCAGGTCGATGTGGCCCATGCGCTCGCGGCGCACCTTGGTCTGGGTGACTTCCACGCCGCACTTTTCGCAGATCACGCCGCGGTGCTTGAGGCGCTTGTACTTGCCGCACAGGCACTCGTAGTCCTTGATGGGGCCGAAGATCTTGGCGCAGAACAGGCCGTCGCGCTCGGGCTTGAAGGTGCGGTAGTTGATGGTTTCGGGCTTTTTCACCTCGCCGAAAGACCAGGAACGGATCTTCTCGGGCGAGGCCAGGCCGATGCGGATGGCATCGAAGTGCTCATCCGGCGCGAATTGCTTGAACAGGTCGAGCAGCGATTTCATGTGACTCTTTCCCTATCAACGAATTAAGAACGGTCCAGCTCGATGTCGAGGCCGAGCGAACGGATTTCCTTGACCAGCACGTTGAACGACTCGGGCATGCCGGCGTCGATGGCGTGTTCGCCCTTGACAATGGACTCGTACACCTTGGTGCGGCCCTGCACGTCATCGGACTTGACGGTGAGCATCTCCTGCAGCGTGTAGGAGGCGCCGTAGGCCTCCAGCGCCCACACTTCCATCTCGCCGAAACGCTGGCCGCCGAACTGCGCCTTGCCGCCCAGCGGCTGCTGCGTGACCAGCGAATACGGGCCGGTGGAGCGCGCGTGCATCTTGTCGTCCACCAGGTGGTGCAGCTTCAGGAAGTGCATGTAGCCAATGGTGGTGGGGCGCTCGAACGGCTCGCCCGTGCGGCCGTCAATCAGGTAAGCCTGCGTGCGCGTGGCAGTCAGCCCCTTGGCCTGGGCCAGCTCGTCCGGATAAGCCAGTTGGAGCATGGCGCGGATTTCTTCTTCCGATGCGCCATCGAACACCGGCGTGGCAAACGGAACGCCGCCGCGCAGGTTGCCCGCCATTTCCAGAATCTGCTCGTCGCTGAGCTTGGACAGGTCTTCCTTGCGGCCCGTGCTGTTGTACAGCTCCTCCAGGAACTGGCGCAGCTGGGCCACTTTGGTTTCCGTCTCCAGCATCTGCTGGATGCGCTGGCCAATGCCTTTGCCGGCCCAGCCCAGGTGCACTTCCAGCACCTGGCCCACGTTCATGCGCGAAGGCACGCCCAGCGGGTTGAGCACGATGTCGGCCGGCGTGCCGTCGGCCATGTGCGGCATGTCTTCCACCGGCACGATTTTGGAAACCACGCCCTTGTTGCCGTGACGGCCAGCCATCTTGTCGCCAGGCTGCAGGCGGCGCTTGACGGCCAGGTAAACCTTGACCATCTTGAGCACGCCGGCAGGCAGCTCGTCGCCCTGGGTCAGCTTCTTGCGCTTTTCCTCGAACGCCAGGTCGAACGCATGGCGCTGCTGCTCAATGGCAGCCTTGATGCTTTCCAGCTGCGCGGCCACCTCGTCTTCTGCCGGGCGAATGTCGAACCAGTGGTACTTGTCTACCGAGGCCAGGTAGGCCTTGTCGATCTTGGTGCCCTTGGCGATGCGGTTGGGGCCGCCGTTGGCGGCCTTGCCCACCAGCAGCTTCTCGATGCGGTCGAAGGCGTCGGCCTCGACGATGCGTAACTGGTCGCTCAGGTCCAGGCGGAAGCGCTTGAGTTCGTCGTCGATGATCTGCTGGGCGCGCTTGTCGCGCTGGATGCCCTCGCGCGTGAAGACCTGCACGTCGATCACGGTGCCGCTGGAGCCCTGATCCACGCGCAGCGAGGTGTCTTTCACATCGCTGGCTTTTTCGCCGAAGATCGCGCGCAGCAGTTTCTCCTCGGGCGTGAGCGTGGTTTCGCCCTTGGGCGTGACCTTGCCCACCAGCGTGTCGCCAGGCTGCACCTCGGCGCCCACGTAGATGATGCCGGACTCGTCCAGCCGGTTGAGCTGCTGCTCGCTCAGGTTGGGGATGTCGCGCGTGATTTCCTCGGGGCCGAGCTTGGTGTCGCGCGCCATGACCACCAGCTCCTCGATGTGGATGGAGGTGTAGCGGTCGTCGGCCACCACTTTCTCGGAGATCAGGATCGAGTCCTCGAAGTTGTAGCCGTTCCAGGGCATGAAAGCGATCAGCATGTTCTGGCCGATGGCGATCTCGCCCAGGTCGGTGGAGGCGCCGTCGGCGATCACGTCGCCCTTGGCCAGCTTGTCGCCCTTCTTGACGATGGGGCGCTGGCTGATGTTGGTGTTCTGGTTGCTGCGCTGGTACTTGATGAGGTTGTAGATGTCCACGCCCACCTCGCCGGCGACGGCTTCGGCGTCGTTGACCCGGATCACGATGCGCGTGGCATCCACGTAGTCCACCACACCGCCGCGGCGCGCCGTGACCACGGTGCCGGAATCGACGGCGGCCACGCGCTCGATGCCCGTGCCCACCAGCGGCTTTTCGGGGCGCAGCACCGGCACGGCCTGGCGCGACATGTTGGCGCCCATCAGCGCGCGGTTGGCGTCGTCGTGCTCCAGGAAGGGCACGAGCGAGGCGGCCACGGACACGATCTGCGCGGGCGAAACGTCCATGTACTGCACACGCTCGGCGCCCACCAGCACGGATTCGCCGTTCTCGCGCGCCGACACCAGGTCGCCCGTCAGGCGGCCTTCCTTGTCCAGCGCCGCGTTGGCCTGGGCGATGACGTATTTGCCTTCCTCGATGGCTGACAGGTAGTCGATGTCATTGGTCACCTTGCCCTCGACCACGCGGCGGTACGGCGTCTCGATAAAGCCGTATTCGTTCAGGCGCGCGTACAGCGCCAGCGAGTTGATCAGGCCGATGTTCGGGCCTTCCGGCGTTTCGATCGGGCAGACGCGGCCATAGTGCGTGACGTGCACGTCGCGCACCTCGAAGCCGGCACGCTCGCGTGTCAGGCCGCCCGGGCCCAGGGCCGAGACGCGGCGCTTGTGCGTGATCTCGGCCAGCGGGTTGGTCTGGTCCATGAACTGGCTGAGCTGGCTGGCGCCGAAGAACTCTTTCAGCGCGGCCGAGATCGGCTTGCTGTTGATGAGGTCATGCGGCATCAGGGGCTCTTGCTCGGCCTGGCCCAGGCGTTCCTTCACGGCCTTCTCGATGCGCGCTAGGCCGGTGCGGTACTGGTTTTCGGCCAGCTCGCCCACACAGCGCACACGGCGGTTGCCCAGGTGGTCAATGTCGTCCACCTCGCCACGGCCATTGCGCAGCTCCACCAGGATCTTGACCACGGCCAGGATGTCCTCGTTGGTCAGCACCATGGGGCCGGTGCTTTCCTCGCGCCCGACCTTGGCGTTGAACTTCATGCGGCCCACGCGCGAGAGGTCGTAGGTGTCGGGGTTGTAAAACAGGCGTTGGAACAGGGCCTGCACCGCGTCCTCGGTCGGCGGCTCGCCGGGGCGCATCATGCGGTAGATGGCCACACGCGCGGCAAACTCATCGCTGGTTTCGTCGGTGCGAAGCGTTTGCGAAATGTAGGCGCCATGTCCCAGCTCATTCGTGTAGATGCACTGGATATTTTGAATACCGGCCTCACGCAGCTTTTTCAGCAGCGCCTCGGTCAGCTCTTCGTTGGCCTTGGCAATGATCTCGCCCGTGTCGTTATCAACGATGTTTTTCGCCAGCACATGGCCCAACAGGAAATCTTCCGGCACGCTCACATGCTTCGTGCCGGATTGCTCCAGCTCGCGCAGGTGGCGAACCGTGATGCGTTTGTCCTTGGCCACCACCACGTTGCCCGCCTTGTCGGTGATGTCAAAGCGCGCCACTTCGCTCTTCAGGCGCTCGGGAACCAGCGCCATCTGTGCGCCGCTGTCCATCAGGCGGAAGTCGTCATTGACGAAGAAATGCTCCAGGATTTGCTCCGGATTCATCCCAATGGCCTTGAGCAGAATCGTCACCGGCATCTTGCGGCGACGGTCGACGCGGAAGTAAAGCATGTCCTTGGGGTCGAACTCGAAGTCGAGCCAGGAACCGCGATAAGGAATGATGCGCGCCGAGAACAGCAGTTTGCCCGAGCTGTGGGTCTTGCCCTTGTCGTGCTCGAAGAACACGCCAGGGCTGCGGTGCAGCTGGGAAACAATCACGCGCTCGGTGCCATTGACGATGAACGAACCCTTGTCGGTCATCAGGGGCACTTCGCCCATGTAAACCTCTTGCTCCTTCACTTCCTTGACCACTTTGTTCTGGGCCGTGGACGATTCGCGGTCGTAGATGATGAGCTGCACCCGCGCACGCACGGCCGATGCATAGGTCAGACCACGGGTCTGGCATTCGCGCACGTCGAAGGCCGGTTTCGCCAGGTTGTATTCAACGAACTTCATCTCCACGAAGCCGTTGTGCGAAACGATGGGGAAGGCGGATTCGAACGCAGCCTGCAAGCCATCATGGGTACGTTTCTTGGGCGGGGTATCGGCTTGCAGAAATGCCGTATAGGCATCCTTTTGCATCTGCAGCAGGTACGGAACCTTGAGCACGCTCTCGCGCGTGCCAAAGCTCTTGCGGATTCGCTTGCGTTCGGTGAATGAGTAGGCCATGTAATCTCCGGGGCAAAGACGGAATGGGTCTTCTGGTCTTTGATGACTGGGCAGTCGCAGGCACGCGCCCGCGCAACTTGGCGGCTGGCCACTACCAGCCCATGGCAGACGGCCACGCATTGCACGCAGCCCGAACCAAGTGATCTTCTGCAGTCGGGGGTCAGAAGACACTTGAAAGCAGATTTCCGCAACCCGCTTTCAGGTATGTTCTGAAAACACAAAAGGCTGGTTCAGTAACCAGCCTGTGCAACCCAGTGCAATTGAGTTGGCCGCGCCCCCCGCAGGGCACGCAGCCAACACCTGACAGCGAGAGCCAGCCATGCCGGCCGAGCCCCGCTTCGCACGGATTACTTGAGCTCGACCTTGGCGCCAGCCTCTTCCAGCTTTTTCTTGGCAGCTTCGGCGTCAGCCTTGGCCAGACCTTCTTTAACGGGCTTCGGTGCGCCGTCCACCAGGTCCTTGGCTTCCTTGAGACCCAAGCCGGTGATTTCACGCACGGCCTTGATGACCGACACTTTGTTGGAACCAGCGTCAGCCAGCACCACGGTGAATTCGGTCTTCTCTTCAGCAGCTGCGCCAGCAGCGCCACCAGCGCCACCGGCCGCAGGCGCAGCCATGGCGGCAGCGCTCACGCCAAACTTCTCTTCGATGGCTTTCACCAGGTCGTTGAGTTCCATGACCGTCATGCTGTCCAGCGCGGTCAGAAATGCGTCTTTATCGAATGCCATTTTGATTTCCTAAAACAGTTGCTTGATACAAGGGCCACCACGCTTACGCGGCAGCCGGTTCGCCTTCGCTCTTCTTGGCTGCCAGCGCGCCCAGCACCACGGCGGTACGAGACACCGGGGACATAAGCAAGCCGCACAGCTGCGCCAGCAGCACTTCCTTGCTGGGAATGCTGGCCAGCTGCTTCACGCCGTCGGCATCCAGGGCTTTGCCACCATAGACGCCTGCGCGAATCACCAGCTTGTCGTTGGTTTTCGCAAAGTCAGCCACCACTTTGGCAGCCGCCACGGCATCTTCGGAGAAGCCATAGATCAGCGGACCGGTCATCTGGTCGGCCACCACTTCAAATGCACTGCCTGCCACAGCGCGGCGAGCCAGCGTGTTTTTCAACACGCTGAGACTGACGCCAGCGCTGCGCGCGTCGGAGCGCAGTTTGGTCATGTCGGCGACCGTGATGCCGCGGTATTCCGCCATCACGAGCGTTTGAGCTTTTGCGGCGAGGCCGGCTACGTCAGAGACGACCGCTTCTTTCTCACTGCGATTCAGACTCAAGGTCTACTCCTTCAAATCGTGCCTTGCGCAGAACCGAAATCCCGCTCCGGCACACCCTTCTTGCAGCGACCAACTGTTGGAGCTCGCGATCTTTCCAGATCAAAAACTCTTGCAGCGGGGCCGCCATCTGCGTTGGCCGTCACAAAGACAATTAAGCACGGCCATTGCCTGTGCGCCAACGGTCTTGGATGGCCTGCGGCAGCACACAATGGCAACCACAGCCCACCACATCGGCAGCACACCTCAGAGGTATGCCGCCCGATTTCACTTTGACATCAAGCCGTGATGGTTTGCGTGTCAACGCGCACGCCCACGCCCATCGTGCTCGACACCGCCACTTTGCGCAGATACACGCCTTTGCTGGTGGCCGGCTTGGCCTTGTTCAAGGCCTCGATCAACGCCGCCAAGTTGCCCTGCAGCTTGTCGTTATCAAACGAGCGGCGGCCAATCGTGCCGTGAATAATGCCCGCCTTGTCAACACGGAACTGCACTTGGCCCGCCTTGGCATTTTTCACGGCCGTGGCCACATCAGGCGTCACCGTACCCACTTTGGGGTTGGGCATCAAACCACGGGGACCCAGAATCTGACCGAGCGTACCCACCACACGCATAGCGTCCGGCGCAGCAATCACCACATCAAACGGCATGTCACCAGCCTTGACTTGAGCGGCCAAATCATCCATGCCCACCACATCGGCGCCAGCGGCTTTCGCCTCTTCGGCCTTGGCCCCCTGTGCAAACACGGCAACACGCGTGGACTTGCCCGTACCATTCGGCAAAACCACCGCACCGCGCACCACTTGGTCGGACTTCTTGGCATCCACCCCAAGTTGCACAGCCACGTCGATGGACTCATCGAACTTGGCAGAAGCACACTCCTTTACCAGCGCTAGCGCGTCAGCCAAGGGATACAGCTTGGTGCTATCCACCTTGCCTTGCAGCGCCTTTTGTTTCTTGGTCAACTTGGCCATTTACACACCCTCCACCGTCACGCCCATCGAGCGAGCCGAACCTGCAATCGTGCGCACGGCCGCTTCCAAATCAGCTGCCGTCATGTCTTTCAGCTTGGTTTTGGCAATCTCTTCCAGTTGTGCACGCGTGATCTTGCCCACCTTGTCGGTATGCGGCTTCGCCGAACCCTTGTCGATCTTGATCGCCTTCTTGATCAGCGTTGCCGCCGGAGGGGTTTTGATGATGAAAGTGAAGCTCTTGTCTGCAAAGGCGGTAATCACCACCGGCAGCGGCAGACCAGGCTCAACGCCCTGTGTCTGCGCGTTGAATGCCTTGCAGAACTCCATGATGTTCAGACCGCGCTGACCGAGCGCAGGACCAATCGGTGGCGAAGGATTTGCCTTGCCAGCCGGCACTTGCAGCTTGATAAAGCCGACGATTTTCTTCGCCATGCTTAACTTCTCCTTGCGGGTTCAAACGTTCGCCAATTCGGCCAACTCCCCGGGGTTGACAGTTCGATTGATTGACCGTGCCGAACCGAAACACACGGACCGCCTCAAGAGACGGCAAGCTCAGTCTCAAGTCTTTTCGACCTGATCAAACTCCAGCTCCACAGGCGTCGCCCGGCCAAAAATCGTGACCGAAACGCGCAATTTGCTTTTCTCGTAATTGACTTCTTCAACCGTCCCGTTGAAATCCGCAAACGGCCCTTCCTTGACGCGCACGTACTCGCCCACATCAAACTCAATCTTGTGGCGAGGCTTGTCCGTCCCTTCTTGCATCTGGTTGACGATTTTCAGGACCTCGTCTTCAGAAATAGGCGCCGGACGATTACGGGCGCCGCCCACAAAACCCGTTACCTTGCTAGTGTGCTTGACCAAGTGCCACGTATCATCATCCATGACCATCTCAACCAGCACATAGCCCGGAAAGAACTTCCGCTCGGTCGTCCGCTTTTGGCCATTTTTCATCTCGACCACTTCTTCAGTGGGCACGAGAATTCGGCCAAATTTAGATTGCATGCCTGCGCGCTGAATACGCTCGGCGATATTGCGCTCGACCGCCTTTTCCATACCGGAATAGGCATGAACCACATACCACTTCAGGTCAGGATTCGCAGCAGGCTCGTTCACTGCATCAGCCATTACTTCCTCCAGCCCAGAATCAGGTCGTACATCACCCACTCAAGCGTTTTGTCGGTGAGCCACAAAAACAAAGCCATGGTCACCGCGAACGCAAACACAAAGGCCGTGGTTTGCAGCGCTTCCTTGCGGGTAGGCCAAACCACTTTTTTGACTTCTTGCCAAGAGTCGCGACCAAACGCCACCAAACGACGGCCCGACTCCGCGGTGAAAAAAACCACCACCGCCAGCACAAGCGCCGCAATCAAAACACCCCAGCGAATCAATGATCCTTGAGGCGCTAGAAGGTAATAGGCCACCAGGCCACCCACCACCAACAGGGCCACAACAGCCAACCGAAGCTTGTCGGCACCCGTACTGACAGTTTCAACCTGAGCGCTTGCCATGGGCAGTTTTCCAAAATGCCCCGCAAAGAGCATCAAAAAAGACACAAATCCAGACAGAAAGCCCGCCCAAAAGGGCGGGCCACTCAAACTACTTCAAAGATGGCAGGGGCAGAGGGAATCGAACCCCCAACCTTCGGTTTTGGAGACCGACGCTCTGCCAATTGAGCTATACCCCTATGCGATCAAAATGGTCACTCGATGATCTTGGCCACGACACCCGCGCCCACGGTGCGACCGCCTTCGCGGATGGCAAAGCGCAGACCTTCTTCCATGGCGATGGG
>RQYR01000023.1 GCA_003859965.1 Comamonadaceae bacterium OH2545_COT-014 | reverse complement strand
ACTGCGAGCGCCTGCTCAATACCAGCTTGCAGTTCATCCACTTGGCTTTCCTGGCGCTCATCCTCAAAAGATTTTGAACAGGTTCTCAGAGCCCGTTCAGCGTTTGCGCGCCAGGGGTGGCCTGCGTTGCAAGCCACGGCCAAAGGCAGGGCACGGGCCATGGCGATAGGCTCATGGCGCACTGGCAGCAGGCGGCGCCCCGCCCCGTGTGCCTGGCCCCCTTCTGCGGTGGCGGCGTTGCACTGGCGCTCAGGGCCGGTAGCCAGAGGCCTGCACCACCGGCGCCCATTGCGCACGGTAGCGCTGGAGCATGGCCGCCATGGCGGTGGCATCGCCCACCGAGGGCACCAGGCGCGCGTCCATGAAGCGGCGCTGCATGGCGGCGTCTTTCATCACGTCGGCAATGGCCGCGCCCAGACGCGCCGCCTTGTCGGCAGGCATGGCGGCTGGGGCGAAGAAGGCGTTCCAGCCAGCGGCCACCAGATCCAGCCCGGCCTCCTGGCAAGTGGGCACGTCCTTGACGAACACGGAACGCTGCGCGCCCGAGGTGGCCAGCAGGCGCAGCTTGCCCGCCTGGTGCTGTTGCAGCACGGTATCCAGCGTGTCAAAGGCCACGGGCACCTGCCCGCCAATCAGGTCGTTGAGCAGCGGGGCCGAGCCGCCATAGCCCACCACCTGCACCTTGGCTTGCGCCTTTTCGCCCACCATCAGCGCGAAAAAGTGCGGCAGGCTGCCTGCCGCAGGCACGCCCACGTTGGCCTGGTCAGGGTGCGTGCGCAGCCATTCGAGCAATTGCGCCAGGTCCTTGGCCGGCACGCTGTTCGACACGGCCAGGCCAAACTCGTACTCACTGGCCTGGGCCACGGGCTGGAAGTCACGCTCCGGCTCATAGCCGTTGTCCTTGAACACCAGCGGCGCCACCACCATGATGGCCGGGTTGGCCAGCAGTAATGCGTTTTGCGCCACATGGGCCGGGGCATGCTTGAGGTGACGGGCAGCCAGGCGGCCACTGGCGCCGGGTTTGTTCTCCACCACCACGGTCTGGCCCAGGCGCGGGCCCAGTTGCTCGGCCACCAGACGGGCGGCCAAATCACTGGCGCCCCCTGGCGCATAAGGCACCACCAGGCGCAGCGGCCCATCGGGCGCGGGAGTTTGCGCCATCGCCCGCGGCGCGGCCAGCGCCAGCGAAGCCGCCAGCAGGGTTCTGCGATCCACCATGGTGCTTGGGTCTCCTCTTTTCAAACGTCGCGCGAGAATGTAGCGTGCCCACCGCCGCTTGCCTGCCCGGCAGGCCTTGGTATTTACCCGGATGGACGGATCATCCGCCCTGCCCCCGCCCAGAGCCACGGCCCGCCCGCCGTGTGCCGTCCACATGGCCACAACAGGCCACAACAGATCGTTGCCCCGCACCGCTACCATCCGTCCCCGCCATGCCCTTGCCTTTGCGTTCCAGCCCCTCATGCCCCTGGCGCCGCCTGGGGGCGGCCTGTCTGCTGGCCGCGTGGGGGCTCTGCGCCTGGCCCGCGGCCGCTGGCACGCCACCGGCAGCCGACTTGTGGCACGGCACCGTAACGTGGGTGACCGACGGCGACACGCTATGGATTCGCCCAACCGGCGGCGGCCGCCCGCGCAAGCTGCGCCTGCAAGGCATGGACGCCCCGGAAATCTGCCAAAGCGGCGGCCCCGCCGCGCGTGACGCCCTGGCCGCGCTGACCCTGCACCGCCCCGCCACCGTGCGCACGCACTGGCGCGACGGCTGGGGCCGCCCCCTGGCCGTGCTGTGGGTGGACGGGCAGGACGTGGCCGCGCGCATGGTGGCCAGCGGCTGGGCCTGGTCACCACGCTGGCGCCGCCGCGCCGGGCCTTACGCATTGGAAGAGGCCGCCGCGCGCGCCGCCGGCCTGGGCATCTTCGCCAGCACGGCCACGCCCGAGCCGCCAAGCCACTTCAGAAAACGCCACGGCCCCTGCCCGCGCCCGCCCGCCAGAGCCATGCGCCACCCAAACGGCGAGTAATCACCCGGCCCGTTGACGTGCGCGACACGCTTGGCACAGTCTCCAGACAAACGGCGGCATGCACCTTGCACAGCGCACACGCCGCCCATGCTGAACATGCCTCGCGCTGCGCACAACCTGAGCCAATCAGGGCGCCTTGGCGTATGCGGTCTTGTCCCTGCCTGCCTTTTCTCCACTCATTGCTCGCCAGCGCTGCATTCTCCCGGCAGGGCGTGGCCGCAATCTACGCATCGACGACCGGCAAAAACAGATCAAAAAAAGCGTTTCAGGCCGCCAATACGGCCTACAAAGCTATCTTTTTAGAAGCGACCGCAAACGCTTACCCATGTCCGTCGCAGCGGCTCTGGGCACTGGCGGCGCGCAGCATCCACAAGCAAAGCAGGCAAAAAAGCCCGGAGCCCCTGCCTGGCATAGGCAGGCGGCTCCGGGCCTGTCGGGCCGCCCCCGCTTCAGCAAGCGGGGGCGGAAAGCCATATGCGGCGCGGGGCCGGCGCTTAGCGGCGGCGGCCCAGCAGCAGGGCCACGAGGGCGCCCACGGCGGCGGACATGAGCATGGACTTGAGCGGTTGCTCGGCCACGTAGGCGCTGGTGCGCTCGGCATAGATGTGCGCTTTTTCGCGCGCCTGGGCCGTGGTGGCCGCGGCGGCTTCGCGGCAGCGGTGGGCTGCGTCTTGCATGCGGCAGGCCAGCGCGTCAATGGCGGGCTGCACGTCTTCACGCAGCGAACGAACCTTGTCTTCGGCGTGATCCAGCGCGTGGTTGACACGCGAGCGGGTGCCTTCCACGGCGCGCTCGGCCACGTCAGCCGCGCCGCTCACGGCTTTCTTGGCGCCATGGGCCATGGCGTCCACGGCGTCAGAAGCGGCCTGCTCGGTATTTTCGATGGCCTGGATCGCGCCTTCTTCCAGCTTGTCGGCGGTGTTTTTGGTGGGCATGTCAGTTCCTTTCAAGGGTGCGCCAAAGCGGCGTTGCGGATACGGGTGAATGGGCTTTGTCTCTTGAAAAGCGGCAAGCCGTTTCAGCGACAAAGACAAGCGTAGCCTATGCCGATGGCGTTGCGCCATAGGACGAAGCCGACATGGCTTGTACCGCTTCAACCAGTGCCTGTGGCGATTGGGGCTGACTGTGGGGCAGCGTGCCGGTGATGCGGGTGCCGCGGCCGGGGGCGGAATCGACTTCCAGCCGCCCGCCGCCTGCCTCCATGCGGTGGTGCATGCCCATCAGTCCGTGCGAGGCGGCGCGGATGGCGGTCTTGTCAAAGCCCACGCCGTCATCGGTCACGCTGACTTCGGCGTGATGCATGTAGTTTTTCAGTTCCACCTTCACATGCCGCGCCTTGGCGTATTTGCCGATGTTGGTCAGCGCCTCTTGCACCAGGCGGTAAATGGTGAGTTCACGCGCGGCATCCAGCCCTACCGGCTCCAGCGCGGTTTCCACCGCCACTTCGCTGCGGCTGGCAAATTCGCGCGCCAGGATGTCGAGCGCCGGCACCAGCCCCAGGTTGGACAGGGACGAGGGCCGCAGGTCTTCAATGATGCGGCGCTTGAGCGCGATGCCCTGGTTGAGCGTGGACGTCAGGTGTTGCAGACGTTCCACTAGGTCGGTGGAGCCGGGCGGCAGGCGGGATTTGAGGCGCGCCACGTCCAGCTTGGCCGCTGTCAGCAAGGCGCCCAGCTCGTCGTGCAGCTCACGCGCCAGGTGGGCGCGCTCATCTTCCACCGCGTTTTGCAAGTGGGTGGCCAACTCGGTCAGGCGGGCGGTGCGCTCGCGCACCTGTGTCTCCAGCGCATCGCGCTCGGCTTGCAGCAGGCGCTGCTGCTGGCGCGCCGCACGCCGCAATGCGCGGCTTTGCCCCACGTAAAGAAAGAAGGCCAGCAACGCCGCCAGCGCCCCCGCCGCCACCCCCAGCCGCGACAGCGTAAGCTGGCGGTGCAAATGCGCCAGCTGGGCTTGCGTGAGCGCGCTGCTGGCGTCCAGCAGCGCCTGCCCCTTGGCGCGGAAGTCATCCATCTGCTCCAGCCCCACATCGGAATTGACGATGAAGTCCACCACCTCGGGCCGGTTGTCCTTGCGCAAACGCACGGTCAGATCCATCTCGCCGATCTTCTGCGCCAACGCATGCGTGAAGTCATGCACCTGGCTGGCCGTGGCAATGTCGTGCGGCATGGCGCGTTCCAGCTCCCGCATCAGCTCCCGCAAGGCAGCCAGCGCGTCGGCATAGGGCGTGAGGTACTTGGCCTCACCGGTCAGGATGTAGCCGCGCTGGGCCGATTCGGCCTCGGCCAGACGGCGCATCAGCATGTTGACGGCCGAATGCATCTGCGTGCCCTGCTGCGCGCGCGCAATGGCGCGCACCGTCTTGCCATGCGTGCTCTCGTTGACAAACAGCATGCCCGCCGTGAACAGGGCAGCCAGAACCAGCGCCAGGCTGAGCAGGGCGCGTGCGCGAAGGGGAAGGAAATGAACAGGCTTCATGACAAAAACCCTAGAATTTGCGGATTTTCCAGGGAGAAAGCGCAAACATGATCAGGATCGGCATTGTGGATGACCACGCTATCGTGCGCGCCGGACTCAGGCAGTTTCTGAGCGAGCATGTGGACTTGCGCGTGGAGGGCGAGGCCGCCAGCGGCCGCGAAGCCATTGACCTGGTGCGCACGACCGAGCTGGACGTGCTGCTGATGGATCTGTCCATGCCCGGCCAAAGCGGCATCGACGCGCTGGCCATGATCCGCGCCAAGGCGCCTGACGTGGGCATTCTCATCCTCAGCGGCTACCCGGAGGAGCATTACGCCGTCAACCTCATCCGCCAGGGCGCCAGCGGCTATTTGAACAAGTCGTGCGAGCCCACCGAAATCGTCGAAGCCATCCGCACCATTGCCCTGGGCAAGCGCTACATCACCCCCGCCGTGGCCGAGCTGCTGGCCCAGCAACTGGGCCGCAAGGAAGATGCGCCGCCGCACGAACAGCTCTCGGAGCGCGAATTCCAGGTCTTTCTCAAGCTTGCCAAGGGCGAAACGGCGGGCGGCATCGCCGAATCGCTGTCGCTCTCGGTCAAAACCGTCAGCACCTACCGCACGCGCCTGATGGAAAAAATGGGCCTGAACTCCAACAGCGACCTGACCTACTACGCGCTCAAGAACGGCCTGATCGACTGAAACCCACTGCCCAAAACAGCCTTCCGGGCCATAAATACGGCCCAAGCAGCTATCACTTCAATAGCAAACCATGACCACCGACTACCCCGGCAACCTCTTCGTCGTCGCCGCGCCCAGCGGCTGCGGCAAATCCAGCCTCGTCAAAGCGCTGATGGAAGTGGATGCGGGCGTGGCCCCCTCCATCTCGCACACCACGCGCGCGCCGCGCGGCCAGGAAAAGGACGGGCGCGAATACTTCTTCGTGGACAACGCCGCTTTCGACCGCATGGTGGCCGAAGACGCCTTTGTGGAATGGGCGCATGTGCACGGCAACCGCTACGGCACCTCGCGCCAGGGCATCGAAGCGCGCATCGCCCAGGGCGGCGACGTAGTGCTGGAAATCGACTGGCAGGGCGCCCTGCAGATCAAGCAGCGCTTTGGCAACGCCATCCTCATCTTCGTGCTGCCGCCCAGCTGGGAAGAATTGCGCGCCCGGCTGGAACGCCGCGGCGAAGACGCCCCCGAGGTCATCGAAATGCGCCTGAACAATGCCCGCGAAGAGCTGGAACAGGCCGGAAAATTCGACTTCGTTATAATTAACGAGGTTTTCGAGCGTGCGCTTTTCGATCTCAAAACCATCGTTCACGCGCAACGCCTCAGGTACAGCGCCCAGCGGCGCGCCCGCGCCGCCACCTTCCAGGCGCTGAACATTGCCTGACTTCCCCCTTTTCCGGAGTTCTCCCGCATGGCCCGCATCACCGTCGAAGACTGCCTTGAGCAGATTCCCAACCGTTTTCAGCTCGTCCTGGCCGCCACCTACCGCGCCCGCATGCTCAACCAGGGCCACACGCCCAAGATCGAAGCGCGCAACAAGGCCGGCGTGACCGCCCTGCGCGAAATCGCCGCAGGCAAGGTGGGCCTGGAAATGCTCAAGAAAGTGCCCTGAACGCCTTTTCAAGCCAAGCCCCCTACGGGCATGCTTGCGGCAAGCCTAGGTCTTGTGCCATTTTTGGTTGCCGCACCCCGTGAAAAGCGCCTCCTTGCGAGGCGCTTTTTGCTGGCGCGCCACATACGCCAGCCCCGGCGCGACGCATAATCAAAGGCTATGGATCACGACATGGCGCGCCCACCCCTTGCTGCCAGCGCACCGCCTGAAGAAGGCGCGGCAGGCGTGCCCGCCCATGCCAGCGCCGCCGACAGCCCCACCGCCATTGCCGACGCGCACTTCGCCGCCTTGCGCGCACGCCTGGGCTACCTGCCGTGCGACGATGCGGAGCAGATCACCCAAGCCTACCGCTTTGCCGAACGCGCCCATTCGGGCCAGATGCGCAAAAACGGCGAGCCCTACATCACCCACCCCATCGCCGTGGCCACCCAGTGCGCCGCCTGGAAGCTGGACGCCCATGCCCTGATGGCCGCCCTGCTGCATGACGCCATGGAAGACTGTGGCGTCACCAAGGCCGATTTGGCCGAACGCTTCAGCCCCACGGTAGCCGAGCTGGTCGATGGACTGACCAAGCTCGACAAGCTGCAATTCACCACCCGCGAGGAAAACCAGGCTGAATCCTTCCGCAAGATGCTGCTGGCCATGGCGCGCGACGTGCGCGTCATCCTCATCAAGCTGGCCGACCGCCTGCACAACATGCGCACCATGGGCGACATGCCGCGCAGCAAATGGGGCCGCATTTCGTCGGAAACGCTGGAAATCTACGCGCCCATCGCCTACCGCCTGGGTCTGCACCATGCCTTCCGCGAACTGCAAGACCTGGCGTTCCGCCACCTCAAGCCCTGGCGCTACGGCGTGCTGACCAAAGCCGCG
Organism: Comamonadaceae bacterium OH2545_COT-014; assembly: GCA_003859965.1. Classification (GTDB taxonomy): domain Bacteria; phylum Pseudomonadota; class Gammaproteobacteria; order Burkholderiales; family Burkholderiaceae_C; genus Ottowia. Next base: position 45,310 of record RQYR01000023.1, on the reverse strand, counting down.
CAGCGCGCCCGCCAGCGCCGGCGCGACCTCATCCAGAAGGTGGAACAGGACGTGACCGCCGCGCTCGCCCAAGCCGGGCTGGCCGCCCGCGTGAGCGGCCGCGAAAAAACGCTGTACTCCATCTATCGCAAGATGGACGACAAGCGCCTGTCCTTCGCGCAAGTCAGCGACCTTTACGGCGTGCGCATCGTCATGCCCTCGCTGATTGACTGCTACACCGCGCTGGGCCACCTGCACCAGCTCTACAAGCCCGTGCCGGGGCAGTTCCGCGACTACATCGCCATGCCCAAGGTCAACGGCTACCAGTCGCTGCACACCACGCTCGTCGGCCCGGCCAGCATCAACCTTGAATTCCAGATCCGCACCGAGCAGATGGACCTGGTGGCCGAAAGCGGCGTGGCCGCCCACTGGCTGTACCAAAGTGGCGGCCAGGCCGACACCGACGCCCTGGGCGCGCAGTGGCTGCAATCGCTGCTCGACATCCAGAACGAAACGCGCGACGCCAACGAATTCTGGGACAACGTCAAAGTCGATCTGGCGCCCGACGCCGTGTACGTCTTCACGCCCAAGGGCCAGATCATGGCGCTGCCGCAAGGCGCCACCGTGGTGGACTTCGCCTACGCCATCCACAGCAGCGTGGGCGACCACACCGTCAGCGCCAGCGTCAACGGCGACCCCGTACCGCTGCGCACCGCCCTCTCCAATGGCGACGTGATCGAAATCGTGACCGCCCCCGAAGCCGTGCCCAACCCCGCCTGGCTCGGCTTTGTGCGCACCGGGCGGGCGCGTTCGCGCATTCGCCACCACCTCAAGACCCTGGCGCAAAGCGAGGCGCAGGATCTTGGCGAAAAACTGCTCACCCAGGCTCTCAGGGCTGAAGGCATGGCCCGCCTGCCCGGCCACACCCCCGCCGAGCAACCCGTGTGGGACGCCCTGCTGCGCCTGACCGGCCACCGCACGCGCGAGGAGCTGATGACCGACATCGGCCTGGGCAAACGCATCGCCACCATGGTCGCCAAGCACCTCGTGCCCCTGCTCACGGCCGAAGGCCAGCGGCCCGATGCGCTGCTGCTCTCGCGCGAGCGCTACACCGCGCATGAAAAGCTCAGCCAGGGCACGGTCACGCTGGACGGCACCGAGGGCGCCGCCGTGCAGTACGCCACGTGCTGCCGCCCCGTGCCCGGCGACGCGCTGGTCGGCTACCTGGGGCGCGGCGAAGGGCTGGTGGTGCACGTTCAGGGCTGCGCCGTAGCCCGCCGCCTGCAAGACAAAGACAGCGAACGCTTCATCGCCGTGGACTGGGCGGACGAACCCGCCCGCAGCTTCGAGGCCGGCATCACCGTCACCGTCAGCAACGGCAAAGGCGTGCTGGCGCGCGTGGCCGCCGCCCTGGCTGCCGCAGAAGCCGACATCATCCACCTGGGCATGACCGACGAAACCGCGCAGCAAACCACCGAGCTGCACTTCGTCATCGGCGTGCGCAACACCGCCCACCTGGACGCCGTGCTGCGCCAGCTGCGCCGCGCCACATCCGTGCTGCGCGCCGCCCGCGTCATCACGCCGGGCTAAGAACCTGCTCCAAAGTCCCGCCCTGCGGCCCTGCTCAACGGCTGGCTGGGCCGCTCCTTGGGCTGCGCCAGAAACAGCCCTCTCCCGCTCCGCCATCCCCACCTTTCTTATCTTTGTGAAAGAAAGGCGGGCAATCCATGCATGCGCACGCTTTCTCCCCGCCATGCTTTCGCACGGGCGCTTGATCTGCGCGCCCCGGCTTGCCGCCCACCGCCCCCAGATACAGGTGGCTGCAAATTCTTGACACACATCAATGTCAATGAGAATCGCTATCAAATAAATTTGCCGGGCACTTCTTTTTCAGGAGCGAACACATGGCTTTTTCTCTGTGGCGCTGCACGCTCGGTCTTGGCGCGCCTCTCTTGCTGGCCTTGGCGCTGCCCGCCGTGGCGGCGGGCGAAGGCGCTTTCGTCCTCACGCCTGATGCGCTGCACTGGCAGGCCGGCGCCGCCGGGCCGCAGCGCCTGTTGGTGCATGCCGACGAGGCCTGCCGCGTCATCACGCGGCGCGTGCGCTTGCCTGCGGGGCTGGAGCTGCCGCCGCACGGCCATGCCAAGGGCTACCGGCTGGTCACGGTGATTTCCGGCACCTTGCAGATCGGCTTTGGCGAACGCTTCGACGCCGCCGCGCTGCAAAGCCTGCCGCCCGGCAGCGTGTTTTCGGAGCCGGCCGGGCACAAGCACTTTGTCCGCACGGGCGCCGAACCCGTGGTACTGCAATTGACCGAAGTCGATGGCGATGCCAGCGGCTGCCAACCCACCTCAGGAGTTCGCCCATGAACCGCCGCGTTCACCACCGCTTTCCGCTGGCCCGCCTGGCCGTGGCCGCCGCCACCCTGCTGGCCCTGCCCGGCCTGCGCGCCCAGGCGCTGGCCGATGCGCCCCCGCCCGACGGAGACAGCGCCGCCAGCCTGCCCACCGTGACCGTCACGGCCAAGGGCTATGCCTCGGCCGATGCCGAAACCCCCATTGCCACCACCGTGCTCACCCGCGACGAGCTGGCGCGCAAGCAGGCCCGCCACGTGGGCGAGGCGCTGCGCGGCGAACCTGGCCTGGCCGTGGCGCTGGACGGCGCGCACGGCCACAACCCGGTGATCCGCGGCCTGAAGAAAGACAGCGTGGCGCTGCTGGTGGACGGCATGCGCCTGAACTCCGCGCAACCGGCCGGCGCCATTGCCTCCTTCATGTCGCTGGGGCTGGCCGAGCGGGTGGAAGTGGTCAAAGGCCCGGCCTCCGTGCTGTACGGCACGGGCGCGCTGGGCGGCGCCATCAACGTGCGCCTGCCGCAAGCCCGTTTTGAACCGGGCCTGAAGGTCAACGCCCGGCTGGGCTTCGACTCGGCCAGCCGTGGCCCCAGCGGCGCGGGCGTGCTCAATGTCAGCCGCGATGACCACGCGCTGATGCTCGGCGCCTCGCTGGCGCGCCCGCGCGACTACAAAGAGCCGCAAGGCCGCGTGGCCCGCACCGGCTATGACTCGGCCGCCTTCATCGGCCAGTACCGCTACCGCCTGGACCGCGCGCAGCAGCTGCGCCTGTCGGTGCAGCAGCACCGCGATGACGACGTGTGGTATCCCGGCGTCACGCGCCCCCACCCCGTGCCCGCGGTCGGCAGCGTCACCACCCATTCGCCCCGGCAGTCGCGCCGCCTGTATGAAGTGGGCTACAGCCGCCAGGGCACGGGCGCGCGCCCGCTCAACCTGGATGCGCGCCTGTACCGGCAGGAAATGCACCGCACCATCTACGGCCACGCCAACCGGCTCGGGCGCGACATCGTGACTACCGACGTGGCCTTCGCCACCACCGGCCTGGACGCCCGCGCCGACTGGCTGGCGCACCCGCAGCACCTCCTGTCCTTCGGCATGAACGCCTGGCGCATGAGCGCCCACCCCGACAGCCGCATGGGCCGCCCGCCGCGCTTTCAGCCGCTCGTTGTCTCCAACCCGTTCAAGGACGGGCGCCTGCAAGCCACCGGCCTGTACGTGCAGGACGACATGCGCCTGGGCGCGCTCAACGTGCTGGCCGGTCTGCGCCACGACCACGTGCGCGGCAGCGCCGCCGCCATGAACAACGGCCAGGTCACCACCGGCCTGAACCGGCGCGACAGCGCCACCTCCGCCAGCCTGGGCGCCGTTTACGAGGTGGCGCCGCTGCTGCGCCCCTACGCCAACGTCTCGCGCGCCTTCCGCGCCGCCGACCTGCGCGAGCGCTACCAGTCCGGCCCGCGCAACGACGGCTATTACTACGCCGGCAGCCCGCAAATCCGCCCCGAAACCGCCACCCAGTTCGAGCTGGGCCTGAAAGGCGCGGATGAGCGTCTGAGCTACCAGGTGTCCGCCTGGCGCACCCGCATCAGCAACTACATCACCGGCCTGCAACTCACCGGCCCGGCCGCCGTGGCCGCCTGCGGCGCGCCCAACGCCCGCGCCTGCCGCCAGACCGTGAACCTGGGCCACGCCACGCTCACCGGCCTGGAGGCCGCGCTGCGCTGGCAAGTGCGGCCCGGCCAGTGGCTGCAAGCCGGCTATTCGCGCGTGCGCGGCACCAACGGCGACTTCAACGAACCCCTGTTCCAGATGCCCGCCGACGAGCTGACGCTGGGCTGGGAAGGCCGCCTCACCCCCGCCTGGACGCTGGACGCCGACCTGCGCCTGGTCAAGCGCCAAAACCGCGTGGCCACGCGCTTCGCCCGCGGCACTGAAGACCCCACCGCCGGCTTCGGCACGCTGGACGTGGGCGCCACCTGGCGCTACGCCCGCCAGCAAACGCTGCGCATTGCCGTGAAGAACCTGACCGACAAGCGCTACCACGAGCACCTGGCCGAAGGCCTGCCCGGCATGGAAGTCAAGGCGCCGGGCCGCAGCCTGAACCTCAGCTGGGAAGGGAAATTCTGACCATGCGAACACCTCAGCCCCCCGCCGCCCGGCCGGATGCCCGGGCCGGCCTCACCCGCCGCCGTGCGCTGGCTGGCGCTGCCGCCCTCACCCTGGCCCCCGCCGGCCCAGCGCTGGCGCAAACCGGCGCCGCCAGCGCTGCCAACACGGCCAACGCCGCCGCCCCCGCGCGCCTGCCCCGGCTGGTGCTGGCCGGGCCGTACGCCGCCGTGTCCTACCCGCTGCTGCGCATTGTGGAAAGCGGCGCGCTGGCCGACGTGGCCGACAAGGTGGAATTCATACCCTGGAAAAACCCCGACCAGCTGCGCGCGCTGGCCGTGGGCCAGTCCGCCGGCTTCATGGCCATGCCCAGCAACGTGGCGGCCAACCTCTACAACCGGGGCGTGCCGCTGCGGCTGCTGAACATCAGCGCCTGGGGGCTGCTGTGGATGATCTCGCGCGATGCCGGGCTGAAAACGCTGGCGGACTTTCGTGGCAAGGAAGTGGTCATGCCGTTCCGGGGGGACATGCCCGACATCGTTTTCCGCCTGCTGGCCACGCGCCAGGGCATCGACCCTGACAAGGACCTCACGCTGCGCTACGTGGCCTCGCCGCTGGACGCCATGCAGCTGCTGCTCACCCGCCGCGCCGACCACGCCCTGCTGGCCGAGCCCGCCGCCTCCGTGGGCCTGCGCAAGAGCGGCTCGTTTCCCGTCAGCGTGGTCGCGCCCGAGCTGCACCGCAGCGTGAACCTGCAAGCCGAGTGGGGCCGCGTGCTCCAGCGCCCGCCGCGCATTCCGCAGGCCGGCATCACCGTGCTGGGCCCGCACGCGGGCAACGCGGCGCTGGTGGCGCGCTTTCAGCAAGCCTATGCCGACGCCCTGCGCTGGTGCCAGGCCGACCCCGCCGCCTGCGGCCAGATGACGGCGCGCCACATCGACATGCTCACGCCCGAGGGCGTGGCCGATTCGGTGCGCGTGGACAACGCCGCCTTCGTCACCGCCAGCGCGGCGCGGCCCGAGCTGGAATTTTTCTTCCAGCAACTGCTGGCGCGCCAGCCCGGCCTGGTGGGCGGCAAGCTGCCCGACGACGGCTTCTACCTCGGTGGCGCATAGGCATGCCTGCCCGTCCGGCCAGCAGGGCCGTGGCGCCCCACCGCCTCCACGGCCTCACTCAGTTTCTCGGCCAGAACAGCATGACGAACATGATGACCGCCGCCACCAGCGCCAGCATGCGCGCGATCCAGGGCGCGGTGGCCGACAGGCCCAGCACCGTGGCCGCGTGCTTCCAGAACCCCGCGTTGCGCAGCACCGGCTGGCCCGGCGAGGCCGCGCCCTGCACCGGGTAGCCGCAGTGCGGGCAGGCCGGCGCGGCATCAGACACCTGTTTCTGGCACTCAGGACATGCAATCAAAGCCATCGGATCACCTCTTTCGTGACAACCGGGTCGCAAACCAGCACGCAAACCGCCCGGAGCCGCCCTTATACCTGCCCTGACCCATTGGCCTGAAGTTCACAACCATGCGTCTCATCACCCACTGGCTGACCCGCCTGCCCGCCTATTTCTGGAGCGGCTGGGGCGCGCTGGCCAGCTTGCTGCTGCTGGTGGCGCTGTGGGAGGCGCTGGCCGGCCTGTACGGCCCGCTGGTGCTGCCCACCCCGCTGGACACCGCCCACACCCTGCGCCAGCTGGCCGCCTACGGCGCCGGACACGCCGAGCACGCCGAGCACGCCGATGGCAGCCTGTGGCCCGCGCTGGCCGTGACCGCGCGGCGCGCCTTCCTCGGACTGGCGCTGGCCGTGGCGGCGGGCAGCGTGCTGGGCGTGGCCGCCGGCGTGTCCATGACCGCATCGATGATGGCGCGCCCCTGGGTCACGGTGCTGCTGGGCACGCCGCCCATTGCCTGGCTGGTGCTGGCCATGCTGTGGTTCGGCATGGGCGATGGCACGCCGGTGTTCACCGTCTTCATTGCCTGCTTTCCCGTCATCTTCGCGGGCGGCATGCAGGGCGCGCGCACGCTGGAGCAGCGCTGGCGCGACCTGTCGCACGCCTTCGCCCTGCCCTGGCGCATGCGCGTGACCGACGTGTACCTGCCCCACGTGGCCTCCTACCTGTTTCCGGCCTGGGCCGTGGCGCTGGGCAGCGCCTGGCGCGTGGTGGTCATGGCCGAGCTGCTGGCCTCGTCCACCGGCGTGGGCGCCGCGCTGGCCGCCAGCCGCGCCCAGCTCGACATGCCCGCCACACTGGCCTGGATTGGCGCCGTGGTGCTGGTGCTGCTGGCGCTGGAATACCTGCTGCTGGAGCCCATCAAGCGCGAGATGGAACAGTGGCGCGATGCCGGCGCGCGGCGCGGGGACGCGGCATGAACGCCCGCGCCGCGCCCGCTCTCACCATTACCGGGCTGGAACACGCCTTCGCCCTGCGCACCGTGCTGCAAGGCATCGACCTGCGGCTGGACGCCGGCCGCGCGCTGGCGCTGGTCGGCCCCTCCGGCTGCGGCAAAACCACGCTGCTGCACCTGTGCGCCGGCCTGTTGCCGGTGCAGCAGGGCACGCTGGTCAACGGCTTCGCGCGCACCGCCATGCTGTTTCAGCAGCCCCACCTGCTGCCGTGGAAGACCACGCTCGACAACATCGCTCTGGGGCTGAAGGCGCAAGGCCAGCCCCGCCCGGCGCGGGAACAGGCGGCGCGCCGCATGGCCCATGCGCTGGGGCTGGACGACGTGGCGCTGGCGCAGTTTCCGGGCCAGCTCTCCGGCGGCATGCAAAGCCGCGCCGCGCTGGCGCGCGCCCTGGTGCTGGCACCCGAGCTGCTGTTGCTGGATGAGCCTTTCGCCGCGCTCGACATCGGCCTGAAAGGCCAGATGCACCGCCTGCTGCTGGACGAGCGGGCGCGCCGCCCGCTAGCCGTGCTGATGATCACGCACGACGTGATGGAGGCCGTAACCCTGGCCGACAGCGTGCTCGTCATGGGCAGCCAGCCCGGCCGCCTGCTGTGGCGGCTGGATCTGCCCGTGCCCCCCGCCCAGCGCCAGGACGACTGGATTTACCGCCAAACCGCGCTGCTGCTGGCCCAGCCCGCCGTGCGCGCCGCCTTCCGGTTGCCCGACGCCGCCGCGCCCGCGGGGATGGCCTTGGCGCCAGCGCCCCCCGTCCCGGCGGACGCCGCCGCGCCGCTGCACACCGGCGCCGCCGTGACCGCCCCGGCTGCACCCCGGCATGGCATCTCATGCTGACCCCCGTTTGGCCCTTCTCCACCCCAACCACACCGACCACACTGCCCACGATGCAAGGCCCCGGTTTTTTCCACCCTGCAAAGGAGCAGACCCATGCGCACCGTCATTCACCCCTCGTCCTCCCACACCGCCGCCGCTGCCGGCGCCCCTGGCCTGGCCCGGCGCCGCTGGCTGAAAAACGCGCTGGTCTCCAGCGCCGGCATTCCGGTGGCCGCCGCGCTGAGCGCGCCCCTGCAAGCCTGCGGCGGCAGTGACGACGACTGCACCGACCCCGGCATGAAAGGCTTTCCCTCCTTCTTCGCCCAGGCGCCCGTGCTGCGCATGCAGGACCGGCTGGCCGAGTTCCTGGGCGCGGCCGAACAAGGCATCATCGAATACCGCTACGTGGACGCCGTGCGCCTGGCCGGCCACTCCTGCCCCACGGTGGCGGGCGCGTACCTGATGACGCTCAAGGGCATTGGCGCGCTGTACGGCAGCGCCCTGCCCGAGCGCGGCGGCATCGACGTGCTGATGCGCGACGGCCGTGAAGACGGCGTGACCGGCGTCATTGCCTCCATCGCCACCTTGCTCACCGGCGCGGCCGCCGAAACCGGCTTTCCCGGCATGGGCAAGGCGCACCGCTTCACCCGCAAGAACCTGCTGAGCTACGGCAACGCCATGCAGGGCGAGCTGGCCCTGCGCCGCCGCGACAACGGGCAAGCCGTGCAGGTGCGGCTGGACGCCAGCGTCACTCCCTGGAGCGAGGCCATCAAGCCCCTGATGCCACGCGCCATCGCCGGCCAGGCCACGCCCGACGAGCTGCGCCGCTTTGGCGAGCTGTGGCAGGCGCGGGTCAAGGCCATGCTCATTGACCATGCGGATGACCCCCGCCTGATCCAAGTCAGCCCATGGACCGCCACCGCCTGAAGCCCGCGCCTTTCGTGGCCTCATCCGCCACCCCGCCTGCACCGCCCGCCACGCCCGATGCCGCCGCTGGCGGCGGGCAGGCGCCGGGGCCAGCCGCGCCCCAAGCCTGGCGCGTCTGGCGGCTCGCTCACCCTGTGTGGCTGTGCGCCTTCCGGCCCTTTTTCGCCTTCGCGGCGCTCAGCGCCGTGGGGCTGATGGCCGCCTGGGCCGCCTTTCTGTGGCTGGGCTGGCCGTTGCCCGGCGTGCCCGGCGGGCCGTTCGCCTGGCACGCGCATGAACTGCTGCTGGGCTTTGGCCTGGCCGCCGTGGCGGGCTTCGCCCTCACGGCCGTGCCCGAATTCACCGAAACGCCCGCCTTTCCCGCCGCTGCCGTGCGCTGGCTGGCCCTGCTGTGGCTGCTGGGGCGCGCCGCCTTCTGGGCCAGCGGCGCGTGGCCCCGTCCCGCGCTGGCGCTGGCCGCCGCTTGCCATCTGGCCCTGCTGGGCGGCCTGCTGGCGCTGCTGGCGCCGCGCCTATGGCGCGACCCGCAGCGGCGCCACCTCTCTTTTCTGTGGGCCATCGTCCTGCTGGCGCTGACGGCGGCCGGCTTTTACGCGGACGCCTGGCGCGGCCAGCCCGCCACGCGCTGGCTGCACGCCATGCTGGGCGTGCTGATGGCGCTGATCGTCGTGGCCATGAGCCGCATCTCCATGCGCGTGGTCAACGCCAGCATCGAGGAACATGAAGCCCGCCTGTCCAGCAGCGCCGATGACGCCAGCGAAGCCGCCCGCTACCTGGCGCGCCCGCCGCGCCGCCACCTGGCCGTGATCTGCATCACCCTGTTCACCGCCGCCCAGTGGCTGCAGCCGGGCGGGCACGTCAGCGCCTGGCTCGCGCTGGCCAGCGCCTGCGCCATGCTCAACCTCATGGGCGACTGGCACGTGGGCCGCGCCCTCTGGCGGCGCTGGCCGCTGATGCTCTACACCGTTTATGCCTGCATGGCCGCCGGTTACGCCCTGACCGGCGCGGCCCTGCTGGGCGGAGCCATCCACGCCAACGCCGGGCTGCACCTGCTGACCACCGGCGCCCTGGGCCTGGGCATCTACGGCGTGATCTGCATCGCCGGCTACACCCACAGCGGGCTGGACAAGGACGGCCGCGCCTGGGCGCCGCTGGGCGCGGCCCTGCTGGCGGCCAGCGCCGTGCTGCGCGCCGCCGCCTACGCGCACGCGCCCCACCTGCTGATGCCCGCCGCCGCGCTGCTGTGGTGCGCCGCCTTCGCCCTCATGGGCGCATACATGCTGCCCGTCTTTCTGCGCCCCCGTACCGACGGCGGCGCGGGCTGCGACGGCGTGCTGCCGCCCCCCACCCAAAACGGCACATGACAAACGCCATCGCCCTTGATCCAGTTCAGGGAAAACCCGCGCCCGCACGGCACGCAGGCGTAGAATGGCCCGGCGAAAAAAGCGCCTGGCACGGCGCGAACTGCCTGCTTGGCAGGTCGGCGTCACGGGCCGGTTTTTCATTCCGGTTTCACAGCCACTTCTTCATCATGAAAGGAAGCACCATGAAAGTTACCCCCCTGCGTGCACTGACCGCAGCCGCCCTGCTGGCCCTGGCCGGCCAGGCCAGCGCCGCCACCTGCGAAACCACGGTGGAGAGCAACGACCAGATGAAGTACAACACGGCGGAAATCACCGTGGACAAGAGCTGCAAGAAGTTCACCGTGCACCTCAAGCACGTGGGCAAGATGCCCAAGACCGCCATGGGCCACAACTGGGTGCTGGCCAAGACAGCCGACATGCAGGCCGTCAACGCCGATGGCATCAAGGCTGGCGCAGCCGCTGGCTACCTGGTCAAGGACGACGCCCGCGTGATCGCCCACACCAAGATGCTGGGCGGCGGCGAGAGCGATTCCGTGACCTTCGACACCGCCAAGCTCAAGGCGGGTGAGGACTACTCGTTCTTCTGCTCCTTCCCCGGCCACGCCGGCCTGATGAAAGGCAAGCTCAAGTTCTGAGCGCCTGCCGCCGCAACGGACGGGCCAGCGACCCGTATACCGTCTGCCCCCCATGCCAAGCGGCCCCACCGGGCCGCTTTTTCATGCCTGGCGCCCATCAGGCATGAGGGAGCGGATCGCCGAAAAAACGGGCGTTCGCGCCCTGTGCACATGGCCAGACAGCCCGCCACATGACCCCGATGCCTTGCATCCAAAAAGCCATTTCAGGCTGTATTGGCGGCCTTGGAAGCTCTCTTTTTTGAAGCAACCTGCGTTGCTGCCACGGCTTGATGGCACGCCGCGCTGGCGGCACGGCTTATAGACGCCAGGCCGCCAGATGCACGTCGCCCACGGCGGGCAGCTCGCTCACCAGCAGCGTGCTGCCGGGCGTCAGGTGCTGGCGCAGGCGGGCGGTAAAGGCGGGCGCCTGGGGTAGCACCTGGCGCCACAGCAGGGCGTCCGTGGCCTTGCCAGCCGCGTCGGCCGCGCCGCTTTCCCCCTGCGAGTGCGTGGCTTGGCGGGCCGCGTCTGGCGGCCCTTCTTCCGCCCCCTCTTTAGCCCCTTGCTTTTCCTCTTGCACGCCCAGGGTCTGCCAGTGGCCGCCGGCCTGCCAGGCGAACAGGCCATGCGCGGCCAGCCCTTGCAGGCTGGCGGCGGGCGGCAGCGCGGCCGTGGCCAGCACGCGGCCGGCGCGCAGCACGAACAGGCGGCGTTGCGGCAGGCTGGCCAGCAGCGCCAGGGGTGCAGGCGGCGGCGGGGCGGCGGCGTCTTCCGCCGCAGATGGGGCCAAGGCTGGAGGGGCGGGCCCGCCGCCGTGGGCGGGCGCGGCAGGTTCGGCCCAGTACACGGGCTGGCCCAGCATTTCAGGGTGCAGCAGCGGCTGGCCTTGCGGGTCAATGGGGGCCAGCGTGGTCAGGGCCGCGTCACCGGCGGCGGGTGGGCGCACCACGGCCACGGTGTCGCCGCGCCCCAGCGCGCTGAACAGGCGCGGCGCAAAGTCCATGGGCAGCCGGATGCAGCCGTGCGAGGCCGGGTAGCCGGGCAGCGCGCCGCCGTGAAAGGCGATGCCGCCCCAGGTGAGCCGCACCATCCACGGCATGGGGGCGTTGTTGTAGAGGTTGGAGCGGTGGTGGCGGCGCTTTTCCAGCACCGAAAACAGCCCGGTGGGCGTGCCGTGGCCCGGCTTGCCGGTGCTGGCGCTGGAGTAGCCAATGGCAATGCCGTTGCGATACAGCTGCACGTGCTGCGTTTGCAGGTTGACCACGGCCACGGTGGGCCCGGCGGGCGAAAGCTCTGGCAGCCAGAACGACTGGCCGGGCGCCAGCGGGTATGCCGCCCGCCGCGCCGCACCGCGCCCCCGGCGGCGGCCCTGGCCCTGGCCTTGGACCGCCCGCACGTGCCAGGGCGCGGCCAGCAGCCCCAACGCAGCGGCGGCCGCCAGCCAGCGGCGGCGCGGCGGGGCAGACGGCGGCCCGGCCGGGCGGGCAATGGATGGGATGGCAGGGGCCATGGTGGGCGGCAGAGTCCGGGCAGCGGCAGCCCACACGATGGGCCACGCCTGCACACGTTTGAAGGCAAAAAGCCGTTTCAGGCCGTATTGACGGCCTGGGATGCTATGTTTTTTGATGTTCCGGGGAGACAGGTCACGCCCTGCCCGTGGCCGGTGGGCCGGAGCAGGTGAACCTGGGCGGGCAAGGCGCGGGGCGGATCGTAGCAAATGGTGAAAAGATGGCCCCAATTGAAACGGACTATCGCACGGAGGCTCAGGCATGCCAAGGTGTGCCCAGGCGCCGCCACGCACGCCAGAACTGCATCTGCCTGCGGCTTTTGTGACCAGGCCTGCGCTCAGAAATCGTCGCCGCCGCCGTGCGCCAGCGTTTCAAAGCGCGTGAGCGGTTTCAGGAAGGCCAGTTTGACGGTGCCGGTGGGGCCGTTGCGCTGCTTGCCGATGATGATCTCGGCCACGCCGGGTTCGCGCGAGTCTTTGTTGTAGTAGTCGTCGCGGTAGATGAACATGATGATGTCGGCGTCCTGCTCGATGGCGCCGGACTCGCGCAGGTCGCTCATCATGGGGCGCTTGTCGGTGCGCTGTTCAACGCTGCGGTTGAGCTGCGAGAGCGCGATCACCGGGCATTGCAGCTCCTTGGCCAGCGCCTTCAGGCCGCGCGAGATTTCGCCCAGCTCGGTGGCGCGGTTTTCGCCGTCGCTGCTGGAGCCGCTCATCAGCTGCAAATAGTCCACCACGATCAGGCCCAGCTTGCCCTGCTGGCGCGCCAGGCGGCGGGCGCTGGCGCGCAGCTCGCTGGGCGTGAGGCCCGGCGTTTCGTCAATGTGCAGGCTGACGTTGCGCAGGCGCTCGATGGCTTCGGTCAGGCGCGGCCATTCTTCGTTGGTGAGCTTGCCGGTGCGCAGGTGGCTCTGGTCGATGCGGCCAATGGAGCCGACTACGCGCACGGCAAGCTGGGCCGCGCCCATTTCCATGGAGAACACGGCCACGGGCAGCCCTTCGTTGAGGGCCACGTGCTCGGCGATGTTGATGGCGAACGCTGTCTTGCCCATGGACGGGCGCGCAGCTAGCACCACCAGGTCGCCCGCCTGCAGGCCGGCGGTCATGCGGTCCAGGTCGATGAAGCCGGTGGGCACGCCGGTGATGTCGTTGGGGTTTTCGGACATCTCCTGCACGCGGTCGATGAGCTGCGTGACCAGGGCGTCCATGGACTGAAAGCCCTCTTTCATGCGCGAGCCTTCCTCGCCGATCTTGAAGATGCGCTGCTCCGCCTCGTCCAGAATCTTGTCCACCGGGCGGCCCTGCGGGTTGAAGGCGCTGGTGGCGATTTCGTCGCTGGCGCTGACCAGCTTGCGCAGGATGGAGCGCTCGCGCACGATTTCCGCGTAACGGCGGATGTTGCCGGCGCTGGGCACGTACTGCGCCAGCGCGTTCAGGTAAGTGATGCCGCCCACCTCGTCGGCCTTGCCCTGGCGCTGCAGCTCCTCGAAAACGGTGATCACGTCGGCCGGCTTGCTCTCGTTGATGAGCTTGCCGCAGGCAGCGTAGATCAGCCGGTGCTCGAAGCGGTAGAAGTCGGTGTCGATCAGCAAATCGCCCACGCGGTCCCACGCGCCGTTGTCCAGCAGCAGGCCGCCCAGCACGCTGGATTCGGCCTCCATCGAATGCGGCGGAATGCGCAGCTGCGCCACCTGGCGGTCGGGCAGCGGCTCGTCGCCAAGGTCGCTGTAGGTGTCGAAGCTGGGGGGCAGAACAGAGGTCATGGGCACAGAGAAAAGACGCGAACCGCGCAGCGCGGCGAACGGGCGATGCTACGGCGCGTGCGCCCCGCTGTCATGGCACAAGTCTGTGGACAAGTGGTGCATGGGCGGTGCATGAGTGGCGGAAAACACGGGGAAAACACGCTGCCCATGCCCAGGGCAGCCGCGGCGCCAAGCGCCGCCCAGCCCCCAGCCGCCGCGCCCTGGCCCGCTGCACACGCCAAGGCGGCGCGGCTTTTAAAATCGGCAGCTTTCCACCCTTGTTTTTCCTGCAGGCACTGTCATGACCCTTTTTTCCGCCGTCGAAATGGCCCCGCGCGACCCGATCCTGGGCCTGAACGAACAATTTGCCGCCGACACCAACCCCCAGAAGGTCAACTTGGGCGTGGGCGTTTATTTCGACGAAAACGGCAAGCTGCCGCTGCTGGCCTGCGTGCAGGCCGCCGAGAAGGCCATGATGGAAAAGCCCAGCGCGCGCGGCTACCTGCCCATTGACGGCATTGCCGCCTATGACAGCGCCGTCAAGGCGCTGGTGTTCGGCGCCGATGCCGAGGTCGTCAAGGCCGGGCGCGTGGCCACCGTGCAGGCGCTGGGCGGCACGGGCGGGCTGAAAGTGGGGGCCGATTTCCTGAAACGCCTCAGCCCCCAGGCCAAGGTGCTGATTTCCGACCCGAGCTGGGAAAACCACCGCGCGCTGTTCACGCAGGCCGGTTTTGACGTGGGCAGCTACCGCTACTACGACGCGGCCGCGCGCGGCGTCAACTTCGACGGCATGCTGGCCGACCTGAACGCCGCCGCGCCCGGCACCATCGTGGTGCTGCACGCCTGCTGCCACAACCCCACGGGCTATGACCTCACGCCCGCGCAGTGGGACCAGGTGATCGGCGCGGTCAAGGCCCGCCAGCTCACCGCCTTTCTGGACATGGCCTACCAGGGCTTTGGCCAGGGCATTGCGGAAGACGGCGCGGTGGTCGGCAAGTTCGTGGACGCGGGCCTGTCGTTTTTCGTGTCCACCTCGTTTTCCAAGAGCTTCAGCCTGTACGGCGAGCGCGTGGGCGCGCTGTCCGTGGTGTGCGCCAGCAAGGAAGAGGCCGACAAGGTGCTCTCGCAGCTGAAGATCATCATCCGCACCAACTACAGCAACCCGCCCACCCACGGCGCCGCCGTGGTGGCCGCCGTGCTGACCCACCCCGAATGGCGCGCCCTGTGGGAAAAGGAGCTGGGCGAGATGCGCACCCGCATCAAGGCCATGCGCCAGCGCCTGGTGGACGGCCTGAAGGCCGCCGGCGTGCAGCAGGACATGGGCTTCATTGTCAACCAGGTGGGCATGTTCAGCTACTCGGGCCTGAGCAAGGAGCAGATGCAGCGCCTGCGCAGCGAATTCGGCGTGTACGGCACCGACAGCGGCCGCATGTGCGTGGCCGCGCTCAACGGCAAGAACATCGACCACGTGTGCCAGGCCATTGCCAAGGTGATCTGAGCGTATGGATGGGCGCGGCCTTGGCCACCGACTGAAATACCCATGAAAAATGGCGCCCTTTCAAGGCGCCGTTTTTTTGTCAGTGGTTACGTGGCGGCCGTGCTGCCTGACAAACCACCCGCTCCTGAGAAGGGGGCAGCCGCGCGCGAGAACCTGGGAAACCTGGCTCTCATGCCCTGGGCGGCTCGAACACCTGCCCTTTGACGTTATCGACGACCAGCAATGTGTCATGGAAAGTCATGCGCACTTCACTGCCGTACAAGGCCTTGATGCGGGCTTGATAAGCCTCCCCGTGCCAACGGCGCATCGCTTCCAGCGTCTTCCATATGTACACGCCACCACCAAGGTTCCTGGCTTCGTCAAAGAAATAGAACTTCTGAATCAAGTCCTCGTTGCTGGACCAGGCGGCAGCGGTCTGTCTGTATTTTGCGAGCACCTCGTCCCGGGAAATGCCCTCAGGCAATTCGAAGTAAACGATTTCAGTGATCATCACCTGTCTCCTGGCAGCTACTCAGTACAAAGAAAATGGTAATTCCCAGGGCCTGCTGAGAATTACCGAGAATCGATGACAGCAGCGGCCAGGTAGATGGCGAAGGCGAAGCTGCTGCCGGTTTTGTCGCTGCGCATGGTAATGCGCTTGAGCCCCTTGCGCTTACCAAAGAAGTTCTCGACCAGATGGCGCCAACGCTACATGTGTTGATCCATGGCTAGCGGCTTGCGCCGGGTAGGCATCTGCGCGATCACTGCTTTCTCTGCCCGCTTCCCAATTGCTTGAATCAGCCAGTTGGCATCACAGGCCTTGTCTGCCAGCAAGGCGCCAAACTCCATCCCCTCAATCCACTCCCGCACACCCGGGCTGCCCTGGCACTGCCAGGGCCTCAGCACAAACAAACTCTGCAGGCAGATCGCGCCATGGGCTGCCCGCGGGCGCACTATCCACAGCACGGCTTCGACAAACAAGCGGTTGTCAGCGCCACTTCGCCCCGCATCGCCTGGCTTGACAAGGCAATGGGGGGCATCAGCTCTTACTGCCGGTCACTCCATATCCTTCTTTGCATCGGCTCATTGGGGCAGAGTTGTTGCTGATTCTCAACAACCCCTGGCCACGAATACAGCGCCGCCATGAAAAAAACGGCGCCCGGTTTGACACCGGACGCCGTTTCTCGCGCGGGCCGCCCCGCAGCAGGTGCAGCCTCGATCAGCCGAAGTTCTTGGCCGCGAAGTCCCAGTTGACCAGCTTGTCGAAGAAGGTTTCGACGAACTTGGGGCGGGCGTTGCGGTAGTCGATGTAATAGGCGTGCTCCCACACGTCCACCGTCAGCACGGGGGTGTCGCCCGTGGTCAGCGGGGTGCCGGCGGCGCCCATGTTCACGATGTCCAGGCTGCCATCGGCCTTTTTCACCAGCCAGGTCCAGCCGCTGCCGAAGTTGCCCACGGCGCTGGCGACGAAGGCTTTTTTGAAGTCAGCCACGCTGCCCCACTTCTTGTTGATGGCCTCCAGCAGCGCGCCGGCGGGCTCGCCGCCACCCTGGGGCTTCATGCAGTTCCAGAAGAAGGTGTGGTTCCAGATCTGGGCGGCCTGGTTGTAGATGCCGCCGCTGGATTTCTTGATGACGTCCTCGAGTTCCATGTTCTCGAACTCGGTGCCCTGTTGCAGCTCGTTGAGCTTGTCCACGTAGGCCTTGTGGTGCTTGCCGTGGTGGTATTCCAGCGTTTCCTGGCTGTAGTGCGGGGCCAGGGCGTCAATGGGGTACGGCAGGGGGGGCAGGGTGCGTTCCATGCGTGGGATCCTTTGCTTGCGTGGGTGGTTGTCGAAGAAACGGCCATGGTAGGCCGCCATGCGCGGGCCAATTGTAGGAAGTCAGCGCGCCGGGCGGTCTTGCACGCGCAGATCAACCCTGCCGTCCGTCAGGGTGGCGCGCAGCCTCTGGCCGGCATGGGTGTGGGCGGCGCGGGTGACGGGGCGGCCCGCCTCGTCCTGCAACCATGCGTAGCCGCGCGCCAGCACAAGCTTCGGGTCCAGCAGCTCCAGCCGCAGCGCGGCGCGGTTCAGGCGCTCTTGCGCCGCGCGCAGCGCCTGCCCCGCCGCCAGGGGCACGGCGGCAGCCAGCGCGGCGTGCTGTTCGCGGGCGCGGCGCAGCAAGGGCGCAGCGGCGGCGGGCAGGCGCTCGCCAGCGCGGGCCAGGGCGGCCTGCTCGCGCTGCAGGCGCATTTGCAGGGCGTGGCGCAGGCGTTGGGCGGCCTGGGTCAGCCGCAGGGTTTCAGCGGCCACGGCGTTGGCGGGGCGGCCCAGGCGCAGGCTCAGGCGGTCCAGGTGCTGCGCCCGGGCATCCAGGTGGCGGCCCGCGGCGCGCTGCATGTGGCGGGCTTGGCTGTGCAGCGCAGCCAGCAGCGCGCCGCGCTCGGGGCTGGCCAGCTCCGCCGCGGCGGTGGGCGTGGGCGCGCGCAGGTCGGCCACGAAGTCCACCAGGGTGAAATCGCTCTCATGCCCCACGCCGCTGACCACGGGCACGGGGCTGGCGGCCACGGCGCGCACCAGGTGCTCGTCGTTGAACGCCCACAGATCCTCCAGGGCGCCGCCTCCACGCACCAGCAGGATCACGTCAATGGCCGGGGCATTGGTGGCCATTTCGGTCTTTTGGGCAGACCCCGCCTGCCCAAGCAGATACAGTTTTGATAGCGCTTCAATCAACTCGCCGGGCGCTGCGGCCCCTTGCACGGCCGCGGGCGCCACCACCACGGACACATGCGGCGCACGGCGGCGCAAGGCCGTGAGCACGTCATGCAAGGCCGCCGCGTGCAGCGACGTGACCACGCCAATGCCGCGCGGCATGGCGGGCAGCGGGCGCTTGCGGTGTTCGTCGAACAGCCCTTCGGCCTGCAGGCGCGCCTTGCGCTGCAGAAACTCCTCGAACAGCGCGCCCTGCCCGGCGCGGCGCATGGATTCCACCACCAGTTGCAAGTCGCCACGCGCCTCGTACACGCCCAGGCGGCCGCGCACTTGCACCTGTTCGCCATCGCGCGGGGCAAAGTCCAGCAGGCTGGCCGCCCGGCGGAACATGGCGCAGCGCAGCTGGCCCGCTTCGTCCTTGAGCGTGAAATAGCAATGGCCGCTGGCCGCGCGCGTGAAGCCGGAAATTTCTCCCTGCACGGCCACGGGGTTGAAGCGCGCCTCCAGCGCATCGGCCACGGCTCGGCAAAGCTGGCCCACGCCCCACCAGCGCGGCGCGGCGCCCGCCACGGCAGGCGCATCCCACCCAAAGCGCTGATTCATGCGGCCTTCCACACGATTTGGTCCGCCAAGGCGCGCCAGACGGAGCTTTGC
This sequence comes from Comamonadaceae bacterium OH2545_COT-014, assembly GCA_003859965.1. GTDB lineage: Bacteria > Pseudomonadota > Gammaproteobacteria > Burkholderiales > Burkholderiaceae_C > Ottowia. The sequence continues at coordinate 26,681 of RQYR01000023.1, read as the reverse complement.
GCACGGCGGGGCTGGCAATACTCCACAAGCGCGCGCCAGCGGGCCGCCCCTGCGGGCCATGCCCCGGCAAGCCCCATGCTGCTGTGCAACCCATTGATTTTCAAAGTTTTTTTCCTGCTTAAACGTTCATCGTTTTGACACAACCCGCATCAAACCATGCGTTGCGGGGCGGTCAGGCCGGGTTTTTCACAAAGTTATCCACAGAAATTGTGGTCATGCCTGGCGCGCACCGCAGGTCAGCCACAGCGGCAGGCCAGGCAGGCAACGACGTGCTTGGCCTGCCCCTTCTCTGTTCTGTGGCGTGGCCTGCTTGGGCGTGAAGCATGGGCATGAAACATGCGCGTGGCCTTTTTGCCGCGCCCGGCCTGGCCAAAGCCGCCATGGCCCGGACGCTGGGCCATAATCACCGCCGCACTGCGGGGCTGCCTGGCAGCCCTTTTTTCAGCTTTTGCCAGCAGGGGGGATTTCATTTTGCTTTCGATCATACAAGCGGCCGGCTGGCCGATCTGGCCGCTCATCATCGCCTCCATCGTGGCGCTGGCGCTCATCATTGAACGCTTTGTGAGCCTGAAAACCTCGCGCATTCTCACGCCCGGCGTGGTGGATGAGGCCATCAAGGCATCGCAGCGCGGCGTGCCCGGCCCGGACACGGTGAACCAGCTCGCGCAGCACTCGGTCATGGGTGAAGTGCTGGCCGCCGGCTGGCGCGCGCTGAACGCCAACCCGCGCTGCAGCCCCGAAGAAATGCGCGCCGCGCTGGAAGCGGCCGGCCGCAGCGCCGCGCACAAGCTGGAGCGCTACCTGCCCGCGCTGGGCACCATTGCCAGCGCCGCGCCGCTGCTGGGCCTGCTGGGCACGGTGATCGGCATGATCGAGATCTTCGGCTCGCAAGCGCCCACCGGCGCGCTGTCGGGCGGCAACCCGGCGCAGCTGGCGCATGGCATTTCGGTGGCGCTGTACAACACGGCGTTCGGGCTGATCGTGGCCATTCCGGCGCTGATCTTCTGGCGCTACTTCCGCGCCCGGGTCGATGGCTACGTGCTGGCGCTGGAGCTGGCCGCCGAACGCTTTGCCCGCCACCTGGAACCCATGTGCCACCCGGCCGGAGGCGCGCGGTGAAGTTCCGCCCGCGCCCGCATACCGAGCCGGAGATCAACCTGATCCCGTTCATCGACGTGCTGCTGGTGATCCTCATCTTCCTGATGCTGACCACCACCTACAGCAAGTTCACCGAGATGCAGCTCACCCTGCCCGTGGCCAATGCCGACGCGCAGCGCGACCGGCCTCGCGAGATCGTGGTGGCCGTCTCGTCCGACGGCCGCTACATGGTGGCCCGCGAGCCGCTGGCCGGCCGCAGCGTGGACGAAGTGGCCGCCGCCCTGCGCCGCGCCGCCAGCGCCAGCGGGCAGGGCAGCGTGGTCATCATCAGCGCCGACGCGCAGGTCAGCCACCAGTCCGTCATCACCGTGATGGAAGCCGCCCGGCGCGAAGGGCTGGCCCAGCTCACCTTCGCGGCGCAAAGCGGCGCCAAATAAGCGCGGCACGACACCAGGCGCCCGCGCGGCGCCTTTTTCACGCCCCGGTTCTTCTCTTGCCTATGCGCCCCGCCACCCGCGCTGCCCTGGAGCAGGCCCTGCTGGCCGCCTGGCAGCGGCGCGGCCCGCTGGCGGTGCTGCTGTGGCCGCTGTCCCAGGTTTACCGCGCGCTGGCCGCATGGCAGCGCGCGCGCCAGCGCCGCCGCCAGCGGCAGGCCGGGCGCCTGCCGGTGCCCGTGATCGTGGTGGGCAACGTCATCGCGGGCGGCGCGGGCAAGACCCCCGTCACGCTGGCCGTGGTGCAGCACCTGCAGGCGCGCGGTTTCACGCCCGGCATCGTCTCGCGCGGCCACGGCCGGCAAGGCCAGGGCTGCGCCGAAGCGCGGCCCGGCAGCGCCCCGCAAGCCGTGGGCGACGAGCCGCTGCTGCTGCGCCGCCGCACCGGCGCGCCCGTGTTCGTGGCGCGCCGCCGCATGCAGGCCGCGCGCGCACTGCTGGCGGCGTACCCGCAGGTCAACGTGCTGGTGTGCGACGACGGCCTGCAACACCTGGCGCTGCCGCGCGACATCGAGATCGTGGTGTTCGACGAACGCGGTACGGGCAACGGCTGGCTGCTGCCCGCCGGCCCGCTGCGCGAGCCGTGGCCGCGCCCGCTGCCGCCGCGCGGCGCGGCGGCCCCGGCCGTGCTGGCGCTGCACACGGCCCCGGCCGGCCACGCCCCACCTGCTGGCGCGGCGCCCGGCGCCTTCCATGCGCCACGCGCGCTGGCCGACCACGCACTGCGCGCCGATGGCCAGCGCGTGCCGCTGGCCCAGTTGCGCGGCCAGCCGCTGACCGCCGTGGCCGGCATCGCGCGGCCCCAGGCTTTCTTTTCCATGCTGCGCGCCGCCGGCCTGAGGCTGGGCCGCACCGTCGCCCTGCCCGATCACTATGATTTTAGTAGCTTTTCAGGCCCTATCGACGGGCCCGAAGCCCTGATTTGTACTGAAAAAGACGCCGCCAAGCTGTGGCCCCGCGCCCCCGCCGCGCTGGCCGTGCCGCTGCGGCTGGACGTGCCCGCCGCCTTCTTCCACGCGCTTGACGGCCACCTGGCACAGAGCCTGGCCGCCCGCGGCCAGACCGTTCCCCTCACTCCCACCACTGCCCATCACCCGCCATGATCTCGCACATCGACCACATCGTTCTCACGGTGGCCGACATCGAGCGCTCGGTGGCCTTCTATCAGCGCGTGCTGCACATGCAGCCCGTCACCTTTGGCGCGGATCGCCGCGCCCTGGTCTTTGGCCGCCAGAAGATCAACCTGCAAACCCCAGGCATGGAAACGCGCAACCGGGCCGCCACCGGCGCAGGCGATGTGTGCCTCATCACCCACTGGCCGCTGGCCCGTGTCATCGCCCACCTGGCCGCACAGGGCGTGCCGCTGCTGGAAGGGCCGGTGGCCAAATCGGGCGCGCAAGGGCCCATTACCTCCGTATATTTCAACGACCCGGACGGCCACCTCATCGAAGTCAGCGTCTATGACGGCGCCCACGCGCAGCCCCCCGCATGAAAAGCCACCTGTTCCTGCTTGGCGCCATCCTCAGCGAAGTGGTGGCTACCAGCGCGCTGAAAGCCAGCGAGAACTTCACCCGCCCCGGCCCCACCGCCATCGTGGTGGCCGGCTACGCCCTTGCCTTCTGGCTGCTCAGCTTCACGCTGCGCACCATGCCGGTGGGCCTGGCCTACGCCATCTGGTCGGGCCTGGGCATGGCGCTCATCGCCGTGGCCGGCTGGCTGCTGTATGGTCAGCGGCTCGACGCCTGGGCCTGGCTGGGCCTGGCGCTCATCATTGCGGGCGTGCTGGTGCTGCAGCTGCTGTCCAAGTCCGCCGCCCACTGAACCACGAACCCGCTTATCGCCCCCAAAAGGATTGCCGCCATGGACCCCAAACTGCTTGAACTACTCGTCTGCCCCGTCACCAAAGGCCCGCTGGACTTCGACCGCGAGAAAAACGAACTCATCAGCCGCGCTGCCCGTCTGGCCTACCCCATCCGCGACGGCATCCCGGTCATGCTCGAAGGCGAAGCGCGCGCCGTCACGCCCGAGGAAATCGAGCAACTGCCGGCGCGCCCGCCGGTGGCCGCCTGAGCCCCTCCATCGTGGCCTGAAACCCGGCCCCCGGCTGTATGTGGTGTGTCATGCCCGCGCGTCCGCATCCACTGCTGGATACCGCCATCGTTCTCGCGGCTGCCAGCCTTGCCGCAGCCCAGCTCCACTGGGGAGGCGGCATCTGGCCCAGCGTCTGGCTGATATTCATTGGCTGCTTGTTCGTCGCCGCCTGGTTCGTGCGCGAGCGGTCACGGATACTGGATGGGCTGATCTTTTTATGCCGGACATTTTCCCGCCCCGCTTCGGATCACATGGCACTGGTTCACGGTTTGGTCTTGATTGCCACTGGCGTGGCGGCTGCGTGGGCACCCGAAAGGGAAACCCTTTCGCGCTCCGAAGGCATGGCCCTGCTGGCCCGGCAGCTTGAACGGCACTGCCCGCATGGGCAGCCGCCCCGGTTGAGCGAATCGACGGCCGGCGCGCCGGCATTCACCACCTCGCTGGAGCCGGCCCACGCCGCCACGGCCTTGCACCTGGAAAAAAACGGCGCCGCCTTGCCCAGCCAGACAGAATGCCGGCACTCGGGGCAGGCCGCCATCGAGTTTGTCTCCTTGGGCCAGGCCAGCCGCTGGCCGACACCCGTGGGAGATGGCGCCGGCCCCCGGGTCGTGCTTAGCGCGGCGCGCATGGGCATTCGGCCTTTCGACACCCAGGGGCGCCCGCACGCACGCCTGACGTTCTACCGCTTTTCCACATCCAACCAGGAACCGCGCGATCGCTTCAACTGCGGCACCTCGCTCGACGTGCATTACCGCCTGAGCGGCGGCCCATGGCAGCACAAGATGGCTTTTTGCGGCCAGCATGTTTCCGAAACAAGCGGCTGGCGCCAAGCCGAGCTGGTGTTCGACCTGAACGGCAGCCCCAGCCTCGAAATCAGCTTCACCTACGGCAGCCTGCGCCCCAGCCCTGAATGGGCACGGTTTTTCGTGGACGATGTGCGGCTTGAGCTGTTCTAGGCGCCACGCGCGCACTGACCCAACAGGAGATGCCAGCCATGTCCAGAACATTCCGCTGCGTGCGTGAACTGCTCTACTGGGAATACGCCAAGCTCATCGCCGGAGCGGCCACGGGCCACCGGCTGAACTACGCATTCGTCAACGCCACCTACCAGCGCCTGTGCCAGAAGGCCATCACGCCTTCAGCCATCCTGGCCGAAAACAAGCTGCTGCTGACTGGCGCCTCCACCTGCGCCTACTGCCACGCGGCCGCGCCCGGGATGCATTGGGAGCACATCATCCCGCGCGCCCTGGGCGGGCCTGACAGCATCGACAATCTGGTGCGCGCCTGTCCCTCCTGCAACCGGGCCAAGGGCAGACGCGACCCGTATCAGTGGTACGCCAGCATGCAGGCCATTGACGCCATCCCCCGCCTGGTGCTCGGCAAGCTGCTCAAGCTCCTGTTCACTGAATACGAACGGCGCGGCCTGCTGGATGCACCCGCCCACATGCACGGCCATGCCACAGAGCGCACCCGCCTCAGCGCCATCTTTCTGCGACCACCGCCCGCAACCCCCTCACTGCCCGCCCCCACCCTGCCCGCTTCATCCAGCCCATGACCTACACCGTCCTCATCCCCGCCCGCCTCTCCTCCACCCGCCTGCCCGGCAAGCCGCTGGCCGACATTGGCGGCAAGCCGATGGTGGTGCGCGTGGCCGAGCGCGCGGCGCAAAGCGGCGCGGCGCGCGTGGTGGTAGCCGCGGACGCGCCCGCCATCCTGGCCGCCTGCGCCGCCCACGGCGTGCAGGCCGTGCCCACGCGCGCCGACCACCCCAGCGGCAGCGACCGCCTGGCCGAAGCCTGCGCCCTGCTGGGCCTGGATGGCGACGACGTGGTGGTCAACGTGCAGGGTGACGAGCCGCTGATCGACCCGCGCCTGATCGACGCCGTGGCCGCGCTGCTGCACCAGCGGCCCCAGGCGTCCATGGGCACGGCCGCGCACGCCATCGACCGCGTGGCGGACTTCGTCAACCCCAACGTCGTCAAGGTCGTGACCGACGCGCAAGGCCTGGCCCTGACCTTCAGCCGCGCGCCGCTGCCGTGGTGGCGCGACGGCTTCGCGCACGGCGCCACGCAAGCCATCACGCAACTGCCCACCGCCCCCGCGCCGCTGCGCCACATCGGCCTGTACAGCTACCGCGCCGCCTTCTTGCGCACCTTCCCCACGCTAGCGCCCGCGCCGCTGGAGCAGTGCGAGACGCTGGAGCAGTTGCGCGCGCTGTGGCACGGCCACCGCATTGCCGTGCACGTCACCGCGCACGCGCCCGGCCCCGGCGTGGACACGCCCGAGGACCTGGCGCGCGTGCAGGCGCTGTGGCCCGCCCTTACAGCCGCAGCACCCAGAGCGTGATGGACGGAAACGCCGCCAGCAGCGCCACGCGCAGCAGGTCGCTGGCGACGAAAGGCCACACCCCCCGGTAAATCTCGCCCATGCGCACGTCTGGCGCCAGCGCGCGGATGACGAACAGGTTCATGCCCACGGGCGGGGTGATCAGCCCCACCTCCACCGCCACCAGCACCAGCACGCCGAACCAGATGGCCGCCTCCTGCGGCGGCAGGCCAAAGTCCAGCCCGGACACCAGCGGAAAGAAGATGGGAATGGTCAGCAGCAGCATGGACAGCGAATCCATCACGCAGCCGGCCACCAGATAAAACAGCACGATGGCCGCCAGTACCACCCAGGGCGAACAATCCAGCGCCCCCACCCAGGCCGCCAGCGCCTGCGGCAACTGCGACAGCGCCAGAAAATTGTTGAACGCCGCCGCCCCCAGCACGATGAGAAACACCATGCCCGTGCCGCTGGCCGTGGCCTCCAGCGCCGCCAGCCACGGGCCGCGCTGGCGCGCCCCGCGCGCCCAGGCCAGCACGCCGGTGGCGCCTGCGCCCACGGCCGCGCCCTCGGTGGGCGTAAACAGCCCGCTGTAGATGCCGCCCACCACCATCGTGAAGATCAGCAGCACCGGCCACACGGCTTGCAGCGCCTGCCCGCGCGCGCGCCATGAGGCCGGGGCCGCCGTGCCCGCCAGCTGCGGCCGCAGGCGCGCCTGCAGGGCAATCACCGCCATGTAGCCCAGCGCCGCCAGCAGGCCCGGCGTCAGCGCCGCCATGAACAGGTGGGCAATGTTCTGCTCGGCCAGCATGGCGTAGATAACGAGCACGATGGACGGCGGAATCAGCACCCCCAGCGTGCCGCCTGCCGCCAGCGTGCCGGTGGCCAGGCTGCCCGCGTAACCGGCGCGCCGCAGCTGCGGCAGCGCCACCTGCCCCATGGTGGCCGCCGTGGCCAGGGACGAGCCGCAAATGGCCCCAAAGCCCGCGCACGCCCCCACCGCCGCCATGGCCATGCCGCCCCGGCGGTGGCCCATGAAGGCTTCCGCCGCCTTGAACAGCGCCTGCGACAGCCCGCCCAGCGTGGCCAGCTGCCCCATCAGCAGAAACAGCGGCACCACCGCCAGCGAATGGCTGGAGAACTGCCCGTAGGCCAGCGTTTTCATCTGCGCCAGCAGGGGCGCCGCGTCGCCATGCAGCAGCCAGCTGCCGCACAGGCCCACGGCCAGCATGGCCAGGCCCACGGGCACGCGCATGCCCACCAGCGTCAGCAGCAGCGCAATGGCGGCCAGCGCCAGGGCCGTCTCGCTCATGACTGCGCCCCTCCGGGGCGGGCCGGTTCATGCGGCGGCGCCCAGCCCAGCGCCTGCGCCAGCGTCCATGCATACACCAGGCAGCCGGCCACGGCGGGGGGCAGGCAAGCGGCATAGCCCCACCACACGGGCCAGTTCAGAATGAATGTGGTTTCGCCATTGGCACGGTAATCCAGCATGGCCACGCCCATGCGCCAGGTCAGCAGCCCCCACACGGCCAGCATGAGCGCCTGCGCCAGCGCGTGCAGCCCGCGCTGCAGGGCGGGCGGCCAGGCGCGCCACAGCACGTCCACCACGGCATGGCCGCGCCGCCAGTGGCACCAGGGCAGAAAGCAGAACACGGCCAGGGCGGCGCCGGCTTCCACCAGCTCGAAATCGCCCGGCACCGGCCCCAGCCCGGCCACGCCCGCCAGCGCGCGCCCGGCAATGCTGGCCACGCTCATGGCGGTGATGGCCAGCAGCACCCCGCCCCCGGCCCAGGCCAGGGCGCGGGCCAGTGTGTCCACCCAGCGGTTCAGGATGAAGGTAAAGGGCATGCGATTGCGCATGAATTGCTATGAAAAAAGTAGCTGCTTGGGCCGTATCTACGGCCTCAGCGGCTTGAAACATCTCTATTGACCGGGAGCGGCAGGCTGGCTTGCCCCGGCATGGGCCGCGTGCGTCATGCCGGGCGGCTGTAGTGCGCCACCAGCCGTTCGGCCTCGGCGACGAGTTTTTCGCCATCGATGCCTTTGGCCCGGGCCTCGGCAAACCAGCGGGTGCGCACGGGCGCGGCTGCGGCCTGCCAGCGCCGGGTTTCGGCCTCGTCCAGCATGACGATGCGGTTGCCCGCTTGCCGCGCGGCGGCCAGGCCGGCCTGGTCGCCCGCGTCCATGGCGCGGCCAAACAGGGCGGCCGTGGCCACGCCGCTGTGGACATCCAGCACCTGCTTCAAATCGGCAGGCAGGCGGTCATAGCGCGCCTGGTTCATCACCAGCGCGAAGGTCTGCGTGTACAGCCCGCGCGCACCGGCAAAGCCGGTGTGGTGGCGCGCCATTTGCTGGATCTTGAGCGCGGGCACCACCTCCCACGGCAGCGTGGCGGCAGCCAGCACGCCGCGCGAAAGCGCCTCGCCCACCTGCGGCACCGGCATACCCACAGGCACCGCGCCCACTTGCTCCAGCATGTTGTTGATGACGCGCGAGCCGCCGCGCACGCGCAGCCCCTTCACGTCTTCCAGCCGCTGGATGGGCACGCGGCTGTGCAGCGTGCCCGGCCCGTGCGTGTGCGCGGCAATGAGCTTCACGCCGGCAAATTCGGCCATGGCATGGGCCTGCACATAGGCATGCAGCGCCTGCGAGCCGGCTTCGGCCGCGCCGGTCATGAAAGGCAGCTCGAACGCCTCGGCGCGCGGAAAGCGGCCCGGCGTGTAGCCCAGCACGGTCCACACCATGTCCACCACCCCCTCGCGGGCCTGGTCCAGCAGGCCCGAAGGCTTGCCGCCCAGCTGCATGCTGGGAAACAACTGCACTTTCAGGCGGCCACCGCTGGCCTGCGCCAGCTGGCGCGCCCACGGCGCCAGGGCATGCTGCGGCGCCGTGGCCTGCGGCGGCAGAAAGTGGTGCAGCCGCAGCGTGACCACGTCTTGCGCCCGCGCGGGCCAGGGCGCGGCAGACAGGGCCGCGGCAGACGCCATGCCGCCCAGCAGGGCACGTCGGTCAAGAGTCATTGGAGTTTCTCCTCGCTATCGTTGCGCATCGGTCGAATCAGGGCCACGGGCCGCGCCCGCGCAGCGCCCGTGCGGGAGCCGATTGTGCCGCCGCCTGGCCCGTCAGGGCGGCGCGACCGGCCCAGTGCCGCCTTGGCGCCCGCGCTAGCAAGGCCATGTGCCTTGGAGCGGCTGCCAAGGCAGGGCAAGGACTGATCCGCCGGGGGCCGTCGCCAATGGCGGAGCGGCAGGTGCGAAAAAGCGATGTCACGGCGGTGGGAGGCTGCCTACACTTTCAGGCTGCATTTGCCTTTGCCAGAGAAGTTGCCCGCCGTGTCCCGCGATTCTGTTTCTCCGCTTTCTTCGCCGCCCGCCTGCCGTGGCGCCGAGACTGGCCATGCCAGCGCCGCGCCGCGTGCCAGGGCCAGCCGCCGGGTAGCCACGGGCTTGCTGCTGGCAGCGCTGGGGGCGGTGGCGTTCAGCGGCAAGGCCATCATCGTCAAGCTGGCCTATCAGTACGGGGTGGACGCTGTCACCCTCATCATGTACCGCATGCTGTTCGCGCTGCCCTTTTTCGTGCTGATGGCGTGGTGGGGCGGGCGGGGCAAGCCGGCGCTGACGCGGCGTGACTGGCTGGGTGTGCTGGGGCTGGGGTTTTCGGGCTATTACCTGGCCAGCCTGCTGGACTTCGTGGGGCTGCAATACATCAGCGCCAGCCTGGAGCGGCTCATTCTCTATCTGTCGCCCACGCTGGTGATGGCGCTGGGCTGGGCGCTGCGGGGCACGCGGGTTACGCGCGGCCACCTGCTGGCCGTGGCCGTGAGCTATTGCGGCGTGGCGCTGGTGTTCGGGCGCGAGCTGCGACTGTCGTACACGGGTGACACCGCCCTGGGGGCGGCGCTGGTGTTTGCCAGCGCCCTCAGCTACGCGGTCTATCTGTTTTTCAGCGGCGAATTCGTCAAACGCCTGGGCGCGCTGCGCCTGGTGGGGTTGGCCACGGCTTTTGCTTGCGTGTGCTGCCTGGCGCATTTCGGCCTGACGCGGCCACTGACGGCCGCGCAAGTGGCCGCGCCGGTGCTGTGGCTCAGCCTGCTCAATGCCACGGCCTGCACGGCAGCGCCCGTGCTGATGGTGATGATGGCGGTGGAGCGGCTGGGCCCGAGCCTGACCGCGCAGGTGGGCATGATCGGGCCGCTGTCCACCATTGCCATGGGCATCTGGCTGCTGGGCGAGCCGTTCACGCCCTGGCTGGCGGCGGGCACGGCGCTGGTGGTGGCGGGCATCTGGCTGTTCAGCCGTGCCGGGCGCTGAAGGGCAGGCCGTCCCGATTCCGCTTGGCGTCATCGCCCGTATGCTGCGGTTCCTCACCATTGAACCAAGGAGTGAATGATGCGCCGTGTTTCCCTTTTTGCCGCCACGGGCGCCGTGGCGCTGTCTTGCGGCTTGACCCTGCTGGGCGCTTGCGGCACGCAGGCCGGGGCGGTGGGCGCCGCGCCGCCAGCGGCTGCCCAGGCGGCCGGGCCGGCCCAGGCCGGCTGGCGCTTGAGCCAGGCGGCGATGGAAGACATTGCCAGCCGCCGCAAGCTGCCGCACCGCATCTTCTACGAACGCCCTTCCACCGGGCCGGATGCGGCGTGGTTCGATGCCGTCAAGCGGGGCGATTTGGCCACCGTGCGGGCCATGACGGCCCAGGGCCAGAACCTGGAGGCCAAGGACGTGGGCAGCCTGGGCCAGACCGCGCTGGGCTGGGCCGCCTTCATCGGCTACGAGGACATGGTGGACTTTCTCATCGACCAGGGGGCCGATCTGCGCGCCACCGACCGTGGCGACGTGTACAACGTACTCAAGTCCGCCGTGCTGGGCAATAACGTCAACGTCGTCAAGAAAGTGCATGCGCTGCTCAAGGCCGAGACAGACCTGAACGACCAGACCGTGGAATCCGACGGCGAAACCCTGGTCATGGTGGCGGCCAGCAACAACCGCATCGACACCGTGAAATACCTGGTGTCACAAGGCGCCAACGTGAACCTGGTGTCGCGCCAGAAAGACCAGAGCCCCCTCAGCTTTGCCTGCGACCGGGGCTATACGGCCATGCAGCAGCTGTTGATTGGCTACGGTGCGGTCAACCACCGCACGGGCAAGCCGGGCTGCTGAGAGCCTTTTCAAAACCCCTGCACGGCGGGCCATCAAGCGGATGGGGGCGATCTGCGGCGTCAGCGCCGCGCCGACAGCGCGATGCCCGCCACGATCAGGCCGAAGGCCAGCGCGTGGTAAGGCCGGGGCGGCTCGCCCAGCAGCAGCGCGGAAAGCACGGCGGTGAACAGCGGCGTGAGGTTGGAGAAAAACGCCGCCACCGTGGGCCCGGCCTGCTGCACGCCCAGGCCCCAGCAACGGTAGGCGGCCACGGCCGGCCCCAGCGCCACATAGGCCAGCCCGGCAGCCAGCGGCCAGCCCCAGTGCATGCCGGGGGCCGCGCCCAGCCCCCATTCGGCGGCGGTGGCCAGGCCCGACCAGCCCAGGCCGAACAGGATTTGCGCCAGCAAAAAAGCAGCCCAGTGGCCCCGCAGCGCGGGCGCGATGGCGGCGCGCAGCAGCAGCCAGCTGTAGCCGGCCCAGCACAGCGCGGCGGCCAGCATGAACAAGTCGCCCGGCACGGGCTGCCAGTGCGCCAGCGCCTGCCACTGGCCACGGGTGATGACCACCAGCACGCCGGCCACGGAAAACAGCGCGGCCACGCCCTGCCGGCGCGTGGGCCGCACGCCGAAGAAGAGCGCGCCCACCACCATCATCCAGATGGGCGTGCTGGCGGCCACCAGCGTCACGTTCAGCGGGGTGGAGGTTTGCAGCGCCAAGTATTGCAGCGCGTTGTAGCAGCCAATGCCCAGCAGGCCCATGAGGGCCAGGGGCCGCCATGCGGCGCGCACGGCCTGCCGGGCCGGGGGCGCGCGCAGCGCCTGCCAGCCCAGCGGCAGCAGCACCAGCGCGGCCAGCACCCAGCGCAACAGGTTGAGCGTGACGGGCGGCACCAGCGGCGCCAGCAGCCGCCCCACGACGGCGTTGCCCGCCCACAGCAGCGGCGGCAGCGTAAGCAGCAAGGCGGTGGCGGGCGTGAGCTTGGGCGGCATGGGGCAAAGGAAGTGGAAACCTGGAAAGGATGGAAGCGGCGCGGCATGCGGCGGCGGGTGCGCGCCCGCCTTCATCGTTCATCCGCGCCGCGGCAGCGGCGGGGTCATTCCGTCATGGCGGCCGTCACGCGCATCCGTTTGCTATTAATTGAATAGCTTCCTGGGCCGTGTTATCGGCCCTGACGGCCTTTTTCACTCACAACGCAGGCGTGCCTCAGAGCCTCAGAAGAAGGCTTGCAGCCCGGTCTGCGCGCGGCCCAGGATGAGGGCGTGCACGTCGTGCGTGCCTTCGTAGGTGTTCACGGTCTCCAGGTTGATCATGTGGCGGATGACGTGGTATTCGTCATGGATGCCGTTGCCGCCGTGCATGTCGCGCGCGGCGCGGGCAATGTCCAGCGCCTTGCCGCAGCTGTTGCGCTTGATGAGGCTGACCATCTCGGGCGCGGCGCGGCCTTCGTCCATCAGGCGGCCCACGCGCAGGCAGCCTTGCAGGCCCAGGGCGATCTCGGTCTGCATGTCGGCCAGCTTTTTCTGCACCAGCTGGGTTTGCGCCAGCGGGCGGCCGAACTGCTGGCGCTCCAGCGTGTACTGGCGCGCGCGCAGCCAGCAGTCCTCCGCCGCGCCCAGCGCGCCCCAGGCAATGCCGTAGCGCGCGCGGTTGAGGCAGCCAAACGGGCCTTTCAGGCCCTGCACGCCGGGCAGCAGCTGGTCTTCGGGCACGAACACGCCGTCCATCACGATCTCGCCGGTGATGCTGGCGCGCAGGCTCATCTTGCCTTCGATCTTGGGCGCGCTCAGGCCGGGCATGCCTTTTTCCAGCACGAAGCCGCGAATGGCCCCCTGGCCCTCGCCCGCGCCTTCCAGCTTGGCCCAGACGACAAACACGTCGGCAATGGGGCTGTTGGTGATCCACATCTTGGCGCCGTGCAGCAGGTAGCCGCCGTCCACCGGCCTGGCGCGGGTGACCATGCCGGCGGGGTCGGAGCCGTGGTTGGGCTCGGTCAGGCCAAAGCAGCCCACCCATTCGCCAGTGGCCAGCCGGGGCAGGTATTTCTGGCGCTGCGCCTCGCTGCCGTAGGCGTGGATGGGGTACATCACCAGCGAGCTTTGCACGCTCATGGCGCTGCGGTAGCCGCTGTCCACGCGCTCCACCTCGCGCGCCACCAGGCCGTAGGTCACGTAGTTGAGGCCGGCGCAGCCATAGCCTTCAATGGTGCTGCCCAGAAAGCCCATCTGGCCGAATTCGCGCATGATTTCGCGGTCAAAGGTTTCGGTGCGCGCGGCCATTAGCACGCGCGGCTGCAGCTTGTCCTGGCAGAACTGGTGCGCGGCCTCCATCACGGCGCGCTCGTCGGCGCTGAGCTGTTCGGTGAGCAGAAAGGGGTCTTGCCAGGCAAAGGCGGCTTTCATGGCGGCTTGTCTCCAAAACGTGATTCCGAAGCGCGCATTGTGCGCCGGGCGCTACTATCGCCGCCATCCATGTCACCCGCCTGCCAGACAGAAGGAATTGCCGCCAAGATGAACCGCGAACTCAACCGTGAACAAACCATCGCCCTGGGGGGCGGGTGCTTTTGGTGCACCGAAGCCGTTTTCAAGCAAGTGCGCGGCGTGCTAGACGTGGAAAGCGGCTACTGCAACGGCCAGGCCACCCCGCCCACGTATGAGCAAGTGTGCACCGGCGCCACGGGCTGCGCCGAAGTGGTGCGGCTGGTGTACGACCCGGCCATCATCGGCACGCGGGCGCTGCTGGAAATCTTCTTTGCCGTGCATGACCCCACGCAGCACAACCGCCAGGGCAACGACGTGGGCACGCAGTACCGCAGCGGCATCTACTTCACCACGCCCGCGCAAGAGGCCGAGGCCCGGGCGCTGGTGGCCGAGATGGCGCGCGACGGCGTGTTTGGCGCCGCCCCCATCGTCACCGAGATCGCGCCGCTATCGCACTACTGGCCGGCCGAGGACTACCACCAGGACTTTTTCGAGAAAAACCCCGCCCAGGGCTACTGCCTAGCCGTGGCTGCGCCCAAGGTGGCCAAGTTCCGCCAGACCTTCCGCGAATGGGCCAAGCCATGAGCAGCGCGCGCGGTGGTATCCAGGCCGTGTGCGCGGGGCTGGCCGCGGCCTTGCTGGCCGCGCTGGCCGGGTTTTCCGGCTGGCTCTGGCAGGCGGGCCAGGCGCCGCTGCTGCTGGCCCCCGCCATGGGCGGGCTGAATCCGTGCCTGTCGTTGGGCGACGCGGGCGCGCCGGTCGATGCCGCCTGCACGGGCGCGCAAGGCTCGGCGGCGGCACGCATCGAACACGCCTTGCAAGCCTTGGGGCCGCCTGCCAGCGCCGACGGCCGCTTCCGCCTGGGCTACACGCTGGTGGTGCCGCTGCTCAACCTGTTCGAGCCCGATGGCGCGGGCCACTGGGCGGTGGACCAGGACGCCGTGGCGCGCATCGCCCGCACCATTGAAGGCGTGCCGCGCCCGGTGGTGCTCTACCTGTTTTCCACTCACTTTTCCGAAGGCGCGCCCATCGAGCCCGCGCTGGCGCAAGACGCGCGCAACCTGGCCGCCGGGCCGGCCGGGCCGCTGCCGGTGGACCGCTACCTGGGCGCGCCGCTGTACCCGTGGAGCATTGCCAGCACCAGCAACCCGCTGACGCAGCGGCGCGAGCAGGCCATCGACGCCGTGTCAGCCGCGCTGTGCCGGCTGCCCGCGGCCGCACGGGCGCGCATTGCCGGCATCAACCTGCTGGGCGAAGTGCATCACCTGTACCCCGACTTCGAGGCGGGCATGGGCTATGGCCGCCCCTACGTCATCACCGACTACAGCGCGGCCTCGCGCCAGGGCTTTCAGCGCTACCTGGCCCAGCGCTTTCATGGCGACGTGGGCGCGCTCAACCGGTGGCTGGGCGCATCGTTCGCCAGCTTCGGGCAGATCGAGCCGCCGGGGCGCGACATCCGGCGCGAGCGGCTGGACCACTTCTGGCAGCACATCGACGCCGCCGCCGCCGGGCGGCTGGCCATTGGCGGCTGGGCGCATGACAGCCACCTGCCGCCGGGCGCGCCCGCCTGGGTGCGCGTGTACCTCAACGGCCAGCCGGTCGCGCGCGTGCGCGCGCAGTTCGTGCGCCAGGACGTGGCCGACGCCCGCCCCGCGCTGGGCACGGCCAAGGTGGGCTGGCGCTACGACCTGCCCTTTGCCGCGCTGCCCGCCGGGCTGCACCGCATCGACGTGGCGCTGGAAGGCGCGCAGGGCCTGCTGCACCTGGGCACGCGCCGCGTGGCCGTGATGGACCGCCAGCAGTCGCCCCCCGCGCCCCGGCCCATGACCGCGTTGCCGCCCATGCGCCCGCCCGGCCCCTCCGTGGCGTTCTGGATCGACGCGCCCGCCGACCAGAGCGACGTGTACTACAACCCCCTGGCGCCCCTGTGGCACGACTACCGCGCCACACAGGTGGTGGACTACCTCTCGCACTTCGACCGCCGGCTGGCCGCTGGCTGCCTGGGTCATGTGCCGCGCCGCACGCAGCAGATCTACCCCGCCGAAAAAGCCGGCTGGGATGAAACGCGCTTTGCCTCGGCCGCCTCGCTCCGCCCCTTCGGACAGGTGGGCCTGGGCATCAACCTGTACGGCGAGGCGGCGTATGACGACAGCTTTTTCGACTGGCTGGCGCGCTCGCGCCACAGCGGCTACAGCGTGACGGAATTTCACCCCCTGCGGGCCATGCGCGCAGACGAATTGCGCCGCGTGCTGGAGCGCCACCGCACGCATGGCGCGCGCACGCTGTCATTCTTCCTGCACCCGCCCGAATCGCGCGACGGCGCGCTGGTGCAGCCCAACCCCTTCGCGTTCGATCCGGCCAACCCCCGGCACGGCTCTGACGTGCTGTACCGCGCCGTGCAAGAAGTCATGCGCGCGCCGGATTAAAGAAGCCAAAGGGGGCGCGCGGCTCACGCCGCGGGGCCGGACGCTGGCCTGCGGCGGGCGGTCGGGCAAGGGCCAGCAGGGATCGCCACGCATCAGCCGGGCATGGCCCTGCCCGCCATGCGCCGGCGCGTCTGGCTCAAGCGCGCCACCACCCGGCCCACCACAAGCGCAGCCGCATGCCCAGCTCGGTGGTGTAGCCCACGCTGGCGCTTCGCACCTGGCCTTGCGGGTCGATCACGATGAACGTGGGCACGGCGGGCACGCGCCAGGCGCGGGCAATGGCGCCATCGGCATCCACGATCACGGGCCAATCCAGCCCGCGCTGGGCCAGTGTGCGCGCCACGGCCGGGCCGGGGCCGGAGCGCATGGCGATGGTGAGCACGGGGTGATCGGCCGCCACACGGCTTACGCTGTGCTCCTCCATCCGGCAAATGCCACACCACTCGGCCCACACATGCAGGGCCACGGCCCGGCCAGGATGGGCGGCGCGCCACTGCGCGAGCGTCAACTCGCGGCCGTCCACAAGCGGCCCGGCCAGCGCGGGCGCCGGGCCGCTGGGCAAATGGCGCGCCTGCCAAGCCCCAAAACCGGCCACCAACGCCACGAACAGCGCCAGCGACATCAGGTGTGAGCGCCAGTTCTGGCGCAGGCGCAGCAGCAGCCGGGCAGGCAGCGACGGGGCGGGGCGGACGGGGTCGGTCATGGGGCGTGCGGGCGTATGGAAAACAGCAGATCAGGCTACCCGCCAGCAACGGCAGGGCGGGCGCTGACAGCAGGCCTGCCGAGTGTAGGTGCAGGCAGCCCAGCACGGCGGCACGGCGGCACGGCGGCAGCGGCCGCATAGCGAGATTGCTTTAAAAAACGATAGCAACTTACGCCGTTATCACGGCCCAATTCCGTCTTTCTTCAACCAACCCAGCCCATGACGCCTGGTCAGGCAGGTGGCGCATCGCAGAGCAAAGCATCCACGGCGCGCAATGCCTCCAGCGCGCCCAGGGGCAGGCCCACGTCTTGCGGGCCAGACACGCCGGGTTCGCGCGGGTTGATGCGTATGAGCCGCGCGCCCAGCTCGTCGCAGGCTTGGCGCGTGCGCATGGCGAAGTGGCGCACGGTGGCGATGGCCGTGCCTGCCCCCAGCTCGATCACCACGGGCCGCAGCGTTTGCGCGTGCAGCCGCGCCAGCCATTCGCGCCGGCGGCTGGCCTGGTACTCGGTACGGTCGGGGTTCCAGTGCCAGTCGTTAAACATCAGGATGTTGGGACGCAGCAGCGCCTGGCAATGGGGGCAGCGCGGCAGCGCGCCGCGCCACTGGCAGCGCTCGGTGTCAATGTCCGGGCGCAGCTCGCCCGCCGGCCAGGTGCAGCCCTGGCAATCGCGGCTGCATTGCAGGTGATGAATGGAACCGTGGCATTCCTCCACGGCGTCTTGCGGAAAGCCCGCTTTCTGGAACTGGCCGTCCACGTTGCTGGTAAAGACCCAGCCGCCGCCCGGCTTGCCCGCCGCCCAGCGGCGCAAGATGGCAAAGCCCTCGTGAGGCTCGGTGTCGCGGTAAAGCCGCAGGCGGTGGCCGTAAAAGCCCCAGGCCAGATGCGGGTCGCGCTCGAAGGCGGCGGGCTGCGCCATCTCGGTAAAGCGCAGGCGCGCCCGGCCCAGGGCCGGATAGGCCCGCCAGAAGCCTTCATTGCCGCGAAAGTCGGGCAGGCCAGAATCGACGCCCATGCCGGCGCCTGCGCAGATGATGAGCGCCTGGGCATCGCGCACCAGGCGGGCGGCGTGGGCCAAGTCTTGTGGCAGTGAATCGTTGCTCATGTCGTCAGTGAGGCCAAGGTCAGGGCAAACGGGATGAGGCGTGAAGTGTGCAACCGCCATGCGTCATGCCGTGTCGCATGCAGCGCCAGCCGCCACGCTCTCGCCACTGCGCCACAGCGCCACAGCGCCACAGCCGCACCAGCGTGTCATGGCAGAATGCGCGCCCCGCACGCGGCGCCCCCCAACGCTGTTGTGCCATTTCTCCCCATCTCCAAGGCCGCCCGGAACCCTTTCCCGGCGGCCTTGGCGTTTTTTCCGTTCAGTCTCGTCATGATTGCTGCTGCCTTTGCCCTGGTTTTCTGCATCCGCCTGGTTTCCCTTGCCATCTCCATCCGCAACGAAAAACGCCTGATTGCCGAAGGCGCCACGCAATACGGAGCGCGCAACTCCAAACTGCTCTCGGCCGCGCACATCGTCTATTACTTTGCCGCGCTGGGCGAAGCCTACGCACGCGGGGCAACGTTCGACGCCATTTCCGCCACCGGCACGGCGGTACTGGTTTTCGCGCTTGGCATGCTGTTTTACGTGATCCACGCGCTGGGGCCGGTGTGGACGGTGAAGATCTACATCCACCCCCAGCACCAGGTCAACCGCAACTGGCTGTTCAGCCACGTGCGGCACCCCAATTACTTTCTGAACATCACCCCCGAACTGATTGGCGTGGGCCTGCTCTGCCACGCCTGGGGCGTGATGCTGGTCGGCCTGCCGATCTACGCCGCCATCCTGGCCGTGCGCATCCGCCAGGAGCACGAGGCCATGCGGCATCTTTGGTAAAGGCCGCATGGGCTTTTGGCCGGCGGTCAGCGGCGCAGCGCGGTTGCCACCGCCCGCCCCGTATGCGTTCCGGCCTTCACCACCTCCTCCGGCGTGCCAGCGGCCACGAGTTGGCCGCCGCCGTCGCCGCCTTCGGGGCCAAGGTCGATGATCCAGTCGGCTTCGGCGATCAGGTCCAGGTCGTGTTCGATGACGATGACGCTGTGGCCCGCGTTGACCAGGCGGTGCAGCACGTGGATGAGTTTTTCCACGTCTTGCATGTGCAGGCCAACGGTGGGTTCGTCCAGCACGTAGAGGGTGTGCGGGGCTTTCTGGCCGCGTTTGCCGACCTCATCCCTGACTTTGGATAGCTCGGTGACGAGTTTGATGCGCTGGGCCTCGCCGCCGCTGAGCGTAGGGCTGGGCTGACCCAGCGTGAGGTAACCCAGGCCCACGTCTTTGAGCAGTTGCAGCGGGTGGCTGATGGCGGGCATGCTGGCGAAGAACTCCACAGCTTCGTCCACCTCCATTTGCAGCACGTCGCCAATGGTTTTGCCGCGCCAAGTCACGGCCAGGGTTTCGGGGTTGAAGCGCGCGCCGTGGCAGACCTCGCAGGGCACTTTCACGTCGGGCAGAAAGTTCATTTCAATGGTGCGCAGGCCCTGGCCTTCGCAGCCGGGGCAGCGGCCCTCACCCGTGTTGAAGCTGAAGCGCCCGGGGCTGTAGCCGCGCGCCTTGGCTTCGAGCGTGTCGGCAAAGAGTTTGCGCACCGTGTCCCAAAAGCCGATGTAGGTGGCGGGGCAGGAGCGGGGCGTTTTGCCGATGGGGGTTTGGTCCACTTCCAGCACGCGGTCGATGGATTCAAAGCCTTTCAGGCCCGTGCAGCCGATCAGCGGCGGGGCTTTGCCCGCATCCATTGCATCGCGCCCAGCCTTGGTGGCGCGCTGGCCGACCCAGGCGGCCACGTTGGTGAGCAGCACATCGCGCGCCAGCGTGGATTTGCCGCTGCCGCTCACGCCTGTGACCGCTACCAGCCGTTTGAGGGGAACGGCCACATCCACGTTTTTGAGGTTGTGCAGATGCGCGCCGAGCAGGGTGAGCCATTGCAGGGGCTGCGCGATGCTTGCCTCGCTGCTGCTTGCTGCTTGGCCGTGAGGCTTTTTGCTGCGGCTTTTTAGCGCTGCTTCTGGTTTTGCTTCTGATGCTGTTTCAGCAGCCGCTTGGGGTACGGGTGCAGCAGTGGATGCCGCCGCCGTAACCGGGCGGCGCGGTTGCATGGGGTGGCGCATGGCATCGCGCAGGTAGCGGCCAGTGGCCGATTCTGCCGATGCGGCCAGATCAGCTGCCGTGCCTTGGGCCACCAGGCGGCCACCGCGCACGCCCGCGCCGGGGCCGATGTCGATCAGGTGCTCGGCGCGGCGGATGGTGTCTTCGTCATGCTCCACCACCACCAGGGTGTTGCCCTTGGCGCTCAAGGTGTGCAGCGCGTCGAGCAGGATGTGGTTGTCGCGCGCGTGCAGGCCGATGGTGGGTTCATCGAGCACGTAGCACACGCCTTGCAGATTGCTGCCCAGCTGTGCGGCCAGGCGGATGCGCTGTGCCTCGCCACCGCTGAGTGTGGGCGCGCCGCGATCAAGCGTGAGGTAGCCCAGGCCAACTTGCTCCAGAAACGCCAGGCGGCTGTTGATTTCGGGCAGCAGGTCGCGCGCGATGTCGGCCGCGCGGCCATGCAGGCGCAGGCCCTTGAACCAGCGGTGCAGATCGCTCACGCTCACGCGGGCCAGATCGGTGATGGCGGGGCCTTGGGCGCTGGCTGTGGCTGCATTGGGCGGTGTGCCCACTGCCACATGCATTGCAGCATGCGTTGCAGCGGCGCTGAGCTTGGCAGACGCATTTTTTGCAGCCTTGTCTGCCTGGCTGGGTTTGCGGGTGCTGCCCTTGAGCGTAGGCGCGTTGGCGCTTGCATCGGCACTTTCGCTTGCTGTGGCAGCAGTGGTGGCACTTGCACATGTATCAGACGCTGTAGCGCTTGGCAGAGTGCTCAGCACCGCAAAGTCTGCCCCGTCCAGCCGCACGGCGCGGGCTGTGGCGTTCAGGCGCGTGCCGCCGCAGCTGGGGCAGGCGGCATCGCTCACGTCTTCCACATCCGCCTCGGCAAAGGTGTGCTCGCGGCCTTTTTCTTTGCCTTTTTGGTCGGCCGTCAGTAGCGAATCATCCAGCGCCTTGCGCTGCTCGCGCGTCAGCGCCACGCCTGTGCCCACACAATCCGGGCACCAGCCGTGCTTGCTGTTGTAGCTGAAAAGGCGCGGGTCCAGCTCGGCATAGCTGGTGGCGCAAACGGGGCAGGCGCGCTGGGTGGAAAACACTTCCACCTGTCCGATGGCGGCGGTGGTGCGGCCTTCGCTCATGGCATCGGCCAAGTCGCTGATGCCATGCAGCACGTGCACCACGCCCTTGCCGTGTTCCAGCGTGCGGGCCAGGGCTTCGCGCAGTTCGGCTTCGTGCGCGGCATCCACGCGCAAGCTGGTCACGGGCAGTTCAATGGTGTGTTCTTTGAAGCGGTCGATACGCGGGAAGTTGGTCGTGGGCAAAAACTCGCCATCCACCCGCAGGTGGGTAAAGCCGCGCGGGCGCGCCCAATCGGCCAGCTCGGTGTACACACCTTTGCGCGCGATCACCAAAGGTGCGAGCAGGCCGATGGTTTGGCCTTTGTAGCGCGCCAGGATGTGGGCGGCGATGCGCTCGGGCGTTTGTGGCTGCACGGGGGCACCATCGTGCACGCAGTGCTGCACGCCCAGCTTGACGTAAAGCAAGCGCAAGAAGTGCCACACTTCCGTCACCGTGCCCACGGTGGATTTGCGCCCGCCACGGCTCAAGCGCTGCTCGATCGCCACGGTGGGCGGTATGCCGTACACCGCATCCACCTCGGGCCGGCCCGCCGGTTGCACGATGCTGCGCGCGTAGGCGTTGAGGCTTTCGAGGTAGCGGCGTTGCCCTTCGTTGAACAGGATGTCAAACGCCAGCGTGGATTTGCCCGAACCTGATACGCCAGTGATGACGTTGAATTTGCCGCGCGGAATATTGACGCTGATGTTTTTGAGGTTGTGCTCGCGCGCGTGGACGATTTCGATCTGCGGGGCGGGCGTGGTGGCGGCAGGTGCCGACACGCGGTAGGCGGGGCGGGGCTCTTGCACCGTGTGCTGCTTGGCTTTTGGGGCATCTGCAGCAAACAGCGCTGCTTCGTATTCGCGCAGGGCCGCGCCGGTGTGCGATGTGGGGTGGGCTGCCACGGCTTGCGGCGTGCCTTGTGCCACGATCTGGCCGCCTGCGTCGCCGCCTTCGGGGCCTAGGTCGATCAGCCAATCGGCCGCGCGCATCACGTCGAGGTTGTGCTCAATCACGATGAGCGAGTGCCCCGCGTCCAGCAGCTTGCGCAGCGCGCGCATGAGCTTGGCGATGTCGTCAAAGTGCAGGCCGGTGGTGGGCTCGTCAAACAAAAACAGCGTACCTTTTTTGGCCACAGGTTGGCGTGACTTGCTGACGGCCTCTGCCGCCTCTGCCAAAAAGCCCGCGAGCTTGAGGCGCTGTGCCTCGCCACCGCTGAGTGTGGGCACAGGCTGGCCCAGGGTGACGTAATCCAGCCCCACATCCACAATGGGTTGCAGGGTGCGGATTACGTCGCGGTCTTGCGCGAACAGGCGTGCGGCGTCCATCACGGTGAGCGCCAGCACATCAGCCACGTTCAGCTGGCGGCCGCCGCGTTCGATGGTGACTTCCAGCACCTCAGGGCGGTAGCGCTGGCCGTTGCAATCGGGGCAGCGCAGATACACGTCGGAGAGGAACTGCATCTCCACATGCTCAAAGCCGCTGCCGCCGCAAGTGGGACAGCGCCCGTCGCCCGCGTTGAAGCTGAACTTGGCGGCGGTGTAGCTGCGCTGGCGCGCCAGCGGGGCATCGGCAAACAGCTTGCGGATGGCATCCCACGCGCCCACGTAGCTGGCGGGGTTGCTGCGTGCGGTTTTGCCGATGGGCGATTGGTCCACAAACACCACGCCCGCCAGTTGCTCGGCGCCTAGCAAGCGGTCGTGCGTGCCGGGCGCTTCGGTCGCCTGGCCGAAGTGGCGCAGCAGGGCCGGAGCCAGGACGTCTTGAATCAGCGTGGATTTGCCCGAGCCTGATACGCCGGTGACCACCACCAGCCGTTGCAGTGGCAGCTCCACATTCACGTTTTGCAAGTTGTGCTGGCGTGCGCCTTCCAGCAGCAGCTTGGGCGTGTTGGCCGCCACGGGCCGCGCTGCGCCCATGCCGATGCGTTTGCGCGCGCCCAGGTAAGCGCCTGTCAAGGTATCTGCTGCGCGCAGCTCATCAGGTGTGCCATCAAACACGATGCGCCCGCCCGCGCTGCCGGGGCCGGGGCCAAAGTCCAGCACGCGGTCGGCCGCCAGCATCACAGCGGGGTCGTGCTCCACCACCACGAGCGTATTGCCCGCGTTTTTAAGGCGCTGCATGGCCTGGTTGATGCGCGCCATGTCGCGCGGGTGCAGGCCGATGCTGGGCTCGTCCAGCACGAACAGGGTGTTGACGAGCGAGGTGCCCAGCGCCGTGGTGAGGTTGATGCGCTGCACTTCGCCGCCGCTGAGCGTGCGGCTTTGCCGATCAAGCGTGAGGTAGCCAATGCCCACGTCGCACAGGTATTTGAGGCGCGTGGCAATTTCTTCGAGGATGAGTTTGCGCGCCTGCGCATCGGCATCGTGGTTAGGCTGGGCTTGCTTGGGTGTGGGTGCAGCAGGCGCTTGCAACCGCTCCACGAAGGCACGAAGCCGTTCAATCGGCAGCAGCATCAGGTCGTGCAGGCACAGGCCGGTCAGGCTTTCGAGCTGCGCGCGCGTCCAGCCCACGCCTTGCGGCATGAAGCGTTGGCTGGGTGGCAGCACGGCATCGGCATCCTGCTTGCTGCCCACGCGCCAGAGCAGGCTTTCGGTTTTGAGGCGTGCGCCCGCACAGGTGGGGCATTCGGTGTAGCTGCGGTATTTGGACAGCAGCACGCGAATGTGCATTTTGTAGGCCTTGCTTTCCAGATACTGGAAGAAGCGGCGAATGCCGTACCACTGTTTGTTCCAGTTGCCTTCGCGGAAGTTGGGTGCGCCTTCAAGCACCCAGTGTTTGTGATCGGGTGTGAGCTGCTGCCAAGGCGTGTCGCGCGGAATGCCCGCGCTTTCGGCATGGCGCATCAGGTCGCCTTGGCATTCTTGCCAGGCGGGCGTTTGAATGGGCTTGATGCAGCCCTGGCGCAGGGTGAGGCGCTCGTCCGGTATCACCAGGCCCCAGTCCACGCCAATCACGCGGCCAAAACCCCGGCAGGCCTCGCAGGCGCCCACGGCGGAGTTGAACGAGAACATGCCCGGCAATGGCTCGCGGTAGCGCAGGCCGCTTTCGGGGCAGTGCAGGCCGGTGGAAAACTTCCACAGCTGCGGCTCGCCCCCCGTACTTTCATCGGGCAGGGCATAGGCCGTGAGTTGACCGCCGCCGCGTTTGAGGGCCACTTCAATCGCTTCGATCACGCGGGCGCGCTCGGCGCTGCTCAGGCGAAAGCGGTCGGCCACCACGTCCAGCACTTTCATTGAGAGGGCTGCTGGGGCGGCCTTGTTTTTGCTGCTGTTTTTGGATTTGCCGGCCGCCGAATCGGGCGTGGCGGGGGCGAGCGTTTCTTCGCGCTCGGCCTGCACGCGTGTAAAGCCGCTGGCTGATAGCCACTGCTGCACCTCGTCGGCCGTGGTGTTGGCGGGCAGGGCCACGGCAAAGGTGATGACGATGCGCGGGTCGCCCGTTTCTTGGCTGCGGCGCAGCAGCTCGTCGTAAATGCTGTCGGCGCTGTCATGCTGCACGGGCAGCGCGGTTTGCGCGTCAAACAATTGGCCGGTGCGGGCGAACAGGAGCTTCAAATGATCGTTCAGCTCCGTCATGGTGCCCACGGTGGAGCGCGAACTGCGCACGGGGTTGGTCTGGTCGATGGCAATGGCGGGCGGCACGCCTTCCACCTTGTCCACAGCGGGCTTGTCCATACGGTCCAGAAACTGGCGCGCGTAGGCGCTGAAGGTTTCCACGTAGCGGCGCTGGCCTTCAGCAAACAAGGTGTCGAACACCAGGCTGGATTTGCCCGAGCCGCTGGGGCCGGTCACCACCGTCATCTCGCCGGTGCGGATGTCCACATCCAGGTTCTTCAGGTTGTGCTGGCGCGCGCCACGAATGCGGATGAGAGGACGGTTCATGCGGTGCTTTCTGGCTCACTTGGCGTGAAAGGCGGAACATTCTCGCAAACGCCCGTGGCCTTGCCCTGGCATCGGCACGCGCGTCTGCAACAATGCCAAACACCGGCCTGCCCGCCGCGCCCACACCAGAGGAAACGCCCATGCCCGACAGCGCCACCCCGCCCGCTCCCACGCCTGAAACGCTCAACCTGCTGGGCACGCCGCTGGCTGCGCTGGTGCGGCGCGCGCCGCTGACGGTGCCGCCGCACACGCCCATCCAGGCGGCCGCCCAGACCATGCGCGAGGCGGGCGCCTCGTCGGTCATGCTGGTGGAAGCAGGCCGCCTGACGGGGCTGGTGACCGACCGCGACCTGCGCAACCGCGTGCTGGCCGCTGGTCTGCCGCCCTCGCGCCCGGTGGCCGAGATCGCCACGCCCGAACCCTTTACCCTGCCCGCCAGCGCCAGCGCGCTGGACGCGCTGATGCTGATGGCGCGCCACAACATCCATCATGTGCCGGTGCTGGACGACGCCGGGCAGGTGGCCGGCATGGTATCGGCCAGCGACGTGAGCGAGCAGCAGGGCAGCTCGGCCGTGCTGCTGACCCAGCACATCTTCCGCGCCGGCAGCGCGCCAGAGCTGGCCGCCCTGAGCGCGCGCGTGCGCCCCATGCAGCAGGCGCTGGTGCAGGCGGGCGGCAGCGCGTATGCCATTGGCCACATCGTCACCGCCATTACCGATGCGCTCACGGTGCGCCTGCTGCAACTGGCCGAGCAGCAGCTGGGCGCTGCGCCCGTGCCCTATGCCTGGGTGGCCGCCGGTTCGCAGGCGCGCATGGAGCAGACGGCCAAGTCCGACCAGGACAACTGCCTGATGCTGGACAACGCCTACAGCGAAGACGCGCACGGCGAATACTTCAGCGCGCTGGCCCGCTTCGTCAACGACGGGCTGAACGCCTGCGGCTACGTGTACTGCCCCGGCGACATGATGGCCAGCAACGCCCAGTGGCGCCAGCCCATGCGGCGCTGGCGCGCCTATTTCGGGCAGTGGGTGGACGTGCCGCAGCCCAAGGCGCTCATGCTCTCCAGCGTGTTCTTCGACCTGCGCGCCGTCCACGGCCAGGCCGAACTGCTGGACGATTTGCGCGACGACGTGCTGGAGCGCACCCGGGGCAACAGCCTGTTTCTGGGCCACATGGTGGCCAACGCGCTCAAGAACCGGCCGCCGCTGGGCCTGTTCGGACGCATTGCCCTCATCAAGAGCGGCAGCAACGCGCGCACGCTGGACCTGAAGGTCAGCGGCATCACGCCCATCGTCGATCTGGCGCGCATCTGCGCGCTGGCCGCCGGGCTGCCCGCCGTCAACACCGCCGACCGTCTGGCACAAGCCAGCGAAGCCGGCAGCCTCAGCCCCGGCATGGCGCACGATTTGCGCGACGCGCTGGAATTCCTGAGCCGCCTGCGCATCGCCCACCAGGCGCGCCAGAGCAGCGCCGACCAGACGCCTGACAACTTCCTGCGGCTGGAAGAGTTGTCAGACTTTGACCGCGGCCACATGAAACAGGCCTTCACGCTGGTGCAGCAGATGCAGAGCGTGCTCAAGCAGCGTTATTGAGCCGCACGCCAGAAACGGATCAACCTTTGCGGCGCAGGCGGCGCGCGCCCAGGCCGGCGGCGGCCAGGCCCAGCAGCATCAGGCTCCAGTGCCCCAAGGTGGGTACGGCGGTCACGCCGGCAGCGCCGCCTGCGGCGGTGAAGGTGATGCGATACGTGACCGGGGTTGCCGCCGTGTAGTTGGCGTTGCCGGCCTGGGTGATCTGCACTTCG
>RQYR01000022.1 GCA_003859965.1 Comamonadaceae bacterium OH2545_COT-014 | reverse complement strand
GGCTTCGCCGTGGCCACGCGCGACGTCGGTCCGTATCTGGCTGCGGGACTGCAAGTCATCAACCCCTGGCAGCCATGAAGCGGCACTGGCCGGCCACGGTCAACGACAGCCTCGCCACCAGCGAAGTCGCAGGCCGCTTCAAAGCACGCTGATGACCACGAACACCAGGCCGATCACGACCAGGCCGCGTTGCATGTTCGTGATCATGGCGGCCTTGGTGATGGCCCCATTGGAATAGCTCTGCCAAGTACCCAGCATGGCGCTGCCCGTCACGGCAAAGGCGAGGGCAGCCAGGATGAGCTGGATGGTCGAGCGCAGGCGCTCCATGGAAACGCCGGAGCCGCTTTCAAAGCCCTGGCGCATGGCCTCGCTCATGGGCAGGCACCCGCCCTGCGCATCCCTGATGCATCCGGAGCCACCGCTGGCCATGCCCGGCCCTGGCTGGCTCGGCGCGGGCGTGCCGCCGCCAGCACCGGGCGCAGGCGGCGTGGGCACCGGATTGGGCTGGGGCGTGCGGCCACGTCCGGCGATGCGGTCGGCCATGTCGCAGATGGTGGTGCCATTGCGGTCGGCAAACCCATTGCACCGGCCGGAGCGGATCATGCGCTGGCAGTTGCCGATGCCCAGCTGCACGCAGGCGAGCACGAGATTGCCATCCACCGGGCGGCCATCGAAGGTGCCCAGGGCAATCAGGGACTGCACGACCCGGCTGCGCAAGGCATCGTTGGTCAAACGCGCCCATGCATTGATCTGGTCCTGCAGAGGAAGATTGCGGAACTGCTCCGGTGTCAGCCCGGTGTAATAACTAATGTTTCCCCGGTTCAGTTGCAGAACCCCGTAACAGCACGACCCGTTGTAGATGGAGAGGTTGCCACCGCTCTCGAACATGGCCAGGTTGGCCACGGCGCGCGCGTTGGCGCGCAGCCAGGGGGATGCGTTCGGCGAGTTGCGAATGGCCTCCTCGATCTGCTCGGCCGTGACCCGGGTGTTGTTGGTCAGACGTGGCTGGGCGTGGGCCGTGGCGGTCCACAGCTGCCCAGCCAGCACCAGGATGGCCAGCAGCACGGCCCGTAGATTCAGGTAGCGCATGGCGGGAATCCTCCGTAATCGACCACTCATTGCAGCCGGATGGCCCGGTCACATTCGGGCACGTGCTTGCCATACTGGATCACACGGAAATAGGCGGTGTTGCCTGTTACAGCCACTTCCGTGTGGTTCTTGGCTGCCGGTGCATCCGGATCGTCGAAATGCAGATGGCAGTAGTTCAGAAAGTCCTGATGTTTTTTCCTGCCAGAGCCTTTTTCCTCGACTACCACCCTCATCGGGCAGAGACTGTAGGTAGGGGTATCTGCTGCGCCGCTGTTCGGTGGGTCCTCGCAGGCGGGATAAAAAGCATGCCCGGCAGCGAAGCTGGTAAAGACATAGCGCAGGGCATTGCTTTCAAATCCACTGATCAGCACCTGGCTGGGGTATTTGGTGCCGTTCTTGAGGAAGTCATTGAGAGGAATTGACTCGATTTCCTTGCCCCAGATCGCCTTGGCCAGCTGGCGCTGTTGTTCCGTGCCCGAAGGCGTTGGTGAGTCGAAAGTGACCCATGCCATGGTCTGCCACTTCAACCCCGCTGGAAACTTCACCTTGCCCGGCAGCTGGGTCTGCGCCTGGGCGCCGCCTGCCAGGCACAGAGCCAGGCCAATGGTCACGGCCGAGAGGATCGGGTTCTTTGTCATGGTGTGTACTCCCTGGATGAATGGATGAAACCCCGGCTGGCGCTGGAAACGAGAGTCAGCGGCCAGTCCGGCCCTGGCCCGCGCTGGCATCCAGCTCGGCCAGGAACTGCTCGGGCGGCGTGGCGCCTACCAGGCGCTTGCCATTGCCCAGAAAAACCGTGGGCGTGTTGTGAATGCGGTGGCGGTCGCCAAACTTCAGGATCTCGGCCAGGCCGCTGACGTCGCAGTCGCCACTGCCCGCCAGGCGGCGGCCGCTCATCACCTGATCCCAGGCGCCTTCGCGGTCGGCCGAGCACCAAGCCACGCGGGCCAGCTGCTGCGAGCTGGGGTCGATCACCGGATACATGAAGCGGTACACGGTCACGTTGTCCAGCTGGTCCACGAACTTGGTGAACACCCGGCAGATAGGGCAGTTGGGGTCTTCGAAGACGGCCAGCTTGCGCTGGCCATTGCCGCGCACCTGCCGGATGGCCAGTTTCAGCGGGAGGCTATCGAAGGGAACTGACGTGAGCCTGTCCAGCTCCGGCGCGGTCAGGTCCTGCTGGCTCTGCATGTCCACCAGCGATCCCCCGACTAGGCCGTAGCGGCCGGAGGCATCCGTGTAGAACACCTCTGCCTCGCTCGTGACCTGGTAGATGCCCTTGGCCGGGGTGGCGCGCACCTCGTCCACCTTCACCTTGCCCTGTGTGTGGCGCTCGATGTTCGCCTTGATCTGCGCCTCGACGTTCTGCGCCCAGGCGCTTGCGGCGCCAAGGGCGACGGCCAGGGTCACGACGGCCTGGTACAGGCGGCGCGTGGCGCCGGGCTGGGAAGTTGCTTGCATGACGGTCTCCCTGAAAGGTGTGAAAGGTGTGAAGGAGGGTGTTGAAAGGGCAATGGATCAGTAGTCGAACGCCCGCACGCCCTTGGTGGTGCGGCAGGCCTCGACGGCATCACGGATGAGTTGGGAGAGGCCGACGGCGTCCGGGACGGCGTTGATGAGCAGGCGCGGGCAGGTGGTGTCCGTGCTTTGCAGCACGACGCGGCCTCGGCCGAACAGGGTCTGCGCCAGCGTGCTGGATACCGTCAGGTCCTTGATGCGGTACAGCTCCACGCTCTCGACGTGCTTGACGATGATCCCGCTTTGCTCCAGCAGGCGCTGATCGGTCAGGGTGTAGACGTGATGGGCCGTCCGCAGGTAGCGGTACAGCGCATAGAGCACGGGCAGCACCAGCCAGCACAGCAGCAGCGCCAGCATGAACACGCCTGCATTGGCCACCTGGCCCTCGCTGGCCGACCAGAGCACGCGCGCCTCGGGCTGGTGCCGCATGTCCGGCGCCGGCATGGCGGCGGACTGCAAGGGCGAAAGGGACTTGTCCAGCATGCCTGATCTCCCTCAATCCACCTCGAAGAACGCGCCGTTGCAGGCGCCGCAGATCAGCAGCAGGCCCGGCTTGCCCCACACCTGCTTGGCACACGGGCAGGCGTACTTCATCCGGTTGGACTTGTTGGGCCTGGCCGTTTCCGCCTGCCCGGCGGGCGCCGGCGCCAGCGCCGGCGAAACCAGGCTCGTCAGCACGGGCAGCGACTGCGCCGGCACGCTGCCGCCCCCCACGGCCGCGTCCAGCTGCATGGCCATGCTCTCGATGCCGGCCTGCACGTGCTCGGCCGCCGGAAACCGGTCATACCAGCTCAGGCGGAAATCGTGCGTGAGCAGCGCCTGGCAGGCCGCCAGAAACGGGCCGCCCTCTATGGCGTAGTCGGCCATGTGGTCGCCCGTGCGGCGCCCCCCCGGCTTGCCGGTGGAAGAGGGCATCAGGCCTACGCTTTCCATCTTGTCCGCCCATTCCTCGTTGTGATAGCGCCCGCGACCGGGCTTGCCGAAGTGGTGCTGCCACAGGTGGCACATCTCATGCACCAGCGTCTGCATGGTCTCGGCCAGCGGCACCACGGCGAAAAACGACGGGTTGAGCGCGATCTCGTCCGTCAGCTGGCCGTCCAGGCTGGCAAAGCGCTTGGCCGAGAAATAGCCGCAGGTGCGTTTCTCGCGCTGCAGCGTGATCAGGCAGCCCGGCAACTCATCCGCGAACAGCCGCTGGTTGAAGTGCCGGTAAGCCTGTTGCAGCTCCGCGTAGGTCTGCTCGGTCGGCGTGGGGGACGACGAGGGGGAGGGGGTCAGCACATCGGGCATGGCTTCGGACATCTGGAAGGATCAGGCGCCAGTCTATGTATTGCACAATCCACACACACAACAGAGCGCCCATGCTGACAGCCCAAACGCATGCGCCTATGATGGGCGCACCCCCGCGCGCAAGGCGCCCGGCAAAGGAGCCAGCCATGACCATGACCAGCACCCTTTCCTACTTCAAGCGGCTCGGCCTGCACGGCAGCCGCCTGCTTTGGCGTGTGTTGATGGTGCTGGTGCCTGTTGTAGGTTATTCGCTCGTCAAAGCCGCAAAAAGCATTTTTTCGCGCGAAGAAGATGTGGAGGAAAATCCTCATACGCCTTTCGGGGTATATGCGGATGGCACTCCGTGGGATAGTAATGTCACTCATACAGACTGGGAGGCTTGCTACGGTGATGGCGTTAATCGAAAAATATAAATAACTACTCATCTCATTTTGCGAGGCGTCGATTTACTGGCAGACTGATCTGCTTTGTTTCGCGTGCTGGAGATCATTTCTCCAACTTCGCTTCCAATCCGTATACCAATCCACCCCATCATCGCCGTCCAGATAAACGGCAGCCCCACGAACATCGCCAGCATCAGGATATTGAGGATCATCCGCTTGTAGCCCTGCGGAATGGAGCCGCTGGCAATATGGGTCAGTTCCTGCAGGAAAACGTTGCCCGAATTGCCCGGATACATCGCGGCGATGAGCCGGGCGTCGATCCACTGCGCAATCACCCACATCGCCGCCCACAGCTTGACCGTGAAGATGGCCACGGCGCCGTAGAACATCACGCGCAGGTCGAAGCCGGAGAAGAAGGTCACCAGCGGCAGGAACATGTACAGGCCCATGAGTACCAGCGCCTGCATCATGGGCAGGGCCGTGGTCAGGGGCGCCACGGTCAGCGCCGCCTTGATGGCTTCCTTGACCACGCCGAAGGTGCTGACGCCGCCCGCCACCGTCCGGCCCAGGCTGGTGCTCAGGTCGTATTCGCTGCCCATCACGCGGTCCTGGTCGATGAAGGCAGGGTTTGCCTTGGCCTGGGCCAGCTTGGCCAAGGCATCGTCGCGCTGCTCGAAGCTGAACCAGCTGTGGCTCTCGGCAAGGGCCTCCCGCAGCTTCTGCCACACGGAGGAGTGCGTGATCATCTGCTTGCGCACGCCACGGTCGGCGTCCTCCCACCATTGCTTGCAGGTGGGCCGGCCCCATTCCGGGTTCACCGTGCCCGGGTGCGGGGGTTCGGTGCCATCGGCCGGGTTGTAGTAGTCCGTGTCCCGGGAGAAATCCACCGCGAAACCGGGCACCGGGTTATAGCTGCGCATGTCGGCGTAAAAGCCCGGCTCGGTACGGAACAGCTGGCTGCCCATCCAGTCCACGTCGCCAGGGCCGTAGTCCTTGTTCACCATGGCAATCACGCCCTGGCCCGCCGGCGTGAGGCTGGCGCGGTCCATGCGCAGGAAGCGGCTGCGCGCCGGGATGAAGCACTCGCTGTAGAAACGCTGGATGCTGTGCAGCAGCTGCGGGTCCTCGATGGTGGCGGTGCGAGCCATGTCCTCGACCAGACGGATGTCGTTGCCGCCGTTCTTGACGCCGGCGCGCACGGCCGTGTTCACGCCCGAGCTGATGGCCATCACGCTGTACCACCAGGCCGGCACGAACGCGAGATTGCCGCTGTCGCTCATGCTGCCGTCCGAGGCGTCGCTCATGGCCGCATCAAAGCCCGAACCGGTGCCGCCATCGCGCGAGCCGGTCTCGGGCGTCCTGTCCAGCACGCTGGGCTGCGGCGTGAAGGACAGGTGGGTGTGGTGCAGCGAGGTCAGCGGCGACGTTGCGAAGCACACGCTCATCACGAACAGGGCCACGACCAGGCGGGTCTGCACGCGCTCGAGCAGCGGCAGCACGCCGGCGCTGTGCAGCCCCTGCTCCTTGGCCTCGCGCCAGCCCTGGAAGATGATGATGGCGAACGGCAGGACCACCAGGCCAGTGCCCGTGATGACCTCGCCAATGATGTTGGCGAACGCCCAGCCGTACATGGTCGTGAAGATTTCCAGATAGCTGTCCAGTTGCATGGGTTTTCCCGGTGTTTGGTTTCATGACGCCTGCTGGTGGTCCCGCCGCGTTCTATTCCCCGTCGTCAAATTCCTGCTTCTCGCTGTAAAACAGGTTGAGCGACCTGGATCCGACATATCCCTCGTACTCATCCAGCAGCAGCATCGGCGTGTTTTTCAGGCCTGCCTGGCTGCCAAGCACGATATCGGTGCGCGTACCCGTGATACTCAGCAGCGCTGAACGCTCCACCGACTCCAGCCGTTCCAGCAGGGCTTGCAGGCATATCTGGTAATGCATGACCTTGCGTTGCCGCCGGGAGCGCCTGTCGAGGTCATGGGAGATATGGATCAGCCCTTCGGCTTCCAGGCGAATGGCGTGCTGGTAGAGCATGTCCCTGGAAAACCCCTTGCCCAGGGTGTCCGTGATGGCCCGCATGCTCACTGAACGGGGTTTCAGCTGCCTGTCCTGGTGCAACCGCTTGCTGACGATGCGTACCGGCGTATCCAGGGCGCGCAGGTGCAGCAAGGCCCATATCAGCAAGGCGCTGTAGAGGCGGTGCTTCAGGGCCATCAGCAGGCGCACGAAAATCTCGCTGGCGCAGAAGCGGTCCGGCTCGGGCCTGCCCTGGGCGTACCGGGCGATCCTGAGCTCCTCCTCGTGATGCTCCTTGGACAGCAGGGCATCAATCACCGCATGGCTGAGCTCCTCGGAGAGCTTGCCCAGGGCCTGCGCCGCATCAGCGCCGTATTCCTTGCGAAGCAGATCCTCGGTTGTCATGCGCTCAACGCGGGTGACGGCAATCTCGCGGCGCCATTCCTGCATGTCACGGCGCAATTTCTCATTGGTTTCCTGCAGGGCCTTGAGCTGCATCTCGCCCACCATGGCCTTGCTACGCCACACGGTGCTCTCATGAAACAGCTGCCGTGTGCGTTCATCGGAGCTGTCCATCAGCTGCTGGCGCATGACAGCGAAGGTCTGGGCATAGGCGCGCTGCCAGCGCTTGGCACGGGTACCGGTAAAGCCCATGGCGACCAGGGAAAACCCGATTTCGCTGAGGCGGAAGATGGGAACAGGCCGGCCACGGCTGCTGATGTGCTCGGCTTCGATGAAGTGCTGGCTGGTGAAAGCGGGATCGGCATGGGCGTCGATCTCGTTGCGGATCGCTCGCAATACATCACGGTGCTCCTTCTCGAAGTGTTCCGCGACCGCCAGGGATGTGGTCAGGGGCACACCCCGAATCACCTGGATGCGAGGGCGAAGCTCTGTGGACAAGTTTTCTTCCGCCATGAAATTTCTCCTTGAAGCGGTCTGAAATCTCACTGCGCAATTTTGCGCAGTGAGATTTTCCTTTGGGGACAACAAGTTACGTTATTTTTGGGCGTAACCTCAAAAACACGGGCTCGAAAGCTGAAGCTCGTCCGGCCTGTGGATAACCTCACTGCGCAAAACTGGATGCCGAGATTCCGCCCGGAGGCATCCAGGCCGGGCAGGGCTGCCGGCGCTGATCCCGCCGCGCAAGATGGATGGGCAAGACATGTGCTCATGTGCAATCCCGCGGGTACTCAGGGCACCAGGTAGCGCCACAGCGTCGCCGGCCCGATGGGAACCAGCAGCAGATAGGCCACGCCAAACGCCAGCACCTTCCCGCGCAGGCGGATGAGCTGTTCACGCTCCTGCGGCTTGACAATCCCCCGGCGAAAACCCAGCGCCACGATGGCACGCCACCCCAGGCCGATGGCGGCCAGGATCAGGCACTGGACGAACGTTCCCCAATGCCGCACACCGCTGGCCACCTGTCGCCAGTGCCACAGCTGATGCGTGCTGATTTGCATGTGGGCGGCCAGCGCCGCCAGCAGCACGCATGCCAGCGTCGCGGACAGCACCAGGGTCACGGCCCAGGCCAGCATGCGCAGCGCGCCCCCGGGCTTGCCAAGCGGCGGTGATGAGGCATGCGCCTGCTTTTCTGCGGGCGCCCGATAGAGCGGATCGTCAGGCATGGCTGGCACCTGTCCTTTCAGGGCGCTGTGTGCACCCGGCCGGCGTCCAGCGGCTGGGGATCGGCCATCTGGGCGTCGGGCACGCGCATGGCCTGGCTGTCGGCCTGCATCTGGCTGCCCATGATGGCCAGCGCCGTGTCGGCGGTCAGCTCCTTGCGGATGCGCGCCTCGTACATCAGGTCATCGATGTAGCGGGTGAGCCGGTCGATGGTGTCCTGGGTATCGCGCATGGCCTCGCCGGCGGCCGTCACCTCGGGCAGGCTCATACCTGTGAGCAGCGCGGCGCGGGCCACCAGCGCCTTGTCGATCACGCGGTGCATGGCCAGCTCCTGGGACAGGCGGTTGACCGCCACGGCCCGGGTGGCCGGCGGCAGGCCGCGCAGCGCGTCCAGCAGCTGCGGGCTGACAGCCATGCCGGGCGCGGCAATGGCTTGCAGCTCGGCGTGCACACGGGCGCTGGCGCCGGAGCCATTGGCCAGCTCTGCCAGCTTCGGCGCCACGATGTCGAACTCGGCCTCGTACTTGGGACCCAGGCCGGTGGCCGTGGTCACGGTCGTTGGCTGCGGGCAGTCGCTGCTGCCCTGGGTGCAGGTGTAGATGCGCTTGTCGCCCAGCACCTCGGTGGTGAACTTGGCCATTGACTCCGGCGAGGGGAACGCGCGCACCAGGCGCGTGTTCTTCTCGGCCGCGCTCGCGTAGCTGGTGGTGGCAGATGCGCTGGCGGCCTTGTTGAGCGTGGCGTTGTAGCCGGCGATGGAGAGGTCGCGGATCGGCCGCAGCGCATCCGAGGAGGTGCCACCGGCGCGGCGGCCGAAAACCCAGTTGACGCCGCGCTTTTGCGCTTCCTCGTTCTTGTTCAGGTCCAGCTTGGCCTGCACCACGTCGCCACGCGCCTCGGCCTTGGCCTTCCACAGCTCGCCCTTGGCCAGCCTGACCCAGTCCTCGTAGGGGTTCTGGCCCTGGCGGATCATGGCTTCCATCTCCTCGCAGGTCTTGAGCGAGGCGGCAATCATCAGGTCGGCCTTCTGGCTGTAGTTCTGGAACAGCTGGTACAGGCCTGGCTGCGCCCGCTGGAGGATGTACAGCGGCAGGGAGGCGATGCCCGCCTTGACGGCATTGGTAACCTGCGTGCCCAGCTGGGCGAAGCCGTTCATGAGCGTCTGCCATGACAGGCCCACGTCGAACTTGCCGCAGGAGTAGTTCAGCCGCAGCGTGCCGCCAATACCCAGGTTGGCCGCGACCTGGCGCCCGTTGGCGGCCGCGCCGCCCGGCGTGCCGCCGCCCATGCGGTAGTACAGCGTGGAGTTGGTCACGGGCTGGGCCAGCGCGGCCGGCGCGGCGGCGGCCAGGACGAGCGCCAGCGCCGCGCCCGCCAGCAGGGCAGGGGGGAGAGGGGAGGAAGGGATTGCAGGCTTCATGGGACGTGCTCCGCAGGTCACGGGTGTTCAGGGAATGGAAAACAGGAACTTGCCCCGGCTCTTGCAGCACTCGTAGCGGGTCCACAGGTTCCAGATGTAGCCGTCGGTGGAGGCGGTCTTGAAATCGCGCCAGGACAGCGGGCCGAGGCTGTCGTTGGTGCCGAACTGCACGCAGCGGTTTTCGGGGACGGGGTGGATGGGCTGCCAGCGCGGATCGGCAAAGCGCGCGAAATACTTGTAGCCGCCCGGCGTTTGCAGCTTCTTGTAGATGTGCGCCTGCGCTGGCTGGCTGACAATGCTGTGCACGCGGGCGGACAGCACGGCCGAGGACTTGGCCGGGTGCGACTGCACCAGCTCCCCGGTACGCGGATACAGGCTGCCCCAGGTGTTCGTGAGCATGTTGCCCACCTCGCCAAAGCCCGGTATCCAGGCTTGCGGGTAGAGCATGTCCAGCGGGATCATGGCGCGCCAGAACCAGCTGTCCAGGTCGCTCTGGTAGTACAGGTTGAACGGCTTGGAGCCACCCGGGCAGAACAGGTCGCCGCCGGCGCCGCCAGCCACCGACATGATGGCGCCTTGCAGGGCGGCGGGGTTGAGGCCGAAGTTGCCCTGGCCATTGCCACCCCCGCTTCCACCGCCGCCACCCCCGCCAATGCCCAGCGAATCCAGGCTCAGACCGTTGCTGATCATGTCGCCCACGCTGCCAAACGGCGTCTGGATGGCGCCCAGCTGCCCGGGCAGCGAGGTGATGCCGTGAATGAGGCTGGCCGGGTTCTGCGCAATGGCGCGCGCATCGTTGACCATGGTGTTGCCCACGTGCATCGGCACCGTGGCCCACAGCCGGAGGATGCGTGGCAGCTCGGTGGCCGGAAACTGCATCAGCTCCTGCGGGTTGGGAATGGAGATCGAGCTGGGCAGCGCGGGCGCGCCACTGCCAGCGGCCAGCGCGGCCAGATCCGCCAGGGGGTTGCCAATGGCGTCCACGGTCTTGAAGGTCACGATTTCCCTGTCCTCGCGGGCCGTGGTCGCCGAGGCGTCCAGGGGCGTCTTCAGCAGCGATGCGCCGGCGCCCTTGAACAGGGTGGAGACGGGCTTGCCGATGTCCGTCCAGGGATGGTTGAGCGTGTCGTTGTAGCTGCTGACGATCAGATCGGGCACGTAATGGCTGATCTTGAGCGAGGTGCGGATCGAGCAGCCGAAGGGGGTGCAGCGCAGGAAGAAGCACACGCCC
Source organism: Comamonadaceae bacterium OH2545_COT-014 (assembly GCA_003859965.1). GTDB lineage: Bacteria > Pseudomonadota > Gammaproteobacteria > Burkholderiales > Burkholderiaceae_C > Ottowia. Next base: position 41,781 of record RQYR01000022.1, on the reverse strand, counting down.
TTGGGCCGCCAGGCCACGCAGCGGGGAAACGCCTTGGCCGTCGTGGCCAGGATCTTCGGCGTGGTGGTGCCCACGATGTCCGGCGAGACCTGCGCGTGGACGGCGGTGGCGCCTGTCAGGCCCATCAGGCCGGCCAAGCCCACCAGGCTCATGGCGGAAGTCGCTCGCCGCAGGGTCGCTTTTCTCATGGCCGCCCCTCCTGTGCCTGCCGCGTCTGCAGATAGCGTTCGATGGCCGCGTCCACGCTGGTGATGCCGTAGACCACGGCCTTGCGGTCGATCACGATGGCCGGCAGGCGGTTGATCCGGTAGTGGTGGGCCAGCGCCACGCCGTTGGCGGCCTCGACGACCTGCGGCGTGACCTGCTGGCGGATGCGCGCCTCGTTGGCCTGCAGCCAGGCCGAGGCCTCGGCCTCGCCCTGCGGCAGCGCGCGGCTGAGCTGCTGCTCGATGCGCTGCAGCGCATCCAGCCGGTACAGCTGCATCTTCCACGGCCGCGCCGCACCCGGCTCAGGCGTGATGTGCATGGCCGAGTTGGCGAACACCTCCACCAGCAGCACCTGTCTGGCGTCCACGGCGCCGCCGGCGTCACCGGCGTGCGCGAGGCCGCTGGCGAGCGCCATGGCGCACAGCGCGGCACGCGGCAATGACGTGAACGATGACCCGAACGGGCGGGATGGGCGTGTCCGCATGCTCATAGCCGCGCCTGTGTCAGTTCGCGTGCCACCATGCGGGCGGCCTCCAGTTCGCTGCAGCCGTGCTGCTCCATCAGGCGACGCCGGTGGGCCTTCTCGTGGCCCTCGGTCATCGCCAGCGCGATCGGCAGGGCCGGCGGCACGTTGCGGAAAAGCATCTGGCCCGTGGCCGAGATCAAAACGCCCTCGGTGTACTTGGGCGGCTCCTTGCGCGCCGACTCCATCATCTGGCGCTGCTCGGGCGTGAGCGAGCGGAAGCGGGCCACCTCCTCGATCTCGGAGCGGTCCATGGTCAGCAGCATCCAGTATTCGCACATGGACAGCACGCGGTCCATGCTGTCGGGGAAGTCCTTCAGGTTCTGCGTGGCCAGCCAGAACCAGATGTTCAGCTTGCGCCACATCTTGGTGCCCTTGGCAATCTTCGGCCCCAGCAGCTCGTTGGTGGTGATCAGGTGCCCCTCGTCGGTCAGGAAGATGATGGGCCGGTCCTGGTCCTGGTACTTCTCGCCACGCGACTGCACCGAGTCCAGCAGCGAGGTGTAGGCCACGGCCAGCGCATCGCCGTAGCCGTCCTGGGTCAGGGTGCCCATTTCCACCAGCGTCACGTCCGCGTCCGGCCAGTCCTGGCCCTCGCGGTTGAACAGCTTGCCGCGCAGCGCCTGGGTGAAGCTCATCATTGACTGGCCCATTTCCTCGGCGCGCAGCTGGCGCGGGGCGGACAGAGCCGGGTCTTTGTGCATGGCCATCAGCTCGATGGCCACGTCCTGGGTCAGCGGGTGCGGACGGCCCTCGCGCCGGGCGCGCAGCGCGGCTCGGATGATGGCGCGCGTGACCAGGTAGCGGTCGGCGCGGCCCATGCGTGTCACCTCCTCGGCCTCGCCACCGGTGATCATCATGATGGCGGCGATCAGCATCTCGCCCAGCAGATCGCGCCGCGCGGTGTCGCTGTCATCGTCGCGCTCATCGCCGTCGGCGCCGGCCCCACCGTCATCCGTGCCGGGGCGCCCGCCGTGGCCCTGCGGCGCGCCGGCGTCCGGGGCGCCGTCGGCGGCGCTTTCCGGGCCGAGCAGCTCGTCCAGCCGCTGCGCGTCCGGCAGGCCGGCATTGCGCTGCGCCTGGCGTTCGGCCGCCTCGTAGGAGGTCATCACGTCCGGGTCGTCCAGCAGGCGCAAGGCATGGACGAAGGGCGGCAGCGACACGTCGGCCTCGCTGGTGAGCGTGACCGAGTGGGTGGACAGGCCCATTTCCCGGAAATAAGCCATCAGCAACTGGAACGAGCGGCCGGCATCGACGATCACCAGGCGCGGTCGATGGACGGCCATGGTCATCATCGCCAGGTAGTTGAGCGTGGCCGACTTGCCGGCGCCGGTGGGGCCGAGCACCAGCATGTGGGCGTTTTTCTTGCGGTCGCGCTTGTTCAGCGGGTCGAGCCACAGCGGCTCGCCACCACGGTTCCAGAACCAGAACGTGGGGTGCTGCGTGCCGCGCGAGCGGCCGTAGACCGGCAGCAGCGCGGCGATCTGCGAGGCGAAAGTTAAGCGGCCGCGCCGCAGGCTGCGGTTGTCGAAGGCCGGATCGAAATTGAACGGCAGGCCGCGCATGAAGGCGTCCAGCGGCACCAGATCCTCGCGCGGGTTGACGAAGCGCAGCCCGGTGGGCACCAGCAGGGCGTTGGCCTGCGAGATGGCCGACTCCAGCGCCTCGCGGTTGGCGCCGGTGACATAGAGCGTGACCATCATGGGCAGGAGCTTGTCGCCCTCGATCATGCGGTGCAGCACCATCTCGCATTCGCGGTGCGTTTCCATGGCCGCCGCCGTCTTCGCGCGGGAGGCGTCGCGGATGCGTTCGATGTGGCGTTCCAGCCGGTACTGCGGCTCGACCGTGATCGACACCGACAGCATGCAGCCGGCAGGCAGCCGGTCGAAGCGGGCGAAGGCCTCGCTGCCGCTTTGCAGCTCGGCCGAGAAGTGGCCGATCTGCGGGCTGCTGCGCATGGATTGCAGTGTCAGCGCCTTGACCGGAACGCCGTCAAACTCGAACAGGCCGGCTTCCGTGTCGGAGAACGGCTCCGACAGGTTGAGCTGGTCGGCCAGGTCCCAGCCGAAGATGGGCGCGGGATCCTCCGGGCAGTCCGACCCCAGGCGCCCGGCCTGGCGGGCATCGTCGCCAGGGTAGGGGGCCAGGCGCAGCAGGCTGGCGCCATCGCTGGCCCAGGGCACGTCGCGGTTGAAGAAGGGCAGCAGCCATTCGTACAGGTCACGGCCGTTGCAGCGGCGGGCCTGCACGCCTGCCTCGCTGAGGGTGGCCATCAGCGTGATGGCCACCGATTCGATCTGCGCGGTGGCTGGCGACGGGTCCTCGGCCAGCCCCGCGAAACGCTTGTAGATGCAGCAGCGCACGCGCCGCTGCTGGCCGCGCCAGACCTGGCCCGTGACCTGGGTGTCTACGAACAGGCCGTCGGCCTGCGAAACCCGGGCCAGGTGCGCGGCCACCTCCTCCAGCACGGCCCGGTTGTAGGCCGAACCCGTGATGGCCTCGCGCCGGGCCGGATAGCGGGCATGTGTTTCGCTGATGTAGCCGGCCAGCACCTGGTTCAGGCCGTCGATGTTGCGGTCGTCGTTGAGGAAAAACTGGACGATCCAGGGCGAGGCATCGGACTCGGGGATGGCCTGCAGCGCCTCCTGGACCTTGTGGGCACGGTCGCGCAGGTAGTCCAGCGACTGCGCCTCAGTGGGCACGGGCGCCAGCTCGAACAGCGCCCCCAGCGTCGAGCCGTCCCGCAGCGCGAACACCTGTTCCTCGCCGTCATAGCTGACGTAGGGCAGCATGTCGGTGAACGAGGGCGGGCGCATGGCCATGCGCCGGCGCTGGCCTACGGTCTGGCCCTTGCCGGCACGCCCGCCAGCGCGCGGCGCCGCCGGGGTGCCGTCCGCTGGTCCGGGGCGGGCAGACGCCTCGGGTGACTGGGGCGTGGACGGCCTCGCCCGGCCGCCGCGCGTGCCGCCCAGGAAATCTCCCAGGGAAAATCGTCGAATCAGGTCCATGCCGCGTTTCCTTTGCCTGCCAGCCGTGCGCGCGCTCAGTTGGCGTAGATGTCCTGGGGAGCCTGGCCGCCAGCCGCCGCGCGCCGCGCCTGGCGCCCCTGCGCTCCCGCCTCGCGGGCAGGCCGGGCTGCTGCCGCCCCTGCCCGCGCCGGCTGGTACAGCGCCCGCCCTTCGATCAGGTCCTCGGCGACCTCGCCGGGCAGCGCGTAGTGCGTCTGCTCGTACATCGGGAACACCGTCACGTAGCCGGGCACGGGGTAGCGGCCGCGTGCCAGGTGCGGGTAGACCACCATCACCAGATCGGGGTTGGGCACCCGTGCGAAGCGCTGCTGCAGCGGCTCCAGGGCCGACCAGTAGCGCCGCGTGCGGCCATCGCCGGCGGCCACCGGCCTGGCCAGCGAGTTGCGGCGCAGGCGCTCCTGCGCCGACTGGCCGTGCCCGGCCGGTCCCGCCTGCTGATCCCCTCCTGCCTGGCCCCGGTAGATGTCCAGGACAGTGGGCGAGCCGCGCGTGACCTCGTTGATGGGCGACTCCCGCTCGCCGGTGACGGAGCAGCCGGCCAGGCAAAAGGCGGCGAATGCCGTTGCCGTGGCCAAGGCGTGCAGGTTCCGGGTGGGCCGGGCACGCCGGATGCGGGGGGATTCATTCCAGGCCATAGTGCTCTCCTCGTGCGATCTGCCGTCCACCCTGCTGGCGGTGCACCAGGCGGCGGGCGTCAGGGGATTTGTCGATGCGGATTTCCTTGTCCAGATGCACCACCAGCTGGCGGCCGGATGGGGTGATGACGGCGTCGAAGCTGTTCTTGAGCCGCTGCAGCATCCATTTGTGAACTTCGCTGGCGCCGCCGGATACGGCCTGTCCCAGCGCGAAGCTGCCAACGTCGCCCGTGATGGAGCTGGTGGTGCTGCCATCGGCGTTGTTGCGCACGGTGCGCTGGGCATCGGCGTAGGCCTGGCCGGCCACGTTCAGCGCGCCCAGGGCAATCATGTCGGTCAGGTAGCGGGGGGCGTTCGTGACGAATTTGCCGGTGATGCAGGGGTTGCCGTGCAGGTCGCTGATGAAGCCCAGGTCGCCATCGCCGCTGCCGCTGCCACCCGTGCGGATGGCGCCGCCGCGCGAGCGCGACGACACGGTGCGGATCGTGCCGTCATTGAATACGAAGGTGAGCGAGCGGATCTTTCCCTCGCTGCACGAGAGCGCCATGTCGCCGATGGCCACGCCGGTGACGATCATTCCGGCCAGATCGGGCGGCAGCTCGAAACCGTTGGCCGCCAGGTTGTCGCGTCCCACCACCGCCTTGAACTGCATCGGGTCGGTCACGCGCCCGTCGATGGGCACGCGGCCGATGATGCTGGTCATGGCGGTGACGCCGGCCAGCGTGGCGTTTTCCGGGATGGTGAAGTACGGCACGTCCCTGGGCTTGCGTGCGGCGGCTTCTGCCTGCATGGCCTGCCGGTGGGCCTGTGATGCCGGGCCGCCGCCGGCGTCGCCCCCGACCATCAGCCCTTCCGTCTGCGTGGTGCGCACGAAGCGCGTCATGGCCACGCCCTGCGAGCGCCCATGGCCGCGCTCCGACTCGACATGGGCCACGTAGCCCATGGGCGGAATGACCGGGCCATAGCGCACGACGCCAGGCGCCTGTGCACCGGCTGCCGGAGCGGCCAGCGATGCGCCGGCCTGCGCATCGGCGGCCGCTGGCGTGGCATCGCCAGGCCGTGCGCCCGCACGGCTGCCCGCCCCGGGGCGTGGAAAGCCGCGCATCAGGGCGTCGGCGGCGGAAGCGGCCGTGTCCATGGCGCTGTCGAAGGCGGCGAAGTCACCACCGGCGCCCTGGCCGCTGGCGGCCGAGGCGGCCGAAGCGGACGTGCCAGGCGCACCGGCCGAGGGCTGCCCATCGCTGGCCGATTCGCCCGCGCGGCCGCCGCGCAGGCGGCGGTTTTCTTCCATCAGCCGCTGGTTGTTCTCGATGATCTTCTGCACCTGGTCGCGCAGCTGCTGGTTGCTGGCGGCCACCGTGGCCAGGGTTTCGGCAGGGGTGTCGTTGTCGGCGCCGGCCGTGCGCGGCAGCTCGGGCGTGGGCACCTTCTTCAGGTCCTCGCCCGGCTTGACCGTGGCCGGCCCCGCGCACTGCTTGACCAGCACGGTGCCCACGATCACCAGCGCGGCCAGTCCCAGCACCGGGATGAGTCTGTTGCTTGAGCTTGCCATGGGAGCGCTCCTCTGACGGGTTCAGTGCAGGCAGGCGGCGAACGCGCGGTCGCACACCAGGTAGAGGGCGGTGGTGTCGGTCTCGCTGCCGGCCGGCCCGATCCGCCCGTGCTGGGCGGTCGCCGAGATCCAGCGGCCACGCACGTCCTCCAGCGGGATCTCCAGCGGCAGCCGCGACAGGTTGGTGATGCGCACGGCCGTCACGTACAGCTGGCCGCTGCGCCACTGGCCAACGGGCGCTGCCTGCACGTGCGCGCCGCGCAGCAGCCCGTCCACCGGGCCGGTGTCCACGTCCACCTGCTGCACGCCCGGCTCGCTCCAGGCCAGCCGGCGCGGTGCGTAGAGCATGCGGGCTGCATGGCGCGTCAGCGACACCATGTCGGCGCCGGCCCCGGGCGCGGACGGCTGCCGCTCGCCGCCAGCCTGCGCCGGGTCGTCCGCAGCGGCGGCGGTGGCAGTCACGCTGGCATTCACGGACTCGCGGCCCGCATCGACGACGAACACCTCCAGCTCCGCCACGGCCGTGGCCGTGTCGGCGCCTGCCACCAGGTCCATCGGGACCTGCTGGCCGCTGTCGATCAGTTCGGCCACGATGCGGATGGGCGTGAACGGCACCAGCGCGGTGACGTACATGGTGCGGTCGATGACCTCGATGCGTGCCACCCGGGCCATGTCGGTCGGCACATGCAGGGCGGCGGGCGCCGGCAGGGTGACCAGGCGCTCCTGGCCCACCGGCAGCGGTACGCGGACCGGGTGGCGCTCGAACACCGCCCGCTCGATGCCGGCCCGCCGCGCGGCCGCAGCCGGTGGCGGCCGTCGCGTGGCGGCGCTGCGGCGGGCGGCGGCCCGCATGCCCGGCCGGGCGGCGGGCATGGCCGCCATGGCCGCTGCCCGGGCCGCCGTTCCCGGCGCGGGCCATACCGCACCGGCCGGCGGGCCGGACGAGGAGGAAGCACTGGCGCCAATCTCCTGGCCCAGGTCCACCGGCTGCATGGCCTGGGCAGCGTCGGCGGACGGCGCATCGACCTGGATCAGGTCGGGCGGCACGCTGTCCAGCGAGACAGGGGTCACGTCCTGGGCGCTGGCGGGCAGGGCCAGCAGCAGCATTGGCGCCGCCAGGGCGCAGCCGGCCAGCGCGCGCCGGGCGGCCCGGCTCATGGCGCTGGCGCAAACACGATGGGATGCCGTGCGTGGCGATTCGGTCAGGGTCGTCATGGCTGGCCTTTCGTGGCAGGGGAGGGCGGCGCGCTGGTGCGGCCCAGGACGGCATCGACGGCCTCGTCCGTGGCCTGGGGCAGGGCGGCCGGGGTGATCTGGCCGGGCAGTGCCACGGGTTTGCCGGTGGCGCCGGCCTGCACGTCGCGCATGTCCAGGCGCTGCGGACGGTGGCTGCCGTAGCAGTCCACGGCCAGGCGCCAGGGGTTGCGTTCGCGGTCCACGTCGAAGCGGACCACGCGGATGGGGTAGCGGATGAAGGTGTCCTTGACCGGCTGGCCCCGGAAGCTCTCCATCAGCTGCATGTCCAGCAGCACCGTCCAGGCGCCGCTGCCATCGGGCACGACCCGGGCCGGCGCGTAGCTCAGGCCCGGAATCTCGGTCATCTGGCGCGTGCGCGAACGCAGCTCGCCGGCCTGGTGGCGGGCCTGCATGTCCGATTGCAACTGGGCCAGGCAGGCGGGGGTCACGTAGGACTGGAAACGGAAGATCTGCTCGCCGTAGTTCTTGGCGCCGTCCTGCTGCCAGCGGTTGATCTGCTGCCAGATGTAGTAGGCGAATCCGTAGACGTTCACGTCTGGCACGCTGGCCTGGCCGTCGGCGTAGCGCACGGTGTCGCCCGCCTTCATGTCCGGCGCGATGTGGATGTCCAGCGAATGCGGCAGGCGCCACGCGAAATACATGCCGGCCGCGCCCAGTGCCGCGACCACCAGGATGATCCGGCGCAGGTAGGCGTTGTGCGCGCGGGCGGTGGCCAGCGCATCCAGGCTCTGTCTGGTACTCATGGTTCGGTTCTCCCGGACGGAGACGGAAGGTTCGGCGCCCGCGCCCTGGATGCGGTACGCGGGGCGTCTGGGGAGCGGAGGGGTTTTTCCGGTGGAGGGTCGAGCGGGCTGGCCAGCGAGAGGTCAAGTGTGCGGCCCAGCGACCACCAGCCGTGGTGGGTGATGAAGCGCGGCGTGGCCAGCCCGCAGCCAACCAGCCACAGGTGGATGGCCTGCGTGTAGTAGGCGTCGGGCCGGCCCCGCTTGATGCGCGCCAGGTACTGCGACGCGAACCAGAGGGTTAGCGCCGGCCCGAACACGGCCATGAGCATCACGGCCTGCCACCGTCCCGTGGCGGCAGAAACGATGCCGCCGGCGAGCAGGAAGATGGCCAGGGACACCGCGCCGATGACCTTGGCCTCGGTCACGGTCATGCCGTGCAGGATGGCCGGCTCGACGTTGACCCGGTCGGTCACGGGCGCGCGCGGCGTGTCGCTGGCGCGCTCACGGGGTCTGCTGCTGGTGCTCATGGCCGCTTGCCCTCGTCAGGCCAGGGTCTCGAAGGCGTAGGTGCCCATGACGACCAGGAACACGGCGAGCACCGCGCCCATGACGAAGTATTCCTTGAGGTCGCCGATTTCGGCGCGTCCCATGGAGTAGGCGCGCCACTTGCCCAGCGCGCCCATCAGCACGTAGACAAAGCCGAGGGCAGCCAGCACCAGCACCAGGATGGTCAGGCCCGCCTTGATCCAGGCGCCCATCGTGCCCAGCCAGTCGCCCTGTGCGACGGTGCCGCCGCCAATGGCGTCGCCGGGCGCCGGCATGGTCGGCAGCGCGGCCATGGCCGGGCTGCACGCCAACATCACGAAGGGCGCCAGCGCGGCGCGGGCGCATGTTTCACGGAGACGGGCGGCCGCCTGGCCGAGTTGTGCGAGCTTGGTTGTCATGGTGATCTCCTTGCGTGGAAGGTTGGGTTGAAGGGACAGTTGGGGGAAACGGTTGGGGGCAAACGGTTGGGCCGGTCACATCGAGATGGCGTACAGGCACAGCGCGGCGAGCACTCCCGTCTTGACCATGCCCAGCAGGGCCTGCCTGGCGCTGATCTCCTCCTGGTTCATGGCGTCGAGCAGCTGCAACGCGATCCAGGCGCACACGGCGAACAGCACGCCGGCGGCGATCAGCGTCAGCGTCAGCCTGACGCTGGCCGGATCAATGCCTGATCCGGCCTGGAACGCCTCTCGCATGACCTGGTTCACGGGCGCCTCCTGCGGCTCACTGGCGGTAGTCGCCGCGCAGGGGCGGCGCCGGCCGGGGCTGGCGCGGCGCATCGGCGTGCTGCGCGATCCCGTCGCGCAGCATTTGCAGATCACGCTGCAGCCAGTCATAGCGGAAGCGGATGCGCTGGCCATCGGGCGCGTCCTGCGCGGCCGCCGACACCATGGCCTGCACGCGGGCCAGCTCGGCGTCGATGCGTGCCAGGTGTTCGCGCTCGGTCTCGTCATCGCCCGCGCGGGCCGGCGCGCAGGCCATGCCGGCGGCAAGCAGCAGCGACAGCAGCCAGGCGCGGCGCACGGCGGCGCCTGGAGACGGGAGCAGGGTTCGGGGGTGGTTCATCTCGGTTCTCCTGGACGTTTTCCTAGACGTATTTCTTGAAGGCGGCCACCGTGGTGGACAGCGTGGCGGCCACCAGCACGGTGAACACCAGCACCATGTAGGCGGGGTTGAAGCCGCCAAAGGGCCAGGTCAGGTACAGGCCGAATCCGCCTGTGAGCGCCCAGCCCGTGTAGCGCTTGGCGTGGTGGTAGACGAAGCTGGATTCGCGCCCGCCCCGCCAGCGGCGCAGGTCGCGCCGCACCAGCCCGTCCACGGTGCCCACCAGGCAGGCCAGCAGGAAGGCGGGCAGGGCAAAGAGGGCCACCGACAGGCGAAGGGCCAAGTCCTGGGCCACGTACATGGACATCACGGCCCACTGGCTCAGGGTCCGGCTCATGCCCTGCCTGGCCCGGCCCATGCCCTGGCGCAGGCGGTTCGCGGAAGCGGCCGGCTCCTGTGTCGGCGCGGAAACGCGGGGGGTGCCGGCATGGCCATGGGCGCGCGCATACCAGTCCAGCACGCCCAGCCGGGCGTAGGGCCGCTCAACCCATCCGAGGAGCCGGCCTGCAAACGCGGCGGTGTCGTCCACCAGCAGGCTGCGCGGCGCGGCCGCGATGTAGCCCAGGTCCTGGCGCACGATGCGCCGGGCGTGGCCGGCGCCTTCGTGCTTCCAGATCGTGTAGCTGCCGGCGATCTCGATCATCAGTCCGACGGCCCAGGCGAACAGCGCAATGAACACCAGCCCGAACGCCACTTCGAGCGTCAGTTGCACCGGACCTCGCGCGCGGGGCCGGACGGGAGGCTTGGCGGCGGTGGCGCTCATGAGGCGTGTCCCATCACCTGGCCAAGCACGGCGCCATGGGCCAGCACCGTGCGGGCGTTCTCGCCGCCGTCCTCGTGGGAATCCGCGTCGCCCAGCAGATCGTCCTGACCACCGGCCAGCGTGGTGTCGATCAGACCGATGCCGGCGTCACCCAGCGGCTGACCCTGCAGCCAGGGCAGGCTGCCCAGCCAGTCGGTTTCCCTGGCCCACTGCTCGCTGGTGCGGTAGCGCTGCTTCATGTCCGCCGCGACTTTCTGCAGCGACTCGGGCACGAACGGGTCACCCCGGGCATCGGCCAGCGGGATGCGGATCTTGAAGCGGCGGTTGCCCTCCAGCAGCGCGAACGCCTGGCCCTGCGGCAGCGCCAGGATGTCGGCCGCCTCGATCATCGGCGCCTTGGTGTAGGTGACGATGTCGTCGTTGCGGGAGGTGAAATCTACGCCTGTACCCTGCGCGGCCGTGTCGGTCACACCCGACATGGGCGTGAGCTGGGCCACGTTTACCTGCGGCACCTGGTCGGCCAGCAGGCTGGCCGTGGTCACGCTGCGCACGCGCAGCATGACGAGGTGGTTGAAGTTGTCCAGGATCTGGCCGGCCTTGGCCTTGTCGCCCACACGCGCCTCGATGTCGAACATGGACTGCGTGTAGGCCGTGATCCGGAAACCCGAGCCGCCCAGCTTGTTGACCATGGGCACGAACTCCGGCCCGGCGATCTCGTTGACCTCGTCGAAATGGCAGCAGACCTCGGGCAGCCGGAGCTTTCCCTGGGGGTCGTGCGGGTCCAGCCCGCTCTTGTAGAGCTTGCCGCCCACGCTGACCAGGTCGGCCAGCATGGAGTTGCCCACGGCCGAGGACACCACCGCGTCCGACAGCGCATCCAGCCCGACGTAGACGATGCCGCCCTGGCGCATCACGCTCATCCAGTCGAAGATGGGACGGCGGTCGTCCTGGTCGAAATAGTCCGGACTGATGAGCTTGCCCACGGCCCCCGTGGTGAGTTTTTCCAGGAAGGGACCAAGGCTGGCGATGATCTTCTCGTAGAACGACCTTTCGTAGCTGAACGCAGCCGCCAGGCCCGTGAGCACCTTGTCATCCAGCCGGCACTGCCGGATCCACAGGAACATGGCCACCAGCTCGGGATTGCGGTCCTGCAGGCTGCGCGGCACGGGCGGCCCCTTCTTCTGGGTGATCTTCTCGGCCAGCTCCTCGACCTTGAGGCGCCAGTCGGCGTAGCGGCCGGCTGTTTCAGGCGCCTCGGCCAGGCGGTCGAACACCATCTGCGCGTAGTCCAGGAACAGGCCGTCGATGCCCGTCACGTCCTTGAGCAGCGTCTCGTAGGTGGGCACCCGTCCCAGCGCCACCTGCGCCTGCGCGACGATGTTCGAGAAGCGCCAGGAAAACTCCTTGAACGCGGCCGAGTTGCCGGACGAGGGCAGGGCGTTGGTGGCGCGCGTGGCCACTTCCGTGATGCGGGCGAAGTTGCCGATGCCGTTGTAGCGCGCGGAGATGTCCGGGTAGCCCAGGTGGAACAGGTAGAACTGGTCCTGGCGACCGGCGCGCCGGGCCTCGGCGAACATGCGCAGCATCAGGTCCGCGTCTCCCTTGGGGTCAATGACGATGACGACCTTGCCGGCATGGATGTCCTGGGTGGCCAGCAGCTCCAGCAGCCGCGTCTTGCCCACCCGGGTCGTTCCCATCACCAGCAGGTGGCCCGAACGGGCGGACTGCCGCAGCGCCACTGGCCCTTCCTCCAGGCTGCCCACGCCGTGCAGGATGGGCGTGCCGCCCAGGTCGGGATAGGGGTGGATGGGGTTGAACCAGGCATCCAGGCCCGCCACGGCCGCGGCCGCCCTGGCCACTGGCGAGGCGCCGGGCCGGCTGCCGGCGTCCAGCAGGCGCTGGCCCAGCCGGCGCAGCGCCTGCTCGCGCGCCGACGGCTGCACGAATGGCTCGGCTGATTTCTGCGAGGCATCCTGCCGGCGCTGCGTATGCAACTGCTTCCACTCGAAGCCCTGGCCCAGGTAGAGCTGGTCGGGCGTGACAGGCAGACGCGACGGCGCCACGCGCGTGACCGTGTAGAACTTCATGCCATGCTGGTAGCGCAGCACCATCAGCGCCTGGCTCAGGCGCACCCAGCCGAACCAGGTGGCGATCACGGCCGCCGCCCAGCCCAGCATGGTCGGCATCATCAGCGCCCAGGGCGCCACCAGGGCGACCAGGGCGACGCCCCAGCTCACGGCGGTGCTCCACAGCTCGATGGGCGGGCGCAGCAGCCCTTCCAGCACGGAATCGCTCCGCACGCTCATGGCCGTCCCCCTGTCTGGCGCTGCCTGCTCTCGCCTTCTCCTTGACCGCCGGATGCCGGCATGGACCGCAGCGCGCGGCCGTCCAGTCCGATCAGCACGGGACGCACCCGCACGCCGGCCGCCATCAGGCGCGCGGTCAGCCAGGCGCCCTGCACCGGCGCCACGGTCAGGCCGATGGCGGCGCGCTGCACGCGCTTGAAACCGGCCTCGTCGCGTGCGGCCACGACCATCACGGCCGCATCCATGGCACGCAGCGCCGCATGGTGGCGCGCCAGCCACTGGAGCGAGGCCGCGTCGTCACCCGCGATCAGCAGCGGCTGGGTCAGCCACTTGCCCTCCAGCACGGGCACGCCTTCATCCTGCACGGCCGGCACGGTGGCCACGGCAGCCGCACCGGCCGCACTCGCTGGCGCCAGCGGCGAAACCATGGGAAACACCAGCGAGGCCAGCACGCCCGGCTGGTCCTCGCCTTCCAGCAGATAACCAAAATGCGCCGCTGCCGGCACGCTGGCGCTGCTGGCCTCGATCTGGATCAGCTCCGGGGCCGGCTCCATCGGGTTGATGCCGGGCATGCCGGCCGCGACCGGCTGCGCCACGGCCACGGCAACCATGCAGGCCAGAGTGGCCAGCAGCAGGCCGGCAGCGGGACGGTTCGCACGCCACTCAGGCATGACGGCCTCCGTGCTGCATCACGCCCTGGTTCAGCCAGGGCGCCGTCACGCCCATGCGTGCCAGCCGATCCAGGGTCTGGCGGGCATAGCGCGCGCCACGCGCGCGGGTGGCGGGCGCCGCATCCGATCCGGTGTGATAGAGCGCCACGGCCTGCCGCCAGTCGCGCCGGGCCTCGTAATGGCCGCGCAGGATGCCGGCGCCGACCGTGAGATTGGGGTACGGGTCGAGCGCCTGTTCAAAGCTGCGCAGCTTGTCGCTGTGCCAGTGCCAGTTGACCTGCATGGCGCCGCAGTCCACATTGGTAATGCGCTGGCCCACGAAAGTGCGCAAGGCGGCCAGCGCCTGCCCATAGCTGCCGTAGCGCAGCCCACGGCCGCGCACGCACAGCGTCCAGGGGTAGGGCAGGGTGCGTTCGCCGAAACGGAGCTTGGATTCCTGCAAGGCGACGCCATAGAGCAGCCAGGGCGGCACGCCACAGGCCTGGCCCACGCGCACGTAGGCGCGCGGCGGCTGGCCTGCCGTTGCCCTGCTGCCGGCCCTGGCCGTGCGGGGTGACGTGCGCACGGGTTCCAGGCGAAGCATTGGCGCGGATTCCGGCCCCTGCGTCAGTGACGGCTCGATGCGCATCACCTGATGCGCGGCGTAGGGAAGCCAGTCGGACGCCTGCCAGACAGGTGCTGCCAGCTCTGCCGGCGCCATGCGCGCCAGTGCGGGCCAGGCACTGCCGGCCGCGCCCGCCACTGCGCCCCGCAGCAGCAGGCGGCGGCAGGGCTGGCCCGGTGCCAGGCCGGTTTTCGATGGCAGGTTCAGGGTGTCCATGGCTGTCGTGCCTGGGTTCAGCGCCTGGGCGCCGTGGCGGGGGCGGTGGCAGGTGTGGCGCGGCCCTGTCCGGCAGCCGGTCTGGCGGGTTCCACGATGAGCGAGCGGGGCACGCCCAGCGCATCGGCCGCGCCCACGGGCGCCACGGTGCGCGGGCTGCCCGTGTGGTCGATCACGGGCAGGTTGGGGTAAAGGCGGCCCATGGCTTCGGTGAACGCGGCATTCCAGGCCAGCGAACGCTCCACGTCGGCATGGAACGCCCGCGCGAACATCTCGGCGTACTTGCGCCGTTCCGCGTCATTGCGGGCATGGATGCCCAGTGCCTCGATAGGCGAGAGGTTGGGCACGGAAAACGTCTTGCGCGGCCCTTGCAGCAGCACCTTCGCGCGGATCATTTCCTCGTCGCTGAGGCGCCAGATCTGCGCCAGCAGACGATCGTGTTCGTCCAGGCGGCTGTAGTGGGCGCTGGTGGCGCCTTCCTGCGTGCCGCTTTCCTGGGTACTGCCTGTCTGTGTACGTTGGGCCTGGTTGCGGGCCACGGTCTGCGCCCCCTGGGCCTGCGCGGACTGCGGCAGCAGCAGGCCAGCGCCGATGGGCAGCGTGAGCGCGAGCACGATTTCTGGGGCCGTCACGCTTCTCATGGCCGTGCCCTGCCTTCATCGACGGTCAGCGTCACCTGCTGGCCCTGGCCCACAGAGAACGTGGCGCGGCCGGACACGGCATCGGCCGATTGCAGGCCGACGCCATTGAACTGCTCGCCCGGTTGCAGAACGCGGATGCGCTGGTCGCCCGGCAGGCCGGTGCCCACCACCACCGACGGGCGCCCATCCCAGAGATCGACGGCCAGCAGTTCGGCTTGCATGGCGGCCTGGGCGGACCGCTTGCCGGCCGGAGACGATGCGGCCGAACGTCGTGCGGGTTGCGCCTGGCGTGCGACACGATGGCCGCGCCGCTTCTGTGGCTGGACTGCGCGCGGTTGTGCCTGCTGGACCGTACCCGCATCACCGGCAGGGCGGGCCAGCAGCTGCGCGACCTGCGCTTCCAGCGCGCTGACGCGCGACTGAAGGGCGACAAGAGAAGCAGACAGGTCGACTTCTCCGGTGCCGGCTGTCTCCGTCCGCCCGGGCTGCTCGTGCGCCAGGTCAGGCACCTGCGTTGCCATCGTGGTCCCGGCAGACGCTGGCACGGTCGGCACCTGCGGTGACGCTGCCTTGTCAGCGGCCATATCAGCCGCCGAGCCAACCGCTTCATCCCCGGCCGGCAGAGCGCTGGAGGCCACCGGCGCAGGCACAGGCACTTCCGCCTGCACCGTGGCCGCGTCGGGCAGACCTTCCGCCACGCTGGCCGCAACTGCCTGCGGCAATGCCGGCCCGTCCAGGGCAGGGGACTCATCCCCGCCAGCGATGCCAGCGGCGCCGGCACCGACCGGGCTGGAAAGCCCGGCGCCGGGCAAAGCCTGCGGCAGCTCCCGGCTGACCGGGGCCGCCTCGGGCAGAACCTCCGGCTGGCGCTCCTTGCCCATGAAGCGGTAGCCGACGAAACCCAGCGCGGCCGCCAGCGCCAGGCCGATCACGAGCGAGCCTGTGCCCATGCCTGATCCAGCTTTTCCACGGGAGGGCGCCGTGGCGCTGTCATCTGGCATGGCCGCCGTCGCGTCATCGTCCGCGCTCTTGTGCCGGGCCTGGCGAGCGGCTGCCTGTTCGCCGCGCCTGCTGCCTGCCCGTTCGCCCTCGGACGTGGCACTTTCGCGCAGTGCCCGTTCATGCTCATGGTCGCGCCACTCGCGCTCCTGCTGCTCCAGCAGCTGGCGTTCGTGCTGCTGGCGCCGTACCTGCTCTGCCTGCTGCTGTTGCAGGAAAACCGGATCATTGGGCTGCATCACCGCACCTCCTGCACCTGGGCTGCACCAGTGGCAGCCGCCTCGCTGTCCGGGGTCACTGCCTGCGCTGCCCCGGATTTGCCCGTGTCCTGGCCCAGGCCCGATGCCAGCGTGAACCAGAGCTGGCGCGTGGCCGGGTCCTCATGCCACCGCCAGGTGCTGCCCAGCAGCACCTGCAGGAGCTGGCGTACCCGGTACGGCCCCAGCACGCGCTGCGACTCGGGCAGCGGCAGGGCCAGGAACCGGGCCGCCTGGGGCGCCAGTGCCGATGGGTCAACCAGCCGCCAGCCCGTGCGCACCAGCGTGTGCCGCACGGCATCGCCCACGGTGGAAACGGTCTGGCGCGGGTAGTGGATGCGCACGAACACATCCAGCGGATCGCTGGCCGCCTCGGCTGACTGCGCACCAGCCGTGGTGTAGCGGCCGATCTGCATCTGCGAGCCATCGACGATGCGGCCCGCGCCGGGCGCCAGCAGCGCGCCCGCCTCGGCGGCCGGGTCTGCCCCCTGTTGCGCTGCCTCGCCAGCCTGGGCCATCGCCGCGCCTGCGGCCAGCAGCGTCGCCATCATGATCCGAGCCAAAACCATTGCCGTGCATCCGAAAGAAGAAGCTGCCCGGCCAGCTCGCGCTGGTGGCCAGGGCTTTCAGGTCTCTGGAGCAAACGGATTCAAGGTGAGGCTGATCGCGCCTGGCGCCGCTTCCGGGCCAAAGACGCCTGTCGTGAAGGTCAGGCATCGCCAGTGCGAGGAAGTTTTGCGGCCAGGCCGCCCGGAGGCCAGCGTTTGCCCTCAGCAAGATTTCTGAGGGCAAACGCTGGACATGGCTGATGAAATCTGCTAGCGGTCTGCAATGCTTGGACAGATGCGTTGCCCATCAACAACAAATCGTCGTCGCAGCGCGAGAAATGGCGTTCGCCGTGGAGGGAGAAACTGGCCGAAAGCCAGCAAAAACGCCAGTTTCAGAAGATTGCTTATCTGTCAAGCATTTGCCCTCAGGAAGATTTAGGAGGGCAGACGATTGAAAAAACGGTCCATCTGTGCAGGTAGCCAAAAAGGCACACTGAAGCTATGGACAATAGCCAAACAGGCACTTTTGCCCCTGTGATTGAAAGGGAGTGCTGCCTCCATCGGGTCGGCTTTCGTGGCCAGCTGTTTGTCCATGGAAACGGCAGGCCAGCCGGGGGCGGCTGGCGCAGACGGGCAAAGGGCGCTCTACGGGTTAATGGGCCAATCCAAAGGGCCGCGCGCCTCCCTCATGGGCGTCGGCGCGCGGGAAAGGAATACGGGGACGGGCCAAGGGCTTGTTACTGGGTAGCGGCAGATGGCCAGCGCGGGGCGCTGGCCATCTGCGCCAGGGCCAGGTCGCGGCCTCGTCGCGCCTGACGGGAAGCCACTCGCCGCAGCGGGCTTATCTGCACCCTTGCCCCATGCGAGCGCCTATCAGAAAACAGATTGCAGTTCAAGCGACTGCCCTCAGGAATCTTTCTGAGGGCAAGCGCGTGACAAGCCGGGCTGGCTGTACCAGCATGCGCCAAGCCGCAACTGAACCGGCCATGAAGGACGCCTGGATGGATGACGCCATGAACCCCAAGTCGGACGCGCCCGTGCTGCGCTCGCAGTACATGCCGCAGCAAAGCAACACCGGATAGCCGCACTGGGGCCGCGACGCGCTGGATCACGCCCACGCGATCTTCGCGGCCGTCTCCCACATGCACGTCCTGGGCCTGCATGCCTGGACTGGATGCCTGGTGCAGTGGCTGGCGCACTATGACGGTTTCGAGCGCTACGCTGACGAGGGGCACGATCCCTGCATCTGCGTGCGTGACCTGCTGGCGGGCTATGCCCTGCGCTGGGGCAGCGGGCCGGGCCAGGAAAGAGCGCCGGTCGAACCAGTGCATGCGCTGTGGCGGCGCATCGTCTGCGACATCCTGAGCCTGGACTTCGTGCGCTACCGCGCCTTCTGGGGCAGGGGACTGATCCACGAGCCGGATGCACGGGTGTGGAACCCGCTGAAGCAGTCGTGGTTGAGCTTCATCGACTTCCATCTGCCTGGGGAAGAGCTCTGGGTCTGGCAAACCGACGCCAGACCACAGCCGCCGCTGCATGTGCTGCGCGAGCATCTGCTGCATGGGCACGAAGCATGAATGAAAGGTGTGTGACAGTGCTTTACCCTGGACCTGCATGCGGCGGCAGTCAGCCCATCAAAATCACCTCTTTCTTCAAGGAGGTGCTTCATGGACTGGAAAACAATATCCAATATTGTTGTCATCTTGACCTATGGGGTCTTGCTGATAGCAATATTCATCGGGAGTGCAGTCGTGATCTGGCATGAATATGTTGGCCGCCGAAAACTGAGATCCCGTCTCGAACGCGCGCTTGAAGAAAAAGTCGAGCTGCCAGCACACAAGGTCCAGCTCATCGCTCGTGGACTTGGACTCAATCCAGCGGCTGCCAATCGAATTGTTTTCAGGATGCTGGGCGATCATCATGGCCCGAACCATGATGGCTTGTACGAGCTTGCCAGGCAGCTTGAGAAAGTCGAGCCGTTTGCGGAGCTGCCCGACGAGATCAAGCCCGTTCTGGTTCGTCTCGCGGAGATGGCCGATCAATCGGCACTCAGCAGCGACAAGCTGCTCATCGAACCCGTGCGCAAGAGCATTTCGGATTATGTCAAACTCAAAAATGATGTAGAGCGCCGACGCAGATTCACACTGCTGGTCAATTTCATCGGCATTGCAAGTTTTCTCGTGGGGCTTTATGCGACTTTCACCGCGCCCGGGATTGATGAAATCAAGGAGGCCATTGCCCAGACTATTGCACTCCCGGAGCAAACCCGGAAGTGAATTGATCTGACTGGCTCGAATATTGAATATCCGGCTTCTTTCAGGTTAAAGCCTGGTATGCACTAAATGCAATGGTGAACGCAGGCATTTCATGGCTCAAGAGATGGCGCAGCCTTTTGCCCGCACGTCGCGCAGAGGGCAGGGCGGCTTCGACCATGCCAGCGCTTGCCACGCCTGCTGTCGGTGTGATGCCTTCGGAGGCCGCCAGCGCGTCAGCGCCCGAGCCGGCCGTGCCTGTGCTGGAGGGAACGGAACGCGGCTGGCTGCGCGTGCTCGATGCCGAGGAGCTGCTGCGCAGCCTGCGCGCTGCCGACGCGCTGGAGGCCATGTGGCGGCAATCGCGCCTGGCAGCCGTGACCTGGCAGCGCGATTTGCTGCCAGCCATTCACCGGCTGGCCGAATTCGTGCAACTCATGCCGGCATCGGAGTCGCACCACCACGCCCATGTGGGCGGGCTGCTGACGCACACCCTGGAGATGACCCTGGCGGCCATGACCTGGCGCAATGGCCACTTCCTGCCAGCAGGCGCGGCCATCGAGCAGATCGACGCCGAGCGCGATGAGTGGACCTACGTCGTTTTCTACGCCGCGCTGCTGCACGACATTGCCAAGCCCATGACCGACCTGCGCATCCAGTGGCGGGCCGCACGCATGCCCGAGCCGCTGCGCTGGACGCCCATGGGCGGCAGCCTGGTGCAGCTGGCTGCCGGCCGGCAGCAGGCCGAGTACCGCGTCGAGTTCACGCCTCGTTCGGCGCGCGACTACAGCGCACACAGCCGGCTCGCGCTGACCATCCTGCACCAGATCGCGCCCGCCACGGCGCTTGCCTTTCTGGCGCGCACGCCGCATGCGCTGGACACGCTGACGCACTACCTGTCGGGCCAGGACCGCGCCAGCCTGGTCGCCAAAATCGTGATGCGCGCCGACCAGGTCTCGACAGCCAAGGCCTTGCAGCAGGGAAGCCGGGCACGCTTTGACACCGCCACCAGCGTGCCCCTGATCGAGCTGCTCATGGGCGCGCTGAAAGCCATGCTCAAAAGCGGCACCGCCTTGCCCCTGAACCGCTCGGGCGCGGCAGGGTGGGTGCATGACGGCTCCATCTGGTTCGTGGCCAAGCGCGTGGCCGACGCCGTGCGCGCCTGGCTCAAGGACCATGCGCCCGACGAAAGCATCCCCGGTGATCGCAAGAACGACCGGCTCTTTGACACCTGGCAGGAATATGGCTGCATCCAGGTCAATCCGCACACCGGCCAGGCCGTCTGGTACGTCACCGTGCATGGCGAGGCCGGGCAGGGCGAGCAGGAAGCAGGGCAGGGGTCAGGGCAGGGGTCAGGGCAGGGCGCCAACGACGGCAGCGTCTACACCCACAACCTGACCATGCTGCGCTTTCCGCTGGCCCGCCTGTATGACGATGCCAGCCAGTACCCGCCAGAAATGTGCGGCCGCATCGAAGTCAAGCCAAAGCGCCCGGACAAGCCGGGCGCCGAAGAAGACCTGGATGCGGCGGATGGAGAGGACCGCGCCATGGTGGTGCAGGACGAGGCCATTTCGTTGCCCCAGTTGCCTGCATCGCCCGAGTTGCCTGTTCCAGCGGCGCTGAACGAAAGCCAGGCTGAAGCAGCCAGGCAGCAAAGCAGCAGCCGGGCGAAACCCGGAGAAAGCAAGTCGTCCAGACCGGCACTGCGCGCACCGAGCTTCAACAAGCCCAAGCCTGCCGCAACCAAGGCCGCTACGCCCAAACCTGCCGCAAAACCGGCTGGAAGCACTGGAGCAGCCAAGGAGCAGGAAGCTGGGCCAGTGCCTCCCACTTCGGTGCCATCCGAACAAGCCAGCGACGTGATCGTCATCGGTGGCGGCATCGACGGCTTCGATGCGCCTGACAGCGGCTGGCTGGATGAGGACGATGATGTGCGCAGCCTGTCAGGCGCGGCCGCACCAAAGGTCAGGGCCATGAAGCCAACGGCGTCAGCCCGCCCCGTCAAGGCGCCCACGCCTGCGGCAAGCCCTGCAACCGGTCAGGAAACTGCGGCAATGCCGAGGCTTCCAGAAGCTGTCGCAGCACGTACCGCCGTCAGAAGCGGTGGCGTCCGCCCACCCAAGAAAAAGCCAGAACAAACCGCCCAGGAAACCCGCCAAAGCGCAGCCGTTCGACCACTGTTCCAGGCGCCAGGCCTGGCATCGAATGCCGGCGCGCACACGACTGCACGCGCAGCCGTCACAGCCCCCATCGTCCTCACACCCAGCTTGCCCGAGCTGCCGCAAGACACCGCCTCGCGCAAGGCGGAGCCAAGTGAGAAGGCCATCGCGTTTATGCACTGGCTCCAGCAAGGCCTGGCTGCCCGCGTCATCAAGTACAACGAATCAGGCGCCCCCGTGCATTTCACCGAAGAAGGCATGGCACTGGTCTCGCCGCTGATTTTCAAGCTGTATGCCCGGGAAACCGGCCCGGAGCCCGAAGCGGAGGCCACCGGCCTTCAAGTGCAGCGCGAAGTCATCAAGGCCGGCTGGCACCGCATGGGCGCCGGCCAGGGCCGCAGCAAAGTCAACATCCTGCGCTACGAGGTACTCGGCCGAGGCGGCGCCAGCGTTGGGCGGCTCTCGGCCATCGTTCTGATGGCGCCGGATCGCTGGGTGCTGCCGGTGCCGCCCGCCAATCCGGTGCTCAGGTTGATGCAAGGAAGCTGAGGCAGATTCGACATCCGCCAGGCGCCAGACAAGCGCCGGGCATGCTATGGAAGTAAAAGCAGAAAAGTTGACACGGGCCGCTGGTGGTCGTAGAGTGGGTGCCGTGTGCAGTTCAGCGGGGGTAGCTGCTGTCAGAGTCTCCGACCAGTTCATCTGATTCAACGGCTAGGTAGATCAAGGGCTTACAGCCCTTTTTTGAAGTCTTGATGACTTCATACGATGTGTGAATACTCATGCCGCACCTCCCGAATGAATATCCTTCGAGGGCGGGCCAAATAATAGCCCAAGGCGGTTATCCACATAATCAAGCCGCGCGCCCATTAATGCCGATCCGGGCATTTCCAGCGCCGCCGTCTGTTGAACAGGGCGCGAGACAGGGCAGGGCAGAGCCAACGCTTCGCCCGCGTAGCACGCTGCGCCAGAACCACCGCAGCGGTTACGCCGCGTTGCGGCTACATCAGGGGCTACGCCCCCGATACCCCCACAGGAAGCGCCAGAACGGGCCGTGGCGCGCCGGAAACAGACCCCAGCATGTGCCCAGCCAACGCCACCAGAACGAGCAGGGCCGCAGCCCATTCCTCCAGCTGCATTACACTTTCGAGATGCCATGATTCGACTCCTTCTCAGTCGGTTTGTGGACAGAAGCGCCAGCGTCGGCAAACCGCTGGCGTTTCGCTTTTTTGGGGGCCGCAAAGGGCAGGGCGGGCCTGCCCGTGGTCAGCAAAACGCCGCTGCCCCCGCTGGAGCGGCGCCATTGCCGGTAAAGGCGGTCAGTGAAGGAGCTCATGGACGAGCCTCCCGCGCCAACTCGTGAAGCCGGGCCGAAGCGCGCTGCACCGCCTCACGCGGACAGGCCGCTTGCGCCACCGCCTGATCCAGCGCGGCGCGCTGGCCCGGCAGCCCCAGACGCAGCAAAGCCACCAGCTCGGCAACTTCAGCCTCAACCGCCTTCAACTCTGCTTGCCAGACAGCATTCATGACTGGCCTCCCTTGAGCAAACGGCGCTGACGGCGTGCCGCATTGCGCGCCGCACGCTGCTTGGCCGCAACACGGTCTTCGACCGTGCGACGCGGCCCGCGCGTGCCCGCGATCACCTCCACAAAGCCCGGCGGCAAGTCCCAGACGCCGGTAGGCAGCTTGACGGCGCCAACCACGCGCCCGGTCTGGAACAAGCGATTGGCATGCTGGCGCGAAACCCCCAGCGAAGCAGCCAGCCAAGTCACCGCACCAAGGCGCGTACGTTGATACTTTCCACGTCCAGAAGGGGCGGAAAGTATCGTTGTAATGGGTGCAACAGTTTTAGAAGCCATCTTTAAGCCTCCAATCGGCCTGAAAGCCGCGCCAGTGCTGGATTTGCGGGGTTTCAGGGGTCCTGTCGGCAATCCGGCCCGCCGGACTAAAGTGACGTGTAACCAGCACGTCACGTTGACCAAGCCGAGCCGGCGCGCCCATCGCTGAGCGCGACGCATCCCCGCAAGCGGGGCCCCCTTCGCGCCCGCGCGATGGGCGCGCGCCGGCTTGACAGCCGGCACTTGGCCGCGCCTTGGCCTCATGCAGTGCGCGCAGAGCCTTGGAGCCTGTTTC
Source organism: Comamonadaceae bacterium OH2545_COT-014 (assembly GCA_003859965.1). GTDB lineage: Bacteria > Pseudomonadota > Gammaproteobacteria > Burkholderiales > Burkholderiaceae_C > Ottowia. Next base: position 18,654 of record RQYR01000022.1, on the reverse strand, counting down.
AGCCCGCCGCACCAGCAAAGCCCACCAGAAAGCCGTTTGCGGGTCAATGCCGACGCCCTCAGGCGTCCAGAGCTTGCCGCCGTGCAAAGACCAGCCACGCCAAGCCTGGCCGGGCAACGCCATGCCGCAAGTGATGCGCAGCAGCCGGAAGGCGGCATAAGGCACATCGTGCTTGCCACGCTCCCAGTTATGCAAAGTGCGCTCGCAGACGTGAAGAAACTGCGCGCAGTCGGCGCGTGACCAGCCCAAGGACTGATACATGCGCCGTAGCTTCAAGCCAAGCTGGGCGCGGGTATCGGGATCGTGGCGCCGCAGTCCAGCCCGCTGTTTGACTTCATACGATGTGTGTTATGTAAATAATAATGGATGGAGAAAACCGACTTAACGCCATCTGCCCATCAGCCAGGAATGTCGAAAAGCGACGGGAGCATGGTGGTTTGCTCTCGAGTGGTCACATCGTCGTAGATGCGATACGTGATGATGGGCGCGCTGGGGTCAGAGAAAGGCGCACCCAGAGCAATTTCACCTTTCGAATGCAGGGTGCACCCACTGCGGCGGAGTGCGAATTCAGAGCCAGCCGTTTCTTCGAAACGCACCCAGGTGCCATAGCTGCTAGTGTCGGTCAGCACAAAGCTGCCGTTGACATACTCAAGCTTGGCGTGCTGGCGTGACACACGCTGGTCATTGATGACGAAGGCGCAGTCGGGGATGCGACCGAGGACGATGGGCAGGTCCTGAACGAGGAACGTACTGGCGGCGCCGAGTCTGGAAAGCGCAATGGAAGACATGCGCGTTACTTGCGCGTCGTTTTCGCTTTCGCTTTGATAGCCGCCCTGCACCGTTAGCAAGTCTGTTTCCACTTCGTCATTCCACTCGATTTGGAAGACGCTGCGGGGCTCTTTCATCCCGCGAATGTTCAGTGTTCCCAAAGAGCGAGAGCGAACCGGCTTGTCCGTGCGCAGACCCGCGAGTTGGTCTGCTACCGTGTCTGAAACCAGAATGCCGTCGCCTACGGCCATCTCGCAGAGACGGGCGGCAAAATTGACGACATCGCCATAAGAGTCATCGCCAAGCTCTACAACATGTCCGGCTGCCAGGCCTATGCGCAAGTGCATGCGCAGCGGCTCTGGCCATGTCTGGATGCGGTGCGTATGGCTTTGCTGAATGAAGATGGCTGCTTGTACCGCCTCTGATGCCTTCATGAAGGTCGCCAAGACACCATCGCCCAAAAACTTGATGATGTCTCCGTTGTGCGCTTCACAGACGCGGCCTACCCAGCGGGTGATCTTTGAGACGACATCAGCGGCCTGCTCATTGCCCAAGGCTTGGAAGGCGGCGGTACTGCCTGCCAGGTCAATGAAAGCGATGGTACGTTGTTGATTCACGGCGCAGGGATGTTCTTGCTATCAGAGGTTCGGCATGCTGCCATCCCATTCATTCAATGGGACGAAGTGTGATGTTTACCTCTTGTTTTTGGGTTATTGTAGATGTAACAACAAGTTTTGTCTTGGCAAAAAAACGGCTCATGCACGCTTTAACACTCCGGAAAAAACCGCTCCGTCTGCGGTAATTGATCACAATTCTCAGCAGGCTAGGCATTGATCTTGTGTCGTTTTGTGTCTATGGTGACGGGGCCGGCGTGTGATTTGCCGGAGATGTAAACAATAGTTTTAGCTTATGGGTTGGTTGAGCAACGGTTTTCTGGCCAAGTTGGGCATCGGGCGTGGCGCCCGGTTCAGCGCGGAGCGCGTGGCGCATCGGATGGATGACATCCGCACGGTCATGCTGGACATGCTGGGCGAAGAAGGCGCGCTCCAATATCCGCATGTGGCCCGACGCATCCGGCATTCAGTGGATGCGCAGGCGCTCTGGTATGCCCGCGCTGAGCTGATGGCGGCGCTGGCAGGGCTTTATGGCGAACGTTCGGCGCGTGAGCGCATGGTCAGCTTGTCTGTCATGTTCGACGGCCTTCTACCCAAGGGACTGATGTCGCGCCCCACCACCTTGCGCGGCTGACGGCGCGGCGGCTCTTCCCTTTTGCCCATTGCCGCCTCGCACACGCCTTACCCGGATTTTTCCTAACCCAAACGCCACGGCCTGCCTCACGCGGGCCGTGGCGTTTTGTGATGGCAAGGCGTGGCATGAAGCAAGCGACTACCGGGCGCCACTTCAATGGTCATGGTGATCGTGTCCACCCGCATCATCTGCATGTGCATGGTCGTGCCCCCAGAGAATCAGCGCATCGCGCCCTTGCAGCAGCAGGTCGGTGCACGCGCCGACGGGTAGCAGCACCTTGGTCGGCACATGCCCGAAGGGCAAGCCGGTGAGGATGGGGGTGCTGGTCCGCGTGCGCAGCCAGCTGACGACGGCGTGCAGGTTGAAACCCTTGTCGTGCGAGGAGAGCGTGTAGTCACTGAACGCGCCCAGCAGCACGGCCTGCTGCTGGCCAAGCACGCCGGCGTGCAGCAGCTGGGTCAACATGCGTTCGATGCGGTACGGGTGTTCGCCCACGTCTTCCAGAAACAAAATGCCGTTTTGAATGGAGGGCCAGTATGGCGTGCCCAGCAGCGCGCACACCATGGCGAGGTTGCCGCCCCAAAGGGTGGCTTGATGGATGTGCAAGGATTGGGGCAGCGCATGCAGGCGCCCTGCCCCTTCGCTGGCCAGCGCATCGCCTGCCCGCGGACGGCGCGGCGCGGGCAGACGCCAGCCCGTGCCTTCGCCAATGCCGGCAAGCAGGTCATCAAAGCAGGCTTGCATGATGTCATCAGGCTCATCCACCGTGCCGAAATCGGCCCCAAGGGACGGGCCAGCCCAAGTGGTGGCGCCGGTGCGGGCCAGCACAGCCAGTTGCAGCGCGGTGAAGTCGCTGAAGCCGACGAAGCGCGTGCCCTGGCCAATGGCGCGTTCCACTTCGGCATAGGGCAGCGCGGGCAACAGACGGGTGAGGCCGTAGCCGCCGCGTGAAATCAGCGCCACATCGGCGCCGCTGGCGGCCGCGCGGCCGATGGCGGCCAGCCGGGTGGCATCTTCCCCGGCAAAGCGCTGGTGGCTGGCCAGCGCGGCTGCGTCCACCTCTACCTCGTGGCCTTGTGCTTGCAGGCGGCGGATGCCGCGGCGGAACGCGGCGCGGTCACGCACGGCGCTGGAGGGGGAATAGATGTAGATGTGTGCCATACAAAAGAAGAGAAAAGAAGCCGGTAGGAAAGAACCTGAACGCCCCATTCACATTGACGACATCTGGCGCGTGCACGCCTTCCCCTGCCCTGCTTCACAAGTGCCCGCCTTGCAGGGACGGCTGCGGCAAGGCCGGCGTCACGCGGGGCGGGCGGGCGCGGCCTTCATGCAGCGCGGCGTGCAGCAGCGGGGCATGGCGGGACGGGTCTTGCGCCAGGGCGCGCACGGCGCATATGGCGCTGGCGCCTGTCTGGGCGGCATCGGCCACCTGTTCAGCGCTCAGGATGCCGCCAATGGCAGCCACGGGGCAGCCCGCCATGCGCACCCACCAGGCCAGGTTGTCCAGGCCTTGCGGGCGCCAGGGCATGTCTTTGGTGGTGGTGGGCCAGACGGGGCCGCAGGCAATGTAGGACGGGGTCAGGCAGCGGGCGCGCGCCAGCTCCCACAGGCTGTGGCTGCTGATGCCCAGCGGCAGGCCGCTGGCAAGTAGTTGCCGCCTTTCATCCGGCGTGAGCGCGGCCAGGTCTTCCTGCCCCAAATGCAGGCCCACGTGGGCCATGCCGGGCTGGCCGGCGGCCAGCGCGTGCGCCACGCGCCAGTGGTCGTTGATGAAAAGGCGCGCGCCAGCGGCGGCGCTGGCGGCCATGCTGTGCGTCATGGCCTCGCGCAGCGCGGCGTGCCAGGCGGCGTCGGGCGCGGGGGGCGCTTTCATGCGCAACTGCACGGTGCGCAGGCCGGCGGCCAGCAGCGCTTGCAGCTGTGCGGCGCTGTCGGCAATGCCGTACAGGCCCATGTCCTCCTGCGCTTGGGGTGTGTCTGAAAAATGGCCTTCAGGCACATCCATAAAGGTTTTTTTGCTATCTTTTTTGATTTTTTCCTGCCAGCGCTGCGGCCAGTCCTGCGGCACTTCGGCATCAAAAGACAGCCAGGGCATTTGCGCGGCGTGCGCCGCGAAACCGGGCCGCGCCAACACCGGGCCAGCGCCCTGCCCTGCCGCGTGGCCGTGCCGCAGGGCATGGGTGGTGGCCATCTTGGCCAGCACCAGGGCGTCGGCGCTGACGAAGCCCAGCGCCAGCGCGGCGGCAGCGCTGCTGGCAAAGGTGCAGCCGGTGCCGTGGTGGTGCGGCGTGGGCACGCGCGGCAGGCCGAGCCAGCCTTGGGCATGCGGGGTGTCCAGCCAGTCCAGCGCCCAGCCGGCAAGCGGGGCGCTGTCGCCGCCGGTCACGGCCACGGCGGCCGCGCCCAGGGCGCGCAGCGCCTGGGCCAGCGCGGGTGCGGGCGCAAGCGCATTTCCGCCCTGCCCTGCGCCGCCGCTGCCGCAGCCACTGCCCGCCAGCATGGCCAGTTGCCGTGCTTCACCCTCGTTGGGCGTGACGAGGGTGGCGCGGGGCAACAGTTCTTCCACATAGGCGCGCAGCACATCGGCGTCGGCAAAGGCGGCGCCGGTGCTGGCGCGCAGCACCGGATCGACCACCAGCGCCAGCATGGGGCGGGCGGCGCGCAGGCGGTCCACCCAGCGGGCCACGGCGCGGATGTGCCCGGCGCTGCCAAGCAGGCCGGTTTTGATGGCGGCGGGCGGCATGTCGCTGGCCAGCGCGTCAAGCTGGGCCTCCAGCACGTCGGGCGCGACGGGCGCGATGCGGGTGACGGCGCGCGAGTGCTGCGCCGTGACGGCGGCCACCACCGGGCACAGGTGCACGCCAAAGGCGTCGGCGGCGCGCTGGTCGGCGCTCAGGCCCGCGCCGCCGCCACTGTCGGCGCCGGCGATGCTCCAGAGAACGGGGGGGCGATGGGTTTTTTGCGGGTGCATGGATCGGAGTGGGCGATTTCAGCACGGCCGCCAGGGGCCGTCATGCCGGTGGGCCAGCGGCGGCTTGAAGCGCCCGGCACGGCAAGAAGAACACACGTTCATTCAAAAAAGAGAGCACGCAAGGGCTGCCACACGGGCGATGGGGGCGCTTGAAAACGCTTAGCCCAGCAGGAACGGGTTGCCCGTGACCGGCGTGGTGGCCACGGCAAAGTCCTGCTTGTCCATCACGCCGGCCAGGCGGGCGGTGCGGCCGGCTTCAATGGCCTGGCGGAAGGCAGCGGCCATGCGCACGGGGTCAGGCGACTGGCTGACGGCGCTGTTGAGCAGCACGGCGTCAAAGCCCATTTCCAGCGCCTGCGCGGCGTGGCTGGGCGCGCCGATGCCGGCGTCGATGATGAGCACGGTGTCGGGCAGGCGCTCGCGCAGCAGGCGCAGCGCGAAGGGGTTGATGAGCCCCTGGCCGGAGCCGATGGGCGCGCCCCAGGGCATAAGCAAGGGGCAGCCGGCGTCCAGCAGGCGCTTGGCGGTGACCAGGTCGTCCGTGCAGTAGGGAAAGACGGTGAAGCCCTCGCGCGCCAGCTCGCGCGCGGCGGCCACCAGCTCCTGCGGGTCGGGTTGCAGGGTGTATTCGTCGCCCACCACTTCGAGCTTGACCCAGGGCGTGCCGTACAGCTCGCGCGCCATGTGGGCCAGTTGCACGGCCTCGCGCGCGGTGGTGCAGCCAGCGGTGTTGGGCAGCAGGCGCGCGCCGCGTTCGCGCATGGCGGCCAGGATGATGTCCATGAAGCCGTTGTCGCCCGCCGCATTGGCCGGGGCCAGCTGGCGCTTGAGCCCCACGGTGACGATTTGCGCGCCCGATGCGGCAATGGCCTGCGCCAGCGCCTGCGGCGAGGGATAGCCTGCCGTACCCAGCAGAAAGCGGCTGGCAAGCGGCACGTCGCCCACGTGCCAGTGATCGGATGTGCTGGAGTGCATGGCGTTATTCGTTTGCTACTTAAAATATAGCTGAAATCATATACCAGATCAGCCCTGGATGCCTTTTTTCATCATCAAAGCGTCAGCCGCCCCTGGTGCAAGCTGATGGCGGCCACGGCTGCGGCGGCCAGCATGGCGGCGAACAGCAGCCATTCGCGCCGCGAAAACAGCGCGCGGCCATGTTCGCGCCGCGCCCAGGCGTACAGCAGCGCGCCGGGGGCATACAGCAGGGCCGACAGCAGCAGGTACTTCAGGCCGCTGGCGTACAGCAGCCACAGCGCGTACAGCACGGCCACGGCGGCCACGGCCAGGTCGCGCTGGCGCGCCGCTGTTTCGGCCGGGCCGTAGCCTTCGCCGCGCCAGGCCAGGCGCAGACCGTACAGCGCGGCCCAGGTGTAGGGCAGCAGCACCATGGCGGTGCCCAGTTGCACCACCGACAGATAGGTCGATTCGCTCAGCAGCGTGACCAGCAGAAAGAGCTGGGCGCAGCCGCTGGTGAGCCACAGTGCGTGCGAGGGCGTGCCGCGCGCGTTTTCGGTGGCCAGCCAACGCGGGGCGGTGCCGTCGCGCGCGGCCATGTACAGCGTTTCGCTGGCAAGCATGAGCCACGACAGCAGCGCGCCCGACACCGAAATCAGCAGCCCCACGCTGATGAATGCCCCGCCCCATGGCCCGGCCACGTGGCTGAGCACGTGCGCCATGGAAGGGTTTTTGAGCTGCGCCAGCGCCGGCTGCGTCATCACCCCCATCGACAGCACGCTGACGGCCACCAGCAGCGCCAGCACCGCCAGAAAGCCCAGCAGCGTGGCGCGCCCCACGTCCGTGCGCCGCGCCGCGCGGGCCGAATAAACGCTGGCGCCTTCCACGCCCACGAACACCCACACCGTCACCAGCATCACGCCGCGCACCTGCTCCAGCGCGCCGCCCAGGGCCGGGTTGCCCTGGCCCCACAGGTCCAGCGTGAACACGTCGGCACGAAAGGCCAGCGCCACCAGCAGCACAAACAGCAGCAGCGGCGCGAGCTTGGCCGCCGTCACGATCTGGTTGAGCGCCGCCGCCTCGCGCACGCCGCGCAGCATGATGGCGTGCATGGTCCACAGCAGCGCCGACGTGCAGGCCACCGCCAGCGGCGTGTTGCCCTCGCCAAAGGCGGGGATGTAGTGGCCCAGCGTGCTCATCAGCAGCACGTAATAGCCCACGTTGCCCAGCACCCCCATGAGCCAGTAGCCCCAGGCCGAGCCAAAGCCCATGAACGGGCCGAACGCCGCGCGGGCGTAGGCGTACACGCCCGAGTCCAGCGCCGGGCGGCGCAGCGTGAGGTTGACGAACACGAAGGCCAGCGCCAGCATGCCCAGCCCGGTAATGAGCCAGGCCACCAGCGTGGCCGCCGGCGCGGCGCTGGCCGCGATGTTCTGCGGAATCGAAAAAATCCCCCCGCCCACCATGGAGCCGACCACCAGCGCCGCCAGCGGCCACAGGCGCAATTGGATGTGTGAGTTCATGAAAAACGCGGCTGTGAAATATCCGCTTGCAAAAAACAAAGGCGGGCGACTTTAACCGCCCGCCTGTCAGCAACCCCGGTGGCCGGGGCTGCGGCGGCGTCCCAAGGGGTAACGCGCCGCTGCCCTGCCCTGCCCGGCCGAGATTGCCTATGCCTTGCCTGGCCCGCGCACCTTATTTGGCCTGGGCCTTGTAGGCGCCGTAGCCTTCGGCGTCCATGCGGTCACGCGGCACAAAGCGCAGGCTGGCGCCATTGATGCAGTAGCGCAGGCCGCCCTTGTCGCGCGGGCCGTCGGTGAACACGTGGCCCAGGTGCGAGTCGGCGGCGCGGCTGCGCACTTCCACGCGGCGCATGTTGTAGCTCAGGTCCTCGTGCTCGGTAACGGCGGCTTTTTCAATGGGGCGCGTGAAGCTGGGCCAGCCGCAGCCGGAGTCGTACTTGTCGGCCGAGCTGAACAGCGGCTCGCCGCTGACCACGTCCACGTAAATGCCGGGCTCGAACAAGTGGTCATAGGCGTGGCTGAAGGCGTATTCGGTGCCGCTGTTCTGCGTCACGCGGTATTGCTCGGGCGTGAGCTGGCGGCGCAGCGTGGCGTCGTCGGGCTTGCGCCAGGTGGCGGCGTCGAAGGGCTTGGCGGCGGGCTTGGCAGCAGGCTGGGAGGTGGTGTCGGCGGGGCGTTGCAAGGGTTCGTCGGCCTTTCGGATGTCGATGTGGCAATAGCCGTTGGGGTTTTTCGCCAGGTAGTCCTGGTGGTATTCCTCGGCCTCGTGAAAGTGCGCCAGCGGCAGGTTTTCCACCACCAGCGGCTGGGCGTGCTTTTTCTGCTCGGCGGCCAGGGCGGCGGCGATGACGGTTTTTTCCGCCGGGTCGCTGTAGTAAATGCCGGTGCGGTACTGCGTGCCCCGGTCGTTGCCCTGCCTGTTCAGGCTGGTGGGGTCGATGACGCGGAAATAGTATTGCAGCACGTCTGGCAGGCTGAGGCGGTCGGCGTCATACACCACGCGCACGGTTTCGGCGTGGCCGGTGTGGCGGTAGATTACGTCTTCATAAGACGGGCGGGCCGCCGTCTTGCCATTGGCGTAGCCGGAGACAGCGTCCACCACGCCAGGCACGCGCTGGAAATACGCCTCCAGCCCCCAGAAGCAGCCGCCCGCCAGATGAATGCTGCGCGGGTTCACCGGGGCCGCGCCTTTTTGCGCCACGGGCTTGTGAAAGCGCTCTTTCACCTGCCCCAGATCGGCCTGCGGGTTTTGCACCAGGGCCAGCGCCTGCGCCTCGCTCAGGCTGCCCTTGACCACGCGCAGCAGCTTGCCGCTGCCGTCCAGCACGGCCCAGGAGGGATAGACGCTGACGCCCAGCGCCTTCACGATGCCGCCGCCCGCGTCCACCAGCACCGGCAGCGCGGGGTAGTTCAGCCCGCCGTACCATTTCTCAAACGCGCCGGCCGGCTTTTCGCCCAGGTGGCCGGGCGAGGCCAGCGTGACCAGGTTCACGCCGCCAAAGCGGCTGTCCTTGGCCCAGCTTTCGGTCTGCCCCAGCTCCGACAGGCACAGCGGGCACCAGCTGGCCCAGAACTTCACCAGCGTGGGCCGGCCAGGCCGGATGAAATCAGCCGCCGGGCGGCCCGCCGTGGTCTTGAGCGCGCGCAGCGCCGTGTGCACGGCCGTATCGCCCGCCGTGCGCGCCCCGGCGGGCGACAGTTGCAGCGCCAGCCAGGCGGACGCAGCCAGGGCGGCCAGCCACAGCAGCGGCTTGAAGCGGCGGAAACGGATGAGCATGGTCGGTTTCTCCTTTGCGATCAGATGGGGGGTGATGCGGGATGCTTTCCCCCTAGTCGGCAAAGGCCGGAAATCCTGACAGCGCGGTGAGCGAGCGCACCTGCCGGGAGAAGTCAGGCGCGCGGGCCGTCGTTTTGCCAAGCGCTTGTTCGCGAAAAAGCGATGGATTTCTCCCTTGGTTGCAAAACTACCCGCCTACGATGGGCTGGAACAGCAGCACCTGGTCGCCCTCGGCCAGCACGTGGCTGGCGCGCTGGGCGCGTGGCACGAAGCCGCCGTTGACGGCCGTGCCCACGCCTTCCGGGGCGTGACCCAGCGCAGCCGCCAGCGCGGCCAGCGTGCTGCCGGCGGGCAAGGTGTGCGGCTGGCCGTCGAGCTGGATGGTGATGGACGGGGTTTCAACGGCAGGCATTTCTCAAGGCTCCAGGGCAGGTGGTTGTAAGCATGGTTGCTATCTTTTAAGAAGCAACCGGGGCAGACGGGCTGGCCGGGGGCGGCGGCGCGGGGCACCAGCCATTTTGCGCCAGCGCCTGTTCCACCAGCGCAGGGGCCAGCAACCAGCCGTGGCGGAACAGGCCGTTGATGCGCAGCAGGCCGGGGGCGTGTTCGATGCGGGGGGCGTTGTCGGGCAGCGCGGGGCGCAGGTTCACGTCCAGCCGCAGGATGCGCGCCTCGGCCAGCGCGGGCGCCACGCTGTGGGCCGCGGCCAGCAACTCCACCACGCTGCGCAGGCTGGCGGGGCTGCGGTCTTCGCTTTCAATCTCGCTGGCGCCGACCAGCACCACGTCGCCCGGGCGGGGCACCACGTAAACGCGGTGGCGCGGGTGCAGCAGGCGCACCGGGCGGGTGAGGCCGTGGCCGGGCGCGTGCAGCCAGACAACTTCGCCGCGCACGCCGCGCACCGGCAGTGCGTCGCGCGCGCCGGCGCCGCGCACGTCGATCACGGCGTCGAAGCGGGCCAGGCCGCCATCGGCCAGGTGCAGCGCGCCGCCCTGCCCTTCTCCATTGCCTTCTGAGGCAACACGCGCCACGGCGCGGCCCCAGTGCCATTGCACGTCGGGGCTGTCAGCGTGCAGCGCGGCCAGCATGGCCACGGTGTCCAGCTGCCCTTCGCCGGGCAACAGCCAGGCGTGGGCGGGGCCTTGCACGGCGGGCTCCAGCGCACGCAGGGCGGCGGCATCGAGCGGCTGCACGCCCTGGGGCGGGCTGGCGCGGCGCCAGGCATCGGTGGCGGTGGCCGCGTGCAGGCGTTGCAGCACGCGCTGGGCGGCGCCCAGGTCGGCGCGGTGGGCCAGCATCAGGCTGCCTTCGGCCTTGAAGAAGGGGCGCTGCGGCAGCGCCGCCGCGATGCCGCGCCACAACGCCAGCGAACGCCAGCCCAGCGCGGCCACGGCGGGTTCGGCGTTGTCCAGCTCGGCCAGCGGGCTGAGCATGCCGGCGGCGGTGAAGCCGGCCGCCGTGGGGGTGTAGGCGGCTGCATCAGGCCGCGCGGCGGGCGGTGCGCCATGTGGGGCACTGGCGGCATGTGAGGCACGTGCGGCGCAAGGGGTATCGCCCGCCTCGCTGCGGAACACGGGTTGCGGCCCTGCGGCCGCGTCGAACACACTGACCGCATGCCCGGCGCGCGCCAGCTGCCAGGCCAGCAGGCGGCCCAGCAGGCCAGCGCCAGCGATGCCGATGCGCATGGGGGAAGTGTTGACGGTGTTTTGCAATGGTTTTGATAGCTGCTTGCGCTGGATGGACAGGCGCTAGCGGCCTTTTCATTCAAATGTCGGGCATAGCCGGGCCGCGCGCCCAGTTCTCGACGCGCACGGGGTAGCCGCGAAGTCGGCCTCGTTATTGGTGACCAGCGTGGCATCAATCGACAGGGCGTGGGCGGCGATGAGTTTGTCCATGTCGTTCTTTTTTTCTGGTGTGTGCCAAGGCGAGCGTTTTCATTCACCGGGCATCGGCCCAGACCACTTCGCCAGGGTGGTGCTCGGCCACGGTGTCCAGCGCGGCGGTCAGTTGGCCGGGGTTGCGCGGGTCGATGTCGTTGCCGAAGATGGTCAAATCCAGCCCCCGCGCGCGCCAGGACTGGATTTCGCCTGCCGTGAGCACGCTGGCGCCGACCCACACCGGATGCGCTCCGGTGTCGATCAGGGCGCGCAGCGATTCAAAGCCCTGGCGGGTGGTGGCGAGGATGACCATGCGGGCGCGGCTTTGCCAGTAGGTTCGATCAAGGCCTGATCATGGCCCGCCCAAGCCCCGCTCAAGCCTTCTGGATCGGGATATAGACCTCCCCGCCGCCGGCGGCGAATTCTTTGGATTTTTCATCCATGCCGGCCTTGAGCGCCTCTTGCTCGCTCAAGCCCTTGGCGGCGGCGAAGTCGCGCACTTCCTGCGTGATCTTCATGGAGCAGAACTTGGGGCCGCACATGCTGCAAAAGTGCGCGGTTTTGCTGCTGTCCTTGGGCAGGGTTTCGTCGTGGAATTCGCGCGCGGTGTCCGGGTCCAGGCCGAGGTTGAACTGGTCTTCCCAGCGGAATTCGAAGCGCGCCTTGCTGATGGCGTCGTCGCGCGCGCGGGCGGCCGGGTGGCCTTTGGCCACGTCGGCGGCGTGGGCGGCGATCTTGTAGGCGATGATGCCTTGCTTCACATCATCGCGGTCGGGCAGGCCCAGGTGCTCCTTGGGCGTGACGTAGCACAGCATGGCCGTGCCCATCCAGCCGATCATGGCCGCGCCTATTACCGAGGCGATGTGGTCGTAGCCGGGGGCGATGTCGATGGTCAGCGGGCCCAGGGTGTAGAACGGCGCTTCGTGGCAGTGTTTGAGCTGCTCGGTCATGTTCTCCTGGATCATGTGCATGGGCACGTGGCCGGGGCCTTCGATCATGGTTTGCACGTCGTGCTTCCAGGCGATTTGCGTCAGCTCGCCCAGGGTGTGCAGCTCGGCGAACTGGGCTTCGTCGTTGGCATCGGACGCGCAGCCGGGGCGCAGGCCGTCGCCCAGGCTGAAGCTCACGTCATACGCCTTCATGATTTCGCAGATTTCCTCGAAGTGGGTGTAGAGGAAGCTCTCCTTGTGATGCGCGATGCACCACTTGGCCATGATGGAGCCGCCGCGGCTGACGATGCCCGTCACCCGATTGGCCGTGAGGTGGATGAAGGGCAGGCGCACGCCGGCGTGGATGGTGAAGTAGTCCACGCCCTGCTCGGCCTGCTCGATCAGCGTGTCGCGGAAGATCTCCCAGGTCAGGTCTTCGGCGATGCCGCCCACTTTTTCCAGCGCCTGGTAAATGGGCACGGTGCCGATGGGCACGGGGCTGTTGCGGATGATCCAGTCGCGCGTGGTGTGGATGTTCTTGCCGGTGGACAAGTCCATCACCGTGTCGCCGCCCCAGCGGATGGACCAGACGAGTTTTTCCACCTCTTCCTCGATGCTGCTGGTCACAGCCGAGTTGCCGATGTTGGCGTTGATCTTCACGCGGAAGTTGCGGCCGATGATCATCGGCTCGATCTCCGGGTGGTTGATGTTGGCCGGGATGATGGCGCGCCCGCGCGCCACTTCGTCGCGCACGAATTCGGGCGTGATGACGTCGGGGATCACCGCGCCCATGGGGTTGCCCCGGCGGCGCGCCTCGCGCGCGGCATCGCCCAGGTGCTCGCGCAGCCACTCCATGCGGCCGTTCTCGCGCAGGGCGATGTATTCCATCTCGGGCGTGATGATGCCGCGCCGCGCGTAGTGCATTTGCGTGACGTTGCGGCCAGCCCCAATGCCTCCTTTAGCGCGGCGCGGCTGGCGTTGCAGCCCGGCCGCTTCCTGCCGCAGTTGGGCGATGCGCTCGGCATCGCGCCCTTCGTGCTTGCCGCCGTCGTCCAGGATGTGGGCCAGGCGGCCGGCGTAGGTTTCGGTGTCGCCGCGCTCCTCGATCCATGCCTGGCGCAGCGCGGGCAGGCCACGGCGCACATCGATTTGCGCCTGCGGGTCGGTGTAGGGGCCGCTGGTGTCGTACACGCTGGCCTGCGCGCCGTTGGTCAGTTGGATGTCGCGCACGGGCACGCGGATGTCTGGGCGCGAGCCTTGCAGATAGGCTTTGCTGGAGGCGGGGAAAGGCTCGCGCGTGAGCGTGAGCAGCTGCTGGAACTTGTCGGGGGCGTTCATCGCGGGAGTCTCCTGAAGGCAAGGGGAACACAGGACTCCGGCAGCCCGCAGCTGGTTGCACCTGACGCGCCATGTGCCATGACGCGCCCGTGTGCCGTGCGGTGAAACGCCCTCTTCCTTACGCCGGTACGAACCGGATCAAGTCGGCGGGTTTGGCCCGTGGGCCATCTCAGCTGGCTGCCTTGCATTTCAAGGCGGCCCGCACCCCGGAGTGAAGCGGGCATCGTATCACCAGCGTGATGAACCCGGTTTGGCCATGGCTTGCAAAGAGCCTGGTAAAAATTTTTTTGCGAACCACTTGCCAAAGTGCAGAAAACATAGCTACAATGCGAAGCTTCTTCCCCGATAGCTCAGTCGGTAGAGCGCCGGACTGTTAATCCGTAGGTCCCTGGTTCGAGCCCAGGTCGGGGAGCCAAATAAAAAAAGCCCGCTGCGTGATGTGCGCAGCGGGCTTTTCCGTTTTTGCCACCTGTGATGCTTGGCGCCGATAGCGCCAAGACGTGGACTGGCTTGTCCCAAAGAGCCTGTTCAAAGCCGTACGAGACCACATCGCCCGCCGGTCACTGGCGCGCTTTTGAAGTAAGCAAGGCTGCCCGCAAAGATAAAAGAGCAAAGAATGCAAGTGTTTGAAGGCCGTGCATGAGGCACATCGCTCTCACTTCCACGGGCACTTTTCCCTGAAGAAACACCTGAAGAAAAGGCCGTCATGCCATCCGGCATGAGGCACTCGCCTGTGCAAGCATCTCAGGGTTAGCCTGTATATACAAGTATTTCTTGCTGACGAATCATTTGCCCTCACGCCGGTTTGTGCGCATCGGCGCCGCATCCGGATGACCGAAAGGCAGGCGTCACTTTTCCAAGGCAGCAAAGTGGCGCGAGAGATGGCCGCAAACCAAGCTTTGACAGGAGATGTGCGCCCCATGGCTTCAATGGCTTTGGCGAAAAAGAACACCGCGATGCCCGCCAGCGGCGCTGCCGCCGCTGTGCCGGCTGCCAAGCCGGGGCTGGCCCTGTATGAACAGGTCAAGGCCTATATTGCCGGCAAGATCCAGGATGGCTCTTGGCCCGCAGGGTATCGCCTGCCTTCAGAGCATGAACTGGTGACGCAGTTTGGTGTTTCGCGCATGACGGCCAACCGTGCGCTGCGCGAGCTGGTGGAGCAAGGCCGCATCGTGCGGGTGGCTGGTGTGGGCAGCTTCGTGGCTGAAGAAAAGCCGCAATCCACGCTTTTGCAAATTGCCAGCATTGCCCGCGAAATCCGCGCCCGTGGGCATGAATACGGCTACACCCTTCTGACGGCCGAGCGCGTGGCCGCACCCGCCGATGTGGCGGCCTGGCTGGGCATGCAGGTGGGCGATTCGGTCTTTCATGTGCGCTGCCTGCATCTGGAAGAAGGCACGCCCGTGCAGCTGGAAGACCGCTACGTCAACCCTGGCCCCGTGCCTGATTTGCTGCGGCAGGATTTGTCTGCCACCCCGCCGGGCGAGTACCTGGTTCGCCATGTGCCCTATGACCAGGTGGAGCACCTGGTCGATGCCGTGCTGCCTTCGGCCGAGCAGGCCGCGCATCTGGCGATGTCCACGAGCGAACCCTGCCTGCAACTGACCCGCCGCACCTGGACGCGCGACACCGCCATCACCCTGGTGCGCTGCCTGCACCCGGCTTCACGTTATCGCCTGGGCAGCCGTTTCCGCGCCGATGGCAATCCCGATTTCGGCTGACCGACCACGTTCAACCCTCTGGTTCGCCCGCTTTTGTTCTAGGAAGAAAACACCATGCCCCAAGCCAGCACCGCCCTCCCCGCATCCGCGCTGACCTTGCTCCCCGGACAGGTAAGTCTGGCCGACCTGCGCCGCATTCATGGCGGCGGCGTCCGCCTCACGCTGGAGGCGGCGGCGCGCGCCCGGCTGGGCGAGGCGCAGGCGGCGGTTCAGCGCATTCTGGAAGCCGGTGATGTGGTCTATGGCATCAACACCGGCTTCGGCAAGCTGGCGCAAACCATCATTGCCCCTGAACGGCTGGCCGATCTGCAGCGCAACCTGGTGCTGTCGCACAGCGTGGGCACGGGCGAGCCGCTGCCGCCCGAGGTGGTGCGGCTGGTGCTGGCGACCAAGGCGGTGAGCCTGGCGCGGGGGCATTCGGGCGTGCGCCCGGAAATCGTGGATGCGCTGCTGGCGCTGTGCAACGCGGGCCTGCTGCCGCGCATTCCGGCCAAGGGTTCGGTGGGCGCGTCGGGCGATCTGGCGCCGCTGGCGCACCTGGCCTGCGTGCTGATTGGCGAGGGCGAGGCGACGACGCCCGAGGGCGAGGTGATCGACGGGCGCCAGGCCATGCAGCGCATTGACATGGCGCCCTTTGTGCTGGGGCCCAAGGAGGGGCTGGCGCTGCTGAACGGCACGCAGGTGTCCACCGCGCTGGCGCTGGCGGGCCTGTTCGGGGCCGAGCGCGTGTTTGCGGCCGGGCTGGTGGCGGGCGCGCTGTCGCTGGAGGCCATTCAGGGCTCGGTCAAGCCGCTGGACGCGCGCATCCACGCCGCGCGCGGGCAGCCGGGCCAGATGGCGGTGGCGGCGGCGCTGCGGCAGTTGCTGCAGGGCAGCGCCATCGTGGCCTCGCATGCCGACTGCGGGCGGGTGCAAGACCCCTATTCCATCCGCTGCGTGCCGCAGGTGATGGGCGCGTGCCTGGACAACCTGGCCCACGCGGCGCGGGTGCTGACGACGGAGGCCAACGCCGCTTCGGACAACCCGCTGGTGTTCACCGACACGGGCGAGGTCATCTCGGGCGGTAACTTTCACGCCGAGCCGGTGGCCTTCGCGGCGGACATCGTGGCGCTGGCGGTGGCGGAGGTGGGCGCTATCAGCGAGCGGCGGCTGGCGCTGCTGCTGGACTCGGGCCTGTCGGGCCTGCCGCCCTTCCTGGTGACCGATGGCGGGGTGAACTCGGGCTTCATGATCGCGCAGGTCACGGCGGCGGCGCTGGCGTCGGAGAACAAGTCGCTCGCGCACCCGGCCAGCGTGGACAGCCTGCCCACCTCGGCCAACCAGGAAGACCACGTGAGCATGGCCACCTTCGCTGCCCGGCGCCTGGCCGAGATGGTGAACAACACGGCGGTGGTTGTGGGCATCGAGGCCATGGCGGCCTGCCAGGGCATGGAGCTCAAGCGCGGCCCCCGCTCCTCGTCCGCGCTCGAAGCCGAGTTCGCGGCCATCCGCGCCCGCGTCCGCTTCGTCGGGCAAGACCGCCTGCTGGCGCCGGACGTGGAGGCCATGCGCCGCTGGGCCTTGCGCCCGCTGGAGGAATGGCCCGCCGCCGCCACGGCGCCGCTGCCCAGCCAGACTTTGTAGCGCCGCTCCGTTCGCGACACCTCGCAACACCTTTCACGCCCCAAGGAGACCACGCCATGAACACCCCGGAGAAATTCAGCCACTTGCACGACGACCCGCGCCATGATGCCACGCGCCAGATCCGCGCCCCGCGCGGCAGCCAGCTGCATTGCAAAAACTGGCTGATTGAGGCGCCGTTTCGCATGATCCAGAACAACCTGGACCCCGAGGTGGCCGAGCGCCCGCAGGACCTGGTGGTGTACGGCGGCATTGGGCGCGCGGCGCGCAACTGGGCGTGTTTTGACCAGATCCTGGCCTCGCTCAAGGCGCTGGAGGCGGACGAAACCCTGCTCGTGCAGTCCGGCAAGCCCGTGGGCGTTTTCAAAACGCATGAAGACGCGCCGCGCGTGCTCATCGCCAACTCCAACCTGGTGCCCCGCTGGGCCGACTGGGAGCACTTCAACGAACTGGACCGCCAGGGCCTGTTCATGTACGGCCAGATGACGGCGGGCAGCTGGATCTACATCGGCAGCCAGGGCATCGTGCAAGGCACTTACGAAACCTTCGTCGAAGCCGGGCGCCAGCACTACGGCGGCAGCCTGGCCGGCAAGTGGATCCTGACCGCCGGCCTGGGCGGCATGGGCGGCGCGCAGCCGCTGGCGGCCACGCTGGCGGGGGCCGTGTCGCTGAACATCGAGTGCCAGCAAAGCAGCATCGACTTCCGCCTGCGCACGCGCTACCTGGACAAGCAGGCGCGCGATCTGGAGGAAGCCATTGAGCTCGTGCAATACCACACCGGCCGCGCGGAGGCCGTTTCCATCGGCCTGCTGGGCAACGCCGCCGACATCCTGCCGGAGCTGGCGCGCCGCGCCCAGGCGGGCGGCATCCGCCCCGACCTGGTGACCGACCAGACCTCCGCCCACGACCTGGTCAACGGCTACCTGCCCTCCGGCTGGAGCGTGGCGCAATGGCGCGCCGCCGCGCAAGACCCGGCGCAGCACGCCCAGCTCAAGGCGGCGGCCGCCAAAAGCTGCGCCCAGCACGTGCAGGCCATGCTCGACTTTCACGCCATGGGCATTCCCGTGGTGGACTACGGCAACAACATCCGCCAGGTGGCGCTGGACCAGGGCGTCAAGAACGCCTTCGACTTCCCCGGCTTTGTGCCCGCCTACATCCGGCCCCTGTTCTGCGAGGGCAAGGGCCCCTTCCGCTGGGTGGCCCTGTCGGGCGACCCGGAGGACATTTACAAGACCGACGCCAAGATCAAGGCGCTGTTTCCCGGCAACCACGCCACCCACCGCTGGCTGGATATGGCGCGCGAGCGCATCCGCTTCCAGGGCCTGCCCGCGCGCATCTGCTGGCTGGGCCTGGGCGAGCGCCACCGCGCCGGCCTGGCCTTCAACGAGATGGTGCGCACGGGCGAGCTGAAAGCGCCCATCGTCATCGGGCGCGACCACCTGGACACCGGCAGCGTGGCCAGCCCCAACCGCGAGACCGAGGGCATGAAAGACGGCACCGACGCCGTGAGCGACTGGCCCCTGCTCAACGCCTTGCTCAACACCGCCGGCGGCGCCACCTGGGTCAGCCTGCACCACGGCGGCGGCGTGGGCATGGGCTATTCGCAGCACGCGGGCATGGTCATCGTGTGCGACGGCAGCGAGGCTGCCGACCGGCGCCTGGCGCGCGTGCTCGTCAACGACTGCGGCTCCGGCGTCATGCGCCATGCCGACGCGGGCTACGAGCTGGCCGTGAAAACAGCCCGCCAGCATGGCCTGAAGCTGCCGATGGTCCGGTGAAGGTGAAGAAGCCGGTTCTTTCAATCGTGGCACGCTTTGCCTCCCTCTCCCCTTGGGAGAGTGTATGGACCGGAGACATGGGTGACACATGTACGAGGACAAGGGTGACAGGTGATGGCGAGCGTATCAGTGCTGCTCAATCAGGCACAG
>RQYR01000021.1 GCA_003859965.1 Comamonadaceae bacterium OH2545_COT-014 | reverse complement strand
AGCGCCTGCTCAATACCAGCTTGCAGTTCATCCACTTGGCTTTCCTGGCGCTCATCCTCAAAAGATTTTGAACAGGTTCTAAGAACCTGTCAAAGTCTCGGCGCGAGCGGACAACAAGCGGTTGGTAATGGGATACAAGGCGCTTGCCTCTTGCACACATCATGCCTGCCAGTAGCCCGTGATTCCCGTGCTATTGGCCAGTTTTGCTTGCGTTGCCCACCGCCCCAATCCGCTTGAGTGCCCGCCCCGCAGGGACATTGAACAGGCTCTCAGCAGGAAGCAGCCTGAGTGCCGCAACACCAGGCCATCAGCATCGTCTGGAACCAAGCACCTTCCCAGTTTTGCCTGCTCATTCACTGCGATGCAGTTGGCTCACGCCAACCAGCGCGCGGCCTCGCGTATCGCCCGCCCACCATTTACCCGTGGGCAACGGCAGACCCCGTTGGGTCAGGCTGTCCGAATGCACCGAAACATGAAGCCGCAACCCAAGCGCGCGGCATACAAAAAATAAAGCGCAATCATCGGGAAAGCCAACCCGTTTTGCGACAGACTGGCTTGTGCTACCAGCACGCTAATTGAACCAGATTAATTTCACGGAGCACTTCAGGTCGTCCTCACCTGGCAGTTTGACTCAAATCAAACTGCCATGCCCATGGTTGAACAGACACTGTTTTCACCAAGGCACTCTGAGTCCGGAGCGATAAAAATGGCATGGCATTGCTGTCAGTCGTCCAGGCCATTCGGGAGGCATTGGATTTTTCAACGTATGTGAGGGATTTGAATGATGCAAGTATCCGTTATCCGCCGGTCGATGCTGTGCTCGGCCATTGCCATGGGTTTCCTTGGTCACCCCGCTTTCGCCGCCGATCCCGTCATTTCCACGACAGGCGGATTACCGGGCTATGAAGTCATCAAAGCACCTGTCAGCATTGAAAGGCTCCAGCGCGTCAAGCAAACTCTGGTCGCACCACCTAACGTACCGGAGCACAGCCTGGAGACACCTGCCGCGCCCCGTGTGGTTCAGGTAGAAATGTTCATCGAAGAAAAGGAAATCGAGGTCGAACCTGGCGTTTTCATGTGGGCATTCACATTCAACGGCACCGTTCCCGGCCCTATGATCATCGTGCATGAAGGCGATTATGTGGAGCTGACCCTCAAGAACCTTTCCAAGAATCAGCTGGTTCACAATATCGATTTTCATGCTTCCACTGGCGCATTGGGTGCAGGCGAATTGACGCATGTCCAGCCGGGGCAGGAAGTGGTGGTGAGATGGAAAGCCACCAAACCAGGCACTTTCGTTTACCACTGCGCTCCCGGCGGCCCCATGATTCCCTGGCACGTCGTGCATGGCATGAACGGCGCCATCACCGTTTTACCGAAAGGCGGTTTGAAAGACAAAAATGGCAAGAAGCTGAATTACGACAAGGCTTATTACATCGGCGAGCAGGATTTCTACCTGCCCAAAGATGAAAAAGGAAATTACAAGCGGTACAGCAGCGCCGCAGAATCCATGGCGGATGACAAGGAAGTCATGGACAAGCTCATTCCCACGCATGTGGTTTTTGGCGACAGAAAAATGGCTTATACCGGTGAAAAGGCCATGACGGCCAAGGTGGGTGAAACCGTCATGTTTTACCACTCACAAGCCAACCGCCAGTCTTACCCGCACCTGATTGGCGGCCACGGTGAATATGTTTGGGAGCGCGGCAATCTGGCCGACGCACCTGCTCATGATCTGGAAACATGGGTCATTGCTGGCGGCTCTGCGGGCGCTGCCATGTACACATTCAAGCAACCGGGTGTTTATGTATACCTGAACCACAACCTGATTGAATCCGTGAATCTTGGCGCTTTGGCCCAGGTCAAGGTGGATGGCAAATGGAACAATGATCTCATGGAGCAAACCGTGGCTCCGCGCGACCTCAAGGATTCTGGCAATTAGCCACAGCCAGCCTGCCGCCTTCAATGAGGCGGCAGGCTTCAGCTCCAGGACTGATTGCTTGGATCATATGTTTTCATTATCCAGATGAGCAGAGGCAGCCCATGATCAGAAAGTGGATCTTTTTTTGCATTTGCGCAATAGGCCTTTCGGCAAGCAGCGCTTTTGCCCGGGAGGTGCGTTTTGATTTGATGGGACCTCAGGGCCGAGTAACGGAGAAAAGCTATCCCGGGAAATACCTTCTGCTAGCCATTGGATACACCTCCTGTCCAGACATTTGTCCGACCACACTCTACGAATACGGGCTGACCATGAAGGCGATTCAGCATCCATACGCCATTCAGCCCATTTTTGTCACCATCGATCCCGTAAACGACGAAATCGACCGCTTAAATGCCTATACGAAATATTTTGATGAGCGCATTGTTGGCCTGTCAGGAAAAATGGAAAATATTAAGCATCTAGCAGACCAGCTTGGCGCCAC
This sequence comes from Comamonadaceae bacterium OH2545_COT-014, assembly GCA_003859965.1. Lineage (GTDB taxonomy): Bacteria > Pseudomonadota > Gammaproteobacteria > Burkholderiales > Burkholderiaceae_C > Ottowia. Next base: position 51,127 of record RQYR01000021.1, on the reverse strand, counting down.
TTTTGGTTATCGCATCGACGGAAAAAAGATTGAAAATCCGCAGAAGGGAATTATTTACAACGTTTATCACAGTGCACTGATCTATTTGATTGGACCCGATCGGAAACTGGTTGACGTTTACGATTACCAGCTTGGCGCCCAGGGCTTGACTGCGGCACTCGACAAAGTGCTGGGCGACGGCAACAAAAATGCATCGAATGTACACAAACAAAGTCAGGAAGCCCAACCATCGTCCCTTTCCCGAAATAATTTGGCAAATCCGGTGAACCCCCGCCATGCCTGCACTCTGCCTGCCGGGTTTCAAGCGATAGAAGATGGCACGGCGCTCAAAGACATTCTTCCCCAGCAAGATACCGCCTCCTATCCACGGCTGACTCTGCTGAATATATGGGCTTCATGGTGCGCGCCATGCCGAGCCGAACTTCCATTGCTTGACAAGTTTGCTGCCAGCCAGCAAAGCATGGCAGTCCGCACAGTGAACCTCAACGAAAAGGAATCGGATATCGAAAGCGTTTTTTCAAAAATGGGAATAAAGCATTTGCCACCAACCCGAACCCAGGACACTGGCTTGCTGAAAAGAATGGGCGCTACGGGATTGCCATTGACGGCAATCTTTCTTGATGGCAAACAAATTGCCAGAAAAGGCGGCATCATCAGCCAGACCGATGATTTAGCTCGATATGCGCAGTGCATGCTAAACCATGGTTATTGATTCTATTTACCCCTAGATCACTATGCACAGGAGATTTCAAGTGGATAAGTTTCTTGTTTTTACGCTGCTCGCTTTTTCCTCGATGTCAACGCAAGCCGCTGAGCCGGTCGTGTCGGCACATACTGAACTGAAAGACTGTGTCATTCAAGAGGTATTGCCTGGCAAAGACATGACGGGGGCTTATATGCGAATCGTGCATCAGGGCGCACCTGTTGACGTGATCAAGGCCGAAGTACCCAGTGTTTCGGGCAGGATCGAACTGCATAGTATGGCGATGAAAAATGGCGTCATGCACATGGTGCCACTGACGAATGCCAGAATCAGTGCCGGAGAACGGGTTTTCAAAAAGGGCGGCGACCATGTCATGCTTTTCGACGTGACCTCAAAGCCTGCCGTTGGCAGCCAGCACGCTATGACCCTCTTTTTCAGTGACAACACTCAGGCCAGTTGCAATGCAGTAGTGAAATCATTGCAGGACGTCATGAAAGACGCAGGCATAAATCCCCATCACGCCGCCGCCAGTGGCAAACATTGATTTCCCCCAAATGTCTGGTGACATGCCTTGGCGCGGAAAACCGCACTGACGGCGGATAACTGCTTTTTTCATGCGAGGAAGCGAGCAGCGTCATGGAGCGGCGTGAATTCATTATGTCGGCGACCGGCAGTCTGGCCATGGTCAGCAAGCGTGCAAAGGCCAGCATGCTCAGGACATTATCTCTTTACGCGCCGACACGCTATGTATTCGTTGCCGACAAAATGAGCAACTTCATTAGCGTTGTCGATCTTGAAAGCGGAAAAAAAGTTGATTCGCTGGACTTTGGCATCCGCCCGCACGTTTTTGAAATTGCACGCGATGACGCCATGCTGGCCGTTTCCTCGCCTGAAGCCTCACAAATCTGTCTTTTCAATCTTAAAACGCGTGAAACCACGCGTATGAAGCTACCAGCACCGGCTTACCAGATTTTTTTTGTTCCACAATCCAGGTTGCTGGCCATTGGGATGCGTGACCGGGTGGGAATGATTGATTATGAAAAATTCACGCTGAAAGTCTTTAACCGGCGATTTGACTCTGTCCATCGAGATACGACGCTGAACTCTTATTACTTCCTTCTGTTCAGCTCGTTCAGCCAGTCATTCTGGGTTCTGGATGAAGAAAGACCGCACATTTTTCACAAGAATGGGCAGGATGCTGCCGATTCCCGGTGGAAAGAGATCAGCTTTGCCAAGCGCGTCCAGACGGCGCGAGGGTTCGATGTAGGTATTGCAAGCCCCGAGGACTATCTTCTGGCTTTCAATACGGAAGACGGCAACCAGGGATTGGTTTACTTTCCGGAGACGGACAAACTGCTGTCCACCGGCCCCATGCGAACCACCCAGAACACCTACAAGCCTTTGCTCATGCCTTACATTGATGCCTACACTCGGAACGTGATTTTTGGCAACAAAGAAGGCACCTTGGTTCATTTCGATCTGGAAAACGGTTACGACAAGCCAGAACGGTTTAGCGTGGATTTTTCACCACGCGTCATCCGCAGCGGTTGGCTGGAAAGCACCTGGGTATTGGGGGGTGACAAGGCCATCATGTTCCAGTCCTTCAGGGATCCCGCCGATCGCAAGGTTTTCCGTTTTGCCGCGGAAGTTACCAACGTCTGGGTGACGGGAGACAGCAAGACCGCGCTGGTGACCATTGATGAGGGCTATCCACAGATCATTCCTTACGACATCCGGTCGCGCGAACAGCTCAAGCCCATTCCCATTCCCGGTGTGGCCATGGCCAACCTGATTCGCATGGGCAGTAACAACAGCATCTGTTACTGAGAAACTGTTTTGCCTTTCGCGCGGGACGGCTGCTCGCTGCGCCCTGTGTCGGCACTTGTCAGGCGTGTGCCTTTTTTCCGCCGCGTCTACTTTTTACCCTCTGCGCCCCCCCCCCGATGGTCGCGGTTAGTCGCGCAGCGCCCCGTGCGGCGGCCGCTTTGCAGCGAGTACACCTCGCAATCCTGCGCAAAGGCCAGCGACCCGCGGTAGTGCTGGCGGATGGCCGCCGCCGTTTCTGCGTGCGCACCATCGGTGCGGCGCATGAAGTGCGACAGCACCAGGCTGCGGCTGCCCGTGTGCTGGGCGATGCGGCCAATCTCAGCCGGCGTCATGTGCAGGTGCAGCGCCACCTCGTCATGGCTGTGCTCGGGCACGGCGTTGTGGGCGATGAACACATCCGCACCCTGGGCCAGCACGTCCAGCGTTTTGCCCGCGTTGCTGGTGTCGCCCGAAACCACCACCGCGCAGCCGTCTTTTTCCACCCGCCAGCCCAGCGAGGGCATGAGGCCGTGCTCCACCGCAATAGCTTTGAGCGTAAAGCCCGCCACCTGCGTGCTGAACAGCTTGGGTTGCGCGTGGCTGGCATCCACCGCCACGGGCTTGAGGGCAAAGCCCGCTTCGCCGGTGAGGAAGTCCGCCAAGTACGGATAGACCCCTTTGTCGCCAAACTGGCGCTCCACGAACAGCGGTGTGGTGGGAATGGTGGCGCTGCCCGTGGGGCCGTACAGCGGCAAATCGGCGCGGCGGTTGGTAAAGAACGCGGCCTTGACCAGTGCAGGCAAATCGTTGGAGTGGTCCACGTGAAAGTGTGTGAACAGCAGCGCGTGCAAATCCTCAATGCGCCCGCCCGCGCGCTCGAAGTTGAGCGAAGCGCCCGCGCCGAAATCGATAATGAAGCGCGCCTTGCCGTCTTCGCGCACCAGGTAGCCGGTGGAGGCGCGCTGATCGCTCAGCTCCGGCCCGCCCGAGCCAAGCACCACCACATCCAGCCCCGCGTTGCGGCAAGTGGACGTGGCGGCCTCAGGCACAGCCGCGGCTGCGGTCAGCGGCACGCTCAATGCCCAGCCCGCCAAGGCTGTACAGGTTAAAAAGCCGGGAAAACGCTTGAAAAAACGCTGGATCAACGAGGACATAAGGCAATTGACCCCATCAGGGTTGCAAAAAAGCGGGGGCGAATTGTCGGCGATCTCTCTGCGATTTTCAGGCTGGGTGGCGTGGCTCCGCTGTGGAGCCGGCAAAGCACCGTAGACGGCCAGGCGTTGCCTCGCCTGCACCACCGGGCTTGCATGGCGCTCGCGACCAAGCGCCTGACCTTGAAGCCCGCGCCGGAGACGCCACCACCTCCTGCAAACCCGCCCGTTCGGATGCAGCGCGAATGCCGCTGCGGCGGTTTCACAGCGGTTTCAAGCGGCCACCGCCGGCGCCGTCAGGGCTTGCGCCAGTGTGGCCAGCGCAGCCTCCCACTCTGCCGCGCAGCCTAACCGCCGCATGGGCGGCAGTGCGCCCAGCAGGCGGCGGCCGTAGCCCATGCCAATCAGGCGCGTGTCGGCAATCACCAGCAGGCCGGTATCCGTTTCACGCCGGATCAGGCGGCCCGCGCCTTGCTTGAGCGCCACGGCAGCCTCGGGCAGCGAATAGTCGGCAAACGCGCTGCGGCCTGTCGCTTCAATGCGGCGGCAACGGGCTTCCACCAGCGGATCGCCCGGCGGCGGGAAAGGCAGTTTGTCGATCACAACGCATTGCAGCGCGTCGCCCGGCATGTCCACCCCCTCCCAGAACGAGGCGGACGCCACCAGCACGCAGCCAGGCTGGCCCGGTGCGCTGCCCGCCTGAAAACGCGCCATGAGTTCGCGCTTGGGCCAATCGCCCTGCACCAACACCTGCAGGGGCTGGCCTTCCGCCTCAAAGCGGGCCGCCAGAGCCGACCCAATGGCGCGCAGGGCGCGCAAGGTGGTGGTGAGCACCATGGTGCGCCCCCGCAGGCGCAGGGCCGCATCACCCGCCAGCCGGGCCACGGCAGCGGGGTGATCAGGGTCAGCCGGGCGCGGAAAGGCCGCCGGCGCCGGCACGTACAGCGCCGCCTGGCGGGCATAGTCGAACGGGCTGCCAATGCGCAGCACCTCTGCGTCTTGCAAGCCGCAGGGCTTGGTGAACCAGGTGAGGCGCTCGTCATCGCCCAGCGTGGCCGAAACGAACACCCAGGCGCGCGGCCGTTCAGACACAGGTTGCGGCTCGGCTGGCGGCGGCGTAGCGGCTTCATCAGGGGGCTGCAACAGCTTTTCGCGCACCACGCGGGCGATATCCAACGGGGACTCCACCAGGCGCAGCGTGTGCAGGCCCACGTCCAGCCAGCGCACGGCGTCCGCGTCGGCGGGGCCGGCAAAGCGCGCGGCCAGCTGAGCTAGCGCCTGCGCGCGGGCTTGCAGGCGCGCGAAGTCTGGCGCGATTTCGCTCACGGTGTCCAGCGTCTGCGCTGTCTGCGCCAGGGTGTTTTGCACGCGCGCCAGGGCGGCCGACCAGGCCGGGGCGTTCAGCCCGTCGGGCGCCGCATCGGCCCAGCGCAGGCGCTGGCTGCCCGCGCGCGGCTGACCAGCGGCCAGGCGCAACTCGCGCGCAGCCGTTTCCACATGCAGAGCGTGCGTCTGCCAGTCCGCCAGGCCGCGCGCTTGCTGCAAGCCAGCAGCCAGCAGATCGCGCGCAAAATCCAGCAGCTGATGGCTGCCCAGTTGTTGCCCCAGAAACTGGATGCCCGTTTCATTGAGCTGGTGCGCTTCATCAAACACCACCACACGCACGGCGGGCAGCAGCTCAGCCATGCCGGATTCGCGAATGGCCAGGTCAGCAAAAAACAGGTGATGGTTGATCACCACCACATCGGCGGCCAGCGCCTCGCGCCGCGCCAGATTGACATGACAGGCACGGTATTTGGGGCATTCGCTGCCCAGGCAGTTCTCGCGCGTGGAGGTGACAAGGGGAATCACTGGCGAGCGCTCGTCCAGCCCGGGCAGCTCGGCTAAGTCTCCTGTGCGCGTCACGGTGGCCCAATGTTCGATACGGGCCAAGGTGCGGGCCGTGGCGGGGCCATGCGGCACATCATGCCGCGCCATCTCCAGCCGGTGCAGGCACAGGTAGCTGGCGCGCCCTTTGAGCAAGGCAGTACGCACCGGCAAACCGAGCGTGCGCACCAGCCGCGGCAGATCCCGCCCATACAGCTGGTCTTGCAAGGTTTTGGTGGCCGTCGAGAGCAGCACGCGCTCACCCGAGAGCAGCGCAGGAACCAGGTAGGCAAACGTCTTGCCCACCCCGGTGGCGGCTTCGGCCACCAGTTGGCCGCCTTGCAGCACGGTGCGCGCCACGGCCTGTGCCATGCGCGCCTGTCCGGGGCGGGGACAAAAGCCAGCATCGGCGGCGGCCAAAGGGCCATCGGCCGCGAATACAGCCGCCGTGTGGGCGAGCAAATCTTCAGCGGCAAACGAGACAGATGCAGGCGGCATGCCAGACACAGGCAAAAGGCGGATGGAAGTCAAAACCAGCGGAACCGGCTGCTGCCGGTAAGACGCCATGGCGGCTTCAGCGCGGCAGGCCCGTGCCCGTTACTACGCACACGGGGCCACAGACCAAAACGGTGCCCCAGGCCAAAGCCCGGGACTGGCGAAAGCATAGCGGCAAGCGCGCCTGCGCGAATCACGAATGCCCATGCCGCTCTTTATTCAATAATATGGTCAGCACCAACGCTTCATGGCGCTTTGCCGCGCCACGCACAACCATGGAAAAAGGTTATCGCCTCTCCGCCGCCACGGGCCTGCACAAGGGAGACAGGGAATATCAGCAAGACCAGGTGGGCCTGTTTGCTCACCCGCATGTGATGGGCTGCGTGCTCGGCGTGGTGGCTGATGGCATGGGCGGCCGCACCGGCGGGCGCAAAGCGTCCGACCAGGTCATCATGACCGCGCGCCAGCTGTTCGAGCGCTATGCACCGGCTACCGAAGACGCGGCCGCGTTGCTGCGCCAGATTGGTAACGAGGCCCACCTGGTCATCAAGCTCACCGCCATCGCCGCCGAGCAGGAGCCACACAGCACGCTGGCGGCTTTTCTCATCAACCCCGGCGGGGAGTGCCACTGGATTCACACGGGCGACTCACGCCTGTACCACTTCCGTGGCAGCACCATGGTGCGCCGCACTTCCGACCATTCTTTCGTGCAGGCGCTGGTTGACCGGGGTGAACTGACCGCCGCGCAGGCAGCCACCCATCCGCAGGCCAACGTGCTGCTAGGCTGTCTTGGCACTGAAGAAGAACCTCAACTGGATGCCCATTACATCCCACGCCTGCAAATCGGCGACTCCATCATCGCCTGCAGTGATGGCTTGTGGCACTACTTCACGCAGGAGGAGCTGGGTTCCGTGCTGCATTCACTCCCCCCGCGAGAAGCCAGCGAATTTCTGGTGGACAAGGCGCGCGTTCGGGCCGGTGGTGGCGGGGACAATCTGTCGCTGGCCATCGTCAAAATTGAACGGCTGGAAGATAACAAGCCTGCCATTGGCTCCGCCTTCGTGCATCTGGGCAAGCACTGAGCCTGTCCGCCCAGCCACCGCGTCACGCGCACGCTCAGGACCGGGGTCTGCGGCGCAAGCAAAACTTGCCAATAGCACGGGCTATCGCGCGCTATTGGCGGCATCATGTGTGGCAGATAGCGCCTTGCATCCCATCCCAAACCGGCTGTTGCCCACGCGCGCTGAGATCGTGACCAAGTTCTAAAAGTGTTTGGATCCCATACTTTGATGGCGCAATCTTCTCCCTTGCATGGAAGCAAGCACTATGGGCCAAGTACTTGTCACATCCCGCACGATCGTATGGCCGCTTATTGAACAAGTCAGGCCGTTCTCAATGCCATAGTTCCATAGCCTGTATGGGCGTTTGGCCCTTGAGGGCAGACTGTGGCAGTTGGTGGCTGTACAAGGCCACATAGCCATACGGCGATCGCGAAAAGCACGGGAATCGCGTAAACCGTGATCGTCTGGATGATGTTGTTGATGTCCACGGCGGGCGGACGCGCCGGGTGGGCAACCAGAAGTGGGGGGATGTGATTGCCGTAGTCCATCGAGTGAGGATCTACTGGCTTGTCAAGTAGGATGCTTACCAACTGGTAAGCATCCCAGTTGTCGGAAACGGCGCTGGCATTCACAGTCTGCGCATGATCCTCACGGCTTTATTTAGGGAGTAATCAGTCATGCGCATCGAATCTCGCCATTCGCCCTCAGGCAGCCAGAGTCGCTCAACAGCTTCTTCAAAGACCCAAAACATCATGTCGCAGCCGGCGCCTGCGCATGTGGATACGCTTCGTTGGAAGCTCGCAAATGCACAAGAGCGTGAGGAACTGCTTTACGCAAAACCTGACCGGCAGCCAAAGTCTCCCCCTGACTTGCCGAAGGAAGGCGCTTGGCATGGCGAGATGGCGCATCGCCCTGCAACGCTTGGTGCGGTAGCAGGCGCACGCGCAGTGGACAGATTGAATACGACGCCGCAAGGCCTGACGGATCGCCAGTTCGATAGTGTTGCGCGCACGGTTCGGGAGACGGCACAGCAGCGAGGTTTGGGCAACGACATTGTGGTGCAAGGCAGCCGCGCGGGACGCACGGCCTCTCCCACATCGGACATCGATTTGGGGATACGCGTTTCGCCTGAACGTTTCCAGAGCTTTATCAATGATCCGGGGCAATCGAAGCTGGCTTCGCCCAACCCCGGCTCAGCGCGAGAACGCACGCGTCAATGGGCAATGGACAACGGCCTTATTCAGGCAGGAGAGGCGCGATTGTCATCAACGGCTAAAACCATCGGCAGTGACATTCTTCCAGCGCAAGCGGAGGTGGGTAAGCGCGTCGATCTTTCCGTCGTGCGTCGTGGTGGCCCCTTTGATTCTTCGCCGACCATGGACGTACCCAGCGCCCGCTCTGCGAATGCAAGGGCTGGCGGGCAGGGGGCTCTGGTCGGTGGCGCGGTGGATGGCGCATTCAGTGCAGTTCATGCGCTGCGTGATGGCCACATGACGAGTGCAGAGGCGCGCGATGTGCTTGCCGACAGCGCGCGCGGCGCCGTTGTGGGCGGAACTTATGCAGTCACTGAGCAGGGGCTGGTGCGAGCAGCTGACCGTGTGGCTGGCAGCGCCATTGAACGAAGCTTGGGTACGGGAGCGCGTATTGCGGGCACGCGATTGGCTGGTGCTGGCGCTGCGGGTGCCGTGATCAGCGCGGGCATGTCGGTTTACGAGAACCGGGATGGTTTGGCCCGCGGTGACTCAAAGGCCATTGGCGATGTCGCCGGTGATGTGGTTGTAGGTGGTGGCTCTGCTTTGGCAGGCGCGGCTGCTGGCGCGGCCATTGGCAGCGCCGTGCCAGTGGTAGGTACCGTCGTTGGCGCGGGTGTGGGTCTTGTGGCTGGCTACCTGACAGATCAGGCGCTGCGTGCTGGCGGGGTGGACAGGATGATTGGCAACGCAGTGTCTTGGGCGGTGGATTCCATCAAGGGCTGGTTCCGTTGACGCAGATTCCTATGCCATCTGCGGACGCTGAGCTGTACTGCACGCTTTACGTGGCCGGTGCGGCCGATCCGGATGCGCTGGCTGCCGCCCTGGGCGATATTACGCAGGGCCATGTGACCCAAGGCGCCGCTTGGGTGCGGACCCCGTTGCTGGACATGGCCGTGCATGCCGAATCGCGGCACCTGCCTCTGAGCGATACGCAGGACGACTTCACCTTGTGGCGGCACTTCGTGGAGGTGAACGCGGCTGACGATGCGATGAGCTTCCAGGCCTTTTTGGCCGCGCTCGCGCGCGTGGTGGCCGCCTTGCGTGCGCGTGGGCTGCGCGTGGTGGCCGCCTGTGATTTTGAAGAGCAGCTGGAAGCGGCCGTTCAGGCGATCCTGGCGGGTGAAGGGGAGCCATGAACCACGGCGCTGACCTGTACTGCAAACTTTTCGTGGCCGGCGCTGCGGATGACCAAGCCTTGAGCGCGGCGGTGAATGCGGCGCAGCATGAAAGCGCCAAACGGGCCGCGGCCGGCGCTGATGCTGTGCCGGCGCTCGATATCACCGTGCATGCCCAGGTGCGGCATCTGCCGCTTGATGACGGGCAGGACGATTTCACGCGCTGGCGTCACTACCTGGATATCGACGCGGCGCAGGAGGATGTGCGCTTCGATGTCTATCTGGGCGCGCTGGCGCAGCTGGTGGTCGCCCTGCACGCTCAGGGTTGGCGCACGGTGGCGGCCTGCGATTTCGAGGAGGCGCTGGAAGCAGCCGTGCGCGCTCCATGCGCTATCTAAACAATAGTAGCCAGCGCTTTATGCACAAGGCATTCAGGCTGAAGTGGCTTGAATGCCTCGGTCGGAAACCGTTATCTATCTGTCGCCTCCCGGATGGCGCCCGGTGGCCAGCGGCTCCGGGTCTGGCTCGCTCATGTTGCGCAGGGCCTGCTCCACCACCTCGCCGGCATCGACGATGCGCAGGTGGCGCTTGTGCAGCAGCCGCTCGCAGCTGCGGCGCGTCATGCTGTGCGGCTGCCCCCCCTGGCTGACGAACATGAACAGCGCGCCGTTGCCGCTGCTCCAGACCAGCTGGGCGCGCCGCCATTGCTCCTCCACCCGCAAATCCACCCAGTCGCCTTCGCGCAGGCGTGCCAGCTGGGCGCGGCTTTCAGCCACCTGGTCACCAGCATCTGCCGCCAGATCGCCCGCATGCTGAAACAGGGTTGGCGCGTGCGCGTCCGCCAGGGCCGTGTCCGTGGGCTGATCCGCCGCTTCGCGGCCCGTGTCTGCGTCAGCCGTTTCTTCACCGGGCACCAGCGCGCTGTCAGCCGTGTCCTGAAAACCGGCCGCTTCACGTTCATGGCGGCCCAGCCAAGGTTGTTCGGCCGCTTGAGGTTGGCACTTTTCAAGGGGCATGGGTTCAAACGCCTCTGGCAGTGCGGCCTCCAGGCCGGAAACACCAGCAGGCGCCACGCCCGAGGCCTCGGCGTCACGCGCCGAGCGGACACGGCGCAGACGAAGCACGGGGTGGTGGTAGCGCATCAAGGCATCAAAAAAAGCCTGGGATTCGGCAGGGTCCTTTCCCAGCATGTCCAGGCCGCGCCGCAGGGTTTGCACCACATGGGGCACCACTTCGAACAGGCGCGTGGGCTGGCGCAGCGCCGCGTCGCGTTTGACGCTCCACAGCAAATCCGTGACCACCGCCAGATAACCGCCGGGATCAAGCTGCCCGCGCGTGTCGGTTAGCTGGGCATGGGCGATCACCAGCGCCCAGTCGCGAAAGAGAAAGTCCATCACGATGCCGGGCACGCCCGCCAGATCGGAGCGCAGACTGAACTCCCAGGCCACTTTGTCCGCCAGCGCCTGGCGGTCATGGGCAAAGTGCATGGAGCGCAGGCCATGCTCACGCCCTGCCGCCTCGTCGTGGTCCTCTTCGGTCCACCGTGTCTGCAAGGCCTGCAGGTGCTCGGCAAAGTCGTTGGCGCCTGCATGCGGTTTGCTGCCCAGCGCCCGCACGCTCTCGCGCACGGGGGCCATGAACTGCTCGAATTCTTCAGAGAATTCGTCGTTGTACTTGAAGCTGCGTTGCGCCACGCTTTCCACCAGACGGCGCGCGGGGTGATCTTCGTCCCCCATGAAGCGCGGGTCGTGCATGGCCATGCGCAGCAGCGCCGGCTCCAGCGCCACGAAGGCTTCACGCACTGGCGCGAGCACGCGCCCGTCACCCGCCACCTGCCCGACCAGGGCGCGCACGGCGTCCAGCCCCAGCACCTGGCTGACCTTGCGCGCCTTGGACTTGAGCTGCATCAGCGTCTGTGTGCGCGCATGGGGCGAAGCCGCTTCGCCCCAGTGCGCACGTGGCAGCACGGCATGCGCGTTCAGCGGGCGCGGGGGCCGGTCCACCACGGGCAGCGCTCGGTGGCGCTGCTGCTCGGCAAACAGCTCATGGTCATCGGGCAGTGGCGCTGTGGGCTCTGCGGCCTGCGCCTGGATTTGCGCACGCACGGCTTCGTAGTAGCCCACGGGCAGGGGTTCGTCGTGTTCGGCCATCCATTGCGGCCGGTAGAGAAATTCACGCACCAGTGCCCGCGGCACGGCCAGTTCGGTCTGCGCCAGCTGCTCCATGTCGAAAAGCGGCAGGGTTCGGCGGCGGCGAGCCATGTCGGCATCTGAAGGCAAGCTGCCTCGCGGGCCACCGGCATGGCCGCCCCCCTGGCCCGCTGCTGCCGCGCCCGCCCCGGTGGCGCTTGTGCGGCCCCCGCGTTGGGGGGCTGACGCCCCCCCGGCCTCGGTGAGCTTGAGGCGATAGCGCGCCTCCTGCACCCCCTTTTCTTCCAGCAGTTTGGTCAGTGCCGCGTATAGACGGTTCAGCTCATCGGCAAACGGGCGGGCCAGATAGCGGATGAGCAGGGCATGGATTTCCGGGGGCTCGGGCACCGCCCCCACGGCCTCCATCAGTGCACCGCACAGCACCTCAGGCCGCATGGGGTTCAGGTCGGCGCGCACCACCGGCAAGCCCAGCGCGGAACTCATCAGCGTATCCAGCTGCGAGAGCGCCTGCTCCACCACCGGCAGCACGGTTTGCTGCAAGCGCGAAGACTCAACGAAGCGTGAAACCTCCGCCTCTGCCATCAGTGAAAGGGATTCCAGCGAACCGATGACGGAAGGGCGTACTGTTTCCGTTTTCTTCAGTTCGTTGAGTGCGGAGGAGATGGCGGCTTCCACACACAGCGGAAACCCCGTGCGCAAGCGGGCACGGTTCTTGGCCAGCGCGATCAGGGCATCGCCCATTTGCATGCGCTGCGCCACCACAGCCGCCTGGCGCTCGGCCTCCTCCAGCGCCACTCGGGCCGACTCGGCGCTGCGGTCCACCATGGACGAAGCCAGAAAAACAGCTTCGTGCATGCTGCGCTTGAGCAGTGTGCTATGCGGTCGGATCAGTTGCATGGGTGACTAGGAAATCGCCTGCGGGCGCTCCTCACGCCCCGTGCCGGCCTCCTGCCCCCAAGGGCAGGCGCGCGCTGGCAAAGCTGCATTTATGTTTTTCGTTACATCATGCCAAAAAATGCCTTCCACTCGCCGGCGGCCAGCGCGAAATAGTACAAAAGCGGGCCCGTTCTTTTCAGGTTTCTTGACGGCGCTCAGAACCTGTTCAGGGTTTCAGCGCGAGTGGGCAACAAGCGGTTCGGAATGGAATGCAAGGCGCAAAACACAGCCGGGCCTTGTAGTCCGGCGAGGCTTTGCAACGGAAGCCGACCGCCCAAATCTGCTTGGCAGCCCGCCGCGCAGGGACTTTGAACAGCCTCCCAGACTCCCGCCACTCACCACGCCAAACCTATCGGCCCCGCCGCGCATTCAGGCCGCCAGCGGCCGCGTGAGATAGACCGCCTCCCGCCCCACGATGGGCTGGCGCGTGGGCATCATCACGGTGCATTGGTCGCAAGGGCTGCGGATCTCGCCGGCCTCGCCATCGGTGGCGATCAGCTCGCCCTGGGCAAAGGTTTCCAGCCCGACCAGCGGCCGCGTGAAGGTGAATTGCGGCGTGCGCACCATGTGCGTTTGCAGCAGTTCAAAACGGCGTTGCGGCAAGGGCGCAGGCAGCGGCGGCGCGTCCACCAGGCCGAAATGCGCCAGAAAGCCCAGCGCCGCGGCCGTGGCCACGTCAGCGGATGACTGCTTGAAATGCTGCCCGCACTCGACCACCAGCGCCACGGGTGCACCCGCCGCGCCACCGGCCTGGGCCGGCAGCGCCTCGTCTGCCAGACCGTGACGGCCATGCTGAATCAGCGGCGTGCCGGAGCCCAGGCCGCTGGGCATTACCAGATGCAGCCCCACGGGCGCGCCTGCCGCCCCCAGGGCCAGCGCCGCGCGCGCATTGCGCTCAAAGGCCGGGTATACCCAAAACGGCGGCACGTCGTGGCTGGTGGAGTGAATGTCCAGAATGTGATCGGCGGCGGCCACCACGGGCCTGAGTTCGCGCGCGCGCTTGAGCTCGGGGCTTTGTTCGGGGCCATCCAGCCAGGCGGGCGACCAGATGCGGTTGAGGTTGTGCACGAGCTGGCGGTTGTCAAACGGGCGCGCCGGGTCGAAAGCGTTGTACGCCTGCACGTGCGCAAAGCTGATGGTGAGCACGCCCACGCGCGGGCGCACGCCGCTGTCCAGCAAATGCGTGGCCGCGAACATGCCGCAGATTTCGTTGCCATGCGTCAGCGCGTTGATGAGCACATGCGGGCCGGGGCGGCCCGAGTCGAAGCGGTGCACATAGTCAATGCCGGTATTGCCCTGGCGGTAGGCCGACAAATCGCGCGGCAGCACTTCCAGGGCAGGCAGCGCGGAGGTGCCTGCGGGGGCGAGAGAGGTGGGAGTTTGTGTCATGGTGCAAAAGTCAAACCGGAAGAACGCAAGAAGATGCCCGCGTGCCGTGCGCCGCGCCTGGCCCCGGCGCTGGCGCGCATGGAGCGGGTGGCAAGACACGCCCCGCCCGGGCGGTGTGCGCAGCGAACGGGGCAAGCGCAGGCGCAGAAGCAGGAGCAAGCCAGCCACCGGCGCTCGGAACCTGTGCAAGATGTTCAAGATCTTGGCGCGAGTGGGCAACCAGCGGCGGGGGTGGGATGCAAGGCGCAAAACGCCGCCATCGCTCGGGCTATGGCAAGGCATTTGCAATGCCGCAGACCGCCCCAACCCGCTTCATGACCCGCTGCGCAGGGATTTTGAACAGGCGCTCAGCGCAGCGGCGCCGGGGTGCGCAGTGCATTGACGGCGCCTTGCCCCGCGGCGGCGCCGAAGCGGCGGGCCAGGCGTTCGGCCACGTTGGCCTTGTGGGTGTAGTCCACCACCTCTTCGGCCTTGACCACCTCGCGCGCCACGCCATCCAGGCTGCCGTAGGCATCGGCCAGGCCCAGGCCAATGGCCTGCTCACCCGTCCAGAACAGGCCGCTGAAGGTTTCGGGCGTTTCTTTCAGGCGCGGGCCGCGGCCTTCTTTCACCACCTGGATGAACTGGCGGTGAATCTGGTCCAGCATGGCTTGCGCGTGCTGCCGGTGGGTTTCGCTCTGCGGGCTGAAGGGGTCCAGAAAGCCCTTGTTGTGGCCTGCGGTGAGCAAGCGGCGTTCCACCCCCAGCTTGTCCAGCGTGCCGACAAAGCCAAAGCCGTCCATCAGCACGCCAATGCTGCCGACCAGGCTGGCCTTGTCCACGTAAATCCGGTCGGCAGCGGCGGCGATGTAATAGGCCGCCGAAGCGCAGGTTTCCTCCACCACGGCGTAAACCGGCTTGTTGTGCAGCTTGCGCAGGCGGCGGATTTCGTCATGCACCAGCCCGGCCTGTACGGGGCTGCCGCCGGGCGAGTCGATCAGCAGCACCAGCGCCTTGGCGTTGCGTTCTTCCATGGCGCTGCGCAGCGCGGGCAGCACGTTTTCGGCGCTGGCTTCGGCCTCGGCGGCAATTTCCCCGCGAATGGCCACCATGGCCGTGTGCGGGGTGGCCGGGGCGCTGGCGGGCAGCTGTTCAGCCACCATGAAGTAGATGAACGCCCCGAACAGCAGCATCCACAGCACGCTTTTGAACATGCGCCAGCGGCGGGCGGCGCGGCGCTCGCGCACATCGGCCAGCAGCAGTTTCTCTATGGCGGCGCGTTCCCAGGTCGCCCCGTGGTTCACTTCATTATTCATAGCAAAAAGTCCTTTTCTGTATTGCCTAAAGGCATTTCTTGATTATTCATCCAGGCAGGCTCGCACTCAGTCAAAAGCCACCGGCTGGAGGCGCGGCGTGGGGTGCCAGCGCACCATGCCATCGGCTTCCGTCAACGCGATCTTCACCAGCCCGCCATTGCACGGCCCGCCCGCGCAGTCGCCGGTGTCAGGCGCGTACACGGCGCCATGCGTGGCGCACAACAGCCACTGGCCGGTGTCGTCGAAGATGCGGCCGGGCTGGTAGTCCAGCTCAATGGCCACGTGCGTGCAGCGGTTCAGGTAGGCGTGGGGCTGGCCCTCAAAGCGCACGGCAAAGGCGCGGCAGGTTTCGCCGTCGAACACCACGTCGAAGCCGAAGGCCAGGCCGCCTTCGGTCAATTCTTCGCTGGGACACAGGTCAACGGGCGCAGGGTCGTGGTCGGGCATGTGAGGCTACTGCTTTCGGAAAGAGGAAATGGGCAAAGCGGCAGAAGGAGCGTCAGGCGTTTTCGCGCAGCCACTGGTGCAGCGCGGGCACCGAGTGGGCAACGAAGCGCGGCGCCAGCGCGCCAAAGGCGTCGGGCGCGTGCGCGCCGTAGCTCACGGCCACGCTGGCACAGCCGGCGTTCAGCGCCATTTGCAGGTCGTGCGTGGTGTCGCCAATCATCAGCGTGCGCTCGGGCTCGGCGCCCAGCTCGCGCATCAGCTCGTGCAGCATCAGCGGGCTAGGCTTGCCTGCGGTTTCGTCGGCGGTGCGGGTGGCGTCGAAGGTCGCGCCCAGGTCGGCCAGGCGCAGCACGTCGTTCAGGCCGCGCCGGCTTTTGCCGGTGGCCACGGCCAGCCAGTGGTGGCGGCCTTTGAGCTCGGCCAGCATGGGGCGCACGCCGCCGAACAGGCTGATGTCGCCCTGCCGCGCCAGGTAGTGGTGGCGGTAGCGGCCGGCCAGTTCGGGGTATTTGTCCGCGGGCACGTCCGGCGCGGCGTGGGCCAGCGCGGGCATGAGCGCCATGCCGATGACGTAGGCCGCGGCCTCGTCGCTGGGGGGCTGGCCGCCCACGTCCTGCACCGCCTGCTGGATGCTGCGCACGATGATGGCGGTGGAGTCGAACAGGGTGCCATCCCAATCGAAGCAGATCAGGTCGAACTGCCGGGGGCGCGTCATGATGCGGTTTCCTGCTTTGAAAAGGAGAGCAAATCGGAGGGCAGCGGGGCGTGCAGCTCCAGCCGCTGCCCGCTGGCCGGGTGGGTGAACTGTAGCCGCCAGGCGTGCAGGAACATGCGCCCCAGGCCCTGGCGTTGCAAGGCCTTGTTGCGCGCGAAGTCGCCGTACTTGTCGTCGCCCGCGATGGGGTGGCCCTGGCTGGCCAGGTGCACGCGGATCTGGTGCGTGCGGCCGGTTTTGATGGTCACTTCCAGCAGGGTGAAGCCGGGCAGGCGCTGGCGCACCTTCACCAGCGTGATGGCGCGCATGCCTTCGGGATCGTCGCGGGCCGTCACTTTCACGCGGCGTTCGCCCTCGCCCCCCGTGCCCGCGCCCGCGCCCATGCCTGCACTGCCGCCGCCGGGCAGCAGGTATTTGCGCAGCGGCGCGTCGATCACTTTCAGGCGCTCGGGCCAGTCGCCCAGCACCAGGGCCAGGTAGGTCTTGCCGGTGTCGCGGGCGCGGAACTGGTCTTGCAGGTGCTTGAGGGCGCTGCGCTTTTTGGCCACCAGCAGGATGCCGCTGGTTTCGCGGTCAAGCCGATGCACTAGCTCCAGAAAGCGCGCCTGCGGCAGCGCCTGGCGCAGCTGCTCGATGACGCCAAAGCTCACGCCCGAGCCGCCGTGCACGGCCACGCCGGCGGGTTTGTCGATGGCGATCAAGCAATCGTCTTCCAGCAGCACGGGAAAGCGGCGCGCCGGGGGCGGGCGCTGCGCTTTTTCTGGCGCCTGGGCCGAGGTGCGCACGGGCGGCACGCGCACCACGTCGCCCGCCTGCACGCGCGTGCCGGCGCTGGCGCGGCCCTTGTTCACGCGCACTTCGCCGCTGCGGATGATGCGGTAGACGCGGGTTTTGGGCACGCCCTTGAGGTGGCGCAGGAGAAAGTTGTCCAGCCGCTGGCCGGCGCTTTCCTCGTCCACGGCCAGCTGGCGTACAGCAGGGGCTTCAGTCGTCATAGTGGCCCCGGCACTGTGCGATCACCAGTTCCTCGCCCTCCATCCGGTAGACCACGCGGTGCTCGTCCGTGATGCGGCGCGACCAGAAGCCCGAGAGCTCGTTTTTCAGCGCCTCGGGCTTGCCGATGCCATCGAATGGGTCGCGCTGGATGTCGCGAATGAGCCGGTTGAGCTTGCGCAGCACCTGACGGTCGTGCTGCTGCCACCAGAGGTAGTCGTCCCAGGCCGCGTCTTCGAACGAGATCATTCGTCGATCAGCTCGCGCTGGATGAGGTTGCGCCGGTTACGAATGTTCTCCACCGACTTCAGCAGACGGGGGCCGTTCTTGCCGCGCAGCAGGAACAGGGTTTCCTTCCACGACTCGAACTCGCGCAGGCTCATCAGCACGGCGGCCTCGCCCTTTTGGCGCGTGATGACGGTGAAATCGCAGTCGTTGACCACCCGGTCCAGGTGCTTGGCCAGGTTATTGCGGGCTTCGGAATAGGTGATGGCTTGCATGGCGTGCCTCCTGGGCATGAAAGGGGCGCTATTGTACAAATATATGAACAACAAAGCAGCCAGCCTTGGGCCATGCCTGCCCCCTATAATGCGCCCACCTGAGCCGAACGGGGCCAAGTGCTTGAGTTGCCTTGGTTTATTTCTGACGTGAAACGGTTGTATCCCCTTTGCGGCTCAGGCAGGTCGATGCCCGTGGGGCCGGCCGGGGTTGCCGAAGAACAATCTACCCAGACCCCAGCCCTGCCCTTTTCGGCGCGACGCGATGCAACACTGAACACGGAACACCCCCTTGGCTGGCCGGCGCGCCGCACACGTCATCGTCGCGTGCGCTGCCGGCGAGCCGGATTCGAGCGAGCAAGCACACCATGCTGATGGCCCTGGCAAACCTGCTTTGGCACTGGCTGCGGCCAGCGGCCCGGGCGCCTTTGGGCTTGCCAGCACCCGCCGCCCATCAGGCGCCGCCGCCGGCAATGCGCCGGGCCGCGCATGGACCTGGCGACGCCCTCGCTTTCATGCACGCCCCGCCGCCTGACCCGCGCGGCTAGAGCGCCTTGGCGCGTTCAGCCGCTCCGGGTCGCCCGCTGGTGCGCGGCCGGGAGCAAACAGGGGCCAGGCCGCCACGGCGGCGTTTCCGTTGTGTCATCGCGAAGCCCGGACACAGGCATCGGGCGCCCCGCCGGGGGCATGGATTGCTTTGACACAAAGGAACACGCATCATGAAACGGATGCTCATCAACGCCACGCAGGCCGAGGAACGCCGCCTGGCCATCGTGGACGGCCAGAAGCTGCTGGACTACGAAATCGAGATCGAAGGGCGCGAGCAGCGCAAGGGCAACATCTACAAGGCCGTGGTCACGCGCGTGGAGCCGTCGCTGGAGGCCTGTTTCGTCGATTACGGCGAAGAACGCCATGGCTTCCTGCCCTTCAAGGAAATCTCGCGCCAGTACTTCGCCGAGGGTGTGCCCGTCAGCCAGGCCAAGATCAGCGACGTGATCAAGGAGGGCCAGGAGCTGCTGGTGCAGGTGGAGAAGGAAGAGCGCGGCAACAAGGGCGCGGCGCTGACCACCTTCATCAGCCTGGCCGGTCGCTACGTGGTGCTGATGCCTAACAACCCGCGCGGCGGCGGCGTCTCGCGCCGCATCGAGGGCGAAGAACGCGCCGAGCTGAAAGAGGCGATGGACCAGCTCGAATACCCCAAGGGCATGAGCATCATCGCCCGCACCGCCGGCATCGGCCGCAGCGCGCCCGAGCTGCAATGGGACCTGAACTACCTGCTCAAGCTGTGGAACGCCATCGACGGCGCGGCCAAGGGCGGCAAGGGCGCCTTTCTCATCTACCAGGAAAGCAACCTCGTCATCCGCGCCATCCGCGACTACTTCAACAGCGACATCGGCGACATCCTGATCGACACCGACGACATCTACGAGCAGGCGCACCAGTTCATGAGCCACGTCATGCCCGAGCATGCCGCGCGGGTCAAGCGCTACCGTGACAACGCGCCGCTGTTCTCGCGCTTCCAGATCGAGCACCAGATTGAAAGCGCCTACAGCCGCACCGTGCAACTGCCCTCGGGCGGCGCCATCGTCATCGACCACGCCGAAGCCCTGGTGGCCGTGGACGTGAACTCCGCCCGCGCCATCAAGGGCGGCGACATCGAGGAAACCGCCACCCGCACCAACCTGGAAGCCGCCGACGAAGTGGCGCGCCAGATGCGCCTGCGCGACCTGGGCGGGCTGATCGTGATCGACTTCATCGACATGGAGGAGAGCAAGAACCGCCGCGAAGTCGAAAACCGCCTGCGCGACGCGCTGCGCCAGGACCGCGCGCGCGTGCAATTCGGCAGCATCAGCAAATTCGGCCTGCTGGAGATGAGCCGCCAGCGCCTCAAGCCCGCGCTCAGCGAAGGCGCCTCCATCCCCTGCCCGCGCTGCGGCGGCTCTGGCCACGTGCGCGACACCGAAAGCAGCGCGCTGCAAATCCTGCGCATCATTCAGGAAGAGTCCATGAAGGACAACACCGCCGCCGTGCACGTGCAAGTGCCGGTGGAAGTGGCCAGCTTCCTGCTCAACGAAAAGCGCACCGAAATCGCCAAGATCGAGCTCAAGCAGCGCGTAGGCGTGAT
Organism: Comamonadaceae bacterium OH2545_COT-014; assembly: GCA_003859965.1. Classification (GTDB taxonomy): domain Bacteria; phylum Pseudomonadota; class Gammaproteobacteria; order Burkholderiales; family Burkholderiaceae_C; genus Ottowia. The sequence continues at coordinate 31,130 of RQYR01000021.1, read as the reverse complement.
GCTGGTGCCCAACAAGACGCTGGAAACCCCGCACTACAAGCTCGAACGCCTCAAGCACGACGACCCGCGCCTGGACACGCTGGACGCCAGCTACAAGCTGGCCGAGGCGTTTGAAGACCCCACCACCGTCACCCGCCGCAGCCAGGAGCCCACCAACCGGCAGCAACCCGTCATCAAGGGCGTGCTGCCTGACGCCCCGGCCCCCGTGGCGCCCCCTCGTCCGGAACCCGCCCCCGCGCCGGCCCCAACGCCAGCGCCCGCCCATGAGGCAGGCTTCGTGAGCTGGCTCAAAGGCCTGTTCGGCCTGGCCCACCCCGCCCCGGCCACCACGCCGCCGCCCGCCCCGCAACCCGTGGCCGAAGACAAGCCGCGTGAAAGCCGCGGCAACGGCAACCGCCGTGGCGGCAACCGTGGCGGCCGCAACCGCAATGGCGAATCTCGCCGCACCGACGAGCGCCCGGACACCCGCCCCGGCGCAGGCGAGCGCACCGAAACCACGGCAGCCCCCGAAGGGCGCCACCGCCGCAACGGCGAACGCGGCGGCAGCGACAACCGCCTAGCCGACGCCCGCAGCGAGCGCGTAGAACGCAGTGAACGTAACGAACGTGGCGAGCGCCCGCCGCGCGAACGCCGCGACACCCCGCCCCCGGCGGCAGGCGACACCGCCACTTTGGCAGCAGAAAACCGCCCGGCACGCGGCGAACGCACTGAACGCAGTGAGCAACGCACTGAACGTAGCGAACAACGCATCGAGCGTGGTGAGCCGCGCGGCGAACGCAGCGAGCGCCCGGACCGGCCCGAAGGGCGCCGCCCCCGTGGCGAAGGCCGCCGCGACCGCAGCGAACGCCCCACGCCCACCGCCACCGAGCAAGACGCGGCAGACCCCAGCGCCTCGCCGTCACTCCCGCCGGCAGAGGCCACGCCCGGCGCCAGCCTGGCTGCGCCAGCGCAAGACCACGCCCCTGTAACGGCACCTGCCGCGCCCGTGGAAAGCGCCGAAGCGCCTGCCAGTGCCCCGCCCCAGGAGCCCCAGGCTCCTCAAGGCGAGCGCCGCGAACGCCGTTCGCGTGACCGCTATGGCCGCGACCGCCGTCAGCGTGGCGAAGCCGACGCCCCCAGCCCCGAGGCCACCGCCACCCCGGCCGAGGCCGCCAGCGCGCCCGCTGCCGACGCTGCCGAAACCGAGGCTGCGCCGCCGCGCTCCTACTTCAGCCGCGCCACGGCCACGCCCTCACCGGCAGCCACCGTGACTGCGGCGGCCACAGCCGCAGCCAGCCTCACGGAAAACGCCCAGCCCCCGGCACTGGCGGCCGAAACGGCGGCGGTCGCCGCAACTGCCCAACCCGCGCCTGAGGCCGGTGCAGCAGCGGCTGCGCCTGTGCCCGCCGCCAGCCCGGCCACCGGCCCAGCGCCGGCCAGCGCCACGCCCGCCTTTGTGCTGCCCGCTGACGAACTCGCCCAGCTGGCCAACGCCGCCGGTCTGCAGTGGGTGCAGTCTGACGCTGGCAAAGTCGCCGCCGTGCAAGCCGCCATTGCGGCCGAGCCACGTCCGGTGCACGTGCCGCGCCAGCGCCCGCCCCTGCCCGTGCTGGACGACGGCCCGCTGATCCTGGTCGAAACCCGGCAAGATCTGCGCGCCCAGGCCTTGCCCTTTGAAACCGGGGCCGACAGCCACCCACCAGCGGCCTCCTGAGCGGGGCACGCACCGGCGGCACGGGCCGCGCACATGGCGCCTATAGCGCTTTGCCAGTGCCCCGTGCCCGGCAGTGACAGCCCCGCCATCAACCTCCCCAGGCACCTGGGGCTGGCCAGAGCGGGGGCTGTGACTGCCCTCAGCCCGGCCAGTGGCGCATCACAGTGCGCAGCCGCCGCATACCCCCACGAATCAATAATCAAAAACTATAGCAAACATACTTACAACCATCAGCCTGAAGGCACGTTTTCATCCATCAAAAAAATGCACAACGGCGCTTCAGCATGGTCACGCATGTAACACCTCTACACAAAAACGAACAAAGGGGGTAAGCTCCGCAAGTTTTCCGGCAAGGCTGCTGTTTCGCCTGCTGCGTGCATTTCATCCCTCTGCCGCCTTTCACAGCCTTTGCTTTCTCTGCCATGGCACGCTCCACCGTCCTGATCGTCACGCCCGAGCAAACCCGCTCCATGGAAGTGGATACCCGCCTGCTTGCCTGGCTGCGGCCCCTTCTGCTCGGCCTGGCGGGCGCTACCGTGCTGCTCACGGCGGGCCTGGGCGCGCTGGGCTGGCATTACCTGGACGCCCGCACCGCCAACCAGCAGGCGCTGCAAGCGCGCCGCCAGGAAATTGACACGCTGCGCCAGGAAATGGCCGCGCTGAAAAATGCCACGTCCAGCGAAATCAACGCCAAGCTGGCCACGCTGGAAAAGTCCGAAAAAATGATTGGCGACCTGCAGGCCTACCTGCAAGCGCGCGGCGTCAACGTCAAACCCGTTTCGGCAGAACCCCCCAAGGGCCGCCCCAACCCGGCGGCTGGCGGCCCGGTCAGCGCTGCCTCCAGCGCCCGCCCCATCATGGCCTACACGGGCAGTTTTGTGCGTGATGCCGGCAACCTGCTGGAAGCGCTGCAATCCGTGCCCCTCGGCTTGCCACACGATGGCGCCATTTCCTCGCGCTTTGGCAACCGGCCCAACCCCTTCACCGGCAAGGGCGTGGAGTTTCATGGCGGCCTGGATTTCAAAGGCCGCATCGGCCAGCCCATTCAGGCCACGGCCAGCGGCAAGGTCAGCTTTGCCGGCACACAGCGTGGTTATGGCCAGGTCGTCACCGTAGACCATGCCTATGGCTACAGCACGGTTTATGCGCACCTGTCGCGCATCCACGTCAAGCCCGGCCAGCGCATCGCGGCTGGTGACGTGGTGGGCCTGCTCGGCTCCACTGGCCGCTCCACCGGCCCGCACCTGCATTACGAAGTGCAGTTGCGCGGCGAGCGGATCGACCCCGAGCGGTTTCTGGCCCTGAACACCTCCGCCTCCTGAGCGCGCCGCCCGCCCCTTTTTTCCACAGACAGGCTTCGCCATCCCCATGTTCGGCTCCAGCAAAGACAAGTCTTCCTCCCTGGCCCTGACCAGCGCCCAGGGCAAGCAGATCGACACCCTGATCGCCGAGCACTGCACCCTGGAGGGCGACCTGACAACCAAAAACTCCGTCAAGGTCGATGGCCGCATTCATGGCACATTGCGCGCCGAAGGCCGTGCCGTCATCGGCGAAACCGGGGTGGTGCAGGGCGACGTGCATGCCGCCGACCTGCTGGTGCTGGGCCGGCTCGAAGGGCACGTCTATGCCCAGCGCCTGCACCTGCACGCCAGCGCGCAAATTCACGGCAACATCGAAGCGCAAACGCTCCAAGTGGACCCTGGCGCCCGCTACCAGGGCAGCGTGACCATGCAAGACCCCGGCAACGCCAGCCCCGCCGCCCTGCCAGCACCCGGCGGCGACACACCCGCCACCGCCAAGCCGGCCAAAAGCTGAGTCCGGCAGAACCGCCAGCCCCCGCGCTGGCAGCCTCGCGCCACGGGTCATCCGCCCCGCCCCTTCTCGCATGCCGGGCGCCAGGCGGCGCGCACTTTCCTTCCATAGCCCTTGCCTAAAAATAGTTTAGGCAAAATGAATCAGGCTTTCGATGGCCTGCCTCTACAATTTCCGCAGTGCAGCATTTCACAGGCTGCTTCCGTTTCCCCGCCAACTCAAACAGGAGAACCGCATGTCCTCACTCATCAACACCAAAGTCCAGCCCTTCAAGGCCCAAGCCTTCCGCAACGGCAAATTCGAGGAAGTGACCGAGAAGAACCTGGCCGACGGCAAGAAGTGGTCGGTGCTGATCTTCATGCCCGCTGCCTTCACCTTCAACTGCCCCACCGAGATCGAGGACGCGGCCGACAACTACGCCGACTTCCAGAAAGCAGGCGCCGAGGTCTACATCGTCACCACCGACACGCACTTCAGCCACAAGGTGTGGCATGAAACCAGCGACGCCGTGGGCAAGGCCCAGTTCTACCTGGTGGGCGACCCCACGCACCAGCTCACCAACGCCTTCGGCGTGCACATCCCCGAAGAGGGCTTGGCGCTGCGCGGCACCTTCGTGATCGACCCCAGCGGCACCATCAAGACCATGGAAGTGCATTCCAACGAAATCGCCCGCGATGTGAAGGAAACCGTGCGCAAGCTCAAGGCCGCCCAGTACACCGCCGCCCACCCCGGCGAAGTGTGCCCGGCCAAGTGGAAAGAAGGCGAGAAAACCCTCAAGCCCTCCATCGATCTGGTCGGCAAGATCTGATCGCCCGGCGGGGCCTGCCCCGCCTTTGTCTCCCACGACCAGCCCGCCGGACGGCGACAGGGCGCGCTAGACGCCCTGCCGTCCGGTTTTTTATTGACCAAATACAGCACCAAGGCATACCCAATATGCCTTGAAAGCTATCGAAACAGGAGCATCCACCATGCTGGACGACGATATCAAGCAACAACTGGCCGCCTATCTGGAGCGGGTGAAAGAGCCGTTCGAGATGGTGGCCAGCCTGGACGAAAGCGACAAATCGCGCGAAATGCGCGAGCTGCTGGAACTCATCGCCAGCCTGCGCAGCGACAAGATCAGCCTGCGCACCGACGGGCAGGACGCGCGCCGCCCCAGCTTCACCCTGGGCCGCGCGGGCGAGCCGGCGCGCCTGCGCTTTGCCGCCATTCCGCTGGGCCATGAATTCACCAGCCTCATCCTCGCCCTGCTGTGGGCGGGCGGCCATCCGCCCAAGGTCGAAGCCGATACGCTGGCGCAGATCCAGGCGCTGGCGCCCGCGCAAGACCTCGACTTCGAGGTCTACATGAGCCTGTCCTGCCACAACTGCCCCGACGTGGTGCAAGCGCTCAGCCTCATGGCCATCCGCAACCCGCGCATCCGCACCACCGTCATCGACGGCGGCCTGTACCAGCAGGAAGTGGAGGCGCGCGAAATCATGGGCGTGCCCGCCGTGTACCTGAACGGCGAGATGTTCGGCTCCGGCCGCATGCTGCTGGAAGAAATCCTGGCCAAGGTGGACACCGGCGCCGCCGCGCGCGATGCCGAAAAGCTCAGCGCCAAGGCGCCGTTCGAGGTGCTCGTCATCGGCGGCGGCCCCGCCGGCGCCGCTGCGGCCGTGTACGCCGCGCGCAAGGGCATCCGCACCGGCGTGGTCAGCGAGCGCTTTGGCGGCCAGGTCAACGACACGCTGGAGATCGCCAACTACCCCGGCGTGCCCGAAACCGATGGCCCCAAGTACGCCGCCGCGCTGGAACAGCACGTGCGCGCCTACGACGTGGACATCATGAACACCCAGCGCGTGGCTGAAATCGTGCCCGCCGCCCAGCCCGGCGGCCTGATCACCGTCAAGCTCGACAACGGCGGCCAACTGCAAAGCCGCACCCTGATCCTGGCCACCGGCGCGCGCTGGCGCAATGTGAACGTGCCCGGCGAGCAGGAATACAAAACCAAAGGCGTGGCCTACTGCCCGCACTGCGACGGCCCCCTGTTCAAGGGCAAGGACGTGGCCGTGATCGGCGGCGGCAACTCCGGCGTGGAAGCGGCCATTGACCTCGCTGGCGTGGTCAAGCATGTGCACGTGGTCGAGTTCATGCCCGAGCTGAAAGCCGACGCCGTGCTGGTGAAAAAGCTGCACAGCCTGCCCAACGTCACCGTGCACACCCACCGCCAGACCACTGAAATCCACGGCCAGGGCGGCAAGGTCAGCGCGCTGGAATTCAAGTCGCGCGACAGCGGCGAAGTCACGCAGATTCCGCTGGAAGGCGTGTTCGTGCAAATCGGCCTGGTGCCCAACACCGAATGGCTGGGCGACGTGGTGGAGCGCAGCAAGTTCGGCGAAATCGTGATCGACGCCAAGGGCGCCACCAACGTGCCCGGCGTGTTCGCCGCCGGCGACTGCACCACCGTGCCCTACAAGCAGATCGTCATCGCCGCCGGCGCCGGCGCCACCGCTGCGCTTTCAGCCTTCGACTACCTGATCCGCACCCCGGCCCCGGCGGCCTGAAGCCAGCCGCTTCATCCACCGCCCAAGCCCCTGGCGCGCTCCGGCCTGCCAGGGGCTTTTTCATGGAACAATCAAAACCATAGCAAACATCCCGTGTTCCACCTGCCCCCAGCCCTTGAGGAGTCATCATGCCTACCGCCCCGTACACCACCCTCATCAGCCCTGCCCAGTTGCAGGCCTTGCAGGCCAGCGGCGCGCCGCTGATGGTGTTTGACTGCTCGTTCGACCTGACCCAGCCCGCGCAGGCCGATGCCCTGTTCACCGCCTGCCACATCACCGGCAGCCAGCAGGCGCACCTGGACCGTGACCTCAGCGCCCACGTGCCTGCTGAAGCCGTCAACGGCGGCCGCCATCCGCTGCCCACGCGCGAGCACTTCGCAGCCTGGCTGGGCCGCACGGGCTTTGGCAATGGCATGCAGGCGGTGGTGTACGACCGCAATGGCTGCAATTACTGCGGCCGCCTGTGGTGGATGCTGAAATGGGCCGGCCATGACGCCGTGGCCGTACTCGACGGCGGCCTGGCCGCCTGGCAGGCCGCTGGCGGCGCTACTGAAAGCGGCCCCGCCCGGCCGCACCCGCCCACCACCTTCACACTGGGCCAGCCGCTGCGCCGCCTGGTTCTGCAAAGCGAGGTCATCGCCCAACTGGAGAGTCCGGCGCAAACGCTGATTGACGCGCGCGGCGCCCCCCGCTATCGGGGCGACACCGAGCCGCTGGACCCCGTGGCGGGCCATATCCCCGGGGCGCTCAATCGTCCGTTCACCGACAACTTCACGGCGGACGGCCGCTTCAAACCCGCCCACCAATTGCAAGCCGAATTCAACGCGCTGCTGGCAGGGCGCGACCCGGCCAGTGCTGTGCACCACTGCGGCAGCGGCGTCAGCGCCATTCCCAATGTGCTGGCGATGGAGCTGGCCGGATTCGGCCCCGGCGCCCTGTACGCCGGCAGCTGGAGCGAGTGGAGCCGCACCCCTGGCCTGCCGGTACAGAAGGGCTGAACAAAAGGGCTGAACAAAAGGGCTGAACCACCCCCTGCGGCCCGCGCCGGTGGCAGTTACGGGCTTGCCTGTATGGCGCTGCCGGCGATGGCCGTGGCATGGGCCGCCATAGCTACAGCAAACGTCTGGCATGCAAGCGCAAGGCGTGGGCTGCGCCGCACCTAGAGATCGCGTGTAGGCGTTAATTGGCCAAACGGATGCCCACGCGCTGCACCACTTGCGCATAGCGTTGCTGTTCGCTGGCCACAAAGCGCGCGAACGCTGCGGCATCGCCCTGGCCCGGCGTGGCGCCCTGGCTTTGCAGCTTGGCCCGCACGTCCGGCTGCGCCAGCACGGCGTTCACGGCCTGGTTGATGCGATCGACCAGCGCCTTGGGCGTATGCGCGGGTGCAAACAGGCCCGCCCAGGTCACCACGTCATAGCCCTCAAAACCTGGCGTTTCCGCCACGGCAGGCAGGTCCGGCAAAAGCGGCAGGCGGCCGCCGCCCGTGACGGCAATGCCTTTCAGCTTGCCGCTTTTCACATGCGGCGCCGCGCTGGCGCTGACGAGCATGGCCAGATCGACCTGGCCGCTGATCGTGTCGGTGGCAATCTGCGCGCCGCCTCGGTAAGGCACGTGCAAGGCCTCCAGCTTGCCTGCCTGCTTGATCATCTCCATGCCCAGGTGCAGCACGGTGCCAACGCCCGACGTGGCGTAGCTGAGGCGGGAGCCCTCTTGCCGCCCCAGCGCCTGCAGTTCGGCCAGGTTGCTCACGGGCAAGTCCGGGCGCGCCACCAGCACCATGGGGGCGGTGTTGACCAGAGCGACGGGCGTCAGGTCTTTGGCCGGGTCATAAGACACGCCAGCGGGGTTGACGTACTTGGCAATGGCCACCGGGCTGTCGGCCCCCATCACCAGCGTGTAGCCATCGGGCGCGGCCTTGGCCACCCGCCCAACGCCGATGGTGCCGCCGGCGCCAGCCACGTTTTCCACCACGACCGACTGCTTGAGCTGCTTGCTCATTTCCTCGGCCAGCAAGCGCGCAGTCGCGTCCAGGCTGCCGCCCGCCGTGAAAGGCACCACCATCGTGATGGGCTTGGCGCCGGGCCAGGCGGGCTGCGCGCGCACATGCAAAGGGGCCAGCACAGCCGCGCCAACAAGCAGGGCGCCCATAAGCCGGAAACGGTTTTTCATTTCTCCTCCGTGAAACAAACAAAAAGCTGAAAAGGGGGCAGGAACGCGGTCACGCCAAGGCTTTGGCCGCCAGTTGCGCGCGCAACCCATCAAATTCCGCGGCGAAGCGCGTGCGCCAGTCGCGCCGGGTGGCCTCGTCCACCCAGGCGCCTTCCACGCCGTTGAGCATGAACTGGCGCAAATCGTCCAGCCCGAAGCCAAAGTCCTGCACCATCATGCGCCACGCCTGGGTGGGCGTGACGTGGTGCAGCGTCGGGTCATCCGTGTTGGGGTGCACGCGCAAACCCAGGCCAGGCATTTGGCGGATGGGGTGATCCAGCGCCCAACGCTCAGGCGGCAGCACGCGCAAGTAATAGGAGTTCGTGGGCACGACGGTGAAGACAATGCCGCGCTCCGCGCAGCTTCTGGCGAAATCGGGCGCATCAATCACCGTGTAGCCGTGGTCGATGCGGTCAACCTTCAGCAGCTCGACCGCCGTGCGCACGTTCTTCCAGGAGGTGCCGAACTCCCCGGCATGCGCCGTGGTTTTCAGCCCGGCCCGGCGCGCAGCCTGGTACGCATGCACGAAAAGCTCGGGCGGGCGATCGGTTTCACGGTAGTCGATACCAATGCCGATCACCTCATCGCAACGCGCCTGCGTCACCCAGCGCACCATCTCCAGCGCCGCTTCTGGCGTGGCCTCGCGGTCAATGGCCGGCACCAGCCGGCCCACAATGCCGTGGTCATGCTCGGCATCCGCGATGGCGCGCCGAATGCCCTGCAATGCCTGCGCATAAGGCAAACCGCCTTCTTGGGCCGTACCCGTGGGGTTCCAGAAGAATTCGGCATAGCGCACCTGGTGCCGCGCCGCATCTTCAAGGTATTCGTAGCACAGCCGATGAAAGTCATCCGCCGTGCGCAGCAGCCATGCATCCAGCGCGCGCAACACGCGCAGCACGCCGACGGGCTTTTCGCCGCGTGTGTAAAAAGCCGTGATTTCCTCTTCACTGATCGGCGCGCCGGTACGCCGCACCAAGTCCGCAAAGGTTTCACGGCGCACCGAACCCAGCAAATGGCAATGCAGTTCCACCTTGGGCAAACGCAGCAAAAAATCGTCCAAACTCAGCGCAGCAAGCATGTCTTGGATTGTCGCACCGCGCCAACCCGCTTTCCCTTGGCACACACCTATGCCGTGACTGCATATATAATGCGCCGCTTACGCCGACTTAGCTCAGTTGGTAGAGCAACGCACTCGTAACGCGTAGGTCGCCAGTTCGATCCCGGCAGTCGGCACCAGTTAAAAAAACGCTTCAAGAAAAGCGGAGCTTTCCTTTCAACAAGCCGCCTTTGGGCGGCTTTTTTCTTGCCGCTTCCGAATCAATCTGCAATCCGCTGCCCCGCATTGGCCCAACGGGAAAGCCCGGCACGGCTCACCACTTGGCAGGCCAGGGGCGGCGCGTGCCAGGGCGGCACGACGAGCGTATCCGCCGTCACAAACAGGCAAAGCAGGCCAGCCCCGCGCCTTTCAGGCGCCAGGCCGCGCGTCCAGCCATTGGCAAATGCCTTCCCACTGGGCCAGGTCACGCGCAACGCGGCCGGGGGTCAGGTCGAACAGGGTCAAGCCGCGCGCGGCCAGATACACGTAGTTCTGCGTGGGGCGCAGCGCGGCCAGGACGGGCAGGCCCAGGCTGTCGGCGAACTGGCGCCATTGGCTGGCGGCGATGGTGCGCTCGTCCACGCGCATGCCCACGATGCCCACTTCGGCCTTGGCCGCGCCGCGCAAGGCGTTCAACTGGCCCAAAAATTCACGCGTGGCGTAGATGTCGAAAATGCTGGGCGCCAGCGGCACCAGCACCTTGTCGGCCAGGCGCATCAGGTCTTTGAGGCGGTAGCCATCCAGCCCGGCCGGGGTGTCCAGCACCACGTGGGTGGTGCCTTTGGGCGGGCGCACGATGAAGTCGCGCGACACTTCCCACGCGGCAATGGGGCGCGCCTGCGGCGGGCGCAGGCTGAGCCACAGGCGCGAAGATTGCTGGCGGTCCACGTCGCCCAGCATCACGGCATGGCCCCGCGCGGCCCAGTAGCCGGCCACATGCGTGGCCAGCGTGGACTTGCCCACGCCGCCCTTGGGGTTGGCAACAACGATGACTGGCATGACTTTTTCCTCCTCGTGACCCGCCGGGGCATGGGCGCCTAGCCTGGCGGGCGCATTGTGCCTGCCGCACAATGCGCGCCCGCACACCCTGTACACCCCGCCCCCGGATCAAGAAGGAACCGCCATGAACCACTTGCTGCCAGCCTTGCCGCCTGTTTGGGGTGAATGGCTGCGGCTGGCGCTGGAGGCAGCGGCCACGCTGGCGTTTGCCATGTCGGGGCTGATCGAGGCGGCGCGCAAGCAGCTCGACCCGGTAGGCGTGTGCGTCATTGCCTTTGTCACCGCTTTTGGCGGCGGCACGCTGCGCGATTTGCTGCTGGACCGCCGCCCGTTCTTCTGGGTGCAGCACATCGAATTTCTGTGGGCGCTGCTGGCGCTGTGCATCGTGGCCATGCTGTTCATGCGCCAGCGCCACTTTCAGCCCACCGAGCGCGCCATGCTCTGGCCCGATGCCGTGGGGCTGGGCCTGTTCACCGCCGTGGGGGTGGACTTGGCGCTGGGCCTGCAACTGCCGCCGCTGGTGGCCGTCATCATGGGTGTCATCACCAGCGTGTTCGGCGGCGTGTTGCGCGACATTCTGTGCAACGACATCCCCCGCGCCTTCAACGACCACCGCCCCTATGCGTTCTGGGCCTTTGCCGGCGGCTGGGCCTACGTGGGCCTGGGCCTGGCGGGCGCGCCGGCCTGGCTGGCGCTGGCGCTGACGGTGAGCCTGACGGCCGGGCTGCGCCTGGTATCGGTATGGCGCAACTGGCAACTGCCCAGCTGGCGCGCCTGACGCAACCTGGCACGCGCCCGCCGCAGCGTGGCATGCCTGATACGCGAGCCACCCTACCAACGTCCTGCCAGCGCACAAACAGCCCCGTGACGCCCCCATGCCGCGCAGCGCCCGGCATGGTAAGTTTGCGGCCCCGTCCTGACCTGCCCGCCCCCCCATGTTCGCCCCCTCGCCCGCCGATGTCCGCCGCTTCTTCTGCCATGCCTGGGCCAAGCACCAGGCCGGCCAGCCCATGCAGGCCATTGAAACACTGGCAGCGGGCTGGATGGCCGAGCACCCCGAATACCACGCTGACTTTGCCGACGCCGAAAGCGCCGTCTCCCGCGTCTATCCCGATGTGGACGGGCAAACCAACCCGTTCCTGCACATTGCCATGCACCTGTCCATCAGCGAGCAGTGCAGCATCGACCAGCCGCGCGGCATCCGCCAAGCCGTGGAACTGCTGGCGCGCCGGCGCGACGGCCTGCACGCGGCGCACCACGAGGTCATGGGCTGCCTGGGCCAGATGCTGGCCGATGCCCAGGCCAGCGGCCGCCCGCCCGATGGCGACGCCTACGTGGCCGCCGTGCAGCGCCGCGCCACGCGCGACGCCTGAAGCTCTCATTTAAATAGCAAACAACCTTATAACCACCTGCCTGAAGCGCATTTTTTGGCAACAAGCCTCATCCTTCACCCCGCTCGCTCACCATGAAATTCCAAGGTTCCGACACCTACGTGGCCACGCAAGACCTGATGCTGGCCGTCAACGCCGCCATCACGCTCAAGCGCCCGCTGCTCGTCAAGGGCGAGCCGGGCACCGGCAAGACCATGCTGGCCGAGGAAGTGGCGCAGGCGCTGGGCCTGCCGCTGCTGCAATGGCACATCAAAAGCACCACCAAGGCGCAGCAAGGCCTGTATGAATACGATGCGGTGAGCCGCCTGCGCGACAGCCAGCTGGGCGACGACCGGGTCAAGGACATCCAGAACTACATCGTCAAGGGCGTGCTCTGGCAAGCCTTCGCGGCCGAGCAGCCGGTGGCCCTGCTGATCGACGAGATCGACAAGGCCGACATCGAATTTCCCAACGATCTGCTGCGCGAGCTGGACCGCATGGAGTTCCACTGCTACGAAACGCGCGAAACCGTGCGCGCCCGGCACCGGCCGCTGGTGTTCATTACCTCCAACAACGAAAAAGAGCTGCCTGACGCCTTCTTGCGCCGGTGCTTTTTCCACTACATCAGCTTCCCCGACCCCGACACCATGCGCCAGATCGTGGACGTGCACTTTCCCGGCCTGAAAAAGGAGCTGCTGGCCGCCGCGATGAAGGTGTTCTACGACGTGCGCAATCTGCCCGGCCTGAAGAAAAAACCCTCCACCAGCGAGCTGATCGACTGGCTCAAGCTGCTCGTGGCCGAGGACATGCCGCTGCACGCCCTGCAAAGCGCCGACGGCCAGGTCAGCGTGCCGCCGCTGGTGGGCGCGCTGCTGAAAAACGAGCAGGACGTGACCCTGTTCGAAAAGCTGGTGTTCATGAACCAAAGGAGCCGCTGATCCCGCCCAGCACCCGCCCTCAGGCATTGAAAAATGCCTTTCGCGCTTGATTGACAAGCGCAAGAAGCTACAGAAAAAGGAGTAACCAGTGCCTGCCGCCGACGATTTCATCCAGCCCGTGCCCCTGCGCCTGAACGGCGTGCGGCTGGAGCCGCTGGCTTTGTCGCACGAGGAGGGCTTGCGCGCCGCCGCCGCCGATGGGCAGTTGTGGACGCTGCGCGTCACCAGCGTGCCCGCGCCCGACGACACCCGCGCCTATATCGAGCAGGCGCTGGCCATGCGCGAAGCGGGCAGCCGCCTGGCCTTTGCCGTGCTGGATGAGGCCAGCGGCCGTGTGCTGGGCAGCACCAGCTTCCACGACATCGTGCCAGCCATCCGACGCGTGGAAATCGGCTACACTTGGTATGCAAAAAGCGTGCAGCGCACCCACGTCAACACCACCGCCAAGCTGCTGATGATGGGCCACGCCTTCGACACGCTGGGCTGCGCCGTGGTGGGCTGGCGCACCGACAATTTCAATTTCGCCAGCCAGCGCGCCATCGAACGCCTGGGCGCCAGGCGCGACGGCATGATCCGCCACCACGCGCTGCGCCGCGACGGCACGGTGCGCGACACGGTGATGTACAGCATGACCGCCGGCGAATGGCCCGAGGCGCGGGCGCATCTTCGCTACCTGCTGGCACGCTACCCGTCACCCGCGCCCAGCCATTGAGCCCCGGCCAAGCCACTGCTACTGGGCGGACAAGCGCTCTCTGGCTTGCAGCGCCTGCCCGGCATTGATAGCCCGCACACCTCAAGCTGTTGTTTTTAAAGCGCAAAAGCTGCGAAAAGCGGGAGATTCTTCACGCTTAAGTAGCCGCAATTGTAAGCGCGCACTTACAGATAAATCACAAACATTTACATTTGCGGCGTACCTGCTTGCCGCAGGCGCGCCGGGGGCGGCTTTGGCGCACCCCGGTGGTCACGCGGCGCCCGCCATGCGGGTCACCGGGGTGTTACGGCAATACGCTCGGGGAGAAAGCGCGCCAAGACCGCCTCCGGCACGCTGGCAGGCAGGTACACCTTTCGTTGCGGCTTGGCGCCACCCACTCATGGCTTCAGCGCAAAGGCACTCCCCCCGCCAACCTTGCCCTGCAGCAAGCCAAGCCCTTCTCGGCCTCGCATGCCGGTTCGCGGAACGTTTGTGAGGCTGAGTAAACGGCCCTTGCAGCAGCCAGCCTGACGACGGCGCTGTCTGGCAAGCCCCGCCCAACACCCCCAATGCCATATGCCATGCATGGCGGCTGCTGTCGCATCACGAGCAACACAGGTCGCAGGTCGCAGGTCGTCCAGATCATTGTTGGCCACGCCACAGCCAGGCGGCGTGTGCATGGGGCGGCAACACCGCTCCCAATCGGCTCAAGATTTCGGCGAGAGTGGGCAACCAGCGGTTTGAGGCTGGGGTGCAAGGGGCGCGCCCCTTACACACATCACACCGCCATAGCGCGCGGGTCATGGCGAGGCTTGGCAAAGGGACGCCAACCCGCCCCGGTGCGCTCCATGGCCTGCCCGCGCAGGGGCTTTCAACAGGCGCTCAGGCCGTGCGGGCAATGCCCATGGCGCGGCGATACCACTCGTGAAAGTGCTGCATGCCGTCTTCCATCGGGCTCTGGTAGGGGCCAACCTCGTTGTCGCCACGCTCGTACAGCGCCTTGCGGCCAGCATCCATGCGTTCGGCGATTTCGTCGTCCTCGATGCAGGTTTCCATATAGGCCGCGCGCTGCGCCTCGACGAATTCGCGCTCGAACGCGGCGATTTCCTCGGGGTAATAGAACTCCACCATGTTCAGCGTCTTGTCCACGCTGATGGGGTGCATGGTGGAGATGGTGAGCACGTGCGGATACCACTCCAGCGTGATGTGCGGGTAGTAGGTCAACCAGATGGCGCCGCGCTCGGGCAGCTGGCCGCCCCGGTAGTCCAGCAGCACCTTGTGCCAGAGCTTGTACACGTCGGAACCGGGCTGCGCGAAGGTGGGGGCCACGCCCACGGTTTGCACCGAATACTCGCGCCCGAACTGCCAGCGCAGGTCGTCACAGGTGACGAAGTTGCCCAGGCCGGGGTGGAAGGGGCCGACGTGGTAGTCCTCCAGATAGACCTCGATGAAGGTCTTCCAGTTGTAGTTGCATTCGTGCAACTCCACATGGTCGAGCACGTAGCCGTCGAACGAGAGGTTGTGCGCCTGCTCCATGCCAGCCAGGTCGGCGGCGATGTCGCGGCCGTTGTCCTCGAACAGCAGGCCGTTCCATTCGCGCAGCTTGTAGTTGTTGAGGTTCAGGCAGGGGTCGTGCGCGAAATGGGGCGCGCCCAGCAGCTCACCCTGGGTGCTGTAGGTCCAGCGGTGCAGCGGGCACACGATATTGCCGCCCGCGTGGCCCTTGCCCTGGCCATTCAGGCTGCCGCGGCCGCGCAGCATCACCGCCTGGCGGTGGCGGCACACGTTGGAAATCAGCTCAATGCCGCCTTGCGCATTGCGCACCAGCGCGCGCCCCTCGCCCTCCTGCGGCAACGCAAAGTAATCTCCCGCGTTGGGCACGGCCAGCTGGTGCCCCACGTAGCGGGGGCCGGCATCGAAGAGCAGCTCCTTTTCGCGTGCAAGAAGGGCCGCATCGAAGTAGAAGGGGACGGGAAGTTGACTTGCCGCCTGCTGTAACTGAAGACTCAAATCAGACATGGTGTGTATCCGACCTCAAGAGACTCCCCCTATGAAGGGGCAGGAAGTAAGCGCTTGACATCCGAAGATTGAAAAGACGCGCGAACCGCCGCCGCGCCACACGCGGCGAGGGAACCGGCCATTGTAGCCGCCCAGCCCCTCTGGGCACATGGGGTCTTGGCCTACACGCACGGCCTGGCGCGGCCCGGCACGGCATTCACACGGCATGCCCCGGCGCGCCTCATGCAGCCTCCTACACCTAAAATGGCGCGCTTTCCCCACGAGCCGCTTCATGCCCCGCAAGCCCGCCGCCAGCGCCCAATCACCCGCCCTGCCCGCCACTTACAGCGAGGCCGTGGCCGAGCTTGAGCGCATCATTGACGACCTGGAATCCGGCCAGCTGCCGCTGGAAGACTTGCTGAGCCACTACCAGCGCGGCGCGGCCTTGCTGGCCCACTGCCGCGAGCGCCTGCAAACCGTGGAAGAGCAGGTCAAGCGCCTGGACAACGGCGTGCTCAAGCCCTGGTTGCCGGAGGACGAGGCATGAGCGCCGCCGCCTGCCCGGAGCCCTTCGCCGCATGGCAGTCCGCGCAGCTGGCGCGCGTGGAACAGGCTTTGCACACCTGGGTGCCCGCCGACGCCCCGGCCGGCCTGGGCGAAGCCATGCGCTATGCGGTGCTGGACGGCGGCAAGCGCCTGCGCCCGCTGCTGGTTCTGGCCGCCGCCGAGGCCGTGCAGTCCGCGCCCGGCAGCGCCAGCGACAGCGACACCCCCCCCACGCCCGCACCGCCCGCCGCCCAGGCCGAAGCCGCCTTGCGCGCCGCCTGTGCGGTGGAGCTGATCCATGCCTACTCGCTCGTGCATGACGACATGCCCTGCATGGACAACGACGTGCTGCGCCGTGGCAAGCCCACCGTGCACGTGCGCTTTGGCCAAGCCCAGGCGCTGCTGGCGGGCGACGCCCTGCAGGCGCTGGCGTTCGAGCTGCTCACGCCCGAAGACAGCGCCATTCCCGCCGCCATGCAGGCCAGCCTGTGCCGGCTGCTGGCGCGCGCCGCTGGCGCCGACGGCATGGCGGGCGGCCAGGCCATTGACCTGGCCAGCGTGGGCCAGCCCCTGACGGAGCCTGAGCTGCGCGCCATGCACCGGCGCAAAACCGGCGCCTTGCTGCAAGCCAGCGTGAGCATGGGCGCCGCCTGCGCCGCCGCGCCCGGCCTGGCGGCGGCACGCGCGGCCCTGGCCGACTATGGCGCCGCCCTGGGGCTGGCGTTTCAGGTGGTGGACGACATTCTTGACGTCACGGCCGACTCGGCCCTGCTTGGCAAAACCGCCGGCAAGGATGCCGCCGCCGACAAGCCCACCTACGTTTCCCTGCTGGGCCTGCCAGCCTCGCAAGCACTGGCCGCCGAGCTGTGCCGCCAGGCCCATCACGCGCTGGATGCCAGCGGTCTGCCGCGCGTGCAGCACTTGCGCGCCCTGGCCGATCTGGTGATTCAACGCGAGAAATGAGGGCCGTGCCACCTGCCTTGCCCCCCGGCCCCGCCGCCTTTGCGCCGCGCCCAGGCGCCATGGAGCCCAAGCACTGACATGAGTACGAATCTGCTGCCAACCATTCAAAGCCCCGCCGACCTGCGCGCCCTCTCACGCGCACAGCTCAAGCAACTGGCCGACGAGGTGCGCGCCTGCGTGCTCGACAACGTCTCCCGAACCGGGGGCCATCTCAGCTCCAACCTGGGCACGGTGGAGCTGACCATCGCGCTGCATTACGTCTTTGACACGCCCCACGACCGGCTCGTCTGGGACGTGGGCCACCAAACCTATCCGCACAAAATCCTCACGGGCCGGCGCGAACGCATGCCCACGCTGCGCCAGCTGGACGGCCTGTCGGGCTTTCCCAAGCGCGACGAAAGCGAGTACGACGCCTTTGGCACCGCGCATTCGTCCACCAGCATTTCCGCGGCCCTGGGCATGGCCCTGGCCGCGCGCCAGAAGGGCGAGGAGCGCAAGGCGGTCGCCATCATTGGCGATGGCGCCATGACCGCCGGCATGGCCTTCGAGGCCATGAACAACGCCGGCGTGGAGCGCGACGCACGCCTGCTGGTGGTACTCAACGACAACGACATGTCCATCAGCCCGCCGGTGGGCGCGCTCAACCGCTACCTGGCGCAGCTGATGAGCGGCCAGTTCTACGCCGCCGCCAAGCAGGTGGGCCGCACCATGCTGGGCCCCGTGCCCCCGCTGTTCGAGCTGGCCAAGCGGCTGGAGCAAGGCGCCAAGAGCGTAGTGGCGCATGCCACCCTGTTCGAGAAATTCGGCTTCAATTACGTGGGCCCCATTGATGGGCATGACCTGGACTCCCTCATTCCCACGCTGGAAAACATCCGCGACCTGATGGCGCGCCAGGCCGGGCCGCAGTTTCTGCACGTCGTCACCAAGAAAGGGCAGGGCTACAAGCTGGCCGAGGCCGACCCCGTGGCCTACCACGGCCCCGGCAAGTTCGACCCTGCCGTGGGGCTGGTCAAACCCGCCACCCCCCCGAAGCAGACGTTCACCCAGGTGTTCGGCCAGTGGCTGTGCGACATGGCCGCGCAGGACGAGCGGCTCGTCGGCATCACCCCGGCCATGCGCGAAGGCTCGGGCATGGTCGCATTTCACCAGCGGTATCCGGGCCGCTACTACGACGTGGGCATTGCCGAGCAGCACGCCGTCACCTTTGCCGCCGGTCTGGCGTGCGAAGGGCTCAAGCCCGTGGTGGCCATCTATTCCACCTTCTTGCAGCGCGCTTACGACCAGCTCATCCACGACGTGGCACTGCAAAACCTGCCCGTCGTCTTTGCACTCGACCGCGCGGGCCTGGTGGGCGCCGATGGCGCCACCCACGCCGGCAACTACGACATCGCCTATCTGCGCTGCATCCCCAACATGAGCGTGGCCTGCCCGGCTGACGAGCGCGAATGCCGCCAGCTGCTGAGCGCCGCCTACGGGCAAAACCACCCCGTGGCCGTGCGTTACCCACGCGGCGCAGGGGTAGGCGCTACACCGCTGGACAGCCTGGACGCGCTGCCCTTTGGCAAAGGCGAAATCCGCCGCCAGGGCCAGCGCATCGCCATCCTGGCCTTCGGCACCCTGCTCTACCCGGCCCTGCAAGCCGCCGAGCCGCTGAACGCCACCGTGGTCAACATGCGCTGGGCCAAACCGCTGGATCTGAATTTGCTGCGCACCGTAGCCGAAGGACATGAAGCCATCGTGACCGTGGAAGAAGGCAGCGTGATGGGCGGCGCCGGCAGCGCCGTGGCCGAGGCGCTGCAGGCCATGCGCCTGGTACGCCCCGTGCTTCACCTGGGCCTGCCGGATGCCTTCATTGACCATGGCGATCCGGCCCGGCTGCTGGCCATGCAGGGGCTGGACGCGCCCGGCATCGAAGCGGCCGTGCGCCAGCGCTTCGGCACGCCGCAAGCGCCCGCCTGACGGCGTCCGACCAACGCCGGCGGCATAGGTAAATTCCTGAGGAATGCCCGCTTGGCCGCACCGTTAAACTGCGCAGTCGCTTACTTGCCGACACATTTTCAGAACAGGAGAAATAGCCTCATGGATCGACGTTCCCTCATCAAGCACGCTGGTATCGCGGGCGTGCTGGCCGCTGGCGCCGCCCCGGCCGTGCATGCACAGGCCGCCGTGCGCTGGCGCATGGCATCCAGCTTTCCCAAATCGCTGGACACGCTTTTCGGCAGCGCCGAAACCTTCTCGAAAACGGTCAAGGCCCTTTCGGGCGGCAAGTTCGAAGTGTCGGTGCACCCGGCAGGCGAGTTGATGCCCGCCTTCGGCGTGGTCGATGCCCTGCAGAACGACACCATCGAGATCGCGCAAAGCGCCTCCTACTACTTCACCGGCAAGGACCCCGTGTTCGCCTTCAGCTGCGCGGTGCCCTTCGGCCTGACCACGCTGCAAATCGACGCCTGGAAGCGCCAGGGCAACGGCGGCAAGCTGCTCAACGACTTCTTCGCCAAGTACAACTTCCACACCAAGAGCGCCGGCAACACCGGCACGCAAATGGGCGGCTGGTACCGCAAGGAAATCAAGTCGCCGGAGGATTTCAAGGGTCTGAAGATGCGCCTGGGCGGCGGCGTGTTCGGTGAAACCATGGCCAAGCTGGGCGTGGTGGCGCAGAACATGCCCGCGGGCGACGTGTACCAGGCGCTGGAAAAGGGCACGCTGGACGCGGCCGAGTTCGTGGGCCCGTATGACGACGAGAAGCTGGGCCTGAACAAGGTGGCGCCCTTTTACTACTACCCCGGCTGGTGGGAAGCCAGCGCGCAGCTGGAGTTCTTCATCAACAACAAGGCGTTTGGCAAGCTGTCGGCCGAGCACAAGGCCATCGTGCATGCTGCGGCCGACGTCGCGGCCATCGAAACCACGGCCCGCTACCAGGCGCTGAACCCGCAGGCGCTCAAGCGTCTGGTGGCCAACAAGACGCAGCTCAAACTGTTCCCCAAGTCGGTCATGGACGCGGGTTTCAAGGCATCGCTGGAGGTGTATGCCGAGCACAGCGCCAAGTCGCCCGAATTCAAGAAGGTCTATGAGGACATGCGCGCCTTCCAGCGCGACCAGATCCTGTGGAACCGCTTCTCCGAGTTCCCGTACAACCAGTACATCAACAGCGTGAAGCTGTAAGTGGCCTGTCCGGCCCATGGGCCGGACACATGCCCCACGCCATGCAAAAAGCCGCCCTCTTGAGGGCGGCTTTTTTGTGGGCAAGTGACGGCAGGCAGGCCCTGGCCAGCGCTGCCGCCTCGCGTCAAGGCTTTTGCAGCGACTCCTGCAGCGCCTTCAGCGGGTCGTCGCTGCCGTAGCTCTCGGCGCCGCCGCTCTCGGTGGCGGCCGGGGCAGGCGCTGCGTCACCGCCTGGCGCTGACATGCCGCCGCCATCCGCGCCATCGCCATAGCCGCCGCTGCTGCCCCAGCCGTCGTCGCTGGCCTCTCCGCCCAGGCTCTGGCGCATCTGCTCGGCCACGGCATCCAGATCCACATTGACCTTGGCGTCCAGGTTGCCCGTCACCAGCTGCGGGAAGGCGATGAGCACGCCCACCATGACGAGCTGGATCAGCAGGAAGGGCACCGCGCCCTTGTAGATCTGCATGGTGGTCACCGGCTGCATGACCTTGCCCGTCACGCGGTCCACATACGGCTTGTCAGGCGCCACCGAGCGCAGAAAGAACAGCGCGAAGCCAAACGGCGGGTGCAGGAACGAGGTCTGCATGTTCACCGCCAGCAGCACGCCGAACCAGACCAGGTCGATGCCCAGCTTGTCCGCCACTGGCGCCAGCAGCGGCACGACGATGAAGGACAGCTCGAAGTAGTCGAGGAAGAACGCCAGGAAGAAGATCATGACGTTCACCAAAATCAGAAAACCCACCTGGCCGCCGGGCAGATCGCTCATCAAATGCTCCACCCAGACCGGGCCATCGGCCGCCTGGAACACCAGGCCGAACACGGTCGCGCCGATCAGGATGAACATGACGAACGAGGCCAGCTTGGTGGTGGCCGCCAGCGCCTGCTTGAGCAGCGGCCAGTTCAGCCGCCGCCGCGCAAAGCCCATGACGAGCGCGCCCACCGCGCCCATGGCCCCGCCTTCGGTGGGCGTGGCCACGCCCAGGAAGATGGTGCCCAGCACCAGGAAGATGAGCAGCAGCGGCGGGATGAGCACAAAGGTCACGCGCTCGGCCAGGCGCGACAGCAGGCCCAGCCCGGTCGCGCGGTTGATAAGGGCAATCAGCAGCGCCAGCGCCACGCCGCCGCAGGCGGCCACCACCACTTTCTCGTCGGTGGGCACGCTTTGCACCGGCTGGCCCTGCCACCAGCTGTGCACGGCCGGCATGTTCTGCGCCAGCAACACCGCCGCGCCGATGGACAGCGCCATCAGCACGATCAGCGAGGGGTAGCCGCTGCTGCCGTTGGGCTCGCGGAAAGTGCGCGCCTCCGGCGGCAGCGCGGGCACCTGCTGCGGCCGGAACACGGCCAGGAAGAACACGTACAGCACGTACAGCCCCACCAGCATGAAGGCGGGCACGAAGGCGCCGCGGTACATGTCGCCCACGCTGCGGCCCACCTGGTCGGCCATGATGATGAGCACCAGCGAGGGCGGAATGATCTGCGCCAGCGTGCCCGAGGCCGCAATGGCCCCCGAGGCCAGGCGCCGGTCATAGCCGTAGCGCAGCATGATGGGCAACGAAATCAGCCCCATCGAGATGACCGAGGCCGCCACCACCCCCGTGGTGGCCGCCAGCAGCGCACCCACGAAGATCACCGCCAGCGCCAGCCCGCCGCGCAGCGGGCCGAACACCTGGCCCACAGTTTCCAGCAGGTCCTCGGCCATGCCGCTGCGCTCCAGCACCAGCCCCATCAGCGTGAAAAAGGGCACGGCCAGCAGCGTGTCGTTGGCCATGATGCCAATCAGCCGCTGCGGCAGCCAGGCCAGCACGGAGGAGGGAAAAACCCCCAGCTCAATGCCCAGAAAGCCAAAGAACAGCCCGCAGGCGCCCAGGCTGAAAGCCACCGGAAAGCCCAGCAGCAAAAAGCAGATCAGCCCCGCGAACATGATGGGGGCGTAGTTGGCGACGATGAATTCCATGATGTATTTGCCTTGCCTCGTGCGTGCCTAGCGCCAGTGAGGGGGTTCAGGAAGCGCGGGGCGCCGGCGCATCCGAGGTAACGGCGGCCGCCGGCGCGGCCTCCTGCTCGGCGCGCAGCGCCTGGGCCAGCGCCTCCTCATGCTGCGCATCGGGCAAGCGGCCCATCGGGTCTGGCCCCTGGCCGCGCAGGAAGGCCACGCGCTTGATCAGCTCCGACCAGCCTTGCAGCAGCAGCAGCGTGAACGACACCGGCAGCGCCAGCCACACCGGCCAGCGGATCAGCCCGCCGGGGTTGCCCGACATCTCGCCCGATTGCATCTTCTCCAGCACCACCGGCACCCCCAGGTACAGCACCACCAGGCACAGCGGCGTGAGAAAGAAGGCGAAGCCGATGATGTCGATCCACACCTGCGCGCGCTTGGACAGGCGGCTGTTGAGCACGTCAATGCGCACATGCTCGCGGTGCAGCAGCGTGTAGCCTGCCGCCGCCAGAAAGGCCCACGCAAACAGATACCACTGGATTTCCAGCAGGCCGTTGGAGCTGGTGTTGAACAGCTTGCGCACCACCGCATTGCCCGCGCTGATGAGGGTGGCCGCGAAAATGAGCCAGATCACGTATTTGCCCACCTGGGCGTTGAGCCAGTCGATGGCCCGCGAAAACTTCAGGAGTGCTTGCATGGAGAAAGCCAGTTGGGAGCCAGCGGCGCCGCGTGCCGCGCCACCCCGGACGTAAAACGACGCCGGGCACCCCGCCTGGGCCGCCCGCGCGCACGGACTCCGCGCGCCAGTTGGCCTCGCGTATCGGTATCGAATTGTACGGAGCGCCTGCGCCCGCCCTCCTCCATGAAAACCATCATCCCGCGCCCAGGCGGCCGGGGCATGGATGCAGGCAGGCCCATGCACAGCCCCGCTCGCACGGCAAACCGCCCTTGACCGCACATGCCGCCCCAAAGCGTGAAACAAAAATGCCTTCAAGGCACATCCCTATTGACTTTTTTGCTATCAAAAACAAACCAACCAGAAGCACGTGCCCAACCCGGCGGCTCCGGCATTGGGGGCAAACACCAATCCGCAGCGGTGGCTCCAGCCCGCATCATGCGCAACGTTCATGACTACTTGTTAGGAGCTTCGCATGTCACGTTTGCCCAACCGCCGTCACGCACTGGCCGCCACCGTGGGCGCTTGCGCCGCCTGGAGCGCCTGGCCGCTGGCCGCCCGCGCGGCCGCCAGCAGCGCCTGGCCGGCCAAGCCTGTCACGCTGGTGGTGCCCTTTCCCGCCGGCGGCGGCACCGACGCCTTTGCCCGCCCGCTGGCCGCGCAGTTCAGCAAAGTCACGGGCAAAACACTGGTGGTGGACAACCGCGGCGGCGCGGGCGGCACGCTGGGCGCATCGGTGGCGGCCAAGGCGCCGGGCGACGGCTACACCCTGTTCATGGGCGGCGCGCACCACATGATCGCCCCCAGCATGTACCCCCGGCTGGATTACGACATTGAAAAAGACTTCGTGCCCCTGATCCAGGTGGCCAGCGTGCCGCAGGTGCTGGTGGTCAACAGCAAGCGTGCAGATACCGGCAGTTACCAGGCTTTTCTGGAGCTGATCCGCAAAAACCCCGGCAAGCTCAACTACGCCTCGGCGGGCGCAGGATCGGTGCACCACCTGGCGGGCGAGCTGTTCAAGATCCAGACCGGCGCCGACGTGATCCACGTTCCCTACCGCGGCGCCGGCCCCGCGCTGCAAGACCTGATTGCCGGCAACGTGGACATGAATTTCGACGGCCTGGGCTCTTCGGCCGGCCACATCGCGGGCGGCCGCATCAAGGCGCTGATGGTGGCGGGCAACCAGCGCAACCCCGCCATTCCCGATGTGCCCAGCGCCGCTGAGGTGGGCCTGCCCGACTACAAGGTCAGCACCTGGTACGGCATCTGGGCCCCCAAGGGCATGCCCGCCGAGGCGCAGCAGGCCGCCATCGACATCTTGCGCCAATGCGTGCAAGGCGAGGAGGCGCAGGCCGTGTGGCGCAAGCAGGGCGCCTCTTTCCCCAACGTGACCGGCCCGCAGTTCGCCCAGCTCATCCGCGAAGAAATCAAGCGCTGGGCGCAAGTGGTCAAGGCCTCTGGCGCCAAGCTGGAATAAGCGCCGGTTCAAAGTCTCCGCGCCCGGCAGCTCCGGCGCGGGCCGCACGGCCGCCGCCGTGGCCCAGTCCGCTCCGGGCCTATGTCAGTCCAGGTACAGCGCGGCCAGGCGGCGGCGTTCCGGCGCGCCCAGGCCCAGGGCGCGGCGCAGCCAGCCATCGGCGCCGCCCGGCTGGGCGTCCACGGCATCCAGCGCCGCCTGCAAAAACCCGTGCTGCACCCGCCACAACACTTCTTGCGCGGCGCGTGGCAGCAGCGGGTGGTCTTGCAAAGGCGGCATGCGGTAGAGCTGGTTGGTCAGCAGGTAATCCTGCATGACCACCTCGCGCGGCACCTCCAGCGCCAGCAGCACCAAGGCCGCCGCCAAGCCCGTACGGTCCTTGCCTGCGGTGCAGTGAAACACCAGGGGATCATCGCTTTCCATCAGCCGCTCGAACAGCCCGGCAAAGGCGGCCGTGTTGTCATGCACAAAGGCACGGTAAGTGTCTTGCATGAGGCTGGCCATGACGGCGGGCGTGACGGCGCGCCCCTGCCGCTGCAGCGCCTGCAGGTGGCGCGTCACGGCTGGCTCAATGGGCAGCGCATGCTGCACCACGCCGGGCAGCGCATAGGGGCGGGCCGCGCGCTCGGGCGTGGCGCGAAAGTCCACCGTGCGTGCCACGCCCAGCGTGCGCAGCGTGGCTGCATCCCCCGGCGTCAGCGCGCCCAGGTGATCGGCCCGGAACAGCCGCCGCCAGCGCGTGCAGCGCCCGCCTGCGGCAGGGTAGCCGCCCAAATCACGGAAATTGCTGGCGCCGTCAAGCGGCAGGGCGCGGTCGGGGTGCAAAGGCATGGCAGAAAACCGTCAGACAGCGGAAGGCGGGCAAGAATCAAGGTGCACGGAGCCATCGCGCATTGTGAAGCACCCAAGGGGCGCGGCGACAATGCGCGGCATCTCATGGCCTGCCATCGCCCGCCTCGGCCCGCGCTGGCTGCTTTCTTACGCCCGTGCCGGCTTTTCCCGGCCCCCGCCCCGCTAGTTCACCCATGCCCCACTCCCCTGCCCTTGCGCCACGCGCCCCGGCCGATCCTGCCCAGGTCGATGCCGCACTGGCCCTCTGGGCCGCCAGCAGGCCGGCCTTGCCGCTGGGCGTGGCCGTTTCCGGCGGGGCCGATTCCACCGCGCTGCTGCTGGCCTGCGCCGCGCGCTGGCCGGGCCAGGTGGTGGCGCTGCACGTGCATCACGGCTTGCAGGACGCGGCGGACGGCTTTGAACGCCACTGCGCCCGCCTGTGCGCTCGCCTGAAGGTGCCGCTGCGCGTGCAGCGCGTAAACGCCCGGCACGCCCCTGGCGACAGCCCGGAAGCCACGGCCCGCGCACGCCGCTACGAGGCACTGGCGGCCATGGCGCAAGAAAGCCCCGCCGCTGACGGCCTGCCCCCCGTGCAAACCATTGCCCTGGCGCAGCACGCCGATGACCAGGTGGAAACCGTGCTGCTCGCGCTCTCGCGCGGCGCGGGCCTGCCCGGGCTGGCCGCGATGCCCGCCCATTGGCGGCGCGGCCGTCTGGCTTATGCCCGCCCGCTGTTGGGCGTGCCCGGCGCCGCCCTTCGCGCATGGCTGCAAGCGCGCGGTGAAGACTGGGTGGATGACCCCAGCAACGCCAGCCCGCGCTTCACGCGCAACCGCATCCGGTCCATGCTGTTGCCCGCGCTGGAGGCGGCGCTGCCCGCTTTTCGCACCACTTTCGCCCGCAGCGCAACCCATGCTGCGCAGGCCCAGCAAGTGCTGGCGGAAGTGGCCTCGCAAGACTTGGCGGCTTGCGGCGTGCCCCCGGCCGTGGCTCGGATTCAGGCCTTCTCGCGCCCGCGCCAGGCCAATTTGCTGCGCCACTGGTTGAGCAGCACGCACGGCGCCACGCCCAGCAACGCGCAACTGACCGAGCTGCTGGACCAGATTGCCGCCTGCACCACACGCGGCCACCGGCTGCACCTGAAAGTGGGGCGAGGCTTCGTGCAGCGGCAAGGCGACTCGCTGGCGTGGATCGCGCCGGCGTGAATCCCGCGGCCCGCTCTGCCGCGCCCTACCGCCGCGCGGGGGCAACCGGAGCAGCCACTCTGACAGACCGGCATGAAAAAAAGGGACGTGGCCCATTCCACGTCCCTTCCAAGTGGCCGCAGGCGCGCGCGCAGCGCCGCCCCGCAAGCCCAGCCATGAAGCCGTGCCTTAATCAACCTCGCCCATCTGGCTTTGCAGGTAGTTCTGCAAGCCCACTTTCTCGATCAGGCCAATCTGGGTTTCGAGAAAGTCGATGTGCTCTTCCGTGTCGTCCAGGATGCGCTTGAGCAAATCACGCGAAACGTAATCACGCACAGACTCGCAGTGGGCAATGCCCTCCTTGAGCGTGGCCTGGGCGGCCTGCTCCAGCTTCAGGTCGCAGGCCAGGATTTCAGGCACGTTTTCGCCCACATTCAGCTTGCCCAGGTCTTGCAGATTGGGCAGGCCGTCCAGCATGAAGATGCGGTCCATCAATTCGTCGGCATGCTTCATCTCGCCGATGGATTCGCTGTATTCCTTCTTCGCCAGCTTGTCCAGCCCCCAGTTTTTCAGCATGCGGTAATGCAGGAAATACTGGTTGATGGCCGTCAGCTCATTCTTGAGCTGGGCTTGCAGAAAACCGATGGCTTTTTTATCGCCTTGCATGGTTTGAAACTCCTTTTTTGCCGCGTGGGCATATTCAATCAAAACAGCGCAAGTGTAATGGCTGCGCCTGCCGCGTGCAGCCCCAGCCAAGGCGGCGGGGCTAACCGCGCCGCGCGGCCTGCGGCACGGGCTGGCCGTGAAAACAAACATCTTTCGGAACGGCTGGCCCGCCCCAGGTTGCAAACAAAATGAATTCGCATTCATACGGGCCGCTTGATTTTCCAAGGCCTATCGCACGGCGATATTCATTTGGCGGCCTGTTTTGAATCCAGATTCAACGCCCAGACAAAAAGAATCATTCCCGTTTCACACACTCCTTTCAATCGCCGTGCAACGCTTCAACGTCCCCAAAAATCCTTGAAAAGCCCGCACTGCCGTATGGCTTTTCATGGCCACCCGGCTCGCGCGCCAGCCCTTGCGAAAGACGGTTTTTGCTAAGGTTGCACGCCATGACGCCTTCTTTTCTCGTACTGGGCTGGCGCAGCCTGTGGCGCGACCTGCGCGCAGGTGAATTGCGCCTGCTCATGCTGGCCGTGCTGCTGGCCGTAGCCGCCCTGACCACCGTGGGCTTTTTTGCCGACCGCTTGCAAGCGGGTTTGCAGCGTGACGCGCGCCAGCTGCTGGGCGGCGATGCCGTGGTCGTGAGCGACCACGCGCCTGAAACCGCCTGGCGGCAGCAGGCCGAGGCGCTGGGTTTGCAAAGCGCCCTCACGCTCAGCTTTCCCACCATGAGCCGCGCGCCCGACGCCCTGGGCGGCGCCAGCCGCCTGGTGGCGCTCAAGGCCGTGGACACGGGTTACCCGTTGCGCGGCCGCCTGCGCGTAGCCGCCGCCCCCGGCGCGCCCGATGGCGCCACGGGCGACATTCCAGCCCCCGGCCAAGCCTGGGCCGACGCCGCGCTGCTGGACGCCCTGGGCCTGAAAGTGGGCGACGCGCTGCTGCTGGGCGATGCCACCTTCGCCCTGGCCCGCGTGATCACGCTGGAGCCAGACCGCGGCAGCGCCTTCATGAGCTTTGCCCCGCGCGTGATGATTCACGCCAGTGACCTGCCCGCCACCGGCCTGGTGCAACCGGCCAGCCGCATCACCTGGCGTCTGGCCGTGGCGGGGCCAGACGCGGCCGTGCGCCAATTCACGGCCTGGGCCCAGGCGCGCCTGCAACCGCCCGCCACCGCCGGCGCGGACACCGGCGACCAGCCCAGCCCGGCGCGCGGCGTGCGGCTGGAATCGCTGGACAGTGGCCGCCCCGAAATGCAGCAAACCCTGGCGCGCGCCGAAAAGTTCTTGAGCCTGACCGCGCTGCTGACCGCGCTGCTGGCCGCCGTGGCCGTGGCCCTGGCCACGCGCGCCTTCGCCGCGCGGCAGCTGGATGCCTCCGCCCTGCTGCGCGTGCTGGGCCTGCCCCAGCGCACCCTGGCTGGCGCCTACGCCACGGAATTCCTGCTGGCCGGGCTGGCCGCCAGCGCGGCGGGCGTGGCGCTGGGCTATGCCCTGCACCACATCTTCGTATGGCTGCTGGCCGGGCTGGTGGACACCACGCTGCCACCGCCCGGCGCATGGCCCCTGCTGCTGGGACTGGGCGTAGGCCTGACCCTACTGGCGGCCTTTGGCCTGCCGCCCGTGCTGCAACTGGCGCGCGTGCCACCGCTGCGCGTGCTGCGCCGCGACGTGGGCCAGCTGAAAGCCGCCCCGCTGGCCGTGCTGGGGCTGGGCATGGCAGGCTTTGCCGCGCTGCTGCTGGCCGTCAGCCGTGACGCGAAGCTGGGCCTGATCGCCGTGGGCGGCTTTGCCGGCGCGGCTTTGCTGTTCGCACTGCTGGCGCGCGGCGCGCTGTGGTTGCTACGCCGCCTGGTGCATGACGCCACCGCGCCGCGCTGGCTGGTGCTGGCCACGCGCCAGATGGCGGCGCGCCCGGTTTACGCCGTGGTGCAGGTCAGCAGCCTGGCCGTGGGGCTGATGGCGCTGGTGCTGCTGGTGTTGCTGCGCACCGACCTCATCGACGGCTGGCGCCAGGCCACCCCGGCGGATGCGCCCAACCGCTTCGTCATCAACATCCTGCCCGAGCAGGGCGCAGCCTTTCAGGCGGCGCTGAAAACCGCAGGCGTGCCTGCCTACGACTGGTATCCCATGATCCGGGGCCGCCTGACCGCCATCAACGGCCAGGCCGTTTCCGCCGCGCACTATGCCGACGACCGCGCCCGCCGCCTGGTGGAACGCGAGTTCAACCTCTCGCACGCCGCCCAGCGGCCCGTGCACAACGAGGTCACGGCGGGCCGCTGGCTGGCCGAAGAAGCCGGCGCCGCCAGCGTGGAAGCCGGCCTGGCCGACACCCTGGGCCTGAAGCTGGGCGACCGCCTCACGTTCGACATCGCGGGCATGCCGCACGAGGCGCGCATCACCTCGCTGCGCAAGGTGGACTGGAGCTCGCTGCACGCCAACTTCTTCGTCATGTTCCCCGTCAGCCGCATGGACGACGTGCCCGCCACCTGGCTGGCCGCCTACCGCGCCCCCGACACGCCGGGTTTCGACAACGCGCTGGTGCGCCAGTTTCCCAACATCACCAGCGTGGACATGAGCAGCACCCTGGCGCAGGTGCAGCGCGTGCTGGCGCAGGTGATCCGCGCGGTGGAGTTTCTGTTCGGATTCACGCTGGCGGCAGGGCTGGTGGTGCTGTTCGCCGCTGTCACCGCCACGCGCGAGGAACGCGCGCGCGAGTTCGCCATCATGCGCGCCTTGGGCGCCCCGGCCGCCCTGCTGGCGCAGGTGCAGCGCACCGAACTGGCTGGCGCCGGCCTGCTGGCCGGGCTGCTGGCCAGCGCCGTGGCCAGCGCCATGGGCTGGGTCATGGCGCGCCACGTGTTCGACTTCAGCTGGGCCATGCCTTTCTGGGTGCCCCTGGCCGGCGCCGCCGCAGGCGCCGCGCTGGCCCTGGCCGCCGGCTGGTGGGGGCTGCGCGAGGTGCTGACCCGGCCCGTGGTGCAGACCTTGCGGCAAAGTAATTAAAATTACTACTCTTTGTAATTTGGAACGGGGCCGCTTGACGGCCCCTTTGTTGTTCTCACCCATGAAAGTCACCGCCAGAAAAATTCTTCTGCCTCTCACCCTTTTCAGTGCCAGCCATGCCGTGCAGGCTCAAAACGTGCTGATGCTGTCCACCAACGAACAGTTGGGAACGAGTCCGCAGCTCTTGCAGCAAATCCAGCAAGCCTATGAAGGCGCCGGGGCCAAAGTCACGCACCAGCGGGGCACGCTCAGCGAGTTCTTGAGCATCGATTCCGCCTCGTTTGCTGGCCAGGATGTGGTGGTGGTCGCTGCCTCGCTCGACAAAATTACCGATCAGAAAGTGGATTCGCTCAAGCAGGCCCTGATGAAGCGTCCGCACGACGGGCTGGCCTTTGTGTTCCTGGTGGACGGCTGCTGCGACGGCTCCACCCGCAACACGCAAAACGTGGAGCGTCTGGTTGACCAAGTCCTCAAGCCCCTGACCGGCTGGAATCTGGCCGCGGACGCCAAGCAATACCAATCCACCGGCTCCACCCTGCCGCTCAACACCCAGTCGGCTTACCAGGGCTTTTTCTCCAACCCCGCACTAGCGCCCCATCTGCGCGGCGAAGACTATCGCCCCGTCAGCGGCGTGCCCGCCGAGAACGCCGTGTATCTGCGGCATGACCTGGGCGCCATGCCCGCGCCCGGCTCCACCACATCGGCCTACAGCTTGTTCGTGCCCCAGGCCTCCGCCAACAACGGCGCAGGCGCTTGCGTGCTGTTCACGGGCGATACCACCCACTTCGGGCCTTCCGATGCCGCGCCCTTTCCCGCACAGCGCCTTGAATTCGCCAAGGCCACACTGGCACTGCGCAACAGCGCGCATTGCAAGACCGCGCAAACCATCACCTTCCCGCCCCAGCCGGCGCAAACTTTCGCCCCCGCGCCTGGCAACACTTTCACGCTGACGGGCGTGAAGGGCGGCCCATCGAGCCAACCTGTCACGTTCACCAGCCAAACCCCGGCCGTCTGCGCGGTGAACAACTCCGGCAGCGTCACCATGCTGGCGGCGGGCACTTGCACCGTGCAAGCCAATCAGGATGGCGGCAACGGCCACACGGCTGCCCCGGCTGTCACGCAAGACATCAGCATCCAGCGCGCCGCGCAAACCATCACTGTGCCGGCGCAAGCGCCTGTGCCACCTTTTGCCGCCAACGCCACCTATGCGCTGAACGGCGTCACCGGCGGCGCGTCGGGTCAGCCGCTGCAATACGCCAGCACCACGCCCGGCGTTTGCACCGTTGATGCCAATACCGGCGTGGTCACCATGCTGGCGACGGGCAACTGC
>RQYR01000003.1 GCA_003859965.1 Comamonadaceae bacterium OH2545_COT-014 | reverse complement strand
CTCCAAGGCACAGGCTTACTCCGTCAATTCGACGGGAAAAGTGTCACCTATGTCTTCGTACTCCTGTTACCTATGTCTCCGGTCCATACACAGCCCCGCTGGCGCGGGGAACACCGACCACCAGGATTCGAACCTGGAACAGCTTACGGTTCAGCCCCGCTGGCGCGGGGAACACCCGGGCTGGCGGGTGAGGCCGTAGAAATCGGACGGTTCAGCCCCGCTGGCGCGGGGAACACTTGGCCGGTTGCGGCTCAGGCACCGGCTCCGCCGGTTCAGCCCCGCTGGCGCGGGGAACACCTGCACCTCCCCGCGGGCGGCCAGCGCCACCGCGGTTCAGCCCCGCTGGCGCGGGGAACACCAACTGGACGGTGCAGGTTTCGCTTTCCTGCCCGGTTCAGCCCCGCTGGCGCGGGGAACACCGGAATCGCCGACGCTGATAGCCGCGTCACCGCGGTTCAGCCCCGCTGGCGCGGGGAACACGCACGCCGCCCCTCACGCAACGCCTGCTGGAGCGGTTCAGCCCCGCTGGCGCGGGGAACACCCGCAAAGACGGCATCCGGGTTGGTCAGCGCGCGGTTCAGCCCCGCTGGCGCGGGGAACACGGCATGAGCAAGCTGGACATGGTGGCCGCTGCCGGTTCAGCCCCGCTGGCGCGGAGAACACGCGCTCATGCGCGGCTTTGAGGGCGGCAAGGACGGTTCAGCCCCGCTGGCGCGGGGAACACGCGCTTGAGCCACGCCAGATAGCGCGCCGCGCCGGTTCAGCCCCGCTGGCGCGGGGAACACACCGTCGAAATCAGCACCGAAGACCGCGACAACGGTTCAGCCCCGCTGGCGCGGGGAACACTTTTGCGAATTGGCCTGCTCGCCAAACTGCACCCGGTTCAGCCCCGCTGGCGCGGGGAACACATGCCGCGCCGCTGCCATTGGCACCTGCCGCACGGTTCAGCCCCGCTGGCGCGGGGAACACGAGCAAAGCATCCCTATGTTTGCTCATCCTATCGGTTCAGCCCCGCTGGCGCGGGGAACACGCGTTCTAGCCAATACAAGCAACGCATCTCTCCGGTTCAGCCCCGCTGGCGCGGGGAACACAACAATTAACTCTTTAGGTTGCTGAGGATCATCGGTTCAGCCCCGCTGGCGCGGGGAACACTTGATGGCGGACTCAATCTCCGACTCAGGAACCGGTTCAGCCCCGCTGGCGCGGGGAACACCGCAACCCGGACGAGGAGCTCACGATCCACGACGGTTCAGCCCCGCTGGCGCGGGGAACACCACAAGCTAGCGTCGCTGCTGAACAACCAGCCCGGTTCAGCCCCGCTGGCGCGGGGAACACGTTCGTAGGTGCTGAGGGTGAGGTGGCCCAGCCCGGTTCAGCCCCGCTGGCGCGGGGAACACGCTCAAATTCGGCGGGAATACCGAGTTGGGAAGCGGTTCAGCCCCGCTGGCGCGGGGAACACCAAATGAATTCGACGGTCAAGAGCTACCTGTACGGTTCAGCCCCGCTGGCGCGGGGAACACGACCTGATCCCAAACATTCATTGCAATTTCTCCGGTTCAGCCCCGCTGGCGCGGGGAACACACTTCTCGTAAGTGATTGATCTATATTAAAAAAATCAATCCGATCAATTCTACCGATCTATAGCTTTTTAAAGAGCAGAAGGTTCAGGCAGGAAGGCGACCAGGCGCAGGCCGTCAAATTCCACTGGCAAGCGGCGGTTGGGGCCGAGGGTCTGGAATTCGTAGCCGGACTCGTTCGGGCTGGCCCAGGCCATGACGACATTGCCATCTTCGTGGCCGGCTTCGAGTTGTTGCCAGATCATTTCCCGGGTGCGGCGCGAGACGTTGCCAATGTAGACGCCGGCGCGCACTTCCAGTAGCCAGATTGCCAGGCGGCCGCGCAGGCGGGGCGGGATGTTTTCGGTGACGACGGTCAAAAAGGCCATGGCGCTTGTCCATCGCTACTGGCTGCGATGACCGGCATCGCCCAGCGATTCGGGGTTGGGGATGGCGGGCGGCACGGCTTCGGGCGGGGCTTGTAGCGGACTGATTTCACCAGCAGCTAGCACTTCCTCAATGGTGGGGATGATGCGCCCCAGCAGCTTGCTGCTGCGAAACAGGTCGCGGCAGGCCAGGCGTACTTCGCGTTCGGGCTGCGTGGGGGATTTGGCGGCGATACGAAACGCCAGCGGCACGACAGTTTCAAATTTGAACAGGTCGGCAATGTCGTACACGAAAGACAGCGGCTTGCCAGTGTGGATGAAGCCCACGGCCGGGGCGTAGCCTGCGGCCAGCACGGCGGCTTCAGTGATGCCGTAGAGGCAGGCGGTGGCTGCGGACAGGCAGCGATTGGGGATGTCGGCGGCGTCCCAATCCTTCTGGTCGTAGTTGCGCGCACGCCAGTTGACGCCGTATTGCCGAGCCAGCAGTTTGTAGGTTTCGCGCACGCGGGCGCCTTCGATGCCGCGCAATTGCTCCACGCTGCGGCGTTGGGGCGCCGCCTCGCCAAAGCGCAGCTCGTACATTTTGCGCACCACTTTCAGGCGCAGCTCATCATCGATTGCCAGCTTGGCTTGGTACAGCAGCCGGTCGGCGCGGGCGCCGCCGGGCTGGCCGCTGGCGTACAGGCGCACGCCGGATTCCCCTACCCAAACCAGCAGCGTGCCGACAACAGCGGCCAGATGCGCGGCGGCGTGCGACACCCGCGTGCCCGGCTCCAGCATGATGCAGGCCACCGAGCCGACCGGGATGTGGGTGCGCACGCCGTTTTTGTCGATGACGACGAAGGCACCATCCAGCACGTCAATCTGGCCGTACTGGATGAAGATCATCGAGATGCGGTCTTTCATCGGCAGAGGCTTGAGGGGTGGCAGCAGCGGGCTGGGCATGGGGCGTCAAAAATCAGATCCGCTTGAGCAGCAACAGACCGCAGCCAAAGCCCTTGGCGTGGCCGACACCGCCGAGCAAGGCGGTTTTCAGCTGATCGACATCGCTGACTTCGCCCATGCCCTGGTAGTCGAGGCTGGAGAACTCAATGGTTTGGCCTTTGCGTCGCAACCGGTGCTGGACATAGGCTTTTTGCAGCACGCTGTCCGGGTCGATATGCAGACCCCAGTGCGGGGCGCGTTTGAGCAGCCAATCCAGGCCGGCCTGGTACAGATGCTGCGTCAGGGCGGCCTGCTGTTCGGGCGTGGCGCTGCGTTTGGCATCCATCAGCACGTCGTGGCGCTGGGCGCGACCATCGGGGCGACGGCGGCTGACGACCGGGTTGGCACGCAGGTCAAAGCGCAGCGTCTCGCCGGTTTGCAGGGCCGGGGCGTAGGGCTTGGTCTGAATCTGGAACAGGCCATCGGCGTCCACCGGCGGGCGGGCGGACACGATGTAATAGCTGCGCGCATCGTCCAGGCGGCGGAAGAGAAAGTCTCTGGGCAGGCCATCGCCGGGGAACAGCCGCCAGATCAGGGCATGGTCGCGATAGGCCTCGCCCTGCCGGGCCAGCTCGCGCAGCCATGGGCTCTGATGCAGGCCGGGGAGCAGGCGCATCCGGGAAAAGTAATGGCTCATGCGGCGGGGTCTCCTTCTGCCAGCGCCACCCATTCCCGGCGCGGGGCGAATTGCCAGCGGCTGCGGGAAAGGGGCTGGTCATGCCGCGGGTGGTCAAAGTCTGCGGGCATGCCTGGCGACATGCCTTCTTCCCAGTAATAGCGCAGCTGTCCCAGCCCGAAGGCATGGCGATCCCGCGCCGTGGGCCAGTCTTGGCTGGGCGTTTTGTAGTCCAGCAGCGCCATTGGTGAAGGAAACTGCGCCGCGGCAAATGCCGCGTGCAAATGCTCGGCTTGCACCAATTGCGGCAATACCGGCAAGGCCAGGGGGCAGGATTTGCGCCCCAAATACAGAACAAAACGTGGCTGGCGCAGGGCTTGTGCCAGCTCGGCCAGGCTGTGCGGCGCTTGCGGCAGGGCTTCGATGGCGATGGTGGCGATGCTGTCGCAGCGGTATTCCCGCTGCGACAAGAGGGTGCCAACCTTGTCCGCCGCCAGCGATTGCCGGCGCGTGCGGAAACGTTCCTTGCGCCCCGGCTCGCCCACCTGGATGGTGTGGTAATCGCGCAGTGGCGAGCCACTGGCAAGCAGCTGAATGCCGAAGCGATAGCCTGCCGCCAGCGCCTGCTGGCCTTCGGCATCACTGCGCTCAATGCCCAGCGCCGCACCCAGAAGCCCCAGCAGCGCCGAGCGCGAAGGCTGCACCGCTGAGTGCCGCATCTCGCCGACCGCGATTTCGCCCCAACTGGCCAAAGGGCCGTACAGGCGCATCAGCAGATAGTCGGTCATGGCCTTGCCTCGTCGCCATCATCCGTCGCGATGAAGTCCAGCAAGGCCTGCATTGAGCCTTTACCGGCGAGCACGTCGAACTCGCAGCGGGCATCGGCACAGGCGCCATACACCGCATCCATGTTGTCGCGCACGCGCTGCAAGGCGGCAGTCGCCGCACCGGGGTAGTCGTCACCCGTCACGGGTTTGACGAAGGCCAGCGACAGCGAACGCGGCTGCTGCGCGCCTTTTTCCGCCAGTGCGTAATGGGCGTAGGCACGGCTGGCATAGCTGTTTTGCTTGCCGGTGGGGCCGATGGTCAGCACCGCCTGCGCCAGTGCGCGCAGGGCTTTTTGCGTCAGCGCCTCGGCCTTATCACCACCGCCCAGGTTGCTTTTCAGCAAGTCGCGGTCGATGCAGACATATTGGTAGAACACGGCGGCGGCAAAGCCAGCTTGGTCAAGGTGCCCTGAACCTGAGTTCTTTTTGTTGAGGTCGTCCACGGCGGTGAAGTAATCGTCTTCGATGGCCGAGGCATGCACGCCAATGGCATGGGCCACTTGCACCGCCGCCTCGCCATTCATATGAGGTTTGTCCGCCAGCATGCGGCCGAACATGGCAATGTCCACGGCAGTGTGTTCATGCAAAAGGGCGTCCAGTTCTTTTTCTTCAGGCGGCCTTTTCTCGCGAGCCAATGTCGCCACCAAATTCTGGAGAGTTAGCAACTCCTCTGGCGAGATGTGCACTAACTGTTTGATTTGGAAGGGTCTATCTTTCGTTTCTTCCAGCTTCCCGTAAACAGCGGCAATTTGGTTGCTCCATTCAGAGGCTTTTTTCTCTGGTATTCCTGCATCGACCAAAACATCAAAAACAAGCTCTTT
The DNA here is from genome assembly GCA_003859965.1 of Comamonadaceae bacterium OH2545_COT-014. Classification (GTDB taxonomy): domain Bacteria; phylum Pseudomonadota; class Gammaproteobacteria; order Burkholderiales; family Burkholderiaceae_C; genus Ottowia. The sequence goes on along the minus strand of RQYR01000003.1, from coordinate 227,200 downwards.
GCCCAACAATTTGGTACGGGTGCCAATGCTGCCCGCCAATACTTGCTCGAACAGTTCCGACGTGCGCCAGGCGCGCTTGAGGCTTTGCGAGGAAATGCGCAGCCGATCCACCCCGCCGAGCTTGGCAGTCTTGGGGTTGCCGAGGTCATCGCGGTTGAGGTTGGCCGGCGGATAGGAAATCAGCGTGTGCAGTTGAATGAAACGGGTCATGGATGGTTCTCCTCGGTGGATGCGTTGTCTGCGGGCAGTGACGGAGCGGCTTCGCCTTGCTCCTTGGCGCTCAGGTAATAGTCAAAGGCCCAGTGAAAGCGAATGCCGTCACTGGCGCGCGGCTTGCCCTGCGTCAAATCGAATTGCCAGGCCAAGAGGTCATCGGCCAGGCGCGCCACGTCGGCCGTGCCATTGGCCAGCTGCACGGCGCGCCGCCAGTGCGTGCACAGATCGGGCAAGGACGTACAACGCAGCATGGCCTTGAAGCGCCGCTCGGACATGGCTTCGCGCTCGCCTCCGGCAGCCTTGCCCAGATGCCAGGCCAGACTGCGACCGTCTTGCGTATCGTTCTTGACGCAGGCCAGCACGGCGGCCACCCAGGCCAAACGCTCGTACGTCGGCGATGCATCGGCCAGGCGCTCGTGGCTTCGCTCGATCAGGCCGCGCGCCAGCGCGAACACGGCGGGCTGCACCAATAGCTCACCGGCCTGTCGGCAACGCCGCAACTGCGCCCGCGCCCCGCGCCCTAGCCGCGCCAATTCACCCTGCGGCGGGGCTTCGCCTTCTGCCAATGGCTGCAAGGCGCGCCACCAATCGCGCGCCCAGGCGTGCTGAGGCTCGTTCAATCGGGGCTTTTGGGGGTTCATGCGGCAATCTCCTTGCGGCGGCTCTTGGCTTGGACTTTTTTCTGCTGCTGGTTGACGAGCTCCCAAAGCGGCTTGAGCGCCCGGTTGTTGTTCAGGCTTTTTGTCAACTGGGCGCGCGCTTCCACCACGCGGCGCATGTCCAGGTCTTCCGGTGGTGCAGCCAATGCCCATTGGTCGAACAGCTCCAGCACCTGCGCATACGCCTGTTGCAACCATTGCCGGTAAATCCCGGCCAGGGCGGCGCGGCTTTCGAAGTCATGCTGCGCCAGCCGCGCCAAGGTGCGGTAGAACAGCGGTTCGCTGGCCTGCCAGAAGCTTTGCAGAACTGCCGGCTCGGCGCCGACATCGCCCGGCCGCTTGAACCAGGCGGCCTTGACCTGTTTGTGCAAGGTCTTGGCCATCTCGTCGGCGGCATCCAGCAACTGCTTGACGCTGCGGGTAAAGGGCTGGAGCAGTTCCGGCGCCAACGCATGCACCGGCAGGGTGCTGTCGTACCAGCACAGCGCCTTCATGTTGGAAGTGGCATAGCCAAAGCACCACAGCAGCACGCCGGGCTGGCGCGTATGGGCATTGAAATGACTGACCACACGGGCGGCATCCGGTTGATGATCCTCCGTGCCCAATACCAGCCCCAGCCAGTCGCGATAGCCGCGCCCGGCTTGATGCCCCTTACTGGAAATCGGCGGCTTCTCCCCCTTTTTGTCCAGGTAATAAGGGGTGAGCGGGTGCTGCCATGCCCCGGTGTAATTGGTGCCGCCGTGGCGATGGCGGTAGTGCCGAATCAAAGGCACACCCTGCGCACCGCACAGCGAGCAAGCGCCTTGCGCTTGCACCGTATCAGCGGCGATGCGGATGCGGCGCGGCATGCTCCACCAGGCTTGCAACGGGTGCACGGTTTCCGGGGTCGTGTCGCGAGCCGCTGCGCCTTCACTGATGCGCGTGGCCCTCATCCAGGGCAGCACATCGCCCAGATCCGTGACGGCGGGATAGCCCAGCGCATCCTGCGGCAGCACATTCAGCCAAAGCTTCTGCCACAGCGTGGCTGCCTTGTCGGCTGGCAACAGCAACGTGGTCAGCGGCCCGCCGCCGCGCAGTGAAGTACGGATACCGCGCCCACCCGACGGCGCATTGATTTGCAGCGTGAACAAGGCTTGCGCAAAGCAGCTCTGGCAAAAGCCGGGGGCGTCCACCGGCTTGTTGAAGTACAGATTGCTGTCCGAGCCGGCATCAATCAGCAGTTCGGCCACTGAAAGCGTGTTTGACTCCTCCACCAAGGCGAAATCCTGCATGAAGGCCGGGCCATCGCCGTGCAGCGTGAAGGCATGGGCATAGGGTGCGAAGGCCTCGGCCAGCTTCTCGCGGCTGGGTGGGCAGGCATAGCGCTCGCGCCACTGCCCAACATCACGCGGGGCATAGGCCAGTTGCAACAGACCAATCAGCAACTGGTAGCTCGCCCCCCGGAAATCCGGGCGCAGTGCCACGATGTCCAGCAGCTCCACATCGCCCACCTCCAAAGGCGATATCTGCTGCTCACCGCCCGCGCGACTGCGGCAGTTCAACCAAGGGTCATTCAGCAGGTGCATACATGTCTCCAGAATGCGTGGCGCAAATGTATCACACCCCATACCCCAGAACGCTTTTATAATTACCAGCCTCTGCCACGCAGGGATGAACCACGTTCTGGGGCTGTTCAACCCAAAGCGTAAACAACGTTCCCCGCGCCAGCGGGGATGCACTTTCCCCCCCCCCCTGCGATCTTCAAATATGATGAATATTCGCATCAATATTGATGAGGAAAAGCCATGCGAACCACCGTAACCATTGATGACGCGCTGTACCAGCGCGCACTGGAAGTGGCCGACCCGGCCATGGACAAGGCCGATTTGTTCCGTGAGGCCATCCAGATGTTCGTGCGCGTGCAGGCGGCCAAGCGTCTGGCGGCGCTGGGCGGCAGCGCGGTGGACATGCCCGACATCCCTCGCAGCCAGGCGGCTGACGACCAGCCCCAATGAGTGGGGTGCTGGTCGATACCTCGGTCTGGGTGACGCATTTCCGGACAAGCCAACCGGTGCTGGGACAATTGCTCGCCATGGATCTGGCCCTGAGCCATCCATTGGTGATCGGGGAGCTGGCCTGCGGCACCCCGCCACGCAGGCGCCAGACCTTGCAGGATCTGGCCAGCTTGCGCCAGACGCAGCAAGCCAGCATCGAGGAGGCCATGGCCTTCGTGGAGCGCCATGGGCTGTATGGCAAGGGCTGCGGCCTGGTGGATATGCTGCTGCTGGCCTCGACCTTGCTAACCAATGGCACCCGGCTATGGACGCTGGACAAGCGGCTGGCCAGCCTGGCGCGTGAGCATGGCGTGCTGTTTGACGACGGGGCGAGCTGAGCGCCACACGTCATGCGGGCAGCCATCAGCCCCGCCAGACCCTTACCACTGCAAGCCCGCCTGCCGGTCGTAGCGCATCAGCCGTACATGGCCATCGTTGTCGATCACGCGAGCATGCAGCCCTTGGCCTTCGTCCAGCAAGGGCAGGATGAAGGCCGGAGCTTCCAGCAGACGGTATTGCTGGCGCAGCGCTTCGATAGCGTGGCCGAAGCGTTGCTGCCAGTCGGGCGCCAGCGCCTTGGCGCGATGGGCGTGGATGCGCACGGCGGATTGCTCCCAGGCATGGGCGTCTCCCGCCCGCAAAGGCTGCAAGGCGCCTGCGTGCCAGCGCGCCAGATACACGGTCAGGGTTTCGTCGCCCAGCCGGGTGGGCACCTGATCGTCCTCGTACCAGCGTGCGCTGCTGTCCAGGCAATAGCCCTTGTCCAGATCCAGGGCATTGAAGCGGGCTTGGCTTTGCATGGCCAAGTCCTTGCCGATCTGATCGCTGGAGGCTTTGCGCAGCGCCTCGGGGATGGCTTCGTCATCGGCGCCATAGACCGCCTCCACCAGACTGCGCACGGCACTGGCCTGCCCCAACTCGCCCGGCGTGGTGATGCCGCCAGCCGCCTGCAGGGCGCGTGCGCCCAGCCACAGCTTGCCGCTGTCGGGATAAACATGGCGAGCCTTGGGGAACAGTGCGGCATACCAGTCGGCACTTGGCGCGGCCACCGGCTCCGGACTGAGCAGGTGCAGCACCGGCGGCGGGCGCTGCTCGATGCCATCGGCGGCAAGGTCGCCGTGGGCCTGCCGGGCGTGACGCTGCAAGCGCCCGGCGCGCTGGATGAGCAAATCGATCGGTGCCAGATCGCTGACCATCACATCCACGTCGAAATCCAGGCTTTGCTCAAGGACTTGCGTGCCGATCAGCACCCGTCCGCGGCGCTGGGCAACGCCTGATACCTTGCCGAAGCGCGCCAGCACATCGGCTTCGATATCGAGCCGGTCGCCCATGGCATAGCGGCTGTGGAACAGGTGCAGTTTTTCCGCAGGCAGTTGCTCGCCCAGTTGCTGAAAGGCGCGGCGGGCATCGTCCACGGTGTTGCGAATCCAGGCCACGCAGTGCTTGGCGCGCGCCTGCTCGACGATCAAGGCCAGCGCGGCTTCTTCGCTGTGGTGCAGCCGCACCTGCACATGGCGGCGCAGCTGCGGCCGGGTAGCGCAGGCCTGCACGTGCAGCGCGCTCCCGGCCTGGATGGCCAGCGGATAGCGCAGATCGGATACGGGCGACGGCGGCGGCAGATCCAGCCCCCGGTGCCATGCCGCCAGCAAGGCATCGCGCGTGCCCAGCGGCAAGGTGGCCGACAGCAAAATGGCGCTGCCACCCTGACTGGCATGGGCGCTCAGCAGGGTTTGCAGCAGCGCCATCATGTAGGGGTCGTAGGCGTGTACTTCGTCGATCAGCAGCACCTTGCCGCACAGCCCCAGAAGGCGCAGCGACTGGTGCCTTGCCGGCAGCACCGCCAACAAGGCCTGATCCAGCGTGCCCACGCCCACTTCGGCCAGCAGCGCCTTTTTGCGGTGGTCGGCCAGCCAGGCATTGCATTGCAGGCTGGCACTGCGCTCATCCGGCGCATAGCGGCCATCCTCGGCCTGCTCGCACGGCTGCAACACGCTGTCGCGAAAATCCACCAGCAACTGCCGCGCGCCATGGGCCAGCACTAGCGAAGGCGCGGCCTCGTCCGTATACAAGCGCCGATACACCTGCCCAACGCGCTGGTACATCTGGTTGGCCGTCGCCATGCTGGGCAGGGCGAAGTACAGGCCATCGGCCCGGCCGGCCTGCATCAGGCGCTGCGCCAACATCAGCGCGGCTTCGGTCTTGCCCGCACCGGTTACATCCTCCAGCACGAACAACTGCGGCCCATGCTGCAAAGGCACGCGGGCGGCATAGTCTTGCAGCGGCGTGGGCGTGTGCAGGTAGTCAAACAGCCGCTGCGGCAACGACCAGTGGCGCACGACGGCTCCGGCCAATCCCGCATCAGCCACGGCACGGGCTGCCTGCGTTTGTGCCATGTCCCAGTAATCAGCCAAGGCCAGCGGCGCGCTGCGATACGGGAAGTGATCCTGGTTGGAGCCCAGCCAGTCGGCCAGCACCGCCAGCCCGGCCAAGCGCCAGGCGTGCCGGCGCAGGATGGCCAGTGCGCCCGTAGTGGCAGGCCTGGGCAGCGTTTTTTCGGCGCCGAGAAAAAGCGGCGTGATCGCGTCGATGAACGCCAGTGCGGCGCGCCGGTCGCTGGGGAAAAAGTCATCGCCGGTATCGGCCTGCAAGAGGCCGCCGCCTGTGGTTTCCTGCGGCGGTTGGCCGTGGTGGCCGCTGACGCAGCGCATCCACACCGCCCAGAAGTCCTGGTCGGCCGGCGCCAGCCCGACAGGCAGGCGCGAAGCCTCGGCCAACTCACGCCACAGCCACCAGCCCAGCGTGTCATGCCGCCGCCGGTACGGCGGTGCATCCTCGCAGTCCACCAGCTCCGGCGAAAGATCGGGCCTCAGCCCTTGAAAGGCACGTGCAAACTTGCCCAGATCATGCAGCGCCAGAAACCAGAGAAATACCGATTCGGCCTGCTGCCGCGACCAGCCCAGCGCCTCGGCCAGCGGCTGCAAGCAAAACTGCGGCAACGCCAACAAGCGCTGACCGCAAGCGGTCACATCCAGCGCGTGAAAGGGCAGCAAGTGATAGGCCGCATCTCCATCCGGCGCGGGCATGGCCTTGCCCCAGTAGGCGAAACACCCCGCTGGCATCTGTGGTCCCTCCAAGCCGTTTTAAACCATCCCGCAACGTTGTTCTGGTGGGGTCATATGTTGGACAAGAGACTTTGCGAACGCCTTGCCCGCAGGCCGTGCTGCGGTTTGGGGTGATGGCTCCTCATGTGGATGCCTTGGCCAGGATCATGGCGATGGCCTTGGCAGCCCGCTCATGGCGAGTGGCCGGACGCTTGGCTTCACTGATCCAGAGGCTGTATTCGCGCTGGTGCGAGGGTGGCAGCGCCTGAAACAGGGACTGCGCCTTTGGGTCGGTCGCCAGCGCCTCGGCCAGCTCGGCGGGGGGCGCCGGGTTCATGGCGCGGGTTGTTCCAGCCAGGCCATGGCCTCGATCTTGTGGCCGTCCAGGTCGCGCACAAAGCATCCGTAGTACTGCTCGCCATAGTGCGGGCGCGGGCCGGGTTCGCCATCGCCCGTGCCGCCAGCGGCGAGCGCCGCGTCGTAAAACGCATGCACCTCCTCCGGGTTGGCGGCCATGAAGGCGATGTGCACGCCATTGGCTGTCTGCGCGGGCTGGCCGTCGTGCGGCTGCTGGATCCAGAACTCCGGGTAGATACGGCCATAGGCGATGGCGGGGAATACCTCGCTGACATCCATCACCCGGCCAATGCCGAGCGTGGCCAGCACGCGGTCGTAAAAGGCCACTGCCTCGGCAAAGCGGTTGGTGCCGAGTGAGACGTGCGAGAGCAAGCTGATGCTGGGGTTGGGGCGGTTCATGGGGTTTTCCTCTGTTCAAGCTGAAGGGCGTTGGCGGCCGATGCGCCGGGCGGCTCGGAGGGCAGAAAGCCTTTCTTTCTGAAAACGGCGATTCCCGCTTCCGTTATGTATGTTATCGGCAGGTTGAAGTTTTTCCTTGTCGATGCGCCCCGGAGGGCAAATCAGCCAGGTGCCGGGACAGTTGCAACAGTGCCCGCACGAGCAGGTTCTGATGCGCCTTTGCTTGGCAGGCCCATGCTGGGTGGCGTTGTTCATGCTCTCTTGCCTTGCTGGTTGGCGCCCGAAGATATATCGGCAGTGGCTGTCAGTTTCTTTCAGCAATGCGGTCGTTGCGGGTTCGCTTTCGCTGAGGTTGGTGAATCTAGAATGCCTGTTTCTTGCCGAAATTTGAGGATGCGCATGATCAACTTGAAACGGATGGCTCCCCTGCTGGCGGCCTTGCTGGCAAGCGCTTGCGTGAGTGTGGAGAGCATCAGCATTCCGCAAACCGGGCCGCAGGCTGTGCAGGGCGATTTCCGCCGCTTTCATTGCGACAACGCTTACCGGGTGAGCGTCAAGTACAGAACCCCCGAGCAAATCAGCATCAGCTTCAACAACGGCAAGGACATTTTCGTTGTCACGGCCAACCGCGCGCCGGTGGCCTCCGGGGCCCAGTACGTGAATGACCTGGGCAATCTGCGCTGGCACGAGCGTGGCGACACGGCCCATTTCACCTACCCCGCCAGCGATTGGCGCAGCAGCGGCCGCCTGCAGCAAACCACTTGCCGCGCCCAGTGAGATGGGGTGCGCCCGACGCGGCAGAACGCTGCGGCGTTCGCCTGAACTCAAGCCTGCAAGTGATTGCAGGCTTTTTGATGGGTGGATTGCGCGGCAGAGCTGCGGCCTGGTCAGCCCGCTGCGATGAAGGCTTGCAGCGCCGCCCAGACCATGTCCGGCTGCTCGGCGATGGCCTCGTGCGCGGCAAACGGCACTTGCATCAGGTGCGCCTGGGGCAGCGCGGTTTTGAGCGCGGCCCAGTCGGGCAGCGAGAGCAGAAAATCGTCCTCGCCGCGCAGGCTGAGCAGCGGCGCGCGGATCTGTGTAATCAGCGCATCCGGGTAGCCGCTGGCGCTCTCATCCAGCCACAGGCGCTTGAGCTCAGACAGCAGGCGCGGCAGATCGGGGGCGGGGTTGTGCGCCAGATAGGCAGCCACTTGTGCCGGCATGTGCTCGCGCGCAAAGGCTTCGTCCAGCGCCTCGTACAGCGGCCGGATGTCGGCCAGTTGGCGGCTGTGCCAGTGCGCGCCGATGGTGACCAGGCGCGCAACCCTATCCGGGTGGCGCGCGGCCAGCCGGTAGGCGGCGATGCCGCCATCGCTGAAGCCGATCACGGTGCAGCGCGCCACGCCCAGGGTTTGCAGCACATGGCGGGCATCACCAGCCAGCTGCGCATAACTCAAGGGCGCATCGCCCAGGGTGGAGCGGCCATGGCCGCGGCTGTCGAGGGCGATGACGTGAAACGCCTGCTGCAAGCGCGGCAGCAAGGGCGCGAAATCATCCATAGACCCCAGGCCGCCGTGCAGCAGCAAAACCGCTGGCGCATCGCTGCGCCCGCTCACGGCCACATGCAGGGCCGCGCCAAGGTGGGAAATGGTGTGGAGGGTGTCGGTCATTGCTCTGGCCAAAGGGGTGGCTGGCTGGCATCGGCATGGTCCAGCATGTGTGCCTGCACGAACTGGGCAAAACCGGCCGAGATCTCGACGTGGCCGTAACGCAGTTGCCGGGCATAGGTTGGCCATTCGGGATGCTGGCGGGCGATGGTGATGGGGCATTCGCGGCGGATGGCAAGGTAATCCACATCACGGCGCCAAGGGATGAAGTCTTCAGCCATTGGGAAGCGGTAAGCGTGCGCGCCAGTGATTGGGCCCACGGCAGTGAAGGCTTGGTATTTCTGCGCCTCGCCCAAGCGTCGGGTGAGGCTGTAGTGCAGCAGCCAGTCGCCCGGCTGCATGCGTTGAAGCGGCGCGGCCTTGCCGTGGCAGAGCTGGCAAAAGCCACCGGCCACGCCGCACAGCACGTGCTCGCGGCTGACGACGCCGAGCCAATATTTCATGGCTTTTGCTTGCGCCGACGCGGTGGGGTGGCGCTCAGTTCCTGGTTGTGGCGCAGCGCCAGCGCCACCAGGTCTTCCAGCATGGGAAAGGCGGTTTCGTCCAGGTCGATGTAGCCGCGGTATTCGCGGCCTTTCATCACCGTGGTGCGCACGCCTTCGTGCGCCAGCGCGGCGTCGTGTTGGGCCTTGCCGATGCGCAGCATCACCTCGCAGTCGCGGCCACTGATGCCGACGCACAGCTTGCCGCGCACCATGAAGGCCAAGCCGCCGAACATCTTTTTCTCGGTGATGTCGCTCACAGCCGCGCCATCGGGCAGGTGCTTGAGCAGCAGGCGGCGGACGTGGGCGGTGAGGTCGGGGTCGAAGGCCATGTCGTCTCCTGTCTTTACCAGTTCACGGTCTCATCGCTGCCGCCAAAGGCGGGCGGCCAGCCCTTGTAGTGCGGCAGGTCGTCGCGCACGGGCAGGATGGCATGCTGGCACTGGATGTGCATTTGCGGCTGGAATACGCCTTCTGGCAGCAAAAAGGCGTTGACGCTGCGCACCCCCAATCCGGGCACCTCGCCGAACAGGTAAGTGCCACAAGCGGCACAGACCATGCGCGGCGTGCCGTTCAGGTTGCGGGTTTTCAGCTCGCCTTGGGTGACGCGCACGGATTCAGAAGGATATGAAGCCGCTGCCACGTAGGCGGCGGCATTGGCCGTGCGGCAGTCGTCGCAATGGCAATAGCCCTGCCACATGGGCTCGGCATCGATGGCGAGATGGACGGCGCCGCAGGGGCATTGCAGTTGCAGGCGGTGGTGCGTCATGGGTGTGTCTTCGGTGGCTCAGGGAATCCGCCAGCCGCGTCAGAGGATGGCTGGCCGGGACTTGCGCCTGCGGAGCGGGCTCGGCATTGACGATCAGGGCGCTTCGGGTTTTCCTGCGCAGATCAGGTATTCGGCGCGGCCAGGGCCTCGGCGCGGGCAAAGGCGGGGCGGGCCAGGTGGCGCTGCATGTAGGCCAGCAGCACCGGGTCGGCGGGGATGGACTGGGCGCGGTGGATCAAGAAGGCCAAGAGGCCGCTGTAGTACACGTCCAGCGCGCTGAACTGCTGGCCGACGATGTAGTCGCTGCCTTGCAGATGGTTTTTCAGCGTGGCGAGCAAGGTGTCGAAATCGCCATAGCCGATGGCGATGCGCTGCTCGGGCGTGTTGTGCACGCCGCGCCAGCGGTCGAAGGCGGCGTATTCCAGATGCAGGGCCAGGCACAGCCAGCGGTAATAGGCGCCGCGCTCGGGCGTGGCGGCAGCGGGAATCAGCTGCTTGTGCGGGTACAGCTCGGCCAGATAGCTGAGGATGGCGACGGTCTCGGTAATCACCGCTTCGCCGTGTTTGAGCGCGGGCACCTTGCCCATCGGGTTGATGGCAAGAAACTCCGGCGTTTTCAGCGCCGCGCCGAGGGTGAGTGGCACCACTTCATAACGGGCTTCGCATTCTTCCAGCATCCACAGCACGTTGTTGCCGCGGGAAGGAAAGGCGGTGTAGAGGGTGAGTTGGGCGGGCATGGGCGATCTCCAAACAGTGGACGGGACGGGGCTGGGCAAGTCAGGCGGCTTGCCCGGCCTGCGCCACTGTAGAGCGGGCGGCTGTCAGTTTCTGTCAGCAGTGTGCGGGCGCGGCCGGAGGTGACGCAGCGGTCTGCAAGCCCCGCTACCGGGCTACCCAAACGGGCATGGCGCTTGCGCCGCGGTCAAGGCTTGGCCAGCAAGGCGTTGTCGATGTCGTCGGCGCGCAGGCGGGCGGGGCGCTGGCTGTGCGCCTCGACAAAGGCGAGGAAGGCCGGGCGCGGCTCCAGCAGTTTGAATTGCAGATACCAGCCCACATAAGAGGCCACCATCAGGTCGGCAGCGGTGAAAGTCTCGCCCGCAAGATGGGTGCGGCCTTGCAGTGCGGCTTCCAGGGTGTCGAGCAGGTCTTGCTCGGTGCCGAAACCGGCCGATTCCGGCCTGGGCAGGTTGCCGCCGCTGGCTTTGGCCATCATCAACTGCTCCAGCGGCGCCATGAAGCTGATCCAGCGGTAATAGCTGCCGCGCTCAAAGCTGCCCACCGGCGGGGCGAGTTTTTTCTCGGGCACAAGATCGGCCAGATACAGGCAAATCGCCGCCACTTCGGTGATGACGGTGTCGCCGTGCCGGAGCGCGGGCACCTTGCCCATCGGGTTGATGGCGCGGTATTCGGGCGCTTTCATCGTGGTGCCGTATTCCAGCAGCATGGTGTCGTAGGGCAGGCCGGTTTCTTCCAGCATCCAGCGCACGGTGCGCCCGCGCGACATGGGGTGGGTGTAGAAGGTGAGTTGGGCGGACATGCGCATCTCCAAAAAGTGGATAGGTTTGCGCGGGGCGGGGGTTGTCCGACCCGGCCTGTGCCACTTTAGAACAGGCGGCTGTCAGTTTCTGTCAGCAGTGAATGCCAGCCAGGCTAGGGCAGCGCGCCTTCCAGCCGCAGCAGAAAGGTCTTGACCGGCAGGCCGCCGCCGAAGCCGACCAGGGAACCGTCAGCGCCAATCACGCGGTGGCAGGGCACGACGATGGACAGCGGGTTGCGGCCATTGGCCGCGCCGACGGCGCGCATCGCCTTGGGTTGGCCGATGGCAGCGGCCAGTTGCGCGTAGCTGCGGGTTTGCCCATAGGGGATGGTGCGCAGCGCCTGCCAGACGCGCTGCTGGAAATCCGTGCCCTGCGGTGCCAGCGGCAAATCGAACACACGGCGCTGGCCGGCGAAGTATTCGCCGAGCTGCCGGGCGGCCTCGTTCAGCAGCGGGTGCGGGCTTTCCTGCCAATGGGCATCGCGTTTGACCGGGTGGCGGCCTTGCGGAAACTCGATGGCATGCAGACCCTCGTCACTGGTGGCGATCAGCAGGCGGCCAACGGGGCTGTCGATGGTCTGGTGAAAAATGGTCATGGCGGCTTAAGTGTGGGCGGCGGCGTGCCATAAGTGGATGGCGGCGTAGGCGCGCCAGGGGTGCCAGGCTTCGGCGCGCTGGCGCAGGACGTTTTCCGGCAGCGGCTGGCCCATGCCCAATTGCTTGCGCAGCACCAGGTCGCCAGCGGGAAAGGCATCGGGGTGGTGCAGGCCACGCAGGGCGATGTACTCGGCGCTCCAGGGGCCGATGCCGGGAAGGGCCGTCCAGGCGCGCAGAAAGTCATCCAGCGCGGGGCAGTGTTGTCCATCCAGTATGTGCCCGCCGGGTGATGAAAGGGCGTGGCCGATGGCATGCAGGCTGCGGATGCGTGCAGTGGTGATGCCAAGTTCAACCAGATTGGCATTGGCCAGTTGTGCGGGTGCAGGAAACAGCTGATGCAATCCGGGGGCGGCATGGCCGACCAGCGGCTGGCCGAGGCGTGCCAGCAAGCGCTGGGTCAGCGTGCTGGCAGCGGCCACACTGACTTGCTGCCCGAGTACGGCGCGGACGGCGGTTTCAAACACATTCCAGGCGCCGGGCAGGCGCAGGCCGGGATGTGCTTGCAGCAGGGGCTTCAGTGCAGGGTCTTGGGCAAGATGGGCGTTGATGGTGCAGGGGTCTGCATCCAGATCAAACATCTGGCGCAGCTGCTGCACGATGCTTGGCAGGGCTGGCGTCGCCACGCCATGCAGATGCAGGCGCAGCGCAGCTTCACCCGCACCCCATTCTTCCAGTTGCAGCCAAGCGCCCTGGAGATCCAGTACACGGCTATAGGAGGTCTGGGTAATCTGCTCGATGCCGGGCAGCGCCCTGATGCGCAAGAAGGCCAGTGTGGCGCGGAAGTCAAATGGTGGGCGGTAGTTCAGGCGCAGCTGCAATGACCCGGACGAGGGGCGGGCAGCGGGCGCGTTACCGCTTTGGCGGCGCAAGCGGCTGGGGGGCAAGTCATAGGCTTTGATCCAGGCATCGTTGAAGCGACGCTGGCTGCCAAAACCGGCGGCCTGTGCGACCTCGGTGATTGGCAGGGCCGTCTCGCTCAGCAGCTGCTTGGCAAACAGCAGACGGCGGGTGGCTTGCACTTGCTGCGGGCTGACGCCCAGTGCGGTTTGAAACACACGGCGCAAGTGGCGCTCACCCACATGCAGGCGTTCAGCCAGTGATGCCAAGGGCGCTTCATCCAGTGCGCCGCCTTCGATCATGCGCAGCGCGCGGGCCAGCAGTGCATCGCCACGCCGCCAATGTCCGTCTGCCGGCGCCAATTCGGGGCGACAGCGCAGACAGGGGCGGAAGCCGGCGGCCTCGGCGCTGGCGGCATTGGCGAAATAAAGCACGTTTGCGGCGCGAGCGGGGGGAACCGGACATACCGGGCGGCAGTAGATGCCGGTGGTTTTGACGGCGGTGAAAAAAATGCCGTCAAAACGCGCATCGCGTGCGCGCCGGGCTTGTTCGCAAATGGCAGCAGAAGGCAGCATGGCGTGCAGTGTGCCGCGCGCATATCGGTTGTGCTAGCCATTTCCGGACATGTTTTTGTGATCGGGTATGGCTCCTCAATCCAGCGCAATGCCCTGTTCAATGCTCCAGCGGCGCAGCAGGTTGGGGCGGCGTTCGGGGTAGCGCTGGCCAGTGTCGGCAAGATGCTGCACGCGGTCGGCGCGGAAGTGACGAAAGCCCTGGCGCAGCTCGCACCAGGCGGCAATCAGCCGAGTTTCATTGAAGAAGGCCATGGCGAATGGCCAGATGCGGCGCTGGCTGGGGGCGTTTTCGGCATCGCGGTAATCCAGTTGCAGGATGTGTTCATGGCGAATGGCCTGGCGCAGTGTGGGCAGCCACGGCTCAGGCAATGGCGCGTCGCAGCGGCCGGGAACGAACAGGCCGCTGGTTTCCACCTGCAGCCGCAAATCGCTGGGCAGCACGCCGGTGATGCGCCGCAGCGCCTGGTCGGCGGCCTCGGCCAATGCCGGGTCGGCGGACTGGTTGGCCACCCAGCGCGCGCCCAGCACCAGGGCTTCCAGCTCGTCGGCGCTGAACATCAGCGGCGGCAGGGTGAAGCCTGGGCGCAGCAGGTAGCCGATGCCGGGCTCGCCCTCGATCGCTGCGCCTTCGGCGCGCAGGCTGGCGATGTCACGGTACAGCGTGCGCAGGCTGATGCCGAGCTGCCCGGCCAAGTCTGCCCCGCTCACTGGCTGGCGGCGCTGGTGCAGCAGGTCGATCAGTTGCAGCAGGCGGTGGGCGCGTTGGGACATGGGCGCTGACGGTTTGGGGCGTTGCGGCCTTCAGCTCCATGCCAGCCGCACGGCGAGGGCGGCAAACAGGGTGGCGGTGGCCCGATTCAGCCCGCGCTGGGCGCGGGCCGAGCGGCGCAGCCAGTGGCCCAGCCGCCCGCCAAACCAGGCGATGGCGCCAAAGACGATGAAGCTTGCCAGCATGAACACCCCGCCCAGCCAGAGCACTTGCGTTGCCACCGGGCCGCGTGATGGGTCGGTGAACTGCGGCAGCAGCGCCAGAAAGAACAGCAATACCTTGGGGTTGCTGAGGTTCATTGCGATGCCGCGCCGCAGCAGCGCCGCGGGCGGGGCGGTATGGCCCGCGCCGGGCGCGGCCAGGGCGGCGGGGGCGCGCCAGGCTTGCCAGGCCAGGTAAAGCAGGTAGGCCGCGCCCATGGCTTTGAGCAGGGTGAACAGTGCCGGGCTGGCGGCGACGGCGCTGGCCAGCCCGGCGGCCACAGCGGCGGTGTGACCCAGCACGCCGAGCACGCAGCCTAGCGCGAAGGCCAGCGCGGCGCGGCGGCCGTGGGTGAGGGACTGGGCCAGCACGGTCAGGTTGTCTGGCCCGGGCGCCAGGGCCAGCAGCACGGCGGCGGCGAAGAAGCTGAGCGTGGTGTCAAGCGTGGGCATGGTGGCTTCAAGTGGGTGGGTGGCCAGCGTGCGGCGGTGGCGATGCCGTAGTCAGCCCGGTCAGCGCCCGCTGAAAACGGGCGGGCGCTTTTCCTGCCAGGCCAGGGCGGCTTCGCGCAAATCGGCGGAGGCCACGGTGCGCCGCACGGCGGCGGCCAGGGCGGCGGGGTCGGCCTGGTGGCGGGCGATCTGGTTCAGGCTGGTTTTCATGCCCAGCAGGGCCAGCGGAGCCATGCCGGCCAGGGTGGCGGCCAGGGCGTTGACGGCAGGAGCGATGTCCGGCCCCTCAGCCCAATGGGTGAGAAAGCCGCAGCGGTGCATGGCTTCGGCGTCCAGCGTTTCGGCGGTGAGAAACAGGCGCTTGGCCATGTCCAGCCCCAGGCGGGTGACGAAGCGTTCCAGCCCGCTCTGGTAGTAATGCAGCCCCAGCCGCGCGGCGGGCATGAACATGCGCGCGGCAGGGCCGCCCACGCGGAAGTCGCAGGCCAGCGCCAGGTCGGTGGCGCCGCCGAACACGCCGCCCTGGATGGCGGCAATGGTGACGGCGCGGCACTGCTCCACCGCGTCCACCATGTCGCCAAAGCCGGCGCCGGGGCGCTGGCTGCGGGCCACTTCGGTGATTTCGTAGCCGCCGCAGAAATGCCGGCCTGTGGCTTGCAGCACCAGCACGCGCACGCCGTCCGGGCGGTCCACGGTGGCGTTCACGGCCTGGATGTGGGCGGTGAGCACGGGCAGGTCTTCAGGCAGCAGGCGGTTGGCGGCTTCAGGGCGCGCCAGGGTGATGCGGGCGATGGCGCCGTCGATGGCAAGTTGCGGGGGCTGGTTCATGGCGTGGCGAGACGAGGGGTTTTGCAGGGGGGATTCAGGGGGTTTTGCTCGCGGCGAAGGCGATGAGCTGCGTCGCCAGGTCAGGCTGGGCGGCCAGCGCGGCGCGCGCGCCTTGGGCCCAGTGCCGCCAGGCGGGTACATCGGCCGGGGTGGGCGCTTGCAGCGGCGCGGCTTCAGGCAGCGCGTTCCAGGCGCCGTGCAGGGCGCGCAGCGGGGCGGGGGCGGCCAGCGTGTCCAGCAAGGCGACCAGCTTGGCGTGGTGCGCCTGGTCGTGCTGCGGGTAGATTTGCCAGACGAAGGGCTGGCCCGCCCATAAGGCGCGCACCAGCGAATCTTCGCCGCGCACGAAGTTCAGGTCGCAGGCCCACAGCAGGGCGTCGTAAGCGGTTTGGGGCAGGTGGGGAAGGTATGAAATGGATAGCGCCCCACGCCGGATAGACGTGCCCGGGGCGGTGTTTTGGCCCTGAATGCCGGGGCGGCCCAACTGCCGCAGCGCCTGCTGCACGGCCAGCGTGGCGCGGCCGGGGGTGACGAGCACATGCCACGGCGCGGCGGCGTTTTGCCACTGCGCCAGCAGCGCGGGCAGGGCTTCGGGTTCGTAGCAGAACAGCGAGGCCACCGATTCACCCGCGCCGGGGGGGCGCACGCCGTGCGCGGCCAGCCAGGCGGCGCGGTTGAACGCGGCTTGGCGCGCGGGCAAGTCCGCCTCGCGCAGCAGGCCGCCGGTGGCGGCGCTGAAGCCAGGGTAGAAAAACCATTTGGTCGCGCCCGCAGCCGGGCCGTGCAGCACGGGCGAGGGCAGGCCGTGCATGCGGGCTACGTAGCTTTCAGCGCTGAGGTATTCCAGATTGAGCCAGACGGGCCAGCCCTTGGCTTGGGCGCTCAAATGGCCTCTGTGGCCGGTGGATTGGGCGTGATGCGCTATGAATTCAGGAGCTATCTCGCAGCCGAAGGCTTCCACCCACACCTGGGCGGGCGGCAGCGCGGCCAGCAGCCGGGGAGCGATGGGGCGCGTCCACGGCAGCACGCGAATGCGGTCAAACGCGCCTTCCAGCGCGCCGGGGGCCATCCAGGGCAGGGCGCGCGCGTCATCCACCCACAGGCGCACGCGCTGGCCATGCGCGGCCAGTTGGCGCGCCAGCCGCCAGCACACGCCCAGGTCGCCGTGGTTGTCGATGACCTGGCAGAAAAGATCCCAAAGCAGGGCGGGGCGGCGGGCGGGCATGGCAGGGCGGGCGGGCACGAACAGGGACACAAAACGAGGCCCAAAACGAAGGGGCAGGCGAAGGGGCAGGCGCGGCAAAGGCGCGGGCTGGGCGGCTGATGGTAGCGGCCCGCCCATGGCGGGCCTTGTAGCGAGCCCGCATGCACGGCTGGCCTGCGCTGGCTGGCGTGCATGGGTGTCTTTCTTATGGGTGCCTTTCTTTTTGTGCGCTTCGTACACTCGCAGGCCATGAGCGATCCTGCGCCGCCTGCCCCTGCCGCCCCTGCCGCTGATGCCGCCCCTGCCGGGGAAAGGCGCAGCCCGGCCCACCCGCCCGGGCTGCTGGCCCAGGTGGCCGCGCTGCCCGCATTGCCGGGCGTGTACCGCTATTTCGACGCGCAAGACCAGGTGCTGTACGTGGGCAAGGCGCGCAACCTGAAAAAGCGCGTTTCAAGCTACTTCCAGAAAAACCACGGCGGCACGCGCATCGGCCACATGGTGGGCAAGATCGCGCGGCTGGAGACCACGGTGGTGCGCTCCGAGGCCGAGGCGCTGATTCTGGAAAACAACCTCATCAAGCAGCTCGCGCCCAAATACAACATCCTGTTTCGCGACGACAAGAGCTACCCCTACCTCAAGCTCACCGGCGCCGCCCGCGCGGCGCGTACATTCACAACCGCGACCAAGGCGGACGGCGGCCCCCAGCCGCCCGCGCCGGAAGACTTCGCCCGCATGCAGTACTACCGGGGCGCGGTGGACCGGCGCCACCGCTACTTCGGCCCCTACCCCAGCGCCTGGGCGGTGAAGGAAACCATCCAGCTGCTGCAAAAAGTGTTCCGCCTGCGCACCTGCGAGGACACGGTGTTCGCCAACCGCACGCGGCCCTGCCTGCTGTACCAGATCAAGCGCTGCTCCGGCCCCTGCGTGCGCGCCATCGATGCCGCCGGCTACGCCGCCGACGTGGCGCACGCCGAGCAGTTTCTGCGCGGCGAAACGCAGTCACTGCTGCAAACGCTGGAGCAGCGCATGATGGCCCACGCCGAGCGGCTGGAGTTTGAGCAGGCCGCGGCCATCCGCAACCAAATGGAGGCGCTGTCGCGCGTGCTGCACCAGCAGGCGGTGGAAGTGGGCAGCGAGGCGGATGTGGACATCCTCGCCGTCAAGGTGCAGGGCGGGCGCGCCTGCGTCAACCTGGCCATGGTGCGCGGCGGCCGCCACCTGGGCGACCGTGCCTACTTGCCCACCCAGATCGAGGACGCCAGTGCCCTGCGCGCGCAGGACGTGGAAAACGGCCTGCAAGCCTTCGACACCGTGGAAGCGCAGGTGCTCGACGCCTTCATCGCCCAGCACTATCTGGGCGTGCCCGCGCCCGCGCAGCTCATCACCAGCGCGCCTGTCTCGCGCACACTGCTGCAGGCGCTGTCGGACAAGGAGGAAACCCGCATCAGCGCCACCCACGCCCCGCGCGGCCAGCGCCGCGTGTGGCTGGAAATGGCCGAACAGAACGCCGCCCTGCAACTGGCCCGCCTGCTGGCCGAGGAAGGCTCGCAACAGGCCCGCACCCGCGCCCTGGCCGAAGCGCTGGCCCTGCCCGCCGACCGTCCCGAGGACCTGGACGCGCTGCGCATCGAATGCTTCGACATCAGCCACACCGCGGGCGAGGCCACCCAGGCCAGCTGCGTGGTGTTTCAGCACCACCGCATGCAGGGCGGCGAATACCGCCGCTTCAAGATCGAGGGCATCACCGGCGGCGACGACTACGCCGCCATGCGCCAGGCGCTCACGCGCCGCTACGGCAAGCTGGCCGAGGCGCTGCGCGCCAGCGAACCGCAAGAAGCCGAGGCCGCGCGCGCGCGCCTGCCCGACCTGGTGCTGATCGACGGCGGCAAAGGCCAGGTGGCCGTGGCGCGCGAGGTGTTCACGCAGCTCGGCCTGGACCTGTCGCGCATCGTCGGCGTGGAAAAAGGCGAAGGCCGCAAGGTGGGGCTGGAAGAGCTGGTGTTCGCCGACGGGCGCGAGAAGGTGTATCTGGGCCGCGACTCGGCCGCGCTCATGCTGGTGGCGCAGATCCGTGACGAGGCGCACCGCTTCGCCATCACCGGCATGCGCGCCGCGCGCGCCAAGGTACGCGTGGGCGGCAGCCGCCTGGAAGACATTGCCGGCATCGGCCCCAAAAAGCGCGCCCGCCTGCTGCAACGCTTTGGCGGCGTGCGCGGCGTGGAAGCCGCCAGCGTGCAGGATCTGGCCAGCGTGGAAGGCATCTCGCGCGCGCTGGCCGAGGAGATTTACCGCGCGCTGCATTGAGCCGCGGCGGGCCTGCCCGGGTGGTAGGCCATGCGGGCGTGACCCGGGTGAGTGTTATTAAAACCATAGCACTCTGGGCCCATGTGGCAGGCCGTAGTGGCTGGTTTGAAAACCGGCCGGCAGGCAGCTGCCGGGGCCGGCCGCGCGTGGTGGATGCCCGCCCCAAAACAGCTTGCGGCATCCGCGCGCCAGGCGTCGGGGCCATGCCACAATCGCGCGCCATGTTCTTCACCATTCCCACCATCATGACCTGGACGCGCATCGTCGCGATTCCGCTGATCGTGGGCGTGTTCTACCTGCCGCTGGCGCCAGAGATCCGCAACCTCATCGCCACGGCCATGTTCATCCTCTTTGCGTGGACGGACTGGCTCGACGGCTTTCTGGCGCGGCGGCTGGGCCAGACCTCGGCCTTTGGCGCCTTTCTCGACCCCGTGGCCGACAAATTCCTGGTCTGCGCCTGCGTGCTGGTGCTGGTGCATTTGCAGCGGGCCGACGTGTTCGTGGGCCTGATCATCATCGGGCGCGAGATCGCCATCTCCGCGCTGCGCGAATGGATGGCGCAGATCGGCGCCAGCCGCAGCGTGGCCGTGCACATGGTCGGCAAGCTCAAAACAGCCGTGCAAATGGTCGCCATTGCCCTGTTGCTTTACGACGGCCAGGCCTTCGGCCTGGACATGCGCTGGTGGGGCACGCTGCTCATTTGGGCGGCGGCGGTGCTGACCGTGTGGTCCATGGTTTACTATCTGCGCAAAGCTTTGCCGGAAATCCGTGCACGGGTGCGTTGAGGCCAGTGTGTGTGGCCGCATGCATCCCCCAAGCATGGGAGTCGGTTGCCGGTGGTCATGCCAACGGCTTCCGAATGGGTCTAGAATCCGGCGCCTGTTAACCGTTCGCCGCCAGGCTGGGGCCACATCGCACCGGCAAGGCGGCGGCAAGCTGAAGCAGCGCCTTCATCGCGCGCAGCCGTGAGGCCAAGGCTGGTTGGGCCTTTGCAGCGGATGCGGGCATATCCGAAATTTTTTGACCGAGGGGCCCCTTGTGAACAAAACCGAGCTGATCGAACACATCGCCAAGAACGCTGACATCTCCAAGGCCGCTGCCACGCGCGCCTTGGAGGCCACCATTGGCGCCGTCAAGACCACGCTGCGCAAGGGCGGCACCGTTTCGCTGGTAGGCTTTGGCACGTTCGCGGTCGGCAAGCGCGCTGCCCGTTCGGGCCGCAACCCGCGCACCGGGGCCACGATCAAGATCAAGGCTGCCAAGGTGCCGAAGTTCCGCCCCGGCAAGGCGCTCAAGGATGCGCTGAACTGAACCGGGAGACCGGTTCAGTTCAGCGGTGGGGTGCTTAGCTCAGTTGGTAGAGCGGCGCCCTTACAAGGCGTAGGTCGGCGGTTCGACCCCGTCAGCACCCACCACCGTTTTTTATCAATCAAGGGCTTGGAGCAATCCAGGCCCTTTTAATTTGTCTTTTTTGCCAGCCAGATAGAGAGCCTTGGGGCGCCAAAACCAACCAAGCGAAGAACAAAACCAGCCAGCTGGCTCCCGGTTCGCTGCTGTCGCTTGGTGGTGCCAGCAGATGGAGCCAGCAGGTGGTGGCTGAAGCTGCCATGACAGTTGGCGCTTGACGCCTCACGTCCCGGCCGTGCCGTCCTTGTCGAGCCATCTCCAAAGGCCTGTTCGGGGCAAGTTTCGTCAGGCAAGCCGCCCATATCGCCTACTCTTTGCCAGAAATGGCGGCGCACGCTTTCACTTGGCTGGCATGATCGGGGGCGGTAGCCTTCTCCACTTCCTGCCTTGACTGACGCCATGCCTTCCGCCTCCCATCTCACCCCAGCTCTCACCCAGGCTCCGCAAGACATGACCGTGGCGCAGGTGCATGATTTTCTGGCCGCCCTGGTGCAGCCTGTGTCGGGCGCCGAGTGCGTGCCGCTGATGCAAGCGCTGGGGCGCGTGCTGGCGCAAGACGTGATTTCCCCGGTCAGTGTGCCGCCGCATGACAACGCGGCGATGGACGGTTTTGCCTTTGACGGCGCCCTGCTGCAGCCCGACCAGGCGCTGACGCTGGACGTGGCCGGAACGGCCCTGGCAGGCGCGCCATGGGCGGGCCAGGTGGGGGGCGGCCAATGCGTGCGCATCATGACCGGCGCCGTGATGCCAGCCGGGCTGGACACCGTGGTGCCGCAGGAGCTGGTGCAGCACGAAGGCGACCGCATCCACATTCCTGCCCATGCCGTGCGGTCTGGCGATCATCGCCGCCGGCAGGGCGAAGACCTGATGGCGGGCCAGCCCGCGCTGCGGCAGGGCGAGCGCCTGTCGCCCGCCGCCCTGGGGTTGCTGGCCAGCCTGGGGCTGGCCGAAGTGTGCGTGACGCGCCGTTTGCGCGTGGCCTGTTTTTCCACGGGCAGCGAAATACTGAGCCTTGGCGAGCCTCCGCGCGCGGGCGCGGTGTATGACAGCAACCGCTTTGCCCTGCATGGCTTGCTGGCGCGGCTGGGGGTGGACGTGATTGACCTGGGCGCGGTGCGTGACGAACCGAGCCTGCTGCGCGCGGCCTTCGAACGTGGCGCGCGCGAGGCGGATGTGGTCCTCACCAGCGGTGGCGTGAGCGGCGGCGATGCTGACCATACCCGGGCCATCATGGGCGAGCTGGGGCGCGTGGCGTTCTGGCGGGTGGCCATGCGCCCGGGCCGGCCTTTGGCGGCCGGCTACTTGCTGAAAGAGAAAAACGCAATTCAGGCAGATTTGAACAGGAAAGTTTGCTCTGATAATGAGAGCGAACGTACGCTGCTTTTCGGTTTGCCTGGCAACCCGGTGGCCGCCATGGTCGCCTTCCTGGTGTTTGTGCGCCCGGCGCTGCTGCGCATGATGGGCGCGCGCCATGACGCTGCGCCGCCATGCTTGCGCGCGCGTTGCGAAGAAGCCTTGCGCAAGAAACCGGGCCGCACGGAATACCAGCGCGGCATTGTGACCCGGCACGCCGACGGGCGGTTGACGGTGCGCAGCACGGGCCACCAGGGCTCGGGCATGCTGTCGTCCATGGTGCAGGCCAACGGGCTGATTGTTTTGCCCCATGAGCAGGGCAACGTGGCGGCGGGCGAGGCCGTGAGCGTGATGATGTTTGACGGCGTGATGTGAGGCCGCGCTGGCTGCCTGGGGTGATGCCAAGCTGTGATTTTGCTACTAAATATGTAGCTAAAAAACCATATGGGTTCTGCCCAAAAGCCAAAATGATCTGGGCGGTTTGGCGCGCCACCGGGCTGCGCAAGCCCTGGTTGGTCTGAGTGTTTGACCGGGCCGGCGCGGCTGGCGTAGGCTGCCGTGCGCTGTGCGCGTGGCGCCACCCGGATGCGACCGGCCCTTGCGCGCTGGCCGGCGCACTTGGGGGAGCGTTGCGCTCCCCGGCGAAGCGGGCAGACGGAGAAAGGCGGGGCTGGATAGCTGGGCGGGTTTCAGCCCTGGCGGCCCAGCAGCAGGTATTCCATCAGCGCCTTTTGCACGTGCATGCGGTTTTCGGCCTCGTCCCAGACCACGGACTGCGGGCCGTCGATGACCTCGGCCGTCACTTCCTCGCCGCGGTGCGCGGGCAGGCAGTGCATGAACAGGGCGTCGGGCCGGGCGGCAGCCATCATCTCGGCATCGACGCACCAGTTGGCGAAGGCTTTCTTGCGCGCTTCGTTCTCAGCTTCGTAGCCCATGCTGGTCCACACGTCGGTGGTGACCAGGTCGGCCCCTTCGCAGGCTTGCAGCGGGTTGGCGAAGTTCTGCCAGCCCTTGGCGCTGGCGCCTTCCAGCGTGGCCAGGCCAGCGTCCACTTCGTAACCGCGCGGGGTGCTCACGCGCAGCGTGAAGCCCAGCAGCGCGGCGGCCTGCGCCCAGGTGTTGGCCATGTTGTTGCCGTCGCCGATCCAGGCCACGGTCTTGCCCTGGATGGAGCCGCGGTGCTCGATGAAGGTGAAGATGTCGGCCAGGATCTGGCAGGGGTGGTATTCGTTGGTCAGGCCGTTGATAACGGGCACGCGAGAGTGCTCGGCAAAGCGCTGGATGCGCGCCTGCTCGAAAGTGCGGATCATCACCAGATCGACCATGCGGCTGATGACGCGGGCGGTGTCCTCGATGGGTTCGCTGCGGCCCAGCTGGCTGTCGCCCGTGGTCAGGTGCACCACGCTGCCGCCGAGCTGGTACATGCCGGCCTCGAAGCTGACGCGGGTGCGCGTGCTGGCTTTCTCGAAGATCATGGCCAGCGTGCGGTCGCTCAGCGTGTGGTGCTTGTCGTAGGTCTTGAACTTGCGCTTGATGAGCGCGGCGCGCTCGAACAGGTAGGCGTATTCGTCTGCGCTGAAGTCGGAAAACTGCAAATAGTGCCGGATGGCGGGGGCGGTCATGCGGGCTTACTCCTGCAAAAAGGCCTGGATCAGCGGCGTCAGCGTGGCCACGATTTCGTCGGCTTCGGCTTCGGTGAGGATGAGCGGGGGCACCAGGCGCACCACGTTTTCGGCGGTGACGGAGATCAGCAGGCCCGCCTCCAGCGCGCGCTGCGCCAGCGCGCCGCAGGGCTTGGCCAGCTCGATGCCGATCATCAGGCCCTGGCCGCGCACTTCCCGCACGCCGCTTTGGCCCGCCAGCGCTTTTTCCAGCCCGGCTTTCAGGTGTGCGCCGACCTTGGCGGCGTTGTCCAGCAGGCCGTCTTCTTCCATGATGCGGATGGTTTCCACCCCGGCGCGCATGGCCAGCGGGTTGCCGCCAAAGGTGGTGCCGTGATTGCCGGGCTGGAAGATGTGGGCGGCCTTGGGGCCGGCGACGACGGCGCCAATGGGCACGCCCGAGCCCAGGCCCTTGGCCAGCGGCATCACGTCGGGCACGATGCCGGCCCACTGGTGGGCGAACCACTTGCCGGTGCGGCCCATGCCGCACTGCACCTCGTCGATCATCAGCAGCCAGTCGCGCTCGTCGCAGAGCTGGCGCACGGCTTTCAGATAGTCAGCGCGGGCGGGGTTCACACCGCCTTCGCCCTGGATGGTTTCGAAGAACACGGCGACCACGTCGGGGTTGCCTTCGGTGGCTTTTTTCAGCGCCTCAATGTCATTGAGCGGCACGCGGATGAAGCCTTCCACCAGCGGCTCGAAGCCTTTGTGCACCTTGGGGTTGCCGGTGGCGCTGAGCGTGGCGATGCTGCGGCCGTGGAAGGCTTTCTCGTACACCACGATCTGCGGGCGGGCGATGCCCTTGTCGTGGCCGTACTTGCGCGCCAGCTTCAGCGCGGCCTCGTTGGCCTCCAGGCCGCTGTTGCAGAAAAAGACGTTGGTCATGCCCGAGTGTTCGACCAGCTTGGCGGCCAGCCGCTCGGCGTCGGGCACGTGAAAATAGTTGGAGCAGTGGATGAGCTTGGCCACCTGTTCCTGCAGCGCGGGCACCAGCTTGGGGTGGTTGTGGCCCAGGGTGTTGACGGCGATGCCGCCCAGCGCGTCCAGGTAGCGGCGGCCCTCGGTGTCCCACACGCGGCAGCCCTGGCCTCGCTCCATCGCCACCGGCAGGCGGGCGTAGGTGTTCATGGTGTGCGGCGAGGCGGCAGCAGCGGCAGACATGGAAAAGCTCCTTCACAAAAAAGAACCGGGCCGGCGATGCGCGCGGCCCGTGGGCGGGAATTCTAGGGCCAGTTCACTCCGCTGGGGTGTCGTTCGGGCTCGCGGGCCGCCCTGGCACAAGGTGGTCAGGCGCTGGAAGGTGCTGGAAATGGGCAATCAAGCGGCAAAAGCATGTGGCCATGCACGCGGGCGGCATGGATGAACAGCCCCGGCGCCATTGCGCCTTTTCGCACGGCTGGCGGCGGGCAGAGCCCGGCAGCCAGTCTTATACAAGAGTAAAATCGGCCCCTCTCTGTGTGGCACGGCATGGCGCAAGAAGGGCAGGCGCTGCTGCGGCACATGCCCGTTACCACACCCAATGCGCACGCCATGGCCAATACCTCTTCCAGCAGCCAAGTTTTCATTCAGGGCATCACGAGTACGGGCCGTGTTTTTCGCCCGAGTGACTGGGCGGAGCGGCTGGCCGGGGTGATGAGCCAGTTCCGCCCGGCAGGCAGCGCGGCGCGGGCCGGGGCGCATCTGCGCTACTCGCCGTGGTGCGTGCCCACGGCCATGGATGGCGTCAAGTGCGTGGTGGTTCACACGGCCTTGCGTGACCATGAACCCATGGCCTGGGACTTCGTGATGAACTTTGCGCGCGACAACGATCTGCAGGTGGTTCATGCCTGCCTGTTGACCGACCCGCCCAAGTAACTCAGGCCCTGCCTCGCGTTGGCCCGGTGGCTGGGGCGGCTTGGGCAAGCTTTTCTGGCTGCGGAGGCAAGAAGGAAAAGGGCCAAACACCTGTTCAAAACCCTGTGCGGCAGGCCATCAAGGGGGCTGGGGCGGCTTGCCATCTCATCCCGAACCGCCGTTTGCCCACTGGCGCCGAGAGCTTGAATGCGTTCCAAGAGGGAAAAAGTGTGCGCGCAGCCAACAAAAAACCGCCCGAAGGCGGTTTTTGCTTTTTGCCGACAGCGCACCCGGTGCAAACGGCAGGCGGGGCAGAAGAGGCTGCGCCCGCCCGGGCGGTGTGCCTGAGCCGGTGGCTTCAGGCTGCTTTCTGGGCCAGGGCCTTGACCTTGGCCGACAGGCGGCTCTTGTCGCGGGCGGCCTTGTTCTTGTGGAAGATGCCCTTGTCGGCCACCGAATCGACCACCGACTGCATCCAGGCGAAGGCGGTTTTGACCTTCTCCATGTCGCCTGTGGCGACGGCTTTTTCAACGTTCTTCACGGCGGTGCGGTACTTGGAGCGTAGCGACGTGTTGGCGGCGTTGATCTTGGTGTTCTGGCGGACGCGCTTGCGGCCCGACGCCAGGCGCGGGTTCTTTTTCTTTGGCTTTCCAGAGGCCATGTGTAATCCTTTACGTGTCTGTGGATGATGTCGGCAAACCGCGCATTCTATCACCGGCGGCGCCCCCGGCGTGCCGTGCGGGCCGGGGCGACTACACTTGCCGGCCTTTCTTCGAGCCTTTTGCCGTGAGCCTGTTCAAGTCCGCTTCCACCGTCTCCCTGCTCACCCTGGCCTCGCGCGTGACCGGGCTGGCGCGCGACTGGCTGATGGCTTCCGCCTTCGGCGTGAGCGGGCTGACGGATGCGTTCAACGTCGCTTTCCGCATCCCCAACCTGTTGCGCCGCCTGTTCGGCGAAGGGGCGTTCAGCCAGGCTTTCGTGCCGGTGCTGGCCGCCAGCAAGGAGCGCGACGGCGTGGACGCCACGCGCCGCCTGATCGACGCCGTGGCCACGGCGCTGGCCTGGACGCTGGTGGCCACCTGCATCGCGGGCGTGGCGGGCGCGCCGCTGCTGGTGTGGCTGCTGGCCAGCGGGCTGGACGCGCCCAGCTTCGACGCCGCCGCGCGCATGACGCGCTGGATGTTCCCCTACATCGGCTGCATGTCGCTGGTGGCGCTGTCGGCCGGCATTCTGAACACCTGGAAGCACTTTGCCGTGCCGGCGGCCACGCCGGTGCTGCTCAACCTGAGCATGATCGCCGCCGCCTGGCTGGGTGCGCCGCTGTTCGCCCGCTGGGGCATGGAGCCGATCTACGCCATGGCCGCTGGCGTCATGCTGGGCGGCGTGCTGCAACTGGGCGTGCAGGTGCCGGCGCTCAGGCGGCTGGGCCTGTTGCCGCGCATTGGCCTGGGCTGGGGGCGCATGCGCGCGGCCTGGCGCGACGCGGGCGTGCGCCAGGTGCTTTCGCTCATGCTGCCGGCGCTGCTGGGCGTGGGGGTGGCGCAGCTGTCGCTGCTGATCAACACGCAGATCGCCTCGCACCTGGCGGCGGGCAGTGTCACCTGGGTCTGGTATGCCGACCGGCTGATGGAATTTCCCACCGCCTTGCTGGGCGTGGCGCTGGGCGTGGTGCTCACGCCGCAGCTGACGGCGGCGCGCACCAGCGGCGACGATGCGGCATATTCCGCCATGCTCGACTGGGGCTTGCGCCTGGTGCTGCTGCTGGCTCTGCCTTGCGCAGCGGCGCTGCTGGCCTTTGGCACGCCGCTGATCGCCACGCTGTTTCACTACGGCCAGTTCAGCGCCAGTGACGTGCAGCGCGTGGCGCTGGCGCTGGCGGGTTACGGCGTGGGGCTGGTGGGACTGGTGGCGGTGAAGGTGCTGGCGCCGGGCTATTACGCCAGCTTGGACATCCGCACGCCGGTCAAGATCGCCGTGGCCGTGCTGGCGCTCACGCAGTGCTTCAACCTGTTGCTGGTGCCACGGCTGCAGCATGCGGCGCTCACGCTGTCGATTGCGCTGGGCGCAATGGTCAACGCGGGCTGGCTGCTCACGGGGCTGATCCGTCGTGGCAGCTACCGGCCGCGGCCGGGCTGGGCCGTGTTTGGCGCGCAGGTGCTGGGCGCCACGCTGCTCATGGCCGCTTTCTTGGTGTGGGGCAGCGCCGCGTTTGACTGGGTGGCGCTGCGCGCGCAGCCGCTGGCGCGCGCCGGTTTGCTGGCCGCCATGATGGCGGGCGCGGCACTCATCTACTTTGGCGCGCTGGCGGCCAGCGGCGTCAAGCTGCGGCAGCTGGTACGGCGATGAATGCTACGTTTTTGATAGCTTCTCAGGCCGTATCTACGGCCCTGAAGGCCATTTTCATGCTTGACTTCGGCCGTGCCGCCCGCGCCGTCACTGGCTACCGCCGTAAGGAGGTGCGGCCATGCTGAACCTGGCGCCGCCCACCCCGCTGGCCTACTTTGCCAGCCTGGTGGCCAGTGACGAAGCGCTGCCCTTGCTGGAGGCCGCAGCCGCGCTGGCGCTGCTGGAAGCGCCTGGCCTGGACGTGCAGCAGGTGCTGGCTGACGTGGATCGCCTGCAAGCGCGCCTGGCGCGCCGCGTGCCGCCCGATGCCGGCGCGCTGGACCGGGTGCGCTACCTGGGCCAGTTTTTCTTTGGCGAGCTGGGCTTTGCCGGCAACGTCAACGACTATTACCTGCCAGGCAACAGCTTTGTGCACACCGTGCTGCACACGCGCCGGGGCATTCCGATCTCGCTGGCCGTGCTATGGCTGGAGCTGGCGCACGGCATTGGGCTGGCGGCCGATGGGGTTGGCTTTCCGGGCCACTTTCTGGTGCAGGCCCGGCTGACACAGGGCCGGGTGGTGATCGACCCGTTCACCGGCCAGTCGCTCAGCCGCGCCGACCTGCTGGCGCGCATTGACGAGTTTCACCCGCATGACCCGTATGGGCCCGAGGCTGACGCGCTGCTGGCCCGGCACCTGCAAGAAAGCCCGCCGCGCCAGATACTGGCGCGCATGCTGCGCAACCTGCAAGACATCTACCGCATGCGGCAAGACATGGTGCGGCTGGTGGCCGTGCAAGACCGCCTGACCGTGCTGCTGCCGCAGGCCTGGGCCGAATACCGCGAACGCGGCCTGGCGCTGGCGCAGCTGGGCCAGCACGAACGCGCCGCCGCCGATTTGGCGCTGTATCTGCGCCACGCGCCCCAGGCCGCCGACCGCGACGCCATGGCCGCCCGGCTGGCGGCGCTGCGGGCGCTGAAGTAGGGCGAAGCAGCCACGCGCCCCAAGCCGGGTGCGCGGCGGGCGCGCGGCCGCGCCGCAGGGCGCAAGCGGCTGGCTCACATGCCGGTCAGCCCGCCGCTGCACAGAAGCGTCTGGCCGCTGATGTAGTCCGACTCCGGAATGCACAGCAAGTACACCGCGCCGGCGGCTTCTTCGGGCGTGCCGCCGCGGCCCAGCGGAATGCAGCGCTCCATCATGGCCATCAGATCGGGGTTGACGCCTACGCGGATGTCGCGCCCCTCAATGCGCGCCGTACCCTCGCCGGCCACGCTGGTCAGGCGCGTCTGGATCAGGCCATAGGCCACGCAGTTGACGGTAACGTTCATGCGCCCCCACTCCTTGGCCAGCGTCTGCGTCAGGCCGATGACGCCGGCCTTGGCCGCCGCGTAGTTGGCCTGCCCCGCGTTGCCGAACAGCCCCGCCACCGAAGAAGTGTTGACCACCTTGCGCACGCGGCGCTGGCCGTTTTCGGCCTCGGCCTTGCTCAGAGCGCGGATCACCGGCTGCGCCGCGCGCAGGATGCGGAAGGGCGCGCCCAGGTGGCAGTCGATGATGGCCTGCCACTGCTCGTCCGTCATCTTCTGGATCACGTTGTCCCAGGTGTAGCCGGCGTTGTTGACGATGATGTCCAGGCCCTGGTATTCGTCCACCGCCGCCTGGACGAAGCGCTCGGCAAAGTCCGGGGCGGTCACGCTGGCGGCGCAGGTCAGCGCCTGGCCGCCCGCGTCGCGGATGGCTTGCGCGGTCTGCGCCAGCGGCTCTTCGTCCAGGTCGTTGATGACCAGGCGTGCGCCTTCGCTGGCGAGCTTGAGCGCAATGGCGCGGCCAATGCCGCGGCCCGCGCCGGTGACGAGGGCAATTTTGTTTTCAAGTTTCCGGGTCATGGGCGTATTTCTCCTGTGGGCAAAACGGGTGGCCCGGCGGGCCGGGCTGGCGGCGCATGATAGGGCGGCGCGCATGGCGTGCCTGCCTACAGCGGCCGCGCTCTCCGTGCCGTAGGATGCGCCTTCCTTTTTTTCACCCCGCAAGGAGCACCACCATGGCACGCACGCTGGCCGACGACCTTTTCTCGCAACTCCAGGGCCTGCCCATGCAGCAAATGGCCCGGCAGCTGGGCGCCGACCCGGCGCAGCTGAGCCAGGCCGTGGGCGCCGCGCTGCCCATGATGCTGGGCGCGCTGGGCCGCAACGCCCAGGAGCCGGCCGGCGCGCAAGCCCTGTTTGGCGCCCTGCAGCGCGACCACGCCACGGCCACGCCAGCGGCCGGCATGCCGGATATGGGCGGGCTGCTCGGCTCCGTGCTGGGTGGCGTGTTCGGCGGGGGCGGCCAGGTGGCCAGCCCGCCCAGCCGCCAGCTGGACGCGGGCGGCATCCTCGGGCACATCTTCGGCGGCGCGCAGCCCCGGGCAGAAGCCGGGCTGGGCCAGGCCAGCGGCCTGAGCAGCGGGCAGGCTGGCCAGCTGCTGAAGATGCTGGCGCCGCTGGTCATGGCCTTTCTGGCCAGCCGCGTGCGCGCCGGCCAGCTCGATGCCGGCGGCCTGGGCAACGTGCTGGGGCAGGAACGCACCCGCGTGCAGCAGCAAGGCGGCCTGGCCGGCGGCTTGCTGACCAGTGTGCTGGACCAGAACGGCGACGGCCAGCTGGATATGGGCGATCTCGTCAAGCTGGGCGGCAGCCTGCTGGGCGGCCGGCGCTGAACGCGGGCGCACGGGCGGCGCTTTACCGCCCGGCGCGCATTACTTCATCCAGGCTTGACACGGGCCCGCCATACTGGGCGCTTGTCTTTCAGGGGCGCGGCGCGTTTTGGCTATCCGGCCATGCATGCCGCGCCTCGTTGCGAACGTTCCGTGACGTCCCACGGATCGCCAACCATAAGGAGCCCCCGCGATGCACGACCAACCCGCCCCCCACGCCACCTGGCTGAGCCCGGACACGCCCGCGCGCTATGGCACCGTCAGCCGTGCGCTGCACTGGGCCATGGCCGCCGGTTTCGCATGGATCTTCGCGTCGGCCATCGCCCACGCCACCGCCCGCGACTCGGCGCTGGACAGCCTGCTTTGGCCCACCCACAAGCATGTAGGCAGCGTGCTCATGGCGCTGGCGTTGCTGCGCGCCGCCTGGGCGCTGGCACAGGCGCGCCAGCGCCCGCCCGGCGTGAGCGTGCTGGCGCGGCTGGGGCACGGGGCGCTGTATGCGCTGATGCTGGCCATTCCGGCCATTGGCCTGCTGCGCCAATACGGCTCCGGCCGGGCGTTCGCGCCCTTGGGGCTGCCGCTGATGCCTGGCTTTGACGCGAGCCAGAAGATGGAATGGGCCGTCAATCTGGGCGGGCTGCTGCATGGCGAGCTGGGCTGGGCGCTGCTGGCGCTGGTGGTGGGCCACATCGCGGCAGCCCTGTGGCACCAGCGCCCCGGCAGCACGCCAGTGCTGCGCCGCATGATGGGCTGAGAACCTGTTCGAAGTCTCTTGCACGGCGGGCAGGCAAGCGGCTGGGGACAGGTGGTCTGCGGCGCAAGCAGAACTGGCCCCAAACCCAATAGCACACGGGCTATTGGCGGCGCTTTGCCCCCTTGCATGTCTCCCCAACCGCTTCTGGCCCACGCGCGCCGGGATCTTGGGCGGGTTCCGAGCGCATGCCCTGCTGGCTGCCGGTTGAGCAGGCGCCATCGCACCCTGCGCGGGATCCTGCGCGTAATCCGCGCGGGATTCGGGTGCAGGATAAAGCCAGAACCGGCCGGATCAGGGCGGATACGGCGCTCTGATTTCAGAAGCAAAAACCCGCGTAATCAAGGCGTTTCACGCTGAAATGCCGGGTTCGGCTGCCTTCACACGGATCAGGAGATGGTGCGCGGGGGGGGACTCGAACCCCCACACCCTTGCGGGCGTCAGGACCTAAACCTGGTGCGTCTACCAATTTCGCCACCCGCGCGGTTTTTTCCTGTGCCGGGCCATGGTTGCAGCGTTGTGTCAGCCCATGCCTGCCCGGCGAGGCGCGCATTCTAGGCGAATCGCGCGCCCCGTCTGCGATGTGCCGCCAGGCCTCCATCAGTGACGGGGTGGCTTGCGGCCCCAGGCCAGTGGCTTATGCCCCGTTTTTCAGCGCGCGCAGCAGCTTCTGCCCGGCCCGGCCATTGACCGGGTGGCCCAGGCGCTGCTGTTCGGCCCGTATCGCGTCGCGGGTGCGGGCGCCAATCAGGCCGTCGGCTTGGCCGATGTCGTGGCCTTGCATGAGCAGCAGGGCTTGCAGTTCGCGGTTTTCGGCGCGCGAGAGGCCGGGGTCGTCGGTGGGCCAGGCCGTGGCAAAGGCAACAGGCGTGCCTTCGGGCGCGGCAATCAGGCTGGCCAGCCGGGCGATGGCCAGCGCGTAGTTTTCGCTGGCGTTGTAGCTGTAGAGCGCATCGAAGTTGCGACCCACCAGAAAAGCCGGGCCGCCGCCGTGCGCGCGGGCGGGCTGGATCAGTCCGGCGCTGGGCAGGCTGGCGGGCAGGGGGCGGCCATCGGCCAGGGTCAGGCCGTCTTGCCGCCATGCCTCGATGGGGCGCTT
This sequence comes from Comamonadaceae bacterium OH2545_COT-014, assembly GCA_003859965.1. Taxonomy (GTDB): domain Bacteria; phylum Pseudomonadota; class Gammaproteobacteria; order Burkholderiales; family Burkholderiaceae_C; genus Ottowia. The sequence continues at coordinate 195,046 of RQYR01000003.1, read as the reverse complement.
GTTCTTGCGGCTGGCGCTACGCGTGTCGTAGCCGGGCGGCAGGCGCACCTCGAAGCCCCAGGGCTGGCCGCGCCGCCAGCCGGCGTTTTGCAGAAAGCGCGCGGTGGAGGCCAGGGCGTCGGGGGCGCTGTCCACGATGTCGCGGCGGCCGTCGCCGTCGAAGTCCACCGCGCTGCGGAAAAAGGTGCTGGGCATGAACTGGGTCTGGCCAAAGGCGCCGGCCCAGGAGCCGGTGAGCTTGTCCGGGGCGATGTGGCCTTCCTGCAGGATGCGCAGGGCGGCGGCGAATTCGCCCCGGAAGTAGGCCTGCCGCCGCCCGAAGCATGAGAGCGTGGCCAGCGAGGTGACCAGCGGCCGCGTGCCCAGGTTGCGGCCAAAGTTGCTTTCCACGCCCCACACGCCCACGGCGATGGCCGCGGGCACGCCGCTTTGCGCCTCGATCCGCGCCAGCGCCTCGCGCCACTGGGCCAGGGCGGCGCGGCCGTCGGCCACGCGCTCGGCATCGACCAGCATGGCCAGGTAGTCCCACGGGGGCAGGCTGAATTCGGGCTGGCGGTTGAGCAGCGGCAGCACCGTGGCGTCCGGGCGCAGCCCATCGGTATGACGCGCGAAGGTGGCGGGCGTGATGGCGCGAAACGCGGGCGTGCTCTGCAACTGGCGCAGGCAGGCGCGGAACTGGGCTTCGTCCAGCGCGGGCGCGGGGGCTTCTTGCGCGAAGGCGGCGGTAGCGACAAAGGGCAGGCAGAGCGCGGCGCGGCGCAAGAGCGGGGTGAGGGGCTTCATGGGAGGACAGGGGTTATGGTGAGAGTGTCAGAACCTGTTCAAAGTCCCTGCGCGGCGGGCGCTCAAGCGGCTTTGGGCGGTCTGCGGCGTTGCAAAACTTGCCAATGGCACGAGCCATTGGCGGCGCTTTGCGCCTTGCATTCCATCCCAAACCGCTTGTTGCCCATTCGCGCCGAGACGTTGAACAGGTTCTCAGCGCGCCTCGGCCGGCGGGCGGGGCAGGGCGCGGGCGCGCAGGAAGGTGGCGGCCATGCCGCTGGCCACGATGAGGGCGATGCCGGCCCAGCCGGACAGCGGAATGCGGTCGCCAAACAGCAGCATGCCGTACAGCGCGGCGAAAACGATGCCGGTGTATTGCAAGTTGGCGGCGATGATGGTGGCGCCGCGCGTGTAGGCGCGCGTCATGCAAAGCTGGCCCAGCACCGCCAGCAGGCCGATGGGCAGCAGCCACAGCGCCTGCGGCGTGTGCAGCGAGTGCGCGCCGCCCAGCGCCATGCCCGCGCCGCCGGCCAGGGCGGAACCCAGGGAAAAGTAAAAGACCGTGCGCGTCTCCGGCTCGCCCAGGCGGCCCAGCGCGGCCACCTGCAAATAGGCCAGCGCGGCCAGCAGGCCCGAGAGCAGCCCAATCAGGCCGGCGAACATCTGGTTGTGCGCAATGGCCGGGCGCAGCATCAGCACCACCCCGGCAAAACCGGCCATGACGGCCAGCACCAGCGGCCCCTGGCGGCGGATGTCGGCCAGGCGGCCCAAGGCCAGCGTGCCGCCCACCAGAAAGGCGGCGATCCACACGCTGCTCATGTAGTTCAGCGTCATTGCGGTGGCCAGCGGCAGGTGGGCGATGGCGTAGAACCACGCGCCCAGCGCCGACACGCCCACCACGTTGCGCCACACGTGCGCCATGGGCACGGTGGTGGCCAGCCGCACGCCGCGCGTCCGCGCCAGCGCCGCCATGCACAGCGCGCCAATGAGGCCGCGGTAGCACACGATCTCCAGCGGCCCGAAGTGCGCCGACGCGTACTTCACGCACACGCCCATGCTGGCGAAGAAGAAGGCGGCGACGACCATCCAGGCGGCTTGCATGGGGCGCGATTCTAGGTTTTTTTCAAGCGTTTCAAGGCGTTCAGGCACGTGGGCAGGGCGTTGAAAGCTATGAAAAAGATAGTTTCGCCCAAGCCGTGCGGGATCCTTAGGCCGCAAAGCCCTGCGCCAGTGCGTGCGTGATCTCCGCCGCTGGCGCGTTGCGGCAGGCGCTGGCGTTCTGGCCGCACCACAGCGGGCTGAAGTCGGCCGAGCCGGCTTTTTCAGCGGCCGCGCGCAGCGGGGCGAGCGCCGCCGTGGCCAGCGGAAAGGCCGGCGCGGCCGGGTGCAGCGGCTCCAGCTCGCGCATCAGCCGGTTGGGCATGCCGCGCGCGGGGCGGCCGCTCATCAGCGTGGTCAGTTGCGTGTGGCGGGCCGCTTCGCTTTGCAGGGCGGCGCGGTGCAGCGCGCCGGTGCTGGCCTCGTCGCTGCACAGGTAGGCGGTACCAGCCTGCACGCCGGCCGCGCCCAGCTGCATGGCGGCGCGCACGCCCGCCGCGTCGGCCACGCCGCCAGCGGCAATCACCGGCACGCGCACGGCGGCCGCCACCTGGGGCAGCAGGGCAAAGCTGCCCATTTGCAACGACAGGTCGGCGCTGAGAAAGTGGCCCCGGTGGCCGCCGGCTTCCAGTCCCTGAGCAATGATGGCGTCGGCGCCGTGCGCCTGAAGCCACAGTGCCTCGGCCACGGTGGTGGCCGACGAGAGCACGAACGCGCCCCAGGCCTTGACCTGCGCCAGCAGCGCGGGCGCGGGCAGGCCGAAGTGAAAGCTGACCACGGGCGGCTTGAATTCAGCCAGCAGCGCCGCCGCCTCGGCTGAAAAAGGCTGACGCCCCGCGCCGGCGGGCATGGCGCTGGCGTCCAGTCCCATTTCGTCGTAATAGGGCTGGAGCAGGGCGTGCCAGGCGGCCTGGCGCGCGGGGTCGGGCGCGGGCGGCGAGTGGCAGAAGAAGTTGACGTTGTAGGGCAGGCCGCTGGCTGCCAGCGTGCGCAACTCGGCGCGCAGCGCCTCGGGCGTCAGCATGGCTGCGGGAAGCGAGCCCAGCCCGCCCGCGCCGCTGACGGCCAGCGCCAGCGCGCTGCCTTGCACGCCCGCCATGGGGGCTTGAATCAGGGGAAAGCGCAGGCGCAGACGTTCGGCAAGGGCGTTCATGACATCTCCAAGTAATGAGCGCCTCCGGGGAAAGGCCGCGCGGGCGGCGGCAGGCAAGCGCTGGCGCATCATCACACAAGCGGGCAGAGCCGCCCTTCAGGCACGCTACGCTTGACGTTTTTGGTTGCCATACGTATCAAGGCGCATTCATGACATTCACCACCCCCACCAACCGTTTCAAACAGGCGCTGGCCGCGCGCCAGACGCAAATTGGCTTCTGGCTCAACCTGTCTGACCTGTCCAGCACTGAAATCTGTGCTGGCGCGGGTTTTGACTGGCTGCTGGTGGACACCGAACACGCTCCCAATGACCTGCATCGCGTGCAGGCGCAGCTGCAAACCGTGGCCGCCTACCCGGCCACGCAGGCCGTGGTGCGCGTGGGCATGGCCGCTGGTCCGCTGGGCGACATGCTCATCAAGCAGACCCTGGACCTGGGTGCGCAAACCATCATGGCCCCCATGGTTGATACCGCCGAGCAGGCGGCAGCCGTAGTGGGCGCGGCCCGCTATCCGCAAGCCGATGGCGGCGGTGGCAAGCGCGGCATGGCGGGCGCGCGCGCCTCGCACTGGGGCCGCAACCCGCGCTATGCCCAGGAGGCCAATGCCCAAGTCTGCGTACTGGTACAGGCCGAAACGCGCACAGCGCTGGAACATCTGGACGCCATTGCCGCCACGCCCGGCGTGGACGGCGTGTTCATTGGCCCGGCGGATTTGTCTGCCTCGCTTGGCCATGTGGGCGACGCGGGCCACCCCGCCGTGCAAGCCGCCATAGCCGATGCCTTTGCCCGCATTGCCGCGAAAGGCAAGGCGGCCGGCATTCTGGCCAGCGACGAAGGGCTGGCGCGTCACTACCTGGAGCTGGGAGCCACCTTTGTGGCCGTGGGGCTGGATACACAACTGCTTGCCACCGAAACCAGTGCCCTGGCAGCGCGTTACAAAGGCGGCGTGCCCGTGCCGGCCGCCCCGCGCGGCGGCGTGTACTGACCGTGCCAGGCGGGTATGCGGGGCGGTGCGCCGGGCATTCAGCCAGCCTTCGGGCCCGGGCCGCGCGCTACGATGCGCGCCATGACCACCGAGCCTCTTGAACCCGATTCACGTTCCGTCCTGCCAAACCACCCCCATGCCACCGGCCACGCCACGGATGACGATCCCGTGATCGCCACGCTGGAGGCGCTGGACGAGGTGCTGGACGAGCTGCGCCAGCGCCTGCCCGCCACCCCGCCGTGGGAGTTGTGCGAAGGCTTTCTGACGGCCTTGCTGTGCACGCGGCGCGACATTCCCGAAGCAGAGTGGCTGCCCGTGCTGCTGGGCAGCGGAGCGGGGGAGGGAGGAGAGGGCGAAGAAGCCGGGGACGCCGGCGCCATCTTCGCCAGCCCGGCGCAGCACACCCGCTTCAGCATGCACTGGCAGGCGCGGGCCGAGCAGATTCGCGCCGCGCTGCAGGCGCGCGTGACTTCGCTGGACGACGAGGCCGCGCTGGATCCAGCCGTGATCGACTGGCACGGCCTGCTGGCCAGCCTGCCCGAGGCCGCGCGCACCGAAGCCCTGGCCGATGGCGAGCCGCCCCCGGCCTTCGCGCGCGACTGGGCCGTGGGCTTTCTGACTGTGGCCGACATCTGGGCCGATGACTGGGCGCCGCCGCGCGACAAGGCGCTGGCGGCCGACCTGGCCGATGCGCTGGATTGCATCGCCATGCTGGACAGCGACGACACCGCGCCCCCGGCCTTCAACCTGTATGACGAGGACGGCCCGCCCACCATCAGCGAGGAGCGAATGAACGCCTATGGCGAGGCGCTGTGGGCCGTGTATGACCTGTATGCCATCGCGCGTGCGATGGGCCCGCGCATGGCGCCCGTGCGCGCCGCCGCCACGCCTGGGCGCAACGATCCCTGCCCCTGCGGCAGCGGCCGCAAGTACAAGAAGTGCTGCGGGGCATGACGGCATGAACGCTGCCGCTGGCGTGACATGACGCGGATGGGGGCGCGCCCGCCCGCTTGTCCGCGCGCGCCGTGCGGCCGGGTCAATCCTGCTCGACGTCCAGCGCCAGCAGGTCAACGCGCGCTTCGTCCTTCATGGTCAGAAGGATGCGCACGGGCAGGTATTGCAGCAGACTGGGGGCGGTGCGAAAAGCGCAGGGCTGTCAGAGGCGGGAGAGATCCACGGTGCGTGGATGCTCGGTCAACAGCACCAGCACCTCGGCGTGGGGCAGCACGGGGTGCAGAAGGCGAGCGCAGCGCTGGGCCAGTGCATCGACCTGGCTGGCCAGCAGGGCCTGTGGCGGGCCGTAGTAGATGCAAACCAGATGGGTGCGCCCCAGCTTGGTGACTGACAGGTCATGAATGTGCCCGGGTGTCTCAAGCGTCACGGGCCGGAGGGCACGGCGGACGGCGCGCAGCGTGGCAGGCTGAGCGCTGACGCCCGCCAGCTCGGCCAGGCCGCGGCGGAAATCGTGCCAGAACTGCCCTGTGGCCAGCAGGCACAGCACCAAGACGATGAGCGCGTCGCCCACGGGCGCAATGGCGGCCAGTGCGCCGTGCTGGAAGGTCTGCAATATCAGCAGGCCCGCGCCTGCGGCCAGGGTCAGCATGCCATCCATCAGTGTGGCCCGGTACTCCAGGCGCAGGATGTCACTGCGCCGGGCGGTGCGTTGCCAATGGCGGTAGTGCGTGAAGCAGAGCACGGCCGCGGTGACGCCCACTGCAGCCGTGTAGCCCAGCGCCAGGGGGTAATTGATGCGACCGGGCTGCGCGGCTCCGGTGGCATGGGCGGCGATTTGCATGACGGCGTTGCTGGCGGCAAAAAGAATCAGCCCCAGGATGAACAGCGAGCCGAAGGTGGTGAACAGCGCCTCATCGGCGGCGTAACCCAGCGGCCTGGCCCGGTCTGGCCGTTTTTGCACGTTGCGGCTGATGCGCCGGCCGATCCAGGCGAAGAGAAAGCCGGTCAGGGAAAACAGCCCGTCCAGCAAGATGGCGTTGGAGCGGGCGGCAATGCCTGCGGCCACGCCAGTGGCGGCCATGAACAGGCTGCCGGCCATGGCCAGAACCATCGACCGGTTTTCAAGATGGCTGATGGTGTCGGCGTCGGCGTGCATGGGAGCGGAGAAAACGAACGGGCGCGCCAGCGTGGTTCAACGCATGGGCCACGCGGTGCCTTCATCTTGCGTGCCGGCGGGGGCCAGCCGCCACACGGGGGCGGTGCGCGCGGGCAGGGTCAGGGGCAGGCGCAGCAGGCGCTGGTCGCGGGCGACCAGGGCGGTGAGCTGGCGGGCGGGGCCGGCGTACAGGGGCAAGTCGTCCAGCTGGCGCAGGCGCCAGGCGCTGGCCGGTTGCCCCTGACTCCGGCCTTGACCTTGGCGCGATGCGGGCACTTCAATGCCCAGCCACTCGTCGCCCGCGGCCAGGCCGGCGGCTTCGGCCGCGCCGCCCGCCAGCACGGTTTTGAGGGTGATGGCGCCCGCGCTTTCATTCACGCGCAGGCCCAGGGCTTGCGCCAGCGGGGCTTTTTCTTCGTGCAGCGCCACGCCGTGCCGGGCCAGCAGCGCGGGCAGGGGCAAATCGTCTGTGCCGTGCACCCAGGCGGCGATTTCGGCGCTGAAGTCGCGCCCGCCCACCTGCCGCAGCGCGGCGGCGAAATCGTCCTCTGTCATGGGGCCGCCTTGGCAGCGTTGCCACAGCGCGCGCATCACGTCGTCCAGCGTGGCATGGCCTTCGGCGCGCAGCGTGAGGTCAAAGCACAGGGCCACCAGCGCGCCCTTGGTGTAGTAGCTGACGGTGGCGTTGGGGGTGTTTTCGTCCGGGCGGTAGTACTTGATCCAGGCGTCAAAGCTGGCCTGCGCCACCGACTGCAGGTGGCGGCCCGGCATTTGCAGCACCTGGTTGATGTTCTTGCCCAGCAGCTTGAGGTAGGCGGCGGTGTCGATCAGGCCGGCGCGGCGCAGCAGCAGGTCGTCGTAATAGCTGGTGAAGCCCTCGAAGAACCACAGCAGGCGGGTGTAGTTTTCCTGCGTGTAGTCGTAGCGCGCGAACTCGGCCGGGCGCAGGCGCTTGACGTTCCAGGTGTGGAAGTATTCGTGGCTGATGAGGCCGAGCAGGGTCACGTAGCCTTCGCTGGCGGCGGTCTCCCCCTGGCGCGGCAGGTCGCGCCGGGCGCAGATGAGGGCAGTGCTGGCGCGGTGCTCCAGGCCGCCGTAGCCGTCGTGCACGGCGTTGAGCATGAACACGTAGCCGCGCATGGGCGGCTTGCCGCGCGCGCCGTGCCACAGGTGCATGGCGGCTTCGCAGATTTTGCGCGTGTCGGCCAGCAGGCGCGCGCCGTCGAAGGCGGGCGGCGCGCCCGCCACGACGAAGCGGTGGGCCACGCCGCGCAGGGTGAATTGGCCGCTCCAGAACGGGCCCATTTCCACGGGGCTGTCGGCCAGCTCGTCATAGCCGCTGGCGTGGTAGGTGCCAAAGCCGGCGGCGTCCACGCGTTGTGGCGTCAGGCTGGTGGCGGCTTGCCAGGGCCGGAAGGCCGCGCCGGCGGGGCGGCGCAGGGTGAGGGCGTGGGGCGCGTCTTGCTGCCCGTGCACGCGCAGCAGCAGCGCGGTGCCGTTGAAAAAGCCCCGCGTGCTGTCCAGCCAGGCGGCGCGCACGGAAGGGTCGAACGCGTAGACCTCGTAATGCAGCGTGAGCGGGCGCGCCGGTTCGGCCTCGATCTCCCAGGTGCACTTGTCGATTTGCTGCACGGCGCAGGCGGCGCGGCCCTGCCGGGCCGTCAGCCCATGCAGGTGACGCGCGAATTCACGCACCAGGTAGCTGCCGGGAATCCACACCGGCAGGGCTACGCGCTGGCGTGCGGCGGGGCGTGTAATGGTGAGGGTGATGGCCCACTGGTGCGCGTGCGGGCGCGCGGGCAGAACCTCGTACCGGACGGGTGGGATGCGTGTCATGGCAGGGCAAGCAGGCCAGCGCCTGCCAGGCAGAAGGTGATGGCGGCCACGGTGTAGTGCAGGCGCAGGCGCAGCCAGGGCCCCAGCCCCGCGCCGGGCCAGACGCGGTGATCCACCAGGTGGCTCCACAGGTGCAGCAGGGCCAGCAGCACCAGGCTGATGGCAGGCGGCGCGATCAGGACGACGCCCCAGCCCAGGTAGGCCAGCAGCAGCCCCCAGATGAAGTGAAAGACCGGAATGCGCGCCGAGGTGGCGGTGTAGCGCAGGCCCACGCCCCAGTGAATGCCGCCGCTGAAAGCCAGGCCAATGGCCAGGTGGCTTTGCAAGGCCTGCACGGTCAGCGCGCGCATGTCCGCGCTGAGGCCGGTGCCGAGCATGGACACCAGCACCAGCAGCACCAGCAGCATGGCGTAAACGCTGGCGTAGATGAAGCGCCAGGGTTGCTGCGGCGGCGGGCGGTAGGGCGAAGGCGGCGCGGCGCCTCTCGCGTCCGGTGCCGTTTCTGGCGGGCGGGGGCGGCGGCGCTGCATGGAGCGGGCGGGTCAGGCGGGCGGGCAGGGCGCGGTCAGCGCGACAGCATCGACTCGATCTGCTGCGCGTTGATGGCGCCCGGCACGCGCGTGCCGTTTTCGAACACCAGCGCGGGTGTGCCGGTGATGCGGTATTTCTTGGCCAGCTCCAGGTTGGCGGTGATGGCGTCGGTGTTGCAGTTGGCGGCCTTGGGGGTGGCGTCGCGCAGCATCCAGTCGTTCCAGGCCTTGAGCTTGTCCTTGGCGCACCAGATGTGCTTGGTCTTTTCCACCGAGTCGGCGCCCAGAATGGGCAGCAGGAAGGTATAGACCGTCACGTTGTCCACGTTCTGCAGGTCTTTCTCGAAACGCTTGCAGTAGCCGCAGTTGGGGTCTTCGAACACGGCCAGCTTGCGCTTGCCGTTGCCGCGCACCTGTTTGATGGCGTTTTTCAGTGGCAGGTCGGCGAAGTTGATGGCGGTGAGCTTTTCAACGCGCTCTTCCGTCAGGTTTTTGCGCTCGCGCGTGTCGAACAGGCTGCCCTGGATGAGAAAGTTGCCTTCAGCGTCGGTGTAGAGCAGGTCATGGCCCACGCGCACTTCGAACAGGCCGGGCATGGGGGTTTTGCTGATCTCGTCGATCTGGCTCAGCGCCGGCAGGCGCGCGGCCAGGTTCTTGCGGATCTCGGCTTCCTGCGCGGCGGCGGAAAGGGGCAGCGCCAGCGCCAGGGCGGCCAGCAGCGCGGTGTGCGTTTGGGTCATGGTGCAGAAAAACAGAAGGTGGCGGAAAGCTGCCAAGGGTAGCGCAAAAGGCGCGGCCGTCCGGCGGCGTGGCTGGCCGCGGCGCGCCCGAAGGAGCCAGCGGGGCGAGGCGCGGTGAGTGCGCGAAGTCCTCTGGGGGCAGTCAGGCGCGCCTTCTTTGGATGCTTATCAAGGCCGTTCGCCGGCGCGCCTACATCGCCTGCCGGGCCAGCCAGTGCTTGAGGGGGCTGAAGCGGTCCACGCCTGTCATGCCCCAGTTGCGCAGCGCGGCCAGGGCGGTTTCAGGACGGGCGAAAAGCTGTTGCAGGCCGTCGGTGGCCAGTTGCATGGCGGCCACGCTGGCGGCGCGCGCGCGGGCGTAGCGGCGCAGTAGGCGCATGTCGCCCACGCTGCGCCAGTATTCGCGCCCGGCCAGGGTGGCGGCCAGGGTGGCGGCGTCCATCAGGCCGGTGTTCAGCCCCTGCCCGGCCAGCGGGTGCATGGCGTGGGCGGCGTCGCCGGCCAGCACCCAGCTTTGGCCGGGGCGGCCGGGCATGGGGCCGGCCCAGCGGGCGGCGCGGCCCAGCACCAGCGGCCAGGTGGCGCGTTCGCTGCACAAGGCCAGCGCGCCCAGCGCCTGGCCGCTGGCGGCGGCCACCTGGGCGGCAAAGGCTTCGGGCGGCAGGGCCATCAGATCGGGCACGCGCTCGGCGCGGGCCGACCACACCAGCGCCACGCGGCGGCCGGCCGGGCCGTCCAGCGGCAGCAGAGCGACGATGTCGCCTTCAGGCGAGAACCACTGGCGCGCCACCTGGCCGTGGGGGCGCTCGCAGTCCAGCCGCGCGGCGATGGCGTGTTGCGGGTAGGGCGTGGCTTGCCAGCCCGCGCCCAGCGCTTCGCGGGTGGCGCTGTCGCGCCCTTCGCAGACGACGGTGAGCGGGGCGGGCACGGGCGCTTCAAGCACTTCAACGCCGGGGGCGAAGCGCACGGCGTCGGCCAGCAGGGCTTCGAGCACGGGCACGTCCACGATCCAGTTGAGCGCGGGCACGCCGTGCTGGGCGGCGGAAAAGTGCAGCGTGCCGTGCTGGTCGCCCTGCACGTGCATGCCGGTGACGGCGGTGGCGTGCTCCGGCGCGGGCCAGCAGCGCAGCGAGGCCAGCAGCGCCTGCGCGGCGGGGTTGATGGCGTAGGCGCGCACATCGGGCGCGAGCGGGGCATTGGCGGGCGGCGGCGGGGCGACCAGCGCCACGCGCAGGCGCTCGCGCGCCAGCAGCAGCGCCAGGGTGCGGCCCACGATGCCCGCGCCGCGAATGCAGATGTCAGGAGAGGGAGATGCCATGCGGCCGATTGTAGGGGGCGGGTGGATTGAAGCTATTAAAAAAATAGCTTTGAGCCAAGTCTGGGCCAGCGATAAGCACTTTTTTGGCACTTAAAAGCCGTGGTGTCCGTGGCTGAATCAGGGCATGGCCACGCCGCCACCGGCTCCGGTGGCGCGGGGCGGATAATCACGCGCCCTATGTCTGCCCCTTCAGCACCTGCTTGCTTGCACCCGCCTCCCTTGCTCGGGGACGGCGGGGACGTATCGGCGCGCGTGGCGTCATTGCATGTTTACCCTGTCAAATCCTGTGCGGGCGTGGCCCCGGCGCAGGCGCGGCTGCATGCCACCGGGCTGGCGCTGGACCGCGCCTGGGTGGTGACGGACGCGGCGGGCGATTTCGTGACCCAGCGCAGCTTGCCGCGCATGGCGCTGATCCAGGCCGAGGCCGAAGCCGGCGCGGACGGCGCCACCCCCGGCGCGCTCACGCTGCGCGCCCCCGGCATGGCGCCGCTGTGCGTGCCGCCGCCAGTGAACGACCTGGCCGCGGATGCCCCGGTCACGCGCCTGGTGCGCGTCTGGCAAGACCGGGTGCCCGCCTGGGACATGGGCGAGGCCGCCGCGCAATGGCTTAGCCGGTTTCTGGCGTGCCCCGGCCTGCGCCTGGCGCGCGTAGACCCGGCCGTGCCCCGCCTGGCCAGCCAGCGCTGGACGGGCGAAGTGGCCGCCCCGGTGCACTTTGCCGACGGCTTTCCGCTGCTGATTGCCAGCGCCGCCTCGCTGGCCGAGCTGAACGAACGCCTGGCGGCGGCCGGCCATGCGCCGGTGGACATGCGGCGCTTTCGCCCCAACATCGTGCTGGACGGCCTGGCGCCGCAGGACGAAGACCGCCTGGCCGAGCTGCGCCTGGCCACGGCCGAAGGCGGCGTGCTGCGCATCCGCCCCGTCAAGCCCTGCACGCGCTGCCCCATGCCCAACGTGGACCCGGCCACGGGCGACACCAGCCCGGCCGTGCTGGAGGCGCTGCGCACGTTCCGCGCCAACCCGCGCATGGACGGCGCCATCACCTTCGGCATGAACGCCATCGTGATCGAAGGCGCGGGCCAGAGCCTGCGCGTGGGCGCGGACGTGGCGGCCGACTGGGCGTTTGACTGAATGGGCGTTTGACTGAAAAGGCGGCCAGGGCAGGGCGCTGCGTGACACACGCATGCCCCGTCAGGAAACCATCAAAAAACATAGCGCCTTGGGCAGTATGGACGGGCCTTGGTGGCATTTTTTGATGGAAAATAAGGCGGGCTTGCCCACAGGCGCCCACAGGCGCGCTTGCACGCAAACGCCCCGGCCCACGGACACGGACAGAGGCGCGCTTGGCCTGGCTTGCAAGGGCTGTACTTGCAAGGGAAATGGGGCGGGGGCCAGCGCCCCTGGCCGCCTTGCCGTCTAATCGGCCCCTGCCGCCCGCACGGGCGGCGCTTTGACAAGACCGCTGCCGCCAGGCAGGCGCTTTGCCCCGCTTGCAGCCCGCCCGCTTGCACCTGCCCGCTCGCCCACGGCGACTGAACCCGCACATTGCCCGCTTTCTCATGTCTTTGCTACCGCACCAGCTTGAACTGCTCAGCCCCGCGCGCGATGCCGACATTGGCATCGAGGCCATCAACCACGGCGCCGACGCGGTGTACATCGGCGGCCCTTCCTTTGGCGCGCGCACCAGCGCCAGCAACAGCGTGGCCGACATCGAGCGCCTGGCGCGCCATGCGCACCGCTTCGGCGCGCGCGTGTTCGTCACGCTCAACACCATCTTGCGCGACGACGAGCTGGAACCCGCGCGCCGCCTGGTGCGGCAGTTTCACGACGCGGGCGTGGACGCGCTCATCGTTCAGGACATGGGCCTGCTGGCGCTGGATTTGCCGCCCATCCAGCTGCACGCCAGCACGCAGTGCGACATCCGCACGCCTGAAAAAGCGCGCTTTCTGCAAGACGCGGGCTTCAGCCAGATCGTGCTGGCGCGCGAGCTGACGCTGGCGCAGATCGCCGCCGTCCAGCAAGCGCTGGGCGCCGGGCTGGCGCCGGAGCGCAGCGCCGCCGCCATCGAGTTCTTCATCCACGGCGCGCTGTGCGTGGCCTACAGCGGCCAGTGCTACATCAGCCATGCCCACACGGGCCGCAGCGCCAACCGGGGCGACTGCTCGCAAGCCTGCCGCCTGCCCTACCAGGTGCTGGACGCGCAGGGCCGCTTCGTCGCGCACGACAAGCACGTGCTCTCGATGAAAGACAACAACCAGAGCGGCAACCTGGCCGCGCTGGTGGATGCCGGCGTGCGCAGCTTCAAGATCGAGGGGCGCTACAAGGACATGGGCTACGTCAAGAACATCACCGCCCACTACCGGCGCCTGCTGGACGACATCCTCGACGCGCGCCCCGACCTGGCCCGCGCCAGCAGCGGCCGCTGCACCTACACCTTCACGCCCGACCCGGGCCAGAACTTCAACCGCGAGTTCACCGACTACTTCGTCAACGGCCGCCAGCAGGGCATTGGCGCCTTCGACAGCCCCAAGAACCCCGGCCAGCCCATTGGCCACGTCACGCGCACCGGGGCCGACCACTTCGATGTGCAACTGGACGCGCCCGCCGCCACGCTCGCCAACGGCGACGGCCTGTGCTACTACGACTTGCAGCAGGAGCTGGTGGGCGCGCAGGCCAACCGCGTCGAGGCGCTAGGCGGCGGCCTCTGGCGCGTCTTTCCCAAAGACCCGGTGAGCCGCCTGCACGATCTGCGCAAGGGCACGGTCATCAACCGCAACCGCAGCATGGACTGGGTGCGCACACTGGAGAAAAAGTCCGCCGACCGCCGCATCGGCGTGTGGCTCACCCTGTCTGAAGCCCCCGGCGGCCTGCAACTGAGCGCCACCGACGAAGACGGCCACAGCGCCTCGGCCTTCGCCGCCCTGCCACACCAGCCGCCCCGCGACGCGGCCGCCGCCAGCGGCAAGCTGCGCGAGGCGCTGGCCCGCCTGGGCGACACGCTGTTCACCCCCATCGACATCACGCTCGCGCTGCCGCGCCCCTGGTTCGTGCCCGCCAGCGTGGCCAACCAATTGCGGCGCGATGCCGCCGCCGCGCTGGAAGCCGCCCGCCTGGCCGCCTGGCAACGCCCGCCGCGCGCCCGCCCCGTGGAGCCGCCCGCGCGCTACCCCGAAGACACGCTCACCTACCTGGCCAACGTGCACAACCACGCCGCGCGCGACTTCTACGCGCGCCACGGCGTGCAAGTCATCGCCGCCGCCTACGAAAGCCACGAGGAAGAAGGCGAGGTGAGCCTGATGATCACCAAGCACTGCGTGCGCTACAGCTTGAGCCTGTGCCCCAAGCAGGCCAAGGGCGTCACCGGCGTGCAGGGCGCCGTGCGCGCCGAGCCGCTGCAACTGGTCAACGGCAGCGAAAAGCTCACCCTGCGCTTTGACTGCAAGCCTTGCGAGATGCACGTAGTCGGCCGCATGAAAAAAGCCGTGCTGCACGCCGCCGCGCACGAAGCGCCGCTGGCCTTCTACCGCACCCGGCCCGGCGCGGGCGCACCAAGCCAGAATACATCAAAAAACATAGCATGAAATGGCGTGGGTAGTGCCTTGGGACCGTTTTTGATGGATGTAAACACGCCACGCGCCTGACCACGGGCGCGCCAAGCTGGCGGCGCGGTAATGACCGGTGGCCGGGCAGGCAGGGCGAGGAAATCAGGGCCGGACCAGACCGCGCCGGGCGGCTTCCAGCGTGGCCTCGGCGCGGGAAGACACGTTGAGCTTGCGGTAGATCTGCTTGACGTAATCGGCCACCGTGTGGCGCGACAGGCCCATTTGCACCGCGATCTCCGGCAGCGTGTAGCCCTTGGCCACGCGCTGCAGGATGTCGGTTTCGCGCCCCGTCAGCGCCACCTCGTCCTCGTCATCGCGCGCCAGGCCCAACAGGCCCAGCCGGCTGGACGAGAAGTAATGCAGCACGCGGCGCGCAATGGCGGGCGACAGCGGCGGCTCGCCCTGCGTGATGCGGCGCAGCTGCGTCACCATGGTGGGGCGGGGCTGCTCTTTCAGCAGGTAGCCAAAAGCGCCGGCCTTGAGCGCGGGAAACAGGTGGTCGTCATCGTCATGAATGCTGACCACAACCGACAGCGCGGAAGGCTGGTGCGTGCGCAGCGCCTGAATGACGGACAACCCGCTGCCGTCCGGCAGACCCAGATCAATCAGCGCCACGCCGAATGCCCGGCGCTTGATTTCGGTGATGCCCTCGGTGCAGCGCGAAACGGCCACCACGTCAGCCTCGGGAAACGCCTCGCGTGCCGTTTCAATGAGCCAACTGCGGGTTTCGGGCAAATCTTCAACGATCAGGGTCGGGTTCATGGCGCGTCAATATATACCCGGCCTCTGCCGTCGATCCGGTGGCGTGAGCTTTTGGCTGGATACAAAAAGTAGGCTGTTACTGAAAAAAGACACAAAACCGCGTGGCCTATCCCTCAGAGGGCTGTGCGCTATGGCGGAGCAGCAGCAAAAAAGCCCGTTTCCGTCGCGAGATTCTTGCCGGGGAGAGGGCGCGCGAGTGGTTGTGTTGGGGTTGGCTACTTTCCAGCCTGTCTTTTTCAGGCAGGCGCCACGGCGGCGAACAGGCGCTAAAACCGGTGGCGGTAATACACCTGCAAGAAGTTGATGCCCGGGTTGGGCCGTTTGATGCCCAGGTTGGACAGGTGCTGCAGGCGCACGCCCAGGGTGGAGCGTCCGCCGTGGTCGCCCCAGCGCAGGCCCAGGCCCAGCATGTCTGAGAAGTGGAAGGCCGTGCTCATGGAGCGGGTGGCCGACAGGCGGGTGTGCGAGAGCAGGCGCACGCCAATGGCGCCTTCCAGGAACACACCGCGCCCGCCCGGGCGTTCCAGCACGAACACGGGGGAATAGCCCCACTCCACGATGCGGCGTGCGCGCGGCGCCTGCCATGTGGCCAGCTCCATTTCATGCCGCAAGGTCACTTGCCAATGGCGGCCTTGCCATAGTGGCTGGGGCCGCTGCCAGCCTGCCAGCAGGCCGAGCTTGCGGACGCTTTCACGGTCGCCGCTGGCGGCGGTGAGCGCCCAATCTGGCGCCGATGGCGCACTGTGCGCGGCATCGGTGGTGGCAGCCAGCAAGACCAGCGCGGCCAGCGCCAAGGCGGCAGGCCCGCCAGTGTGCCGCGTCCGGTCCTGGTGAGGGGGCAAAGGAGCGCTGAGGGAGGCGGCGTTGGCGGCGGACGGCGTCAGGCGCATCAAACATAACCATCGGGGTGAGGCGATGCCCTCGCATCTGCCTGCCAAGGGGCGTTGGTGGGCGCTTTTGAAAACAGAAGACATGGAGAGCCGCTGGTGCACAACGGGCGATCCTGCCGCAAGGGCCGGGCCGGTTTGTGTCAGGGCGTTTCAGCATTGCCGGTGGCCGGGTGGCGCCCATTCATTCCAGCAGGATGCGGCAGGCCTTGCCGCTGGCGCCGCGTGGCAGGTCGCAGCCGGTTTCCACATGCACGCGCACGCCTGGCGCGCCCTGGGCCGCGGCAAAGGCTTGCAGGGCGGCGCGCCCGCGGGCGGCGGCGGCCGTGGCGGCGGCGCCGGTGAGGGGCAGGCGCAGCAGCAGGGTGCGGGGGCCCTGCTGGAAGAGTTGAAAGTCGAACAGGCCGGCTTCTTCCAGCACCGTGGTCAGCGCCAGGGGCAGCAGGCTCACCGTGCCGCCTTCGGGCGGCGGGGCGGCCAGGCGCAGCACATCGTCGCAGCGCCCGTGCACGTCGATCACGGGCAGCGGCGAGCCGCAGGCGCAGGGCTGGGCGTGCAAGGTGATGCGGTCGTCCAAGTCGTAGCGGATCAGGGGCTGCACCAGGTTGGCCAGGTTGGTCAGCCAGACGCTGTGCGAGGGGCGTCCGGGCGGCACGGCATGCCCCCGTTCGTCCACGGGCTCCAGCAAGACCCAGTCGGCGTTCAGGTGCAGGTGGCCGTGCGCGCATTCCCAGGCCAGCGTCAGGCATTCGGAGGCGCCGTAGCTGCTGCGCACGGGCGCGCCAAAGGCCTGGGTGATGCGCGCCCGGGCGGCCGCGCCCAGGGTTTCGCCGCCGGTGATGATGTGGCGCGGGCGGATGTGCAGGGCGCCTTGCGCCGCCGCCTCGGCCAGCAGCGCCGCGGCCGTGGGGTAGGTGGCCAGCACCGTGGGCTGGAAGGCGTTGAGCTCGTCCACCAGCGCGGGCAGGGGCTGCATGATGCTGAAGCTGCGCGCGCCTTGCGCCAGCCAGGGGTTGATGCGGCGTAGCCGCTCGAACGTGACCACGCTGGCAAAGTGCCCGCCCGTGGCCGTGACCAGGGCCGCCCGGTCCGTGGCCCCCAGCCATTCCAGCGGCATGAAGCTGCCGAACCAGCCGCCCGCCAGGCCGCTGGCGGCGCGCGGCGGGACGCGGTGGCGCACGGCTTCCAGCGCGTCGTACACCGCCATGGCGGCAGCATCCTGCACGAACAGGCCCGGCTGGCCGCTGGTGCCGGAGCTTTCCCACACCACGTAACGGCCTTGCCAGGGGTCGGCCAGGCGGGAGGCGTCGGCGGTGAAAGCGCGCAATTCGTCCAGACGCAGCGCGGGGTCGGTGACCCAGGTGTCGAAGTGCGCCATCAGCTCGCCGCGCGTGACGGGGGGCACATGACGCAGGCTGTCGGCCCGCCGGGGCAACCGCTTGCGGTAAAAGGCCGATTGGGCGCGTGCGGCATCCAGCAGGCGCGCCAGCCGCAGGCGCTGGCGCTGTTGCAGCAAGGCGGGGGGGATGCGGCCGGCGGCCATCACGTCCAGGATGGCCGCTTGCAGATGCAGGGGGTCAAACACCGCGTTCATGGCGCGGCAGGCCGAAACGGCGCGTGGGTGGCGGGGGCCATGCTTGTCTCCTTGGCTTTTGTTGTGCGCCCGGCCCGCGAGCCTGTTCACGACTTTGTTGCCACCGGCGAAAGGGCAGAAGGAAAGGCGGAATGGGGCGGCCCTTGCAGCGTTGCCAGCCCGTCCTTTCTTTTCTGTGCCGGTGCGCGCCGAGGCCGTGAAAAGGCTTTGGCGGCGGGCGGTGCAGCGCGCGGGCTGCTGGCCGGTGATGTTGCAGGGCGGCGCCATGCCAGTGTTGATGCAAGTCAAGACTTGTGCTTGGGGCATGGCGCGCATCCGGGATACTCGCGTCAGGCGCGCGCCCGAGTGGCCGCGCTACCGCTGCGCCGGCATCGGCCCGCGCAGCCCGGGTTGTATTTCTTCTCTCCGTAGTGAGCCATGAACGCCAACGTTTCCTTGCCTGCCGCCGCCCCTGCTGATACCGAAACCCCCACGCAACGCCTTGACCGCCTGGTGCACACCAGCGTGGCGCCCTTGACGGGCAACCTCTCGCCCATTGCGCTGGGCTTGGCACTGGCCGACTGGGCCTGGCACCTGGGCGCATCGCCCGGCCGCCAGATGGAGCTGGCAGGGCTGGCAGCCAAGCTGGCCGCGGACACCTGGCGCCTGCACGATGGCGAAAGCACAGGCGCCGGCCTGCATGACGATGACCCGCGCTTTCGCGCCGAAGCCTGGGCCGAGTGGCCGTTCAGCCAGTGGCGCGCCGGCTTCCGCAATGCCGAGGCGTTCTGGCGCGAAGCCGCCCAGGTGCCGGGCGTGAGCGGGCACCACACGCAGATGGTGGACTTCTTCGCGCGCCAGTGGCTGGGCATGCTGACGCCGGCCAACGGCCTGCTGACCAACCCCGTGGTGCTGCGCCATGCCGCCGCCTCCGGGGGCGCGCCCTTGCTGCAAGGCTGGCACAACTGGCTGGCCGACGCGGGCCGCACGCCCGGCGCGCCGGATCCGGCCACTGCCAACACGCGCCATGCCGTGGGGCGCAACATGGCCGTGACGCCGGGCAAGGTGGTGTTTCGCAACCGGCTGATCGAGCTGATCCGCTACGCGCCACAAACCGAAACCGTGTATCCCGAGCCGGTGCTGATCGTGCCTTCGTGGATCATGAAGTACTACATCCTTGACCTCTCGCCCCACAACTCCATGGCGCGCTACCTCGTGGAGCAGGGGCATACGGTGTACATGGTGTCGTGGCGCAACCCGGACGAGAGCGACCACGACCTGAGCATGGACGACTACCTGCGACTGGGTGTGCTGGACGCCATGGCCGCCGCGCAGGCGGACGCGCCGCGCCCGGCCGGCGCCAAGGCCGCGCCGCCTCTGCATGCCATGGGTTACTGCCTGGGCGGCACGCTGCTGACCATGGCGGCCGCGGCCCTGGCGCGCCGCGGTGGCGTGCAAGGCTATCCGTCACTGGCCGCACCCCATACGCTGACCCTGCTGGCCGCCCAGACCGACTTCACCGAGCCGGGCGAGCTGGGGCTGTTCATCGACGAAGGGCAGGTGAACTTGCTCAAGGAGCTGATGCGCGGGCAGGGTTTCCTGACGGGCAAGCAGATGGCTGGCTCGTTCCAGTTTCTGCACTCGCGCGACCTGGTCTGGACACGGCTGATGCGCGAGTACCTCATGGGCGAGCGCGACCAGGGCAATGACCTTATGGCCTGGAACGCCGACACCACGCGCATGCCCGCCCGCATGCACCATGAATACCTGGTGGCGCTGTACCTGAAGAATGCCCTGGCCAACAGCCGTTACCGGGTGGATGGGCGCGCCATTTCGCTGGGCGACTTGCGCATGCCGGTTTTCGCCGTGGGCACGCAGCGCGACCATGTGTCGCCCTGGCGCTCGGTGTACAAGCTTCACCGCCTGATGGCCGACGCCGAAGTGACCTTTGCCCTGACCAACGGCGGACACAACGCCGGCATCATTTCCGAGCCGGGCCACCCGCGTCGGCATTACCAGCTGGCCGTGCGCCCCGCCAGCGCGCCTTGGCAGTCCGCTGACGAGTGGGCCGCTACCGCGCCGCGCCATGAAGGCTCGTGGTGGCCGGCCTGGCAGCAATGGCTGGCCGCGCGCTCGTCGGCCCGCATGCCGGCCCAGGCCATCCGGGCGGCATCGGCGCTTGGCGACGCGCCAGGCACTTACGTGATGCAGCGTTACGCGGAGTGACTTCGCCGGGCGAGCGCATGTTGAGCGCGAACAAGCAAAGCGGCTGAAACCGCTCATTCCGGGCCGGGGCGGCTCTGTTTGCCCCTTGCCTGCTGACCGCTTTACCGCCATCGCGCAGGCCAGTCACACACACGGCAACCACATGACGGCAGCGCCGTCAAGACGCTCCAACCCTGTTTGGAAAAGCGTTTTTGTGCGATAGACTTCATGAATGCGAGCCATTTGTATTTACAATGGCATTCATTCGAAAACCACCCACGCAGGAGTCTCGTTGCCATGATCGTCTGTGTCTGCAATCGTGTTTCCGACCGCGACATCGTCCGCCATGCCCATGCCGGCATGGGGTTTGACGACATACAGCTTGAGCTGGGCGTGGCCACCTGCTGTGGCGCCTGTGAAGACTGCGCCCGCGAGATCGTGGCGCAATGCAGCGCAAGCCATCCCGTGGCGGCGCTGCACATGCAAACCGCCTGCCACGCCAGCGTGGGGGCATGAACGGGAGGAGACATCACATGGCGGCATCCGCACTGTTCGCTCTGGCTGGGGGCTTGGCCTGTGTGCTGGGCTCGCTCTGGTGGGTCTTGCGGCGCTAGCGGGCCAGCCGGGGCGTTACGGCGGATTTCCGCCGGGTCTGTATCGCCCTCATCCCGGCCCTTCTCCTTTCAGCAATCACCCATGAATACCACGATGTTTCTCCTGCAATGCCTGGCCGTGCGGCATGAAGGCTTCCGTCCGTCGCCGGGCGCGGCCGTGCATCGCTGCGGCGGGATCGGCTCCATGGCATTTCGGTAAGTTTTCTTCCCAGGCTGCGGCCGTACTGACTGGCAGCCGTGGCTGGCGCAGTTCCTGCGGCACTCGCATGCGGCGCGCCCGTTTCCCCCATCTCATGAATTCCTCCGCCTTGTCTGCTTCTTCCACGGCCACGCCCCGTATGGCGCGCAACGTGCTGATTGCCGGTGGCGTGGTGCTGGCGCATGGCGCGGCACTGTGGGCTTTGCAAAACGGCCTGCTGATGCGCGTGGCCGAAGCCAAAGAGCCCGCGCCGGTGGTCATGGCCGAACTCATCACGCCGGCCATTCCCATTGTTGAAGAGGCGCCGCCGGCCCCGCCAGCGCCGCCCGTGCCCGCGCCGCCGCCACCGCCGGCCCCGCCACCGCCGCCCGCACCACCCAAGCCGCCCAAACCGCGCGTGAAGCCCGCGCCCAAGCGTGCGCCCGCGCCTCCCGCGCCGGCCCCAACGCCGCTGCCGGTGGCCGATGCCTCGCCCACGGCCATGGCCGTGCCGCCCGCGCCGCCGGCGCCGCCTCCGCCGCCGGTTGAAGCGCCGCCCGCGCCGGCGGCGCCCGTCAGTCCGCCGGGGCCGCCCGGCCCACCGGCGCCGCCCAGCATCGTCCTGCCGTCCAGCAATGCCTCGTACCTGAACAATCCCAGGCCGCCTTACCCGCCGATGAGCAGGCGCCTGGGGGAAACCGGCCGCGTCATCCTGCGCGTGCTGGTTGGCGCCGACGGTCTTCCGAAGGAGGTGCGCCTACACAAGTCCAGCGGCTTCGAGCGGCTGGACCAGGGGGCGCTGGAAGCCGTGCGTGACCGCTGGCGCTTCAGGCCGGGCACGCGCAACGGCGTGCCCGAGGCCATGTGGTTCAACGTCCCCATCAATTACGTTCTTACGGAGTAACGCAAAAAATGAACTCGCAATTTGGTCTGATGCACGTCTGGACGCAGGGTGACTGGGTCACGCGCGGCGTGTTCCTGGCGCTGGTGAGCATGTCGGTGCTGTCATGGATCGTCATCGTCATCAAGGCGCTGGACATCATGCGCGCCAAGCGCCAGGCGGCGCGCGTCGAATCGTTCTGGCACTCATCCGACATGGCCGAGGCGCTGGGCAAGCTGGGCAACGAGCCGGGCAACCCGTTTCGCGAGCTCACCATCGAAGGCCGCGAAGCCGCGGCCCATCACCGCGCCACCCGCGCGCAACTGCATGATTCGCTGGACGTGAGCGACTGGATCCTGAGCGCGCTGCGCAACAGCATCGACGTGGCCACCGCCCGCATGCAGGCCGGTCTGGCCGTGCTGGCCTCGGTGGGATCCACCGCGCCCTTTGTCGGGCTGTTCGGCACTGTCTGGGGCATCTACCACGCGCTGATGAGCATTGGCGCGGCGGGCCAGGCCAGCATCGACAAAGTGGCCGGCCCCATTGGCGAGGCGCTCATCATGACCGCGCTCGGCCTGGCCGTGGCCATTCCGGCCGTGCTGGGCTACAACGCGCTGGTGCGCGGCAACAAGCACATCCTGGTCAAGCTCAACCGCTTCGCGCATGACCTGCATGCCTACTACGTGACGGGCGCGCGCGTAACCACCGCCGCGGCTGACGGCAACGTCGTCCGCATGAAGAAAGCCTGACAGGAGCACTGACCGTGGCCGGTTCCGTTACCGAAGACACCGACGACGTCATGGCCGAGATCAACATGATCCCGTTCATCGACGTGATGCTGGTGCTGCTCATCATCTTCATCATCACCGTGCCCGTGCTCAAGCACGCGGTCAACGTGGAACTGCCGCGCGCCAGCAACGTGCCGGAAGACACCAAGCCCATGGTGCTCAACCTGTCGGTGCAGGCCGATGGCCGCTACTTCATTGACACCAGCCAGATCGACGACGAACAGCTGGCCAAGCTGTTCGCCACCGAAGCGGCCAAGAACCCGCAGCCCGACCTGCACATCCGTGGCGACAAGGACGTGCGCTACGAGCGCGTGGCCCAGGCCATGGCCGCCGCGCAGCAAGCCGGCTTGAAAAAGATCGGCTTCATTACCGAACCCAAGACCTCTCCGTGAGGACGTCATTTCCCTTGTCAGGAGCAACCGCCATGCGAAGCACCCATGACACGCCCGCCTGCCCGGCCGTCGGCAAACGCGCGCCGCTGCCAGCGGCCATGCCGGCGCCCGTCTCGCTGACCAGCGACCACCTGCTGCAAGGCCGCAAGCAGGTCGAGATCCGCCACAACGGCGCGGTGTACCGCTTGCAAGCCACCAAGCTGGGCAAGCTGATCCTCACCAAATAAAAGCCGCCTAAAAAAACGGGCTGGAGAGCGTGGGCCCATGGCCCACGCCGAGGCATGGTTTGCGCTTGATCCCCCAAGAAGGCGGAGACAAAGCGGCATTTCGCGGGCTGGCGCGCGCATTGGGCGTGCAGCATCGCCGGGTTGGCTGCCGTGAGGCAAAACGGCCATCGCGCCAAGCGCCTGGTCGCCGTTGGCAGCAGCTTGGCAGCAGCGCATCACCAAACCCATTCATCCAGGCCATCGGCCATGGAGCGCATCAGGCCGGAGGGCGAAGCAAAGGCCAGACCGGCTGGGCCGCTGCGCCAGAATGGCGGCTTTTTTTGCCATGCATGAACAAGGGAGCTTGCCCGCAGCCACCGGCGCCTGTGCCTGCGGCGCGCCTGCCCTGTTCGCCATGCGGAGATTGCCATGCCTTTGACCGTCACTCTCGCCAACTACCATGACCCGGCCGACGCGGCCGCCATCGTCCGACTGCTGGATGCTTACGCCAGTGAGCCCGCCGGCGGCAGCGAGCCGCTGGGCGCTGCTGTCAAAGCGCGGCTGGTTTCGGCCATGGCAGCGCGGCCGCACCTGTTTTCCGTGCTGGCCTGGGCGGGCGAAGGCGCGGCGCGCCAGGCCGTGGGGCTGGTCAACTGCGTGGAGGGCTTTTCCACCTTTGCCGCGCAGCCACTGGTCAACATTCACGATGTGGTGGTGCTGTCCAGCCACCGCCGACAGGGCGTGGCGCAGGCCATGTTTGCCGTGGTGGAGGCGCAGGCGCGCCAGCGTGGCGCGTGCAAGCTCACGCTGGAAGTTCTGGACGGCAACGCCCCCGCGCTGCGCATGTATGAAGCGCAGGGCTTCACCCCCTATGCGCTGGATCCGGCCTGGGGCCAGGCGCGGCTGATGCAGAAAAAGCTGTCTTGAGGGCGATTGGGACCCGCCGGCTGGCCGTGCCCGGATAGCACGGCGCGTCAATCCAGCACTTCCAGCACCTTCTCCAGCGGCCGCCCCAGGCGTGCGCCCTTGGGGGTGACGACGATGGGGCGGTTGATGAGCACCGGCGTCGCCAGCATGGCGTCAAGCAGCTGCTCGTCAGTCAACGCCGGGTTGTCCAGCCCTTGCGCCAGATATTCCGGCTGCTTGGTGCGCAGCAGCGCGCGCAGCGGCTCGCCGGTGGCCGCCGCAATGGCTTTCAGCTCGTCACGGCTGGGGGGCGTGTTCAGGTATTCCACGACGCGCGGCGCCAGGCCGCGTTCGCGCAGCAGCGCCAGCGCGTTGCGCGAGGTGCTGCATTTGGGGTTGTGGTAGAGGGTGATGGTGGCAGGCATGGGAAGGCTCGGTGAGGGGAAAGGCAGACCGCGCGGCGGTTGAATCAGTACAGCAAGAAAGGCGCGCGCGCCTGTTGCCACGCGGCTTCATCGGCGGTGGCCAGGGCGTCCAGGTCGGCGCAGGTGGCGGCGGGGTCGTCCACCCATTCGCGTAGCAGGGGGCTGCCGTTGATGACGTCGATGGGCCGCTTGTCCAGCTCGTATTCGTAAGGGAAGTCGCGCCACAGCGGGTAGCCGGGCGCTTGCTGGCGCAGCGCCTTGAAGGCCAGGGCCATGAGGCGCCAGGGGCGGAAGGCGGCGTGGTCGTAATGGGTGGGGTCTTCCACATGGATTTGCAGGCCGGCGCAGAGCTGGCCGGTGTGTTTGTGGAAGGTGGGTTCGAACCAGCATTCGCGCAGTACGCAGCCGTGCAGCCAGTGCGGGGCCAGGCGGCGCATGTCGGCCAGCAGGCGGCGGGTGTCGAGATCGGGCGCGCCAAACAGCTCCAGCGGGCGGGTGGTGCCGCGGCCTTCGCTGAGGGTGGTGCTTTCCAGCATCACGGTGCCGGCGTAGGCGCGGGCCATGCTGAGGGAGGCGGCGTTGGGGCTGGGGTTGACCCAGGTGCGGGGCACGGGCCAGCCATGGCCGGGGGAGGCGGCCGGCTGCCAGCCCTGCATTTCGATCACGCGGTATTCCAGCGACAGGCCGAGCTGCCGGATGAACCAGTGGCCCAGCTCGCCCAGGGTGAGGCCGTGGCGCATGGGCAGGGGGCCGGCGCCGACGAAGCTTTCCCAGCCTTCGCGCAGCGTCAGCCCTTCGACGGGGCGGCCGGCGGGGTTGGGGCGGTCGAGCACCCACACGGCCTTGCCTTGGGCGGCACAGGCTTCGAGCACGTAGCGCAAGGTGGTGATGAAGGTGTAGATGCGGCAGCCCAAATCCTGCAAATCGACCAGCAGCACGTCAAAGCTGTCCAGCATGGCGGGGGTGGGGCGGCGCACTTCGCCGTAGAGGCTGAAGACGGGCAGGCCTAGGCGGGGGTCGGTGAAGTCGGGCGACTCGACCATGTTGTCCTGCTTGTCGCCGCGCAGGCCGTGCTGGGGGCCGAAGGCGGCGCTCAGGCGCACATCGGGCAGGGCGGCCAGCTCGTCGAGGGCGTGCGCCAGATCGCGCGTGACGGAGGCCGGGTGCGCCAGCAGCGCGACGCGGCGGCCCGCCAGGGGGGCGCGCAAGGCAGGGTCTTGAAGAAAGCGTTCGAGGCCGGTTTGCATGGGCGGTGGGGGTCAAGAAGTGGTTATTGGCGGCCGGCCAGGTCGTGCAGCGCCTGGCCGCTGAGGCGGTAGCGGATCCATTCGGACTGGGGCTGCGCGCCCAGGCTGTCGTAGAAGGCGATGGCGGGCGCGTTCCAGTCCAGCACGCTCCATTCGAAGCGCCCGCAGTCGTGCGCCACGGCGATTTGCGCCAGGTGTTGCAGCAGCTGCCGGCCCGCGCCCTGGCCGCGCTGGCTGGGCGAGACGTACAGGTCTTCCAGATACAGGCCGTGCCGGCCCTGCCAGGTGGAGTAGTTGAAGAAGTACACGGCAAAGCCCACGGGGGTGTCGCCGTCGAGCGCGATCAGGCCGAACACGCGCGGCTGGGGGGCGAACAGGGTTTGACGCAGGTGCTCGGGCGTGGCCTGCACCTCGTGCTCGGCCTTTTCGTAGCGGGCCAGCTCGCGCACGAAGCGCAGGATCAGATCGGTGTCGTCGATGGTGGCGGGGCGAATGGTCAGGGACATGGGGCAGGTAAATTTGGGGAATTACTACATAAAATATAGCATTCTTTGGCGTGGATATTGCCTTGGGGATGTTTTCTTTATGGATGGGTGTGCGCCGGGTGGGGCGGCCCGGCGCCGGGGATTGGCGCAGGCGTTCAGGGCAGCAGCAGGGTCCAGCCGCCGCGGGCATGAAAGTCCGGGCGCGGGGCAGGGTGGTGCAGCGCCCAGTAGCTCAGGCGGCCGTCGGCGGATTCAATGACGGCGCTCAGGCCCCACTGCCAGGCGCTGCCGCCGGCAGCGGGCAAGGCGGCAGCGGGCAGCCAGGCGCGCAGGGTGAATACGTCCGCAGTCTGGGTGCAGGCCAGGCGCGGGGCCGGCAGGGGTGGGGCGTGGGGGTCGCGCTCCCGCTCGCGGCGGAAGGTGTAGGCGGCCCAGTGGCCGGAAGGGGAAAAGTTGAACTCGCGGTAAGCGGCTTCGCCCATGCGGCCGGCAAAGGCTTCAAAACAGGTGTGCTGCCACAGCCCGTCCGTGGCAGCGGGGCAGGCGGCCGGGGCGGGCAGGCGCAGGCGGGCCAGGCGGCCGTGGAGCTGGTATTCCAGCCGCCAGGCGCGGGCTACTGGCTCTGGCGCCAGCGTGACCTGCAACTGTGTCACGTCCGGGCACGGCGTAGCCGGGTGGGAGAACAGCTCCGCCCGGCGGGGGGCGCCGGTGCGGTCAGCGGCAAGGGGCATGGGGGGCAACATGGCGGGCAGGGGCGTCAAGTGCTTCAAGACGTGCGCAAAGGCGCAAGGGTTCGAAGGCGCGGGGGCGGTGAAAATGCGGGCATATAGACCCATGCCTCATGGCATGTTCGGGCCGGTGAGGTACTTTTTTGATAGCGCATTGTGCTACAACCACCGGCCATGAAGCCGTTTTGAGGCCAAGCCGTAAAAGTGCGGCCTGTTTGTCTTTTTTCATGAAAGCGCCACGGGGGCGCCACGGAGCAAGTGCATCATGTCTGGGCATGACCCACGCAAGAACAGGAATGGACACATGAGGAAGGTGGCGAGCCTGTCCGCCCCGTCTCCCCGGGTCATGCCGTCCGTGGCGGAAACGGCGGCGCGGCCGCAAGCTGTGGTGCCCGCCATGCCCACGGCGGCAACGCCCCCGCTGCTGGCCGCGCAGCGCCTGCGCGGCGGCGTGACCGTGGCCTGGGCGCGCCACCTGGACGAAGTGCGCGCCGCGCAGCGCTTGCGCTACCAGGTTTTTGCCGAAGAAATGGGCGCCCGGCTTGATACGCCGTTGCCCGGCCATGACATCGACCGCTTCGACGATTACTGTGAGCACCTGCTGGTGCGTGACGAAGCCACGCAACAAGTGGTGGGCACCTACCGCGTGCTCACCCCCGCGCAGGCCCGGCGCGTGGGCGGCACCTACAGCGACACCGAGTTCGACCTGGGATCCCTGGAGGCGCTGCGCCCGCGCATGCTGGAGCTGGGCCGCAGCTGCGTACATGCGCGGCACCGGCACGGCGGCGTGATCGTCGCACTGTGGAGCGCGCTGGCCGAGTTCATGGACCGCAACCGGCTGGAAACCATGATCGGCTGCACCAGCATCCCCATGCTGCACGGCGGCGTGGTCAGCGGGGACGTGGCGGCCAGCATCTGGCGCCAACTCAGCGCCGCGTACATGACGCCGCCTGAATACCGCGCGCACCCGCGTCTGCCCCTGCCGGTGGAACAGCTTGACCAGAGCCTGCCCATCGAACCGCCGCCGCTCATCAAGGGCTATCTGCGGCTGGGCACCAAGGTGCTGGGGCCGCCCGCGTGGGATCCTGACTTCAACACGGCCGACCTGCCCATGCTCATGCGCTTCGAGGACATGCCGCCGCGCTACCGCAAGCACCTGCTGGGCAGTGCATGAACACGGCCTGCCCATCCATCCGGAGCACGCCACTTTCTTGACCGCAATCCACCCATGGATCTCATTTTGTGGCGCCACGCCGAGGCGCATGACCCGCAGCCGGGCCAGAGCGATCTGGACCGCGCCCTGACCCCGCGCGGCCAGCGCCAGGCCGCCCGCATGGCCCAATGGCTGCACCGCCGCCTGCCGGCTGACACGCGCATACTGGCCAGCCCGGCGCGCCGCACCGTGCAAACCGTGCAGGCCTTGCACGCGCTCGGGCGGGCCAGCCACCCCCGGCGTCCCTGGCAGCCGCATGAGGCGCTGGCCCCCGGCGCCGCGCCAGCGCATGTGCTGACGCTGGCGGGCTGGCCTGAAAGCCAGCACCCCGTGCTGCTGGTGGGCCACCAGCCCACGCTGGGCCAGACCGTGGCGGACCTGCTGGGTGAGCCGCAAGGGCAGGCGGGGCCAGCAGACTTCTCCGTGAAAAAGGGCGCCATCTGGTGGCTGCGTCACCGCGAACGCCACGGCCAGCCCCAGACCGTGGTGCTGGCCGTGCTGGGGCCGGAGCTGCTGTAGCCCGCGTTCGCCAGCCGGACGTGAAAAAGCCGCTGCACCAGGCAGCGGCTTGGGTGTGCGGGCCTCGCGCTGGCGGGCGAGGCTGCATTGGCGCCGCCCTTAATCGGCCGCCACTTCCTCTTCCGGCTCGGCCGGCTCGGCCCCTTTGCCTTTTTCTTTCTTGGGCAGGGGGCTGATGTCGAGCAGCACCTCGTCCTTGTCGTCCAGATCCACCGTCAGGCGTCCGCCCTCGGTCAGGCGGCCGAACAGCAGTTCGTCGGCCAGCGCCTTGCGGATGGTGTCCTGGATCAGGCGCTGCATGGGGCGCGCGCCCATGAGCGGATCGAAGCCCTTCTTGGCCAGCATCTTGCGCAGCTTGTCGGTGAAGGTGACTTCCACCTTCTTCTCGGCCAGCTGCTGTTCCAGTTGCAGCAGGAACTTGTCCACCACGCGCAGGATGATCTGCTCGTCCAGCGGCTTGAAGCTGACGATGGCGTCCAGCCGGTTGCGGAACTCGGGCGTGAACAGGCGCTTGATGTCGGCCATCTCGTCGCCCGCCTGGCGCGGGTTGGTGAAGCCGATGCTGGCCTTGTTCATGGTTTCGGCGCCCGCGTTGGTCGTCATGATGATGATGACGTTGCGGAAGTCCGCCTTGCGGCCGTTGTTGTCGGTCAGCGTGCCGTGGTCCATCACCTGCAGCAGCACGTTGAAGATGTCGGGGTGGGCTTTTTCGATCTCGTCGAGCAGCAGCACGCAGTGGGGCTTCTTGGTGACGGCCTCGGTCAGCAGGCCGCCCTGGTCGAAGCCCACGTAGCCGGGCGGCGCGCCGATCAGGCGGCTGACGGCGTGGCGCTCCATGTACTCGCTCATGTCGAAGCGGATCAGCTCCACGCCCATGATGTAGGCGAGTTGCTTGGCCGCCTCGGTCTTGCCCACGCCGGTGGGGCCGCTGAACAGGAAGGCGCCGATGGGCTTGTCGGCCTTGCCCAGCCCGGAGCGCGCCATCTTGACAGCCGAGGCCAGCACTTCCAGCGCCTTGTCCTGGCCGAAGACCACGCTCTTGAGGTCGCGCTCCAGCGTTTGCAGCTTGCTGCGGTCGTCATGGCTGACGCTGGCCGGGGGAATGCGCGCGATCTTGGCCACGATGTCCTCGATCTCGTGCTTGCCGATGGTTTTCTTGCGCTTGGACGGCGCCACGATGCGCTGCGCCGCGCCGGCCTCGTCGATCACGTCAATGGCCTTGTCGGGCAGGTGGCGGTCGGTGATGTACTTGGCCGACAGCTCGGCCGCCGCCTGCAGCGCGGCCAGCGCGTACTTGACGCCGTGGTGCTCCTCGAAGCGGCTTTTCAGGCCCTTGAGGATGTCCACCGTCTCGGGCACCGTGGGCTCCACCACGTCCACCTTCTGGAAGCGGCGCGAGAGCGCGGCGTCTTTCTCGAAGATGCCGCGGTACTCGGTGAAGGTGGTGGCGCCAATGCACTTGAGCTGGCCGGAAGACAGCGCGGGCTTGAGCAGGTTGGAAGCGTCCAGCGTGCCGCCCGAGGCGGCGCCCGCGCCGATCAGCGTGTGGATCTCGTCGATGAACAGGATGGCGTGGGGCTTGTCCTTGAGGTTCTTCAGCACGCCCTTGAGGCGCTGCTCGAAGTCGCCGCGGTACTTGGTGCCGGCCAGCAGCGCGCCCATGTCCAGCGCGTAGACGGTGGCTTCTTGCAGCACCTCGGGCACGTTGCCTTCGGTGATGCGCCAGGCCAGGCCCTCGGCAATGGCGGTCTTGCCCACGCCGGCCTCGCCCACCAGCAGCGGGTTGTTCTTGCGGCGGCGGCACAGGATCTGGATGGTGCGCTCGACCTCGTGGTCGCGCCCGATCAGCGGGTCGATCTTGCCGTCCTTGGCGTTCTGGTTCAGGTTGACGGTGAACTGCTCCAGCGGCGACTGCTTTTCGCTTTTCTCGTTGCCGGCCTGGGTGGCGGCTTCTTCGCCTTCGCCCGGCTGGCCGTCGGCGCGGGCGGGCTCGGGCGGGTCGCTTTTCTTGATGCCGTGGGCGATGTAGTTCACCACGTCCAGCCGCGTCACGCCCTGCTGGTGCAGGTAATACACGGCGTGCGAGTCCTTCTCGCCGAAGATGGCCACCAGCACGTTGGCGCCGGTCACTTCCTTCTTGCCATTGCCGGTGCTTTGCACGTGCATGATGGCGCGCTGGATCACGCGCTGAAAGCCCAGCGTGGGCTGGGTGTCCACCTCGCCCTCGCCGGCCACTTGCGGCGTGTTGTCCTTGATGAAGGCGGTGAGGGCGGCGCGCAGGTCGTCAATATTGGCCGCGCAGGCGCGCAGCACCTCGGCGGCGCTGGGGTTGTCCAGCAGCGCCAGCAGCAGGTGCTCGACGGTGATGAACTCGTGGCGCTGCTGGCGCGCCTCGACAAAGGCCATGTGCAGGCTGACTTCCAGTTCCTGGGCGATCATGATGTTTCCTTTAAGCGGCCGCCGGGCGGCGGCACAGGGACAAGCTGGAAAAATGGGGCTGCACGGCGCAAGTTCAACCTTGCTCCACGGGTTCGGCCACGCACTGCAGGGGGTGGCCTGCCTGGCGCGCGGCGTCCATGACCTGATCGACCTTGGTGGCGGCCACGTCGCGCGTGTAAATGCCGCAGATGCCTTTGCCGTCCAGGTGGATCTTGAGCATGATGCGCGTGGCCGCTTCGCGGTCTTTGCCAAAGAATTCCTGCAAGATGACCACGACGAATTCCATGGGGGTGAAGTCATCGTTGAGCATCACCACCTGATACATCTGCGGCGGCTTGACCTTGAGCGGCGTGCGTTCCAGCACCACGCTGTCGCCGCCGTCCGGGCCATGCGCGGGCAGGTTCGGCTGGGGCGGGGCCGGAGGGGGAATGGGGGTGGAGGTCGCCATTCGGCGCATTCTATCGACCGGGCATCCATGCGCGGCGGCCCGTGCGCCGACAGCCCGGCGCTGCGCACAGGGGAAGTTACCAAGTTGACAAGCCCAAACGCCTTGCGCACACTTCTGTCAATATGTAACAGCGACATGCAAGGAGACAGCACCATGCCGAGTGGCAAAGTCAAGTGGTTCAATGACCTCAAGGGCTTCGGTTTTATTGAGCCGGATGGTGGCGGGCCGGATGCCTTTGCGCATTTTTCGGCGATCGAGATGGAGGGCTTCAAGACTTTGAAGGAGGGCGCCCGGGTCAGCTTTGATCTGGATCAGGGGCCCAAGGGCTTGCTGGCCTTGCGCATCCGCGCGGAAGACGCCGCGCCAGCGCCGCCGGATGCCGCAGCCGTGCCGCGCGCGGCAGATGAGCCCCCGGCAGGTTGAAGGGGCGCCGCTGCGGAGGATCGGCCCGCATCACGGCCCTTTTCTAGACGGCTTGCACACCACGGCGCCTGCGGGCGCCGTTTTTGCGGGAGCCACGGGGGCGCGGCCACCGGCTGCGGGCTGGCGCCAGCCGTCACATTTGCCATAAACGTTTGCTATAAAAACAGAAGCTAGAAAGTGTTTATGGATGTGCCTGAAGGTGCATTTTATTGATATTGCGGGGGCTTGTGCAGCTGGTTTGCCTGGCGGCGGCCAGCCTGGCTGGCTGGCGGCTACTTTGACAGCATGCGCATCGCCTCTTCCAGCCCCTTGAGCGTGAGCGGGTACATGCGCTGGCCCATGAGCTGCTGGATGATGGCGATGCTCTGGCGGTACTGCCACATGCCCTGCGGCTCGGGGTTGATCCAGGCGAACTTGGGAAAAGCCTGGGTCAGCCGCTGCAGCCATTCGGCGCCCGCTTCCTCGTTGCTGTATTCCACGCTGCCGCCCGGCTGCAGGATTTCGTAGGGGCTCATGGTGGCGTCGCCCACGAAGATGAGCTTGTAGTCCTTGTTGTACTTGCGGATCACGTCCCAGGTGGCGAACTTTTCCGCAAAGCGGCGGCGGTTGTTCTTCCACATGAAGTCGTACACGCAGTTGTGGAAGTAATAAAACTCCAGGTGCTTGAACTCGGCCTTCACGGCCGAGAACAGCTCCTCCACGCGCTGGATGTGGTCGTCCATGGTGCCGCCCACGTCCATCAGCAGCAGCACCTTCACGTTGTTGTGCCGCTCGGGAATCATCTTGATATCCAGCCAGCCGGCGTTGGCGGCGGTGGCGCGGATGGTGTCCGGCAAATCCAGCTCCAGCGCGCCGCCCTGGCGGGCAAAACGGCGCAACCGCCGCAGCGCCACCTTGATGTTGCGCGTGCCCAGCTCCTGGCTGTCGTCGTAGTCGCGCCAGGCGCGCTGGTCCCACACCTTTACGGCGCTGCGGTTGCCGCCCTTGCCGCCAATGCGGATGCCGCGCGGGTTGTAGCCGCCGTGGCCAAAGGGGCTGGTGCCGCCGGTGCCAATCCACTTGTTGCCGCCTTCGTGGCGCTCTTTCTGCTCTTCCAGGCGCTTGCGCAGCGTCTCCATCAGCTCGTCCCAGCCCATGGCCTCGATGGCGGCCTTCTGCTCGGGCGTGAGTTCGCGCGCCAGCATCTGGCGCAGCCAGTCGGCCGGAATCTCCTGCCGGAAGTCGGCCACCATTTCCACGCCCTTGAAATAGGCGGCAAAGGCGCGGTCGAACTTGTCGAAGTGCTTTTCGTCCTTCACCAACGCCGTGCGCGCCAGGTAATAGAAGTCGTCAATGCGGCAGGCCTCGGGCTGGCCGGGGCCGGCCACGTTGGCTTGCAGGGCCTCCAGCAAGGTCAGGAACTCGCGCACCGACACGGGCAGTTTGGCCGCGCGCAGGGTGTAGAAAAAGTCGATCAGCATGGCTTGGCGGAGCATAGACCAAGCCCGGCGCGTGCCGTCCAAGCGGGCGGCTCCGGTGCGGGTGAACGCTTCGTGTTAATGTGTGAAATTAGTTGTAATTCATTACATACCATGCCTGCCCCGCCGAAACCTTTTCCCCTTGGCGCTGCCGCGAACGCGCAGGCGGGCACGCTGCTGTACGTCAAGACGGCAGCGGGCCGGCACGTCATTGACAACCGCACGGTGCGCCTGCCGCTGCGCCACCGGCAGGTGCTGCTGCTGTGCACCGGCACGCACACCGTGGACGCGCTGGCCGTCATCTTTGGCCAGAGCGTGCGGGACGATTTGGCCGCGCTGCTGGCGCAGGGCTACATCCGCGACGCGGCGGCCAGCCATCCGGCGGCATCTGCGGTGAAGGCGCCCTTGGCCGCCGCTGCGCCCCGGCCTGGCCCGCCAGCTCCGCCTTCGCCGCCTGCTTGGCCTGCCCGGCCCGCGCCGCCAGCCCCAGGCCGCAGCGGCTATGCCACGCCCGCTGCGCTGGAGGCCGCCTGCGCGCAGGCCAGCGCCATCCTGGGCGTGCTGCCCGCTGCCCAGGCCGGAGCGCTGCTGGACATGTGCCGCAGCCTGCCCCGGCGTGAGGAAGACGTGCTGGCCTGCCTGTCCGCCACGCTGGCGCTGGCGGTGCAAACCTGGGGGGTGCGTGGCGCCTTGCCGCACGCCGAGGCGTTGGCCGGCTTGCTGCCGCCGCTGACGGTGGCCCGTCTGCTGGACTGCCTGATCGATGTTGACGCCGCGCTGAGTGCGCATTTGTATGAGCGCTTCCTGTCCGAGTCGCAGCTGGACGCGGAAGACGCTGCAGGCCAGCCGTCATGAACGTGAGCGGGAGCAGCACAGACCACGAGCTGCCCGGCCTGGGCGCGCCGCCCGTGCATGGCGGCGCCGATGCGCTGGGCGTGCCGCCGCATGACCTGTCCACTAACGCCAACGCCTGCGGCCCCTGCCCACAGGCCGTGCAGGCGCTGGCCATGGCCGATGCGCGCCCGTACCCCGACCCGGCCTATACCGCGCTGCGGGCGCGGCTGGCCGCCTGGCATGGCGTGGCCCCGGCACGCATTCATCTGGCGGCCAGCGCCAGCGAATTCATCCAGCGCATCAGCGTGGCCGTGGCGCTGCAAGCGGCCCACCGCAGTGCCGCGCACGGCATGCCAGCCACGCCAGTCACACCAGCCACCACACCAGCCATGTGGCAGCCCGCGCACGCCTATGGCGACTACGCCCGCGCGGCCCAGGCCGCCGGCCTGGCGCGCACGCCACAGCCTGCGCAAGCGGCGCTGCTGTGGGCGTGCGAACCCTCCAGCCCGCTGGGCCAGCCGCAAGCCGGGCTGGCCGATATGGTGGCGGCGCTTGCGCCCGGCCAAACGCTGGTGCTGGACGAAGCCTATGCCCCGCTGCGCCTGCTTGGCGCGCCCAGCCTGGGGCCGCAGGCGCTGGCGCGCGTGTGGCGCCTCATCACCCCCAACAAGGCGCTGGCGCTGACCGGCGTGCGCGCCGCCTACGCCATCGCCCCGGCGGCGGCAGAAACGCCAGCGGCCACACCGGACACGCCGGCCGCCGCCCTGGCCGCCCGGCTGGCCGCGCTGTCGCCTTCATGGCCGGTGGGCGCGCATGGCGTGGCCTTGCTGCAGGCATGGACCACGGCCGAGGCGCAGGACTGGCTGGCCGCCTGCCGCCGCCAGCTGCGCCAGTGGCAGGCGCGCCAGCGGCGCTGGCTGCAAGCCGATGGCTGGCGCACCCAGCCCAGCGAGGCCAATTTCTTCGTTGCCACGCCGCCCGCCGCCTGCCCAGGCGCAACAACCGCCGCACCAATCGCCGCACCAACCGCCGCGCCGGCCAGCCTGGCCCCGCAGCTGCATGCGCTGCGCCAGCACGGCTTCAAGCTGCGCGACTGCGCCAGCTTCGGCCTGCCGGGCCATGTGCGCATGGCCGTGGCCCCACCCAGCGTGCAAGACCGCCTGCGCGCCGCCCTGCGCACAGTCTGGGGCTGGGGCGGCTGACGGGGCGTTTTATCCTTGGCGCATGGCTGACGGCGCCCGCCCCGCCGCGCCCCACGCAAAGCGCAGCCACAAGGCCGCGGCCACCAGCGTGAACAGCCCGAACGCGCCTTGCAGCGCCGTGGCCGCTGGCCAGCCCAGGTGCTGCAAGCCATCCACCGCCAGCCCAATGCCCCATTGCATGACGAACACGCCGCTGAAGATCAGCAGGTTGTAGGCCGACAGCGCCCGCCCGGCAAGCTGCGGCGCAAACGTCATGGCCACGGCAGGCTGCAACTGCGCCGTGGCGGTGGAAAGCGTGCAATACAGCACCAGCAACGGCGCCGACCACGCGCCCAGCGCCGGCCCGCCCAGCGCCAGCGCCGCCAGCGGCAGCAGCGACAGCGGCAGCAGCCACGCCACCAGCGCCGGCACGGCTACGCCGCGCCGCGTCAGGTGCGGCAGCGCCAACCCCCAGAGCCAGAACGCCGCCAGCATCGCCAGGTTGATGGCGAACAACCCTTGCGCCGCCTGCAGGGGCGTGGCCCCGGCCACGCGCGTCAGCCACGGCCCGGCCCACAGCGTTTGAATGGCGACCATGCCCGCATGGCACACAAAGGCCAGCGGCGCCGCGCGGCGAAACACCGGGCTGCGCCACACCGCGCCGTAGCCGCCTGCATCCGTATCTGCATCCGCACCCCCATGCCCAGCCGCAGGCGGGCGGGCCGCAATGTTTTGGGTGTTTTCGGCCGTTTGGGCCGTTTGGGCCGTAATAGCGGCCTGAGAAGCTTCTTTTTTGATAGCGCCTGGCGGGCCAGGCACGATGCGGGCGATCCACACCATGGCCAGCAGCAGCAGCGCCGCCAGCGCCCAGAACAGCGCGCGCCAGCCCGTGTGCGGCAGCAGCCACTGCACCGGCAGCGTGCTGCACAACATGCCGAGCGAGCCGGTCATCAGCATCCAGGCATTGGCGCGCAATTGCGCGCCCGCGTCGAACCAGCGGCGGTAGCCCGCCAGCGGGGCCATCAGGCAGGCGGCCACGCCCACGCCGATGAGCACGCGCGCGGCCAGCAGCGCGGCAAAGCTGCCCGCCAGCGCAAAAGCGGCGCAGCCCAGCGCCGCCACGCCCAGAAAGCGCAGGATCACGCGGCGCGGGCCGTACCGGTCCAGCCACGCGCCCAGCGGCAGCTGCATGGCGGCAAAGCCCAGAAAGTAGCCTCCGGCCAGCAAGCCCAGGTCGCGCGCGCTCACGCCAAACTCCGCCGTCAGCGCGGGCGAGAGCGTGGCCGTGACGGCGCGCAGCAGCGTGGACAGAAAATACGCGAACGCGAACGCCAGAAAAACAGCCACGGCGGCGCGGCGGGGCAGGGGGGCGGCAGCGGCGGGCATGGTGAGAGCAGGGTGGGGCGGGGCCAGAAGCCAGCCAGCGGCCGGCCCGGCCCGCTGGCTGGCAAAGAACAACAGGCCGGCATTATGGGCGCGCGACAATGCGGCCATGAACGCGCTTGACGGCATCCGCATCCTCGACCTTTCCCGCGTGCTGGCCGGCCCCTGGTGCACGCAGACGCTGGCCGACCTGGGGGCCGACGTCATCAAGATCGAACGCCCCGGCACGGGCGATGACACGCGTGGCTGGGGGCCGCCCTTCCTGGCGGGCGACGACCCCGCGGCCGAGGCCGCTTATTTCCTCAGCGCCAACCGCAACAAGCGCTCCGTCACCTGCGACATCGCGCGCCCCGAAGGGCAGGCGCTGGTGCGCGCGCTGGCCGCGCACTGCCATGTGTTCATCGAAAACTTCAAGGTGGGCGACATGGCCCGCTACGGGCTGGACCCTGACAGCCTGCGCGCCGTGAACCCGCGCCTGGTCTATTGCAGCCTTACCGGCTTTGGCCAGACCGGCCCCTACGCGCCGCAGGCCGGTTATGACTACGCCATTCAGGGCATGGGCGGGCTGATGAGCGTGACCGGCGAGCGCGACGCGCTGGGCGGCGGCCCGCAGAAAGTGGGCGTGGCCGTGGCCGACCTGTTCACCGGCATGTACGCCGCCGTCGGCATCCTGGCCGCGCTGCGCCATGCCGAGCGCACGGGCCGCGGCCAAACCATCGACATGGCCCTGCTTGACGCGCAGACCGCCATGCTGGCCAACCTGGGCGCCAGCTACCTGGTCAGCGGCCAAACGCCGGGCCGCCTGGGCAATGCGCACGCCAGCATCGTGCCCTACCAGGTGTTCGAGGTCGCCCCGCGCGAAGACGGCAGCAAGGACTTCCTCATCCTCGCCGTAGGCAACGACAGCCAGTTCGCCCGCTTTTGCGAAGTGGCCGGTTGCGCCTATCTGGCCAGCGATGCGCGCTATCAAAAAAACAGCGACCGGGTGCGCCGGCGCGACGAGCTGGCGCCGCAAATCGCCGCCGTGATGAAAACCCGCCCCAAGGCCGACTGGCTGCGTGCGCTGCAAGCGGCCAAGGTGCCGTGCGGCCCTATCAACACCGTGGCCGAAGTGTTCGCCGACCCGCAAGTAGCCGCGCGCGGCATGGTGGAGCACTGGCCCCACCCCCTGCAAGACGGCCTGCCGCTGGTGGCCAGCCCGCTCAAGCTCAGCCAGACCCCCGTGCGCGGCCCTGCCAACGGCGGCTTGCCACCGCCCCGCCTGGGCCAGCACACGCATGAAGTGCTGCGCGAAGTGCTGGGCTGGAGCGACGAGCGCATCGCCGCCGCGCGGGCGCAGGGCATCATCTGAAGCCCGCCGCCGCGGCGAAAGACCTTGGCCGCCCGGCTGGGCGCCTGGAGCCGGTCAACAGGCTCCTGGCGCGCAATCGCCCGCCAACCAGCTCGCCCGTTCGCCCCCATTCACTCCCGTTCGCCATCGGCCCTACCATCGGCCCTTTTCGTGCCCACGCATCGCCTTTCACCCATGCCCGCACCTGACCAACAACGCTTTTCCCGCCGCGCCGTGGTGCGCCTGATGGCTGCCGCCCCTGCCGCAACCTTTGCCGCCGCCGCCCTGACGGGCTGCGCCAAGGATGCCGCGCCGGATACGCGCCTGCTGCTGCTGGATGGCAGCACGCTGGAAACGGCCAGCCTGCGCGGCCAGGTCTACCTGGTCAACTTCTGGGCCACCAGCTGCACCACCTGCGTGGCCGAGATGCCTGAAATCGTTGCCACCTACCAGCGCTACAAGAACCGGGGCTACGACACCGTGGCCGTGGCCATGCAGTACGACCCGCCGGCCTACGTGACCCGCTTCGCGCAAACACGCGCACTGCCTTTCAAGGTGGCCGTGGACCATGACGGCCAGGCGGCCCGGGCCTGGGGTGACGTGCAGCTCACCCCCACCACCTACCTCGTGGACCGGCAGGGCCGCATCGTCAAGCGCTACGTGGGCCGGCCCGACTTCACCGCCATGCACGCCCTCATTGAGCGCCTGCTGGCCGAAGGCTGAGGCAGCCTGGCTCCGGCCCAGGCAACATGGGGCGGCGCGCCGCCCCATGGCGGGTGACGGGGCGGGGGCAGGCACGGGGTTTACCCCAAGTGCGGCGTAGGTGAAACCCACATCGCCGGCGCAGTTTCCTTTGGTGACAATGCGCGCCAGTCAAAAACCTGCAAGGAGACTGCTCAAGTGCGTATCAAGAGCCAGAAAGACTTTTTTGCCGGGCTGCTGTTCATGGCAGTGGGCCTGGCCTTCGCCTGGGGGGCGACCCGCTACACCGTGGGCACCGGCGCCCGCATGGGGCCGGGTTACTTTCCGCTGGTGCTGGGCATATTGCTGGCGGTGCTGGGCGCCATCGTGGTGTTCAAGGCGCTGGTGGTGGAAACGCCCGACGGCGATCCCATTGGCAAATGGGCCTGGCGACCGCTGTTTTTCATCATCGCGGCCAACTTGCTGTTCGGCATTTTGCTGGGCGGCATTCCCAGCCTGGGGGTGCCGGCCATGGGGCTGATCGTGGCCATCTACGCGCTGACCTTCGTGGCCGCGCTGGCTGGCAGTGAATTCAACTGGAAGGAAGTGCTGGTGGTGGCCACCATCCTGGCCGTGGGCAGCTGGGTGGCGTTTGTCTGGGGGTTAAACCTGCAGTTCCAGGTCTGGCCCAGCTTCATCGCGGGCTGAAGGAGGGCGCGCACATGCAAGATTTGATCAACAACCTTTCGCTCGGCTTTTCGGTCGCGTTCACGTTCCAGAACCTGATGTACGCGCTGGTGGGCTGCCTGCTGGGCACGCTCATTGGCGTGCTGCCCGGCGTGGGGCCGGTGGCCACCATTGCCATGCTGCTGCCGGCCACCTATGCGCTGCCGCCGGTGGCCGCGCTCATCATGCTGGCGGGCATTTACTACGGGGCGCAGTACGGCGGTTCCACCACGGCCATTTTGGTGAATTTGCCGGGCGAGTCGTCATCGGTGGTGACGGTGATCGACGGCTACCAGATGGCGCGCAAGGGCCGCGCCGGGCCGGCGCTGGCGGCCGCCGCGCTGGGCTCGTTTTTCGCGGGCTGCGTGGGCACGCTGATCCTGGCCGGCTTTGCCGCGCCGCTGACCGAGGTGGCTTTCAAGTTCGGCCCGGCTGAATACTTCTCGCTGATGGTGCTGGGCCTGATTGGCGCGGTGGTGCTGGCTTCCGGCTCGCTGGTCAAGGCGGTGGGCATGATCGTGCTGGGCCTGCTGCTGGGCATGGTGGGCACGGACGTGAACTCCGGCGTGGCGCGCTACAGCTTCGACATTCCGGAGCTGACCGACGGCATTGGCTTCATCGTGATCGCGATGGGCGTGTTCGGCTACGGCGAGATCATCTCCAACCTGTCGCACCCGGCGGAAAAGCGCGAGGTGTTCACGGGCAAGGTCGAGCACATTTATCCCACCAGGGAAGACTTCAAGCGCATGGTGCCGGCCATGCTGCGCGGCACGGCGCTGGGCTCGGGCCTGGGCATCTTGCCGGGCGGCGGCGCCATGCTGTCGGCGTTCGCGGCCTACACCATCGAGAAAAAGACCAAGTTGCAGCCGGGCGAGGTGCCCTTTGGCAAGGGCAACATCCGCGGCGTGGCCGCGCCCGAGTCGGCCAACAACGCGGGTTCGCAGACCTCGTTCATCCCGCTGCTGACGCTGGGCATTCCGCCCAACGCCGTGATGGCGCTGATGGTGGGCGCGATGACGATTCACAACATCCAGCCCGGCCCGCAGGTGATGACCAGCAACCCCGAGCTGTTCTGGGGGCTGATCGCTTCCATGTGGATCGGCAACCTGATGCTGGTGATCCTGAACCTGCCGCTCATCGGCATCTGGATCAAGCTGCTCACCGTGCCCTACCGCTGGCTGTTCCCGGCCATCGTGCTGTTCTGCGCCATTGGCGTGTATTCCACCAACAACAACACCTGGGACGTGTGGATGGTGGGCTGGTTCGGCATCATCGGCTACATCTTCATCAAGCTGGGCATGGAGCCGGCGCCGCTGCTGCTGGGCTTCATCCTCGGGCCGATGATGGAGGAGAACCTGCGCCGCGCGCTGCTGCTGGCGCGCGGCGACTGGAGCGTGCTGGTCACGCGCCCGCTGTCGGCCAGCCTGCTGGCGGCGGCCGCGGCGCTGCTGATCATCGTGCTGCTGCCCGCAGTCAAGAGCAAGCGCGAAGAGGCTTTCGTGGAGGACTGACGCAGTCCGGCACAGGCCTGTGCAGCCGGGCCAGCGGCTTGGCGAGAGGCTGCGCCCCGCCGCCTCAATGCCTGGCCCGCCCCGAACCTGATCGCTGCATGTGGCGCCCCGGCCGGGGCGCCATTTTTTTGTGCTCCGGCAGGGAAATTGGCAGGCTTGGCCATGCGGCTGGCGCGGCGTCCCTTGCCGGTCTTTCCGTGCGCTTGACGCATGGCGCCACTGGGAACAGGGGCGGCCGGTCTGTCTGAAGGGCAGCAAGGGCCGCGCACCCGCAGGTGCCGCCGCGCCACAATGCGGGCTGTTTTTTTGCCGAACGAACACCGTTACCACCGTCACTGTTTGCGCCATGTTTCTGCCGCTGCCCCGCTTTCGCCCCCGTTTGATGGATGCCTTGCAGGGGTATGACAAGGCGCGTCTGTCCAAAGACGTGGGGGCGGGCCTCACGGTGGGCGTGGTGGCGCTGCCCCTGGCCATGGCGTTTGCCATTGCTTCGGGGCTGAAGCCGGAGGCGGGGCTGTTCACGGCCATCATCGCGGGCTTTCTGATCTCGGCGCTGGGCGGCAGCCGCGTGCAGATTGGCGGGCCGGCGGGGGCGTTCATCGTCATCGTCTACGGCATTGTCGAGCGCTATGGCGTGGCCAACCTCATCATTGCCACCGCCATGTCGGGCGTGATGCTGTTTCTGATGGGGCTGTTGCGCCTGGGCACGCTGGTGCGCTTCATTCCGGTGGCGGTCATCATCGGCTTCACCAACGGCATTGCGGTGCTGGTGGCGCTGTCGCAGGTCAAGGACTTTCTGGGGCTGCCCATTGCCAAGATGCCGGGCGATTTTTTCGGCATGCTGAAAGCGCTGGGCCAGCATCTGCACCACTTCAACCCGTGGGCGCTGGCGGTGGCGCTGGCGTCGCTGGCGGTGGTGGCGGGTTGGCAGCGCTGGGCGCGCCGGGTGCCGGTGATTGGCCCCATCCTGCCCTTTGGCGACAAGCTCTCCAGCGTGCCCGGCTCCATCGTCGCGCTGGTGCTGGCCACCACGGTGGTGGCGCTGTTTGATGTGCCAGTGGAAACCATTGGCAGCCGCTTTGGCGGCATTCCGGCCGCGCTGCCGGCGCTGGCCTGGCCGGCGTTGAGCTGGGAGACGGCGCGTTTCATGCTCATGCCGGCCATCACGCTGGCGCTGCTGGGCGCCATTGAGTCGCTGCTGTGCGCGCGCGTGGCCGACGGCATGATTTGCGACCGGCACGACCCCAACCAGGAGCTGATGGCGCAGGGCATCGCCAACGTGGTCACGCCCTTTTTCGGCGGCATGCCGGCCACTGGCACCATTGCCCGCACCGTGACCAATGTGAAAAGCGGCGCCACCAGCCCCGTGGCGGGCATGGTGCATGCGCTGGCGCTGCTGGTGGTGATTCTGGTGGCGGCGCCGCTGGCCTCGTCCATCCCGCTGGCCACGCTGGCGGCC
This sequence comes from Comamonadaceae bacterium OH2545_COT-014, assembly GCA_003859965.1. Lineage (GTDB taxonomy): Bacteria > Pseudomonadota > Gammaproteobacteria > Burkholderiales > Burkholderiaceae_C > Ottowia. Next base: position 153,034 of record RQYR01000003.1, on the reverse strand, counting down.
ATCCTGATGTTCGTGGCCTGGAACATGGGCGAGTGGCGCGAGTTCGCCCGCCTGAAAAGCTACCGCCTGCCGTACCGCGTGACCATGCTGGCGGTGTTTGCGCTGACGGTGGTGTTTGACCTGACGGTGGCGGTGGAATTCGGCATCTTCGCGGCGTGTGTGACGTTCATCTACCGCATCTCCAACCTGTCGCGCGCCGAAAAGATGACGGCCGGGCAATGGCCGGCGCTGTCCGGGCATGAGGCGCGGGTGCACGTCTGGCGGCTGTATGGCGCGCTGTTCTTCGGCGCGGTGAAGCTGGTGGAGGACATGGAGGATCACCTGCCGCCCGGCGCGCTGGTGCTGGATCTGAAAAACGTGATTTACGTGGACTCCACCGGCGCCGAGGCGCTGGAGCGGCTGGCCCACACCTGCCAGCAGCGCGGCGTGCGCCTGATCGTTTGCGGGCTGATGAACCAGCCGCTGGACATTGCCCGCCGCACCGGCTTGCTGGCGCTGTTGCAGGCGCAGGGGGCGGATGCCGTGCAGCCCGATCTGGCCCTGGGCCTGGCCGCCGCCGTGGCGGACGTGCCGCCAGCGCACGCCGTCAGCGCCGTGCCTTGAACAGGTTCTAAAACGCGCACAGGCGCCGCTCAGTCCACGAACAGCACCGGGTCCACCATCGCCCGGTTCAGGCAGACCGACCAGTGCAGGTGCGGCCCGGTGGCGCGGCCCGTGGCGCCCACGGCGCCCACGCGGGCGCCCGCGGCCAGTGCATCGCCCACGCGCACGTCGATGCGGCTGAGGTGGCACAGCATGGACAGCAGGCCGCCGCCGTGGTCGAGCCAGACGGTCTGGCCGTTGAAGAAATAGTCGCCCGTGTCCACCACGCGCGCGGCCAGCGGCGCGGTGACCGCGCGGCCCAGGGGGGCGGCAATGTCCAGGCCGCTGTGCGGCTGGCGTGGCTGGCCGTTGAACACGCGGCGCAGGCCGAAGGCGCTGGAGCGCCGCCCGGTGGCGGGGGGCCGCATGCGCAGCGTGCCCATGGGCGGGGCGCTGAAGGTGGCCATCACGCCGCGCTGGTGCGCGCGCTCGCGTTCGTGGCGGGCCAGGTCTTCGGGCGCCAGTTGCACGGTGCGCGGCGCCACTTTCAGGTGTTGTTCGGCGTAGCGTTTGGGGGCGATGTCAAAAGCCAGCGGGCGCGGCGCGGCGCCTTCGGACTGCACGGTGATGGCGGCCTCGCCGGGCGGGGCGGCCAGCGGAATGCCGACCAGCGCGGTCCAGTCCGCCGCATCGCCCACGACGAGCACCGGCACATCGCCCAGGGCCGGCCAATGCACGCGTGCGGCGGGGCGTTGCGGCGCGGCGCCCAAAGGCAGGCGCGCTACGCCGCCGGGCACGGCCAGGTGGCGCGGCCAGGCATTGGCCGTGCGGGTGGCGGCGGGCGTCTCGCCCCAGGCGGGCGCAGTCAGCGGAAGCCAGCCAGCGGCCAGCGTGGCCGCCATGAAGCGGCGGCGGGCAAACAGGGGCGAGTGCGTCATGGCAAAGATGGGAAGTCAGGGAAGGGGCCGCGCGGGCTACCGCCACGGCGGTGTGGCTACGGTGCGGGGGATGCAGTGCCGGGGCAGGTTGCGTCTGGGCTGGCCGTGTCTGGGCCGTCGGAGGCGGCCAGCGCCGGTTGCGGTGGCAGACCCAGCGCCTGGTGCAAGGCGTGCACGGCGGCGCGCAGGGCGGCCACTTCGGCCTCCAGGGCTTGCACGCGTTCATCCAGGGCGCTGGTGGCAGCTGGGCAGTGCGGGGGCGCGCTGCGGGCCGCAGCGGCATCCACCGGGCCGCACAGCAGGTGCGCCCAGCGCGGCTCGCGGGCGCCCGGCGCGCGCGGCAGCAGCACGGCCAGGGGGCCGCCCTTGTCGGCGGGGCGCTCGGCCAGTTCGTTCAGAAAGCCTTCCACCGACGAGATGTCGGCAAAGCGGTACCAGCGCTCGGCGTTCAGGCGCAGCTCGCCCGCCGTCTGCGGGCCGCGCAGCATCAGCAGGCCCAGCAGCACGGCGGACTGCTCGGGCACGCCCAGGGCGCGCTGGGCGTTGTGTTCCCAGCGGGCTACGCGGCTGCCGTGCAATTCAATGGCCAGGTCCAGGCGCTTGAGTTCTTCCAGCGCCTGCTGCACGTCGGCCTCGCCCAGGTGCATCACGGGTTCGCGGCTGGTTTTCTGGTTGCAGCCAGTCACCACCAGGTTCAGCGACAGGGGGTAGCTGTCGGGCACGGTGCGGGCCTTTTCCATGAGCGTGCCGAGCACGCGGGTTTCGATGGCGGTGAGGGGGCGTGGCAGTGTCATGCGGGCAAGGATAATCGCGCCGCCATGAAGCACATCGTCATTCTGATTTCAGGCGCGGGCAGCAACATGGCGGCCATCGTGCGCGCCGCCAAGCGCGAGCAATGGGCCGAGCGGATGGGCGCGCGCGTGGCCGCCGTCATCAGCAACCGGCCCGGCGCAGCGGGCCTGGAGGCCGCGCGCCAGGCGGGCATTGCTACCGCCGTGGTGGACCACACGGCCTATGCCAGCCGCGAGGCGTTTGATGCCGCGCTGATGGCGGCCATTGACGCGCACGCGCCCGGCGGCCGCCCGGCGCTGGTGGCGCTGGCGGGCTTCATGCGCATTCTCACGCCCGGCTTCGTGGCGCACTACGCGGGGCGGCTGGTCAACATCCATCCCAGCCTGCTGCCGGCCTTTCCGGGGCTGAACACGCACCAGCGCGCCATTGACATGGGCTGCCGTTTCGCGGGGGCCACGGTGCACCGCGTCACGGCCGAGCTGGATCATGGCGACATCCTGGCCCAGGCCGTGGTGCCCGTGCTGCCGGACGACACGGCCGACACGCTGGCGGCGCGCGTGCTTACGCAGGAACACCTGATCTACCCACGCGCGGTAGCGGCGCTGCTGCGGGCGCGACCGAACGCGGCGTAGCCGTTCGGCAGCCATCCCGGCTGGGGCGTGCAACACAGCGCCCCGCGCCTGTTGCAAACGTATCTGCCCGTGTCCGTGCCACTGGGGTCCGGCAGCATGGCGTTACCACATTGGGAACGCTACCAGCTTGGTGCATAGCGACCTTGCCCGCCTAATCGCCCGCACAGGCATGGCCGGTCGCCATGCCGTTTCGGCAGGAAAGGAAGGTTTCACCATGAGCGTAGATGCCGCAGTCAAGCGCATCCAGTCCAATCTGAACCAGCATTTTTTCGATTGGGACGTGACCCGGGACGAACTCGAGGACAACAACCAGGCCATCAATGCACTCTCGCCCGGTGAGCGCAACGAAGCCATCGCCCGGCTTTCCGACGACCAGCTCCAGCACTGGGCCAGGGAGACCACCGGCTGGAACAGCCCGCTGTCGGCCGATGACCGCCAGGCACTGCTGAACACCCTGGCCCAGTCGCTGGATGGCGCCCAGGCCGCCCGCGTGGCCCGGGCTTTCGGCGCCGAGGACATGGCGCAGGCCATCGCCACCCATGGCAGCGCGGTCCAGAAGCGCGACTTCATCGCCGCCATCCAGGGCCAGGCCGATGGCAGTGCCTCGCAAATCCATGCCGGCCTGGGCGTGAGCACCACCACGCGCGGCAATGCCGAGGCCCGGGCGGCGGCGCAGGTGCTGGCCAGCATGGACGGAGGCGCGCCGGAAATGAGCCAGGCCATCCGCGGGCTGGAGCAGGCCGGCAAGCTCGGCGACGTGCTGGCGGCCGCCTCGGGCCGGCAGGACGTCACCTACCATCCCAGCTCGCCTTACGAGATCCCGGCCATGCACACCTCTTTCCGCGAAGAGCCGCTGACCCGCATCCTGCAAGGCGTGGCCCAGCTGCCTCAGGGCGATCCGGCCCGCGCGCAGGCATTTAAGGCCGCCATGGGCACGCTGCAGGACATGCAGACGGCCACGGGCGGCGGGCGGCAGAACGCCAACGCCCAGTCGGTGCAGAACGTGGCCGATGGGATGGGCCGCATCTTCAGCCGCCAGGAAGCCATTGACCAGGGCCTGTGGACGCCGCCGCCCAACCCCGATCCGTCCCGCATCTCGATGGACGGCAATATCGCCGCGGCCCATGCCCACAGTGGCGACTTGCTCTGGTTCTACAACCAGGTCAAGTCCGGCGGCCCCATGGATTACAAGGCGGGCAACGACGACCAGGGCAAGGCCGAGGACTACGAGAACTTCGGCAACTTCAATTTCGGCGTGGTGGCCGCTGCCCACGGCATTCCCGAAGAGGTGGCCAAGGGCGGGGCCGGTGCGTACCAGGTGTATTCGGGCACGTCCGACATTCGCTGGCTGTCCTCCTACTTCGATGATCCGCGCGACACGGCGCAGATCGCGGCCGGCTACGACTACTACCAGTCGGGCATGTGGCGCGTGTGGCCGGATGAATGAAGCGCGGCTGCTTCGCGGGCGGAGTCTGGCGCGGGCGCTGCTGTGGCCGGCGGTGGCGCTCGGGCTGGCGGCCTGCCAGCCCGCCGGCAGCGCGCGGGAGGTGCTGCGCCTGCCTTCACCCGATGCCGCGCTGGAGGCCGTGCTGGTGGAGCGCAACTTCGGCGCCACCGTGCCTTACGTGCATGAACTGTTCGTGCTGCCCCACGGCGCGCGGGTGGATGGTGCGGGCAAGCCTGCGGTGCGATTGGTGGGTGCTACGCGCAACGAACAGGCTTGGGGGGCCGATCTGCAATGGCCTTCCCCTGAAACTTTACAAGTGCGCTATGCCGCTGCCCGCCAGGTGCGGGATCATCGGGCCAGCGTGACGGTGGGGGGGCGTGTGGTCAGCGTACTCTTGCAGCCAGGCGTGGTTACGCCGGGGCGCTTGCCCGTGCCCAAGGCGCCGGCCAGCGCGACCGATCATGCTGATGCTGCGCAAACGCCACGCCTCTGAGCGGGGGCGCTGTCAGCCAAAGTGCTCGTGCTCGCCCAGATAGCGCCACTGGCCCACAGGCAGGGCGCCAAGGCGCACACGGCCGATGCGGATGCGTTTGAGGCCGGTCACTTTCAGGCCCACCAGCTCGCACATGCGGCGGATTTGGCGTTTCTTGCCCTCGGTCAGTACAAAGCGCAGCTGTTCGGGGTTTTGCCAGTCCACCTGCGCGGGCCGCAGGGGCTGGCCGTCCAGGCTCAGGCCGTGGCGCAGGCGCGCGAGCTGGGCCGGGGGAAAGGCGGCTTGCACATCGGTGGCGATGGCGCCGTAGCTCACGCGCACCAGGTATTCCTTGTCCACGGTGCTGTCGGCGCCGATGAGCTGGCGGGCCACGCGGCCGTCTTGGGTGAGGATGAGCAGGCCGGTGGAGTCGATGTCCAGCCGCCCGGCGGGGGCCAGGCCGCGCAGTTGGGCGGGCGAAAAGCGCAGGGGCGCGGTGTCGCCCGCCCAGCGGTTGCGCGCCTGCACCAGCGTGGCGGCGGGCGGGTGGCCATCCTCGGCCTGCCCGCTGACGTAGCCCACGGGCTTGTGCAGCAAGATGGTGACGCGCTGCGCCTGCTGTGCGCCGGCGGCGCGTTCCACGCTGATGCGGTCGGCCAGGCTGACCTTGGCGCCCAGCGGGGCGGGCTGGCCGTTCACGCGCACCCAGCCGCGGGCGATCCATTCGTCCGCTTCGCGGCGCGAAGCCAGCCCCAGATCCGCCATGCGTTTGTTTAGGCGCACCAGCGTGGCGGCGGTGGCAGGCGGTGGCGCGGCGCGCTGGAAGCGGGGTGGCGTGGACATGGTGAGCCGTTGTTTGCTATTGAAAATGTAGCTTTTAAGGCAGGTGGGGTGGGCCGAAACGGCTTATTTTAGGGTTGACCTTGCCGGGCCCGAGGCGAGTGGGGCGAGGGTGGGGGCGGAGGCCGGGGCGAAGTGGCCGGTGCGCAGCGTGGGCAAATCCAGAATGCGCAGGCCGCCGTATTCGACGCGGATGGCGCCGTGCGCGGCCAGCGTGGCCAGCGCTTCGTTGACGCGCTGGCGTGACAGGCCGACCAGGTACGCCAGCTCTTGCTGCGTGATGCGCAGCAGATCGCCCACGCCGGGAAAGAGCACCGGATTGAACAGCGCTGCCAGGCTGCGCGCCACGCGCTCCTCGGGGTTGGGCATGCGGTCGATCTCGCGCGCGCCGATGAACTGGGCCACGCGTTCGTTGAGCTGGTTCATCACGAAGCGGTTGAAGCCGATGGAGTGGTCCAGCAGCCAGTGAAAGGTTTCCACCGGCAGCGCGGCCAGCAAGCTCTTGCGCAGCGTTTGCACGTTGTAGCGGTACACCTCGCGCTTGAGCACGGTGCCTTCGCCAAACCAGCCGCCGGGCGGCAGGCCGGCGTAGGTGATGGTCTGGCCGCTGGCGGTGTCGGTGCTCATTTTGAGCAGCCCGTCGATCACCCCCATCCAGTGCGTGGCAGGCTGCCCCACGCGGCACACCAGCTCGCCCGCCTGGCGGGCGCTGACGCGCAGCTCGGCCGTGGCGCGTTCACTTTCGGCGGGTGACAGGGCCTTGAGCCACGGAATGCCGCCCAGCTCCTGGGGGCTGGGACGGCGGCGTTTGTGCAGGGCAGTGGGCATGGCAGCAAGGCGGGCCGGCAAGAGGTCACACAACAGGTTCTTAGGGAAAAACCTATGCGGGCAGACGCTGAGATTGTCGCCTTGATGACAACATGGCGTCAAAGTGCGCGCGTAGGATTCGCTCCGCTGAAAAACAAGGAAACACATGCGGCGGCCTGACACGGCTCACGCACCGAGGAGGACAGCCAGTTCATGCAACACAACGGAGACAAGGGAACCTTCATGGCCACCACCTTTCCCAGCCTGCTGCTCAGGCATGCGGCCGAACGCCCCCAGGCGCCGGCCATGCGCGAGAAGGAGTACGGCATCTGGCAGACCTGGAGCTGGGCGCAAGCCGCGCAGGAAGTGCGCTGGATGACCGGCGGCCTGGCCGCGCTCGGCTTTGGCGCCGGGGCCAACCTGGCCATCATTGGCGACAACCGTCCGCACCTGTACATGGCGTTTCTGGCGGCGCAGAGCCTGCGCGGCGTGCCGGTGCCCATGTACCAGGACGCGGTGGCCGCCGAAATGGCTTTCGTTCTGGAAGATGCCGAAATCCGCTTTGCCTTCGCCGAAGACCAGGAGCAGGTGGACAAGCTGCTGGAGCTTCGCGCCAGCCTGCCGGGGCTGACCCACATCATCTACGACGACCCGCGCGGCATGCGCAATTACCGCGCCGAGGGGCTAATCAGCGTGGAACAGCTGTTCGAGCTGGGCCGCCGCTACGAGCAGGATCACCCGGGCTTTTTCGATGCCGCCGTGGCGCAGGTGCAGCCCGATGACGTGGCGGTGATTCTCTACACCTCCGGCACCACCGGGCGGCCCAAGGGCGTGTGCCAGACGCATGCCAGCTTCATCGGCGCGGCCGAAGGCGGCGTGCGGGTGGACGGGCTGAACGCCAGCGACAACGTCATCTGCTACCTGCCGCCGGCCTGGGTGGGCGACTACCTGTTCTCGGTGGCGCAGTGGCTGGTGGCCGGCTTCACCATCAACTGCCCCGAGTCGGCAGCCACGGTCAACATCGACCTGCGCGAAATCGGCCCCACCTACTACTTCGCGCCGCCGCGCGTGTTCGAGGGCATGCTGACCTCGGTGTCCATCCGCATGGAGGACGCGGCCCGCTTCAAGCAGAAGATGCACGCGCGCTTCATGGACGTGGCGCGCCGCGTGGGCAGCGACATTCTGGACGGCAAGCCCGTGGGCCTGGGCGACCGCCTGATGTATGCGCTGGGCAACGTGCTGGTGTACGGCCCGCTGAAAAACGCCATGGGCCTGTCGCGCATCCGCGTGGCCTACACGGCGGGCGCGGCCATCGGGCCGGAGCTGTTTCGCTTCTTCCGCTCCATCGGCATCAACCTCAAGCAGCTGTACGGGCAGACGGAAACCTGCGCCTACGTGTGCATCCAGCAAAACGGCCGCGTCAAGCTGCACACGGTGGGCGAGGCCGCGCCGGGCGTGGAGCTGAAGATCGCCGACAGCGGCGAGGTGCTGGTCAAGGGCGTGTCGGTGCTCAAGGAGTACTACAAGCGCCCGGACGCCACGGCCGAGGTGATCGACGAGAACGGCTACTTCCGCACGGGCGACGCTGGCGTGATCGACCACGACGGCCACCTGCGCATCATCGACCGCGCCAAGGACGTGGGCCGCATGGCCACCGGCGCCATGTTCGCGCCCAACTACATCGAGAACAAGCTCAAGTTCTTCCCGCAGATCAAGGAAGCCGTGTGCTTTGGCAACGGCAAGGACAAGGTGTGCGCCTTCGTCAACATCGACTTCGAGGCCGTGGGCAACTGGGCCGAGCGGCAAAACCTGCCCTACAGCGGCTACGTGGATCTGGCCGCCAAGCCGCAGGTGCTGGAGATGGTGAAGGAATGCGTGGAAAAAGTGAACGCCACCCTGGCCGCCGAGGAAGGCATGGAAGGCACGCAGATCGCGCGCTTTCTGGTGCTGCACAAGGAGCTGGACCCGGACGACGACGAACTCACCCGCACGCGCAAGGTGCGGCGCGGCTTCATTGCCGACAAGTACGGCGTGCTCATTGACGCGCTGTACGCGGGCCTTGGCGAGCAGTTCATCGAAACCGCCGTCAAGTTCGAGGACGGGCGCACCGGCAAGGTCAGCGCCACGCTGAAGATTCTGGATGCCAAGACTTTCGCGCCGCAAGCGGCAGCGACCCAGCGGGAGGCCGCATGACCCATGCTATTGATACCGTAGCGGCCAGCGCCGTGAATGGGGCCGCCAGCGCCCAAAACGCCCAAAATGCCCAGAACGCGCCGCAGGCCGGCAAGAAGATCGGCGACGTGATCCTGGACATCCGCAACATCAGCCTGCGCTTTGGCGGCGTGAAGGCGCTGACCGACATCAGCTTCAATGTGCGCGAGCACGAGATCCGCTCCATCATTGGCCCCAACGGCGCGGGCAAGAGCTCCATGCTCAACTGCATCAACGGCGTTTACACGCCCAGCGAGGGCTCCATCACCTTCCGCGGCCAGACCTTCGACCACATGAACAGCCGCCAGGTGGCCGAGATGGGCGTGGCCCGCACCTTCCAGAACCTGGCCTTGTTCAAGGGCATGAGCGTGCTGGACAACATCATGAGCGGGCGCAACCTGAAGATCAAAAGCAACATCTTCCTGCAGGCGCTGCGCTGGGGTCCGGCCGAGCGCGAGGAGATTGCGCACCGCGAAGTGGTGGAAAAGATCATCGACTTTCTGGAAATCCAGGCCTACCGCAAAACGCCCGTGGGCCAGCTGCCCTACGGCCTGCAAAAGCGCGTGGACCTGGGCCGCGCGCTGGCCATGGAGCCGCAGGTGCTGCTGCTCGACGAGCCCATGGCCGGCATGAACGTGGAGGAAAAGCAGGACATGTGCCGCTTCATCCTCGACGTGAACGACGAGTTCGGCACCACCATCGTGCTGATCGAACACGACATGGGCGTGGTGATGGACATCAGCGACCGCGTGGTGGTGCTGGACTACGGCAAGAAGATCGGCGACGGCACGCCTGAAGAAGTGATCCACAACGAGGATGTGATCCGCGCCTACCTGGGCTCCGGCCACTGAAGCCGGCGCGGCGCGAGGAGACAAGCAAATGGCATTTTTTCTGGAAGCACTTTTCGGCGGCCTGATGACGGGCATGCTGTATTCGCTGGTGGCGCTGGGCTTCGTGCTCATCTTCAAGGCCAGCGGCGTGTTCAACTTCGCGCAGGGCGCGATGGTGCTGTTCGCCGCGCTGGCGATGGCGCGCTTTGCCGAATGGCTGCCCCAGTGGACGGGCATCGACAACCCCTGGTTCGCCAACATCGGCGCCTTCGTGATCGCCGGGCTGATCATGTTCGTGGTGGCCTGGTTCATCGAGCGGCTGGTGCTGCGCCATCTGGTCAACCAGGAAGGCGCCACGCTGCTGATGGCCACGCTGGGCATCACCTACTTTCTGGAAGGCGTGGGCCAGACGGTCTTTGGCAGCGAGATCTATTCCATCCACATCGGCATGCCCAAGGATCCGGTGTTCCTGCTGGAATCGGTGTTCGAAGGCGGCGTGCTGGTCAACAAGGAAGACCTGATTGCCGCGCTGATCGCCGCGGTGCTGGTGGCGTTGCTGACGCTGTTCTTCCAGAAAACCGGCACGGGCCGCGCGCTGCGCGCCGTGGCCGACGACCACCAGGCGGCGCAATCGATCGGCATTCCGCTCTCGCGCATCTGGGTCATCGTGTGGACGGTGGCCGGCGTGGTGGCCCTGGTGGCCGGCATGATCTGGGGCAGCAAGCTGGGCGTGCAGTTCTCGCTGGCCACGGTGGCGCTGCGCGCGCTGCCGGTGGTGATCCTGGGGGGCCTGACCTCGGTGCCCGGCGCGATCATCGGCGGGCTGATCATCGGCGTGGGCGAGAAGCTCTCCGAGGTGTACCTGGGCCCCTACGTGGGCGGCGGCATCGAGATCTGGTTTGCCTACGTGCTGGCGCTGGTGTTCCTGCTGTTCCGGCCGCAAGGGCTGTTCGGCGAAAAAATCATTGATCGCGTGTAAGCAGAGGGGGAGTACAAGATGTTCTACCGCGAAAACGGCCAGTTCAAAACCAGTTACCGGGCCGACCAGCAGGTCTTTCCGATCCGGCAAGACCGCATCGCCATCGGCCTGCTCATTGCCTTTGCCTTCATCGGCGTGCCGCTGCTGGCCAGTGACTACATGTTCCTGTCCATCCTGCTGCCCTTCGTCATCATGTCGCTGGCGGCGCTGGGGGTGAACATTCTGGTGGGCTACTGCGGCCAGATCTCGCTGGGCTCGGGCGCTTTCATGGCCATGGGCGCGTATGCGGCCTACAACGCCTACATGCGCATGCCCGGCCTGCCGCTGGTGGCCGCGCTCATCATCGGCGGCGTGGCCGCCATGGCGTTCGGCGTGCTGTTCGGCCTGCCCAGCCTGCGCGTCAAGGGGCTGTACCTGGCCGTGGCCACGCTGGCGGCGCAGTTCTTCGCCGACTGGATGTTCCTGCGCGTGAAGTGGTTCACCATGGATTCGCCCTCGGGCTCGGTGTCGGTGTCCAACCTGAAGGTGCTGGGCATGCCGCTGGATTCGCCCGTGGCCAAGTACCTGTTCTGTCTGACGGCGCTGGTCATCGTGGCCATGCTGGCCAAGAACCTGGTGCGCAGCGCCACGGGGCGCGAGTGGATGGCCATCCGCGACATGGACGTGGCCGCCAGCGTGATCGGCATCCGCCCGCTGTACGCCAAGCTCAGCGCCTTTGCCGTCAGCAGCTTCATCGTCGGCTTGGCTGGCGCGCTGTGGGCCTTCATCTACCTGGGCGCGTGGGAGCCGGCGGCGTTCTCGCTGGAGGCCATGTCCTTCAAGCTGCTGTTCATGGTCATCATCGGCGGCATGGGCTCCATCATGGGCAGCTTCTTCGGCGCGGCCTTCATCGTCGTGCTGCCCATTGCGCTGACCCGCATCCTGCCGGTGCTGGCGGGCCTGCTGGGGCTGGAGTTTTCCACGGCGGCCGTCTCGCATGCCGAGCTGATGATCTTCGGCGCGCTGATCGTGTGGTTCCTCATCGTCGAGCCGCACGGCCTGGCCAAGCTCTGGTCCACGGCCAAGCAGAAGCTGCGCGTGTGGCCCTTCCCGCACTGAGCATGCGCCGCCCCGTTGCCCGCGTCAGCGCACGCCTTTGCCCTCTCTGGCTCAGGGAGAGGGCAGGGGTGAGGGCGCAGCAGCCTTTCCAACTTTCACCGCTTCACCTCACCACTACCACCACCCAAGGAGACAAACCATGAAGCCTTCCCTGACCCTGGTTGCCGCTGCCGCGCTGGCGGCCACGCTGGCTGCGCCGGCTGTTGCGCAAGAGCAATTCATCCCGGTGCTGACCTACCGCACCGGCGCCTACGCCGCCAACGGCACGCCCATTGCCAACGGCATGGTCGATTACTACAAGTACATCAACGCCAAGGGCGGCGTCAACGGCGTGAAGATCGCCTTCGAGGAATGCGAAACCGGCTACGACACGGCGCGCAGCGTGGAATGCTATGAGCGCCTGAAAACCAAGGGCGGCGGCGCCGTGCTGGTGCACCCCTGGTCCACCGGCGCCACCTTCGCGCTGACCGAAAAAGCGCCCGTGGACAAGGTGCCGCTGATTACCACCGGCTATGGCCGCAGCGAGAGCCAGGACGGCATGGTGTTCAAGTGGAACTTCCCGCTGGGCGGCACCTACTGGGTGGCCGCTGACGTCATCATGAAAGCCATTGCCGCCAAGGAAGGCGGGGTGGACAAGCTCAAGGGCAAGAAGGTGGCGCTGGTTTACCACGACAGCCCGTTTGGCAAGGAAGCCATTCCGCTGCTGCAAGAGCTTTCCAAGCAGTGGGGCTTCACGCTGCAGCAGCTGCCCGTGACCGCGCCGGGCGTGGAGCAAAAAGCCACCTGGCTGCAAGTGCGCCGCGACCGCCCCGACTACGTGCTGCTGTGGGGCTGGGGCGTGATGAACTCCACCGCCCTCAAGGAAGCGCAGGCCACCGGCTACCCGCGCGAGAAGATGTACGGCGTGTGGTGGTCTGGCGCCGAGCCTGACGTGAAGGACGTGGGCGCGGGCGCCAAGGGCTACAACACCGTGACGCTGATGCACTCGGCCGACAAGAACTCGCAGATCGTCAAGGACATCCTGGCCACGCTGCACGCCAAGGGCCAGGGCACGGGCCCCAAGGAAGAAGTGGGCGACGTGCTGTACCTGCGCGGCATCTTCAGCGCCATGATCGGCGTGGAAGGCATCCGCGCCGCGCAGGAAAAATACGGCAAGGGCAAGGCCATGACCGGCGAGCAGGTGCGCTGGGGCCTGGAAAACCTGAACCTCACGCAGGACAAGCTGGACGCGCTGGGCTTCAAGGGCGTGCTGCGCCCCATCAAGACCACCTGCAAGGACCACATGGGCAACATGCAGGCGCGCATCCACACCTGGGACGGCAAAGCCTGGAACTACAGCACCGACTGGATCAGCGCCGATCCGGCGGTCATCAATGCACTGGTGTCCAGCACCGCCAAGCGCTACGCGGACGAAAAGAAGGTGCCCGTGCGCCCCGAGTCTGACTGCCAGTAAGGGCCACGTAAGACCACAAGCGCCGCCCATGTCCGGCCACGCCAGCCTGCCGCCCGCGCGGCGGCAGGCGTGCCGGGCGGCGGGCAGGCTGAATCACACGCGAGGTTTTTTCATATGAATGCTGCTGCCCCTTCCGCCGCCACCGCCCCTGTCGTGCTCAATGTCAATGGCATCGAAGTCATCTACAACCATGTGATCCTGGTGCTCAAGGGCGTATCGCTGTCCGTGCCCGAAGGCAGCATCGTCGCCCTGATGGGCGGCAACGGCGCGGGCAAGACCACCACGCTGCGCGCCATCAGCAACCTGCTCAAGGGCGAGCGCGGTGAAGTCACCAAGGGCAGCATCGAGCTGCGCGGCGAACGCATCGAAAACCTCACGCCCGCCGACCTGGTGCGCCGCGGCGTGGTGCAGGTGATGGAGGGGCGCCACTGCTTCGCGCACCTGACCATCGAGGAAAACCTGCTTACCGGCGCCTACACCCGCACCGACAAGGCCGAGATCGCGCGCAACCTGGAGAAGGTCTACACCTACTTCCCGCGCCTGAAAACGCGCCGCACCAGCCAGGCCGCCTACACCTCCGGCGGCGAGCAGCAGATGTGCGCCATCGGCCGCGCGCTGATGACCAACCCCAGCCTCGTGCTGCTGGACGAGCCCTCCATGGGCTTGGCCCCGCAGATCGTGGAAGAGGTGTTCAACATCGTGCGCGACCTCAACCAGAAAGAGCGCACCACCTTCCTCATTGCCGAGCAGAACACCAACATGGCCCTGAAGTACGCCGACTACGGCTACATCATGGAAAGCGGCCGCATCGTGATGGACGGCAGGGCCCAGGACCTGGCCAGCAATGAAGACGTCAAGGAGTTCTACCTGGGCGTGGGCGGCGAGGAGCGCAAGAGCTTCAAAGACGTCAAAAGCTACAAGCGGCGCAAGCGCTGGCTGGCCTGAGGGGCGTTGTGCCACCGGCGCCGCCAGGTAGCGCGCACGCCGCGCCAGCCGCCGGCTTGGCCCGCCACAGGCAAGGCGGGCAGCTCCTGGGCCGCAGCCCCAAGACAGCGCCGGCTCCACTAGCGCCGGCTTCAAAGAAATTGCCATCCATTCGGGCTTCTGGGCTGTAAACAGGCCCTGAGCAGCTATTAAATAAATAGCAATTGGCCAGAAGCATCCGGCCAACTGGCACCTCAAAGCGACAGAGACAGGGAGACCGCCCATGACCGACTTTTACGACGCCCTGGAAACCCGCGGCCCGGCCGAGCGCGAGGCCGCGCTGCTGGCCGCGCTGCCTGCGCACATCGCGCACGCGCAACAACACAGCCGCGCCTGGGGCGAGATTCTGGCCGGGGTGGACGCGGCCAGCATCCGCAGCCGCGCCGCGCTGGCGGCCCTGCCGGTCACGCGCAAAAGCGAGCTGCTGGCGCGCCAGCAAGCCAGCCGCGCCGCCGCGCAAGATGCCTTTGGCGGCTTTGCCGCCGTGCGCTATGGCGCCGCCATGCCGCGCCTGTATGCCAGCCCCGGCCCCATTTACGAGCCCGAAGGCGCCGCGCGCGACTATTGGCGCACCGGCCGCGCCTTGCACGCGGCGGGCTTTCGCGCGGGCGAGCTGGCGCACAACGCCTTCAGCTATCACATGACCCCTGGCGCTTTCATCATGGAAGCGGGGGCGCATGCCGTGGGCTGCACCGTGTTCCCGGCGGGCACCGGGCAGACCGAACAGCAATTGCAAGCCATTGCCGAGCTGCGTCCGCACGGCTATCTGGGAACGCCGAGCTTTCTGCGCATCCTGGTAGAAAAGGCGCAGGCCGGGGAGGGCGGGGGCGCCTTAGCCATGGCCAGCATCACCAAAGGGCTGGTGAGCGGCGAAGCCTTTCCGCCTTCGCTGCGCGACTGGTTTGCTGAGCGTGGCATGGCCGTGTACCAGTGCTATGCCACGGCTGATTGCGGCCTTATCGCCTACGAAACCGCCGCCCGCGAAGGGTTGGTGCTGGATGAAGGCGTGCTGCTGGAAATCGTGCGCCCCGGCACGGGCGACCCTGTGCCTGACGGTGAGGTGGGCGAAGTGGTGGTCACGGTGCTCAACCCCGATTACCCGCTGGTGCGCTTTGGCACGGGCGATTTGTCGGCCGTGCTGCCCGGCCCTTGTCCTACGGGACGTACTAACACCCGCATCAAAGGCTGGATGGGCCGCGCCGACCAGACCACCAAGGTGCGCGGCATGTTCGTGCATCCAGGCCAGGTGGCCGACATCATCCGGCGCTTCCCCGAAGTGAAAAAAGCCCGCCTCGTGGTCAGCGGTGAAATGGCCAACGACCAGATGACCTTGCAGGTGGAAAGCGCCCCCTCTGACGGCCTGGCCGAGCGCGTGGCCGATGCCGTGCGCGACGTGACCAAGCTGCGCGGACAGGTGGAAGTGGTGCCGCCCGGCAGCTTGCCCAATGACGGCAAGGTCATCGAGGACGCGCGCAGCTATCAGTGAGCGGCGGGCCAGCAGCCTGGGCGCGCATCGCAGCATGCGGGCTGCAAAAAAGCGGCCACGGCAAGTGAAGCCGTGGCCGCCAGACGGAGAGCGTCAGGTGATTACTTGGGCGCAAGGCGAATCGCGCCGTCCAGGCGGATCACTTCACCGTTGAGCATGTCGTTCTCGATGATGTGGCGGACCAGCTTGGCATAGTCTTCCGGCTTGCCCAGGCGACTGGGGAAGGGCACGCCAGCGGCCAGCGCGTCCTGCACTTCCTGCGGCATGCCGAACAGCATGGGCGTGCCGAAGATGCCGGGAGCAATCGTCATGTTGCGGATGCCGTTGCGTGCCAGATCGCGTGCGATGGGCAGCGTCATGCCGACCACGCCGCCCTTGCTGGCGGCATAGGCGGCTTGGCCGATCTGGCCGTCATACGCGGCCACGCTGGCGGTGGAGATCAGCACGCCGCGCTCGCCGGTGGCTTCGGGCTCGTTGCTGCTCATGGCCTCGGCGGCCAGGCGGATCATGTTGAACGTGCCCACCAGGTTGACCGTGATGGTCTTGGTGAACAGCTCCAGCTTGTGCGCGCCGTTCTTGCCCACCGTCTTTTCAGCGGGGGCGATGCCGGCACAGTTGACCAGGCCCATCAGCTTGCCCAGCGAACGCGCTTTTTCCACCACGGCGCGGCCATCGGCTTCGCTGCTCACGTCGCACTTGACGAACGCGCCGCCAATTTCAGCCGCCACGGCTTCGCCCTTGTCGGCTTGCATGTCGGCAATGACGACCTTGCCGCCCTGTGCGGCCAGCATGCGCGCCGTGCCTTCACCCAGGCCCGATGCGCCGCCGGTGACGATGAAAACCTTGCCTTCGATTTGCATGGAAAAAGTCTCCTTCCGTTGAAAAAACACTAATTATGTCTGCCGCGCCGCGAGGGCCACGCAGGGCGGATTGTGTGATTAATGGGAATTATTCTCATATACTTGCATTCACTTCACCCTGTCCGCAAAAAAGGAGATGCGCCATGTGCTCTGAGTCCGTGATCGAGGAAGTTGCGCTGCCGCGTGTGGAAGCCCTGCTGGCTGGCACGCTGGCGCTGATGACGGGGTACGCGCAAGCCGGCGCTGAAAGCACGCACCGCGCCATGATGGCGAGCAAGATTGCCTGCAACCTGAGCGAGTTGGCCGCGCATCCGCAGCTCAGCGATGCCATGCGCCAGCTGGTGCGGCGCCTGGCGGGAGATTGGGGCGGCGCGCAGCCGCCCCATGCGGCGCCGGCCGCACTGCCTGCCAGCGTGCTGTGGCACCGCAGCCCGGCGACCTTGCAATGAGCGCGCGCCTGCCACTGATGGCCGACCTGGCGCACGAACACGGCGTGCTGCTGCGCCAGTGGGCGGGCGCCCAACAGCGCCTGAGCGACATGGCCGCGGCCCATGCCTGCCGCTGCGCCGCGCTGGAGGCCGAGCTGCTGCGCCAGCGTGCGCGCTGGATCGTGGCGACCACGCGCCTGCTGTGGGGGCTGGGCTGGCCCGGCCTGCCGGATTTGCGCCAAGAGAATCTGCGCCGGGGCGCAGCCGGTGCAGGGGCTGCCCCGGCAGACGTTACCGGCGCCATCGCCAGCGTTCATGACGTGCTGTGCCAAACCGGCTGCGCTGGCCATGCCCATCCGTGGCTGGACGAGGCTTCCGGCGAATGCCGCCTCCACCGTCAGCCCTGCGGTCGGCAGACCAGCGCGGCCTGAAGCGGCGCGCCTGTGCTGCCCATACCCGGCAGGCCCCCGCCCGCGGCAGCCCCGCAGGCTTTTCCAGGCGATGCGGCCATGCGGCGAACCGGTGGAAAAACAGATGCATCCGCGATGCGGGGCCATCCGCGTGGCCGCGGGTTTCGTGGCAGGCCACTGCAGTGGCGCATGCGGGCGGGGTGGGGCAGAGCGAAGCCGTCAGGCGCCGCGAGGTCTGGCCCCATGGGATGGGCAATGCTGCCCCGCTGCCCCCCTGCCCCGCTGCACCGCTGCACCGCCAGGTGCGCGCCAGCCAAAGCGGCCCGGCGCCCGGTGCGCGCTGCGTCGGTCAAGCGCCATCTGACGCAGGGGGCGGATCGTCGGCGGCTTCCGGCGCCACGCCCAGCAGGCGGTGCAGCCGGGGGCTGGTGGTGGTGTACTGGAAAAACACATCCTTGCCCGGAAACAGGTAAGGCAAGGCGCCATAGGCGGCCAGCGTGGCTTCATGAAAGCCGCAGAGGATGAGTTTTTTCTTGCCCGGGTAGGTGTTGATGTCGCCCACGGCAAAGATGCCCGGCTCGCTGGTCTGGAATTTCTCGGTATCCACCACGAGCTGCTTGCGCTCCATGGCCAGCCCCCAATCGGCCACGGGCCCAAGCCGGGGGCTCATGCCCTGGCTGGCGAGCAGCGTGTCCACGGGCAGGAACTGCGTGGCGCCGTCCGCGCCGGTGTAGGTCAGCCGGGTCAGCCGCCCATGTTCGGCTTCCAGGCCGGCCAAGGGGCCAAAGGCCAGGCGCAATGATCCAGCTTCGCTCAGCGCGCGCATGCGGGCCACGGTTTCGGGGGCGGCCGTGAAGGCGTCGCGCCGGTGCAGCAGCGTTACGCAGGCCGGGGCGTCATGGCCTGTGGCGCTGGCCAGGCGGATGGCCCATTCCAGCGCCTGGTCGCCGCCGCCAGCCACTACCACGCGCTGGCCGGCCAGCCGTGCGGGCGGCGGCAGGTGGTAAAGCAGGTGTGTGCCTTCCAGGCCGGCGGCGCCGGGCGCCTTGAGCGGGCGCGGCTGAAAAGCGCCCACGCCCGCGGCAATGAAGACGGCCCGCGCCATCAGGCGCGTGCCCGCCGTGGTTTCGACGAGAAAGCGCCCGTCTGCCTGCCGCGCCAGGTGGCTGACCTGCTGGCCCAGATGGAACACCGGCTCGAAAGGGGCAATCTGGCGCATCAGCGCATCGGCCAGCTCCTGGCCGGTGCAGACGGCGAGGGCGGGAATGTCGTAGATGGGCTTGCCCGGGTACAGCGCCACCGGCTGGCCGCCCACCTGGGGCAGCGCGTCAATCACATGCGCGCGTGCTTCCAGCAGGCCCAGCTCGAACACCTGAAACAGCCCCACCGGCCCGGCGCCGATGATGACGGCGTCTGTTTCCAGCGGGGCGGGTTGGGGGCGGGCGGGCATGGGGCGGCAAGCCGTGGGGGCGGGGCGGACGGGGGCGCTCAGCGTTGCAGTTCGCCGAGCTTGTCGGTGCGGTCGCGCCACTCCTCGGCGTCGGGCAGGGCGGCCTTGCGCCGGGTGATGGGCTTCCAGCCAGGCAACTGCGCCAGCTCGGCGTTCAGCGCGATCATGTGTTCCTGCCCGCGCGGCACGTCCTCTTCGGCGTAGATGGCGCTGACCGGGCATTCGGGAATGCAGACGGCGCAGTCGATGCACTCATCCGGGTCGATGGTGAGGAAGTTCGGGCCTTCGCGGAAACAGTCCACGGGGCAGACATCCACGCAATCAGTGTATTTGCATCGGATGCAGGCTTCGGTGACGACGTGGGTCATGTCCTTGTTTGTATGCAGTTTCGGTGTGGGGGAGATGAAGCGGGCCCAGCGCCAGGCCGGCCCACGCGCGCTGCCTGCGCGCAAGCAAACCGGCGATTTTATGGACTTTGCATGGCCCTGCCTGGCTTGCAGGATTGATGCAGAACAAGAGCCGCGCAAGCGCGACCATCAATTCACGGTAATTCTCAACAACCTCTGGTGTGCAGTCCCGCAAATACCGGCACATCAAACCGCGCCTGCTGCGCCATGGCTGTGTTGCCCATGCGCGCGATACCGCCCGGTATCGCTGTGCTTTGCGCTTTGCCCTGACACGATAGGCGCGGTTTTATTCGTGCAGTGATCTGCGGGGCTGCACACGAGGCCAGAGGCGCCCGCCGCTTGCGCTTTATCAGCGTCACGGCCTGTTGGCGCGGCCACAATCGCCGCCCATGAGCAAGCAACTTCTGATCGCGGGCGGCGGCATTGGCGGTATGGCCGCCGCGCTGGCCACGGCCCGCGCCGGCTGGCAGGTGCAGGTGCTGGAGCGCGCCAGCGCCCTGGCCGAAGTGGGGGCGGGCATTCAACTTGGCCCCAACGTCACCCGGGTTCTGCACGCCTGGGGCTTGGGGCAGGCGCTGGCGGCCGTGGCCGCGTTTCCCGAACGCCTGAGCGTGCGTGATGCCCTGAGCGGGGCCGAGCTGGGCGCGCTGCCCCTGGGCGCACGCATGCAGACCCGCTATGGCGCGCCCTACGTCACCATTCACCGGGCCGACCTGCTGAACCTGCTGCACGCCGCAGCCGTCGCGCAGCCGGGCGTGCAGATTCACCTGGGCCAGACACTGGCGCGCCATGAGCCGGCTGAAGCCGCGCAGGCCAGCGGCGCCGGCGCCATGCCCGGCGTGGCTGTGCACACCGAAAGCGGGCAGACGCTGCAAGCGGCAGCCCTGGTCGGCGCCGACGGCGTGTGGAGCCGCGTGCGCGCCCAACTCCTGCATGATGGCCCGCCGCGCGTAAGCGGCCACCTGGCCTGGCGCACCCTGCTGCGGCAGGCCGCGCTGCCCGCCGCGCTGCGCAGCCAGCACGTCACGGCCTGGCTGGGCCCGCGGCTGCACGCGGTGCAATACCCGGTGCGGCAGGGCGAATGGCTGAATTTGGTGGTCATCACCGAAGGCGCGCCCCCGGCAGACCTGGCCGGGTGGGATCATTACGCCAACACTGCGGAACTGGCGCGTCACCTGGCCCCGTTGTGCGCCCCGCTGCGCGATCTGGCTGCGGCGGCCCCGCAAGCCAGGGTGAACGAACATGCCTGGCGCTTATGGCCGCTGTGCGACCGCCCGCCCCTCAGCGGCCCCGGCCAGCAAGCCCAAGGCCGTGTGGCCCTGCTGGGCGATGCGGCGCACCCCATGCGACCCTATCTGGCGCAAGGGGCGGGCATGGCCATTGAAGACGCGGCCGAGCTGGGCCGCTGCCTGGCTGGGGCCGGCCCGGCCGATGATGTGCCCGCCCGCCTGCACGCCTACGCCAACGCCCGCTGGGCGCGCTGCGCCCGCGTGCAGGCGCGCGCCATCCGCAACGGCCAGCTGTTTCATGCCACCGGCCCCGTGCGCCTGGGACGCGACGCCGCCATGCGCGCCCTGGGCGCGCGCGTGCTGGATGTGCCCTGGCTGTACAGCGGCGGCCCGGCCGCCTGAGCGCTTGCCCGGCGCCCGGCCCGCCCCGCGCGCCGTGCCCGCTGCGGACGGGCCGGGCCGCACCGGGCCGGTAGAATCCTGTTTTCAACAGCCCACCCCCTCCAGCCATGTCAGCCTGGCTTTTGCCGGATCACATCGCCGATGTACTGCCCTCCGAGGCCCGGCACATTGAGCAGCTGCGCCGCGCACTGCTCGACACCGCGCGTGGCTACGGTTACGAACTGGTCATGCCGCCGCTGGTGGAGCACCTGGAATCGCTGCTCACCGGCACCGGCAGCATGCTGGGCCTGCAAACCTTCAAGCTCGTGGACCAGCTCTCCGGCCGTTCGCTGGGGGTGCGGGCCGACACCACGCCGCAAGTGGCCCGCATTGACGCCCACCTGCTGGGCCGCCAGGGCGTGGCCCGCCTGTGCTACTGCGGCCCGGTGCTGCACACCCGCCCCGAACGCCCCCGCGCCACGCGCGAACCGCTGCAACTGGGCGCCGAAATCTACGGTCACGCCGGGCGCGAGGCCGACCTCGAAATCCTGACCCTGGCGCTGGACTGCCTGCGCGCCGCTGGCGTGGCCGCGCCCAGCGTGGACCTGGCCGACGCCCGCATCGTGCGCGCCCTGCTGGGCGGCGTGCCGGTGGAGGCCGCCGTGCTGGCCGAGGTGCATGCCGCGCTGGCCATCAAGGATGCCAGCGCCTTGCAGAAACTGGCCGCGCACTTTCCGCCCGCCGCCCGCCAGGCGCTGGCGGCCCTGATCCACCTGTATGGCGACGCGGGCGTGCTGGACGAAGCCGAGCGTGCGCTGGGCCGCACGCAGCTGCTGGCCCAGGCGCTGGCCGACTTGCGCTGGCTGGCGGCCGAGCTGGCCGCGCAGCGCCCTGATGTGCGCGTGACGTTCGACCTGGCCGACTCGCGCGGCTACGCCTATTACAGCGGCATGCGTTTTGCCGTCTATGCCCCCGCCCAGGCGCCCGGCCACGGCGTGACCGCCACGGCCGCCAGCGCCGCTGCCACCGATGCCGTGTTGCGCGGCGGCCGCTATGACGGCGTGGGGGCCGTGTTCGGCCACAAGCTTGACCGCGACCGCCCGGCCGTGGGCTTCAGCCTGGATGTGAAACAGCTTGCCCGCGTGGCGCCGCCGCGCCCGCGCCGCGCCGCCATCCGCGCGCCCTGGGCCAGCGAGGTCGAAGCGCCCGGCCTGGCCCAAACCGTGGCCGCGCTGCGCCAGCGCGGTGAAACCGTGGTGAGCGTGCTGCCCGGCAGCGCCTGCGAGGTGGATGAGTTCTGCTGCGACCGGCAACTGGTGCACCAGGCGGGCGAGTGGGTCGTGCAGCCCGTGGAAAGCCCCTGAACCCATGCCTGCGTGACCCCCCTTGCGCCGTGCGCCAGCCCCTCGCCGTGGGGCGGCAGCGGCCCCGCTTTCCAGAAATTTCTGTTTTTCCCCGTTTTTTGCAAAGAGCACAGGAGCGCATATCCCCATGAAAAGCACAAGCGGACGCAACGTCGTCGTCGTCGGCACCCAGTGGGGTGACGAGGGCAAGGGCAAGCTGGTGGACTGGCTGACCGAGAGCGCGCAAGGCGTGGTGCGCTTCCAGGGCGGGCACAACGCGGGCCACACGCTGGTGATCGGCGGCGTCAAGACCGCGCTGCACCTCATCCCCAGCGGCATCATGCGCGCGGGCGTGACCTGCTACATCGGCAACGGCGTGGTGCTGTCGGCCGCCAAGCTGCTGGAGGAGATCGAAGGGCTGGAAAAAGCCGGCGTGCAGGTGCGCGAGCGCCTGCGCATCAGCGAAGCCTGCCCGCTCATCCTGCCTTTTCACGCCGTGCTGGACGTGGCGCGCGAGGCGCGGCGCGAGCAGGGCGGCACGGAAAAAATCGGCACCACCGGGCGCGGCATCGGCCCCGCCTACGAGGACAAGATCGCCCGCCGCGCGCTGCGCGTGCAAGACCTCAAGCACCCCGAGCGCTTCGCCGCCAAGCTGCGCGAGCTGCTGGCGCTGCACAACCACGTGCTCACCCAGTTCCTCGGCTCCGCCACGCTGGCCTTCGGCGAGACGCTGGCGCCCTACCTGAAGGACGGCCAGGTGCAGTTCGAGCCGGTGTACGAAGAAGCCATGCGCCACGCGCAGGCGCTGCGCCCCATGATGGCCGACGTCTCGCGCGAGCTGAACGAGGCCCACCGCCGTGGCGACAACCTGCTGTTCGAAGGCGCGCAGGGCACCCTGCTCGACGTGGACCACGGCACCTACCCCTTCGTCACCAGCAGCAACTGCGTGGCCGGCAACGCCGCCGCCGGCAGCGGCGTGGGCCCGGGCCTGCTGCACTACGTGCTGGGCATCACCAAGGCCTACTGCACGCGCGTGGGCGGTGGCCCCTTCCCGACCGAGCTGGAATGGGAAAAGGAAGGCACGCCCGGCTGGCACATGGCCACCGTGGGCGCCGAAAAAGGCGTGACCACCGGCCGCGCGCGCCGCTGCGGCTGGTTCGACGCGGCCCTGCTCAAGCGCAGCGCGCAGGTCAACGGCCTGAGCGGCCTGTGCATCACCAAGCTCGACGTGCTGGACGGCCTGCCCGAGCTGAAGCTGTGCGTGGGCTACCTGCTGGACGGCGAGCGCATCGACATCCTGCCGCTGGGCGCCGACGACATCGCGCGCTGCCAGCCCATCTACGAAACCCTGGAAGGCTGGAGCGAAAGCACCGTGGGCGTGACCGACTACGACCGCCTGCCCGTCAACGCGCGCCTGTACCTGCAACGCATCGAGCACGCCACCGGCGTGCCCATCCACCTCATCTCCACCAGCCCCGATCGCGACCACACCATCATGATGCGCCACCCCTTTCTGGCGTGATGGCGATTGAAACCGGCCTTTGCGCTTGATGGACAAGCGCTGCTAGCTATTGAAAAAGGAGCAAACCCATGTTGACGGAAGACGGCAAGCACCTGTACGTCAGCTACGACGAATACCACAACCTGATCGAGAAGCTGGCGCTGAAGGTGCACCAGTCGGGCTGGCAGTTCGACACCATCTTGTGCCTGGCGCGCGGCGGCATGCGACCGGGCGACATCCTCAGCCGCATCTTCGACGTGCCGCTGGCCATCATGTCCACCAGCAGCTACCGCGCCGAAAGCGGCACCGTGCAAGGCCATCTGGACATTGCCCACTACATCACCACGCCCAAGGGCCGGATCGCCGGCCGCGTGCTGCTGGTGGACGACCTGGCCGACACCGGCGTCACCCTGCAAGCCGTGGTGGACAAGCTGCGCAGCGACTACCCGCCCATCACCGAGCTGCGCACCGCCGTCATCTGGACCAAGGGCTGCTCCAGCTTCCGGGCCGACTACTCGGTGGAAGACCTGCCCACCAACCCCTGGATCCACCAGCCCTTTGAAAGCTACGACAGCCTCACGCCCGAAAAGCTGATGGCCAAGTGGAAGGTCTGACGGAAGGTTTAACGCAAGCCCTGAGGGGCAGGCCCGTCCGCTGGGTCTGACCCGGCTGTCCGCGCGGGCCGCGTCGGCGCGGCAGGCAGTCAACCCTTTGCTTTGAACAGGCGCTCAGGGTGTGGCCCAGCGCCCGCTGGCGCAGGCGGCCTCCAGGCAGGCCAGCCATGGGGCCACGTTATGGCCCTGGGCGCGCAGCCAGTCGTCGCTGTAGTAGGTGTCCAGATAGCGCTCGCCAGGGTCGCAGGCCAGGGTGACGATGGCGCCCTGCTCGCCGCGCCCGGCCATTTCGCAGGCCAGCAGCAGCGCGCCATAGAAGTCGGTGCCGGTGGAAGCGCCCCAGCGGCGGCCGGTGCGCTGCTCCAGCACGCGCATGGCGGCGATGCTGGCCGCGTCAGGCACGCGGATCATGCGGTCGATGACGCCGGGCACGAAGGACGGTTCCACGCGCGGGCGCCCAATGCCTTCGATGCACGAGCCGCGCGTGCCGGTGATGCCGGGGTTGGCCGGGGCGTGAAAGTAGTCGTGAAACACCGAGTGCTCGGGGTCCACCACGCACAGCTGCGTGGCATGGCCCTGGTAGCGGATGTAGCGGCCAATGGTGGCCGAGGTGCCGCCGGTGCCCGCGCCGGTGACGATCCAGCGCGGCACGGGGTGCGGCTCGGCGCGCATTTGCTGGAAGATGGATTCGGCAATGTTGTTGTTGCCGCGCCAGTCGGTCGCGCGCTCGGCGTAGGTGAACTGGTCCATGTAGTGGCCGCCGCGCTCGCGCGCCAGGCGCTCGGCTTCCACGTACACGGTGGCCGGGTCATCGACGAAATGGCTTTGCCCGCCGTAGAAGGCGATTTGCGCCACCTTGGCCGCCGAGGTGCCGCGCGGCATGACGGCGATGAAGGGCAGGCCGAGCAGGCGCGCGAAGTACGCCTCGGACACGGCGGTGCTGCCCGAGGAGGCTTCGACGATGGTCGTGCCCTCGCGAATCCAGCCGTTGCACAGCCCGTAGAGAAACAGCGAGCGCGCCAGGCGGTGCTTGAGGCTGCCGGTGGGGTGGGTGGATTCGTCCTTCAGGTACAGCTGCACGCCCGGCAGCGCGGGCAGGTCCAGGGCGATGAGGTGCGTGTCGGACGAGCGCTGGAAGTCGCGCTCAATGCGGCGGATGGCGTCGGCAAGCCAGGTGGTCATGGGGCGGAGAAAGGCTCGGGTGGGGCGGTGCGGGAGTTGCCCGCGTCATCGAAACAGCCGCGGAAGGTGAACCACAGCGAGGCGAACAGCATGGCCGCGATCAGCATGCCCACCGGCAGCACGCCGGCCGCGGCCAGCCGGGGGTTGCCCAGCAGTGCGCCCAGCATCAGCAGCGCCAGGCTGGCGCTGACCGAGATGGCCAGCCAGGCCAGGCCGTAGAGCAGGAAGGCGCGCAGGTTGCGCAGCACGGCCACGGCGCTGAAAAACAGGCTTTTGACCGGCGGCACGCCGTGCCAGTGCACCAGCGCCGGGGCGTGCCAGAACAGCAGCGATAGCGGCAGATACAGCAGCCACTGGATGAAGTTGGCGCGCATGGTGGCGCGCAGCGCCTCGCGCAGTGCCGGGTCTTGCAGCATCTCGGGCGTGATGGCGCCGCCGGCCGGCAGGGTGAGCGCGGGCGGCGGCGGCGCCAGCAGCAGGCCCAGCGCGCCCACGGCCAGCCCGCCCAGCGCGTACAGCGCGCCCAGCGCCAGCATGGCGCGCACGCGCGCCGCGTCGCCGCGCAGCGCCACGGCCAGCAGCGCGGGCATGGGAAAGCGCCCGGCGCTGGCTTCGCGCGTGGCGGCCATCAGGCCCACGGTGCCCGCGGGCAGCAGCGCCAGGGCCAGCGCGGGGCCAATGGCCGGCAGCTGGCTCACCAGCGCCAACGCCGCCGTCAGCATGAATAGCAGCCCGGCCATGGCCAGCGGCTGGCGAAAGAAGGTGCGCACGCCCTGGCGTGCCCAGTCAATGCCTTCGCGGGCGGGGGCGATGCGCAGTTTCATGCGGTGTGCGGCGCGGCGCCAGAAGGGGCGGCAGGCGCGGCCGGGCCAAAGACGGCCACGGCCACCGGCGCGGGAGCAGCGGGCGTTGAAGACGGTGGCAAGGGCGATGGCAAGGGCGGCGGCAGGTCGGGCGCGTGCTGCGGGCTGGCCACGCGCTGGCGCAGCACGCGCTCGAAATGCGTGGGGTCGTGCGGCTTGAGCAGGCTGGCCTCGCGCGGCAGGTGCCAGTCCCACAGGCGCGAGATCCAAAAGCGCAGCGCGCCGGCGCGGCACATGGCGGGCAGCAGCTCGCGCTCGGCGCGGGTTAGCGGGCGCACGCGCTGGTAGGCGTCCAGCAAGGCCTGGGTGCGCGCCGGGTCGGCGCTGCCGGTGGGCAAATCCACGGCCCAGTCGTTGAGCGTGACCGCCAAGTCGAACAGCCAGGTATCGACGCCGGCGAAGTAGAAGTCGAAAAAGCCGGTCAGCACGGGCGCCTCGGCGCTGCCGGCAAACATGACGTTGTCGCGGAACAGGTCGGCATGCACCGGCCCGCGCGGCAGCGCCGCATAGGCGGACGAGGCGGCCACGTGGTTCTGGTAAGCCAGCTCGCTGCGCAGCAGCGCGGCCTGCGCGGCTTCCAGGTGCGGCAGCACCAGCGGGGCCGTGTCGTTCCACCAGGGCAGGCCGCGCAGGTTGGGCTGCTGGCGCGGGTAGTCGCGCCCGGCCAGGTGCATGCGCGCCAGCATGTCGCCCACGGCGGCGCAGTGCGCGGGCGCGGGGGCCAGTTCGCTGCGCCCTTGCAGGCGGTTGACCACGGCGGCGGGCTTGCCGCACAGGGTGTGCAGCAACGCGTCTTCATGCGCAGGCATGCGTGCGCCGGCGGGCTTGGCCTGCGGCTCGGGCGCCGGAATGCCGTGCGCGGCCAGGTGCTTCATCAGGTGCAGGTAAAAAGGCAGTTGCGCGTGCGTGAGGCGCTCGAACAGCGTCAGCACCCACTGGCGCTCCTGCCCGTCCTGCTCGGTGGTGGCGAAGTAGTTGGTGTTCTCGATGCCGCCCTCAATGCCGCGCAGCGCGACCAGGCGGCCCAGACCCAGCGCGTCCAGCAGGGACGCGGCCTCGCGTGCGGAAACTTCCGTGAAAACGGCCATCGGGAAGAAAGAAAAGCGGAAAAGGAAAAAGGCGGGGCAGGGCGCTCAGAAATCGAGCACCTTCCAGGTGCGCTGGCCCGCCGCGCCGGGGCCGGCCTCGCGCGGCGCGCCGCTGCCAGCCGGTTGCACCGAATAGGCGGGCACGCCAGCCTTGGGCTGCACGGTGATGCGCCGCGTTTCGCCGCCGGTGCGCAGCTCGTCCACGCGGCTGCCCGCGTCTTCCACACGAATGTGCTCCACGCGCTGCGTCTTGCGGTCATGAAGGGGCGTGTCACGCCCGGCATCCGGCACGGCGCCGGAAGCGGCCGGGCTGGCCGGCGAAGGCGTTTGCGCCAGCAGCGCCGGGCTGGCGGCCAGCAGGCCAATGAGCAGCAGCGAGGATAGCGATGAAGTGGGCTTGAAGGCGGGCATGGGCGCGATTCTAGGAAAGATTGGCACGTGTGCGGCAGGTGCCAAGCGGGTTGTAAAACCAGCAGGTCATGCTGGCTGCGCGAGGGTGGTGTGGCGGGCTAGCCGGGCGCGCCCTCTGCCGCCAGCGCCCCGGCCAGGAAGTCGGCCACCGCGCGCACGCTGGGCGAGCGGCGCACGTCATCGTGCATGACCAGGTACAGGGGCTGCGCCAGCGTTTCCGGCGCGGCCGCGTTCACGGCCACCGCTTGCAGCGCATCTTGCGCGCCCACGCTGTCGGCGGGCAGCAGGCCCACGCCCAGCCCGGCATTCAGCCCCTGCCGGATGAGTTCGAAATCGTTGCAGGCCAGTGCCACGTGGGCGCTGCCAATGGTGTCAGCGGCCCAGCGGCTCAAGGGGTTTTGCGTGGACAGGGTGAGAAAGCGCCAGTCGCTGCGCGCCGTGCGGCGCAGGTACGCGGCGCTGGCGTAAAAGCCAAAGTGCAGGCTGCCCAGACGGCGCACGGCCAGGTCGCCCGCCTCGGGCCGTACCAGGCGCAGGGCGATGTCGGCCTGGCGCTCGTGCAGGTTGCTCAGCTGCGCGCTGCCTTGCAGCCGCAGGCGGATGCGCGGGTGCCGGGCGTAAAAGGCCGGCAGCTGCGGCAACAGCCGCCAGCGCAGCGCCACGGGCGGCGCACTGACGGCCACTTCCGCCACGGCGTGGCGCTGCGCGTGCGCCAGGCGCAGCAAGGCGTTCATGTCCTGGCGCAGCGCGCGTGCGTGTTCGTAAAGGCGCTGGCCGTCGCCGGTCAGCCGGTAGCGCTTGCCGATGCGGTCGAACAGGCGCAGGCCCAGCCGGGCTTCCAGCTGCGCTACGCGCCGCGACACCGTGCTGTGCTGCACGTTCAGCGCCTCGGCGGCGGCGCTCAGCGTTTGCTGCTCGACCAGGGTGACGAAGTGCTGCACGTCGTTCCAGTCCAGCGGTGTCATGGGCTCGGGCGGCGGGGCGGCAGGCGGGGGGCCATGGCGGGCAGGTGTGGCGAGCGGTTGTGGCGGGCCGTCAATACCGCTGCAAGGCAGACTGGCAGGGCACGTTGGCGACGGCGCGGGCCTGCCCGCGGGACGGCCAGCCCGTGACCGTGGGCGCGTGGCAAATCTCGAACGGCTCCCCCTGGCGGTCCACCAGCAGGGCGCGCCCGTGCTGGATGGAGAGGTAAAAGCCGCCGCCCCGGCTGACCGGGCCGGGGCCAATGCGCATGCGCGCCTGGTAGCCGCCTTCGTAGACCGTGCGCGCGTTCGCGCCGGCCTGGCCGTCCGCGCCGGTGGGGTGGATGGCGATGCGCGTCAGCCCGTCGGCCTGCATTTGCACGCTGCCATGCAGCGTGTCATCGTCTATGCGGAAAGCAAAGCGGTACAGCCCCAGCAGCGGCGGCTTGGCCGTGGACGCCGCCGTAGAGGTCATGTCGTGGCGGGGCCGGCCGCTCTTGATGGCGCAGCCATCGCTCAGATAACAGCCGCAGCCGCTGGCCAGCGTGGCCGTGGCAAACAAGACGAACAGGGCGAGGCGTCTTTCTGGGGGCATGGCGGCTTTCCTCATGTGCGAAGCAGCGTGGACTTTTCGGCGGCTGATTGTGCGTAGATGCCCGATACTCGCTGATTTTTGGTGTTTTATTTGAAAAATCGACAAACCATACTGCCTGCTTGTGTTGATTTTCATGAGGATGACATGCCATGAGAAAGCTGCCGAAAAAATACGCCGGCATCGCCTTTTCCTTCTACGCCTCGGCCATCATGGTGCTGATCGTCAGCGGCGTACTGGTGGCGCTCAATACCGGCGTGGGCGCGGGCTACCCGGCGCGGCTGGCGCGCGCCTATGCCATCACCTGGCCGGTGGCTTTCGCCAGCCTCTTGGCCGTGCGCCCGCTGGTGGTCAGGCTGGTGGCGTGGAGTACGGAGGGCTGACGCTGGCACCATGAAGGTGCATGGCCCAGGGCAGTTTCAGTGGGTGGTATTCAGCCGTGCCATGGCTTGCGCCAGGGTTGCATCGGCGCCGCCGTTTTGCGTCAGGCTGGCCTGCAAGGCGTGCTCGGCCTGGTGCAGCGCCTGCCGTGCCTGGCTGGCTTGCATCACGCGACCCACGCAGTGCAGGGTGTCGTTGTAGCCCTGTTCCATCAGGCGGCTGATGGAGCGGGCATCGAAGCCCAGGGCGGCCTTGGCGCCATCCAGCAGGCCGCCGCCCGGCACCAGCGGAGACTGCGGGCGTATTTCCAGCACCGTGGTGCCGGGAAAGTCATGGCGGCTCCACAGCGAGCCGTCGCTCAGGTGGGTCACGATGACTTGCTGGCACCCGGCCTCGATCAGCGGCGTGATGGGTGTGTTGCCCTGTGCCTTTTGCCAGCCGCCCTGTCCACCATCGGTGAACTGGGTGCCGCCAATCTGGCGTGCCTCATACAGCATGGGGATGGCGGCGGAGGCCATGAGGGCGTTCCGGCACTCTTGCTCTGGCAGCGTTTGCACATGCACGAAGCGCGAGGGGGGCGTGTCCACCAGCCCGGTCTCGGCCACCAGGCAGCGCAGCACGTCGTCCAGACCGCCCTGGCTTTCGTAAACCGACACATAGAGCGGCAGGCCGCGTTGCAGGCCCTGAAAGTCCAGGTACTCGTCCATCAGCGCGCGCAGAGCGCCATCGCCCAGCAGGGCGGTTTCCAGGGCGCTGTCAGCCATGGTGGCGGCCGTGTTCGCGAGTCTTTCGACCGGCGAGCCAGCCGCCATGCGGGCCAGCCTGCTGAGCAGGCCCGGGGCCACGGCCAGCAGGCCGGCCAGGGGACGGTTCAGCGCCAGCCCCAGGGAGGCCAGCAGTTTCAGATAGCTGGGCGTGTTGATTTCCAGCGGCGAGCGTTCGGCGAGCGTGTGCCACAGTTTTTCCAGGCGCTGCACGCCTTCGGCCAGTGAAGGCGCGCAAGCCAGCACTGCGCCGTTGAGCGCGCCCATGCTGGCACCCGCCACCATGTCGATGCTGGCGCCCAGCTCCAGCAGCGCCTTGAGCACGCCCACTTGGTAGGCGCCCTTGGCGCCGCCGCCGGAAAGCACCAGCCCGGTTGAAATCTGAGGGGTTGAGCCGCTTGAGGCTTGCATGGCGGAATTCATCACTTAGTTTTTCTCCGGGAAGATTTCACCCACCATGGCTTCGGCCAGGCGACGGGCATCGGCAATCATCGGCACGGCCTGCGCCGCCCGGCGCAGCTGCACCGCACTGTGTACGAACGGCGCGGCCTGCGTGTCCGTGCCGTCGGCCAGATAGGCCAGCGCCTGCTGCATGTCATCCGCCGCCAGCGCGGCCTGGCTGCTGCGGGCGGAGGGCGTGGCCAGCCATATGCCGGCGGTGTCTTGCACTTGCTGCGGGCGCGCGCCCGTGTCTTGCGCCAGTTGCTGCACGGCCTTGTCGGCCACCAGTTCTCGGAAGCGCTCGTGCTCGCGCGGGTCAGCGCATTGGCGCAGGTAATCGCCCAGGGCGCCCCAGCGCAGCTCCTCCAGCGTGGCGTAGCAGCGCCCGGCGGGCGACAGCGCGCCAAAGCGGCCTGCCGCCCATTTGCTGAACGCCATGTCCACGTTGAGCTTGGCCTGCTGCGTCATGTCGATGCGGGCGATTTCCTGGGCCATGGCTTGCATGCGCTCGCCCAGCCGCTGCGCCAGCGCGTGCAGTTGCTCGCGCGTGTCGGCGCTGTAGTGCGCCAGTTGCGCCACGTGGCCGCTCAGCGCCGTGACGCGCTCGTTCACCTGCGCAATGGCCCAGTTGCTGCGCGCCAGCGAATGGCTCAGCTCGCCCAGCCATTGCAGCGAGGCCTGCATGCCATCGCCCAGGCTGGCGTTGATTTCAGCCTGCCGCCGCATGCCCTGGCCGGTGAAACCGTCATACAGGCGATTGAAAAAACCGCTGCGCTGGCGCTGCACGCGCATGTGCTCGCGCGCCACGTCAATGCCGTTGGCAAAGTCCACCACGAACTTTTCCGGCAGGCAGCTCAGCGCCTGGCACAGCGGCGCGTCAGGGGTAATTGAATGAGTCATGGGAGTAGGCGGATGGGTGTTCATGCCATTTCGTGGATGGGAGCGGGCTGGCTGGGCGCAACTGCGGGCAAGGCGGCCAAGGCTGTCTCCAGATTGGCGCAGTCTTTCTGAATGCCTTCGGCTTGCCTGCTCATTCGCAGCGCGTTGTTCAGCATGGCCTGCTGCTGGGCCTTGTCTTGTGATTCCAGCAATTGCAGGTTCTGCATCAGGTCGCCGCGCACGTGTTCGACTTTTTGGCGGAAGACATCAAAGAATTCTTCAATCACCGCTTCCAGCTGGGGCTGGACTTCCTGCTGCATGACCTCATCGGCGGATTCCTTGAGGACGGCAATGCCTTTTCTCGTGGATCGTTCAATGTCCCTGAGGTCGATTTGGAAGTAATTTTCCTCGTCCTCGTAGGATTCCCATCCCCAATCGTCCGTCTTGAACCATCGGCACACAGTGCCCCATACGCCTTTTTGCCGTCGATGCCTGGTGACGGTTTTGGTCTTTTCATGGATGCATTCTTCCAGCATGCTGGAAACCGATGTTTTCAGGAGCTCTGGTTCAAGTTGCGGCTGGCGGATTTCAATGTCGAAGCCTTCCAGGTTTTTGTTGATGGACTCCGAGATCTTTTTGATCGCATCCGTCCGCTGGCTTTGGAGCATGGATGAAAAGCTTTCAGCACCTTGCTGAATGCTCCGGTTGATTTTGTGCTGGCTGGCTTCCATCAGTTGCTGGATGGAGTCTTCTATGCGCTGCTGGAACTCCCTGGCTTCTTCAATATGCTTGAACTCAATGACCGGGCTTGAGGGGTCAAAGTCCTGGCTGTCGTTTGAGTCTTGCCCGGCAGTTGGATCAAAAAACAAGCGAAATCCCAGCAGGAGATCCCGTGTGGCTGGAAGCTTATCTACGGCTTTGCCTTTGTCTTTTTTTTTGCGTGGTTTGCGGCTGCCTTTTTCGTGAGCCAGGTTGGCGGCTTCAATGCGCTTGCCTTCTTTGAAATATTTTTCAAGGGCGGCGTTGGTCTCATTGATCGCCTCCTTGATGGAGACTTCCACGCCTTTGTTCATGAGGTTGAGTTCGTCCGCAAGTGAATGCTCCACGTTCTGGATGACCTGGACGATGCTGTCAATGTTTTCCTGCAAGGCAGCAATGTCATTTTCCAGCGCCTGGACGCTCTTTTCCTGCGCGCCAACACATGCCTTCAGAAAATCTCTGGCATTTTTTGACGTGGTTTCCAGTTTGCCTATGGCTGAATGCAGGGCATGAAAGGCGGCGTTTTGATGGGCCTGGAGAATGATTTTCTCCAGCGGGATGGCAAAGCCGGAGTCTTCCCAAAGTTCGTCGGCGCAATTTTGGGCTTTTTCGGGCGTGTCGATGTATTTTTCCCAGCGTTTGCCAAAGGCTTCGTTGCCAAAATCTTCCACCCAGGGCTGGCTGAGGTCCAGGCGCTTGTAGCGCGCCAGTTCATTGCGGGCGTGGCTGGCCAGATAACCCTGTCTGGAGGAGACGGGGAACACGTGGTCTTCAAGCACATTGCCCTTCATCAGCTTCTGCGCCACGTATGTGCGTACCGTGTCGGCATCGTCGCTGTTGCGGTCTTTCTGGTCGAACTTGTTGACCAGGGCGTAGATGCGTTCTTTGGCACGCTTGCCCGTGTTTTCGGCAATGCGCTCCAGCTCCTGCCGGATGTCGGCGTCGGCGTCGGACTTGAGCTGGGTGTAGTCCAGCACGGCCAGGACGGCGGAGGCCTTGGCCAGCTGGTCCTTGAGCATGTGGCGCAGGTGCTGCTGGCCGGCCTCGTTGGGGCCGGGGGTGTCCAGCAGCGTCAGCTGGCCTTGGGTGGCGGAGGTGTTTTTCAGGTGAGAGAACTCCACTTCGATCACGGGCAGGGTGTTCACGCCCGCGTATTGGTCGAAGGGGAAGGCGGCACGGGGATCGTCCTGCTCAAAGCACAGGCGCACCAAGTCGTTCAGGCGCTTGAGGAATTGGAAGATGGCTTCTTCGCCCTCGTACGCGGTCTGGAAGGGCTGCTTTTGCCGGATTTGTTCAAGCAGCTCGGCCATGTCGGGATCAGACTGATTCAAATCTTCCGGCGCTTGGCCCTTGGCAGGCTTTAGAACCTTGCCCAAGTTTTTGAGCAGCTGGTTCAGCGGCGCGACTTCTTGCAGCACCAGACGGGGACGCAGCACGCCAGGCTTGTGGCGGATGAGCGTAGGCAGCGCCGTCATGGGGCGGTTGCGGTTGGGCAGCACCTCGGCGCCCACGATGGCGTTGATGCTGGTGGACTTGCCGGCCTTCATCGTGCCCACCACGGCCAGCACCATTTCCAGGTTCTGCAACTTGTGGTGCTCGCCATCCAGCATGTCCAGCGTTTTGGGCAGGGAGTCGGTGTCGAAGGTGGCGCGGTTTTTCTCTTCCTGGGCGGGCGGGGCGATCAGTCCCTGCGCCTGCATGTCTTGCAGCACCTGCTTGAGCAACTGGATTTGGCGCTGCGCTTCTTCGCGCAAGGTGTCGATGGGGGTGCTGTGTGGCATGGTGGTTTGCTGGAGAGGAAAGAAAACAGATGACTGGATGGCGAGGCTGACCTCTGGTGAACGGTTAATGAGAAGGGCTGACGAGGCTTGCGCTTGGGGATACAAGGTTTGGACACATGTTGTCTGCCAACGGCGACAGCTTGTGTCGTGTACATGGTTTGGACTGAAGCAAAACAGGAGACGTCGCCGTAGAGGCGCAAACAGAGGCACAAACAAATTTTTGTAATCTTGATTACACCATGAAACATATGTGGTGTGGTGATAACCAAGCCAAGGCTTTTGAAGTGAGGCCTGTTGGGGCATGGCATGCTGACAATGGAGCGTTTCGCCGACAGCTAAGGGAACGAACTGGAAGCGCCCAGGACGCTGCCATGGCGGATACGGCTTATCGACTGGTGCGCTGGGCTGCAAGGACAAGGGCGTAGCCAGCCCGGCACAATGCCCCCATGACAAGCCCCGCAACCCATGACCGTCCCGCGCTGCTGCTGGTGGACGGCTCCAGCTACCTGTACCGCGCCTACCACGCGCTGCCCGACTTGCGCGCCGATCCGGCCGACCCGCACAGCCAGCCCACCGGGGCCATTCGCGGCATGGTCAACATGCTGACGGCGCTGCGCAAGGACTACCCCGACGCCGCCTACGCCGCCTGCGTGTTCGATGCCTCCGGCCCCACCTTCCGCGACGCGCTCTACCCCGCCTACAAGGCCCAGCGCGCGCCCATGCCTGATGACTTGCGCAGCCAGATCGCGCCCATTCACGAAGTGGTGCGCCTGCTGGGCTGGCCGGTGCTGGCCGTGCCCGGCGTGGAGGCCGACGACGTGATCGGCACCCTGGCGCGCGCCGCGGAAGGGCAGGGCCTGCGCGTGCTGATTTCCAGCGGCGACAAGGACCTGGCGCAACTGGTCACGCCGCGCGTCACCATCATCGACACCCTGAGCGGCAAGCGCCGCGACGAGGCCGGGGTGCTGGCCGAGTTCGGCGTGCCCGCCGCGCGCATGATCGACTACCAGACCCTGGTGGGCGATGCCGTGGACAACGTGCCCGGCGTGGACAAGGTGGGCCCCAAGACGGCGGCCAAGTGGCTGGGCGAGTACGGCTCGCTGGATGCCATCATCGCCAACGCCGGCCAGATCAAGGGCGCGGCGGGCGAGAACCTGCGCCGCGCGCTGGACTGGCTGCCCACCGGCCGCCAGCTGCTCACCATCCGCACCGATTGCGACCTGAGCGGCCACGTGGACGGCCTGCCTGCTCTTGATTCAATAGCTGTCAAGGCAGGTGACACGGGCGCGCTGGCCAATTTCTATCAAAAGTATGGCTTCAAGACCCTGGCCCGCGCGCTGCAAGCCAAGGACGGCGGCGCCCCGGCGGCGGCAGGTGCGCCCACGGCCGCCGCGCCAACAGCCGGGGCGCCCGCCACGCCCCCCGCCCACAGCCACGTGCAAGGCCCGCTGCGCTACGCCACCGTGCTGGACTGGCCCGCGTTCGAGCACTGGCTGCAAAAGATCGACGCCGCCGGGCTGACCGCGCTGGACACCGAAACCACCTCGCTCGACGACATGCAGGCGCGCATCGTCGGCCTCTCGCTCAGCGTGCAGCCGGGCGAAGCCGCCTACATCCCGCTGGCGCACGAAGGGCCGGACGCGCCCGCGCAGCTGCCGCTGGAGGAAGTGCTGGCGCGCCTGAAGCCCTGGCTGGAAAACCCGCACAAGAAAAAGCTGGGCCAGCACATCAAGTACGACCGCCACGTGTTCGCCAACCACGGCATCCAGGTGGCCGGCTACGCGCACGACACCCTGCTGCAAAGCTACGTGCTGGAGGCCAACCGCCCGCACGGCCTGCAAAGCCTGGCCGAGCGCCATCTGGGCCGCAGCGGCATTGCCTACGAAGACCTGTGCGGCAAGGGCGCGCACCAGATCCCCTTTGCCCAGGTGCCCGTGGAAAAGGCCGCCCACTACGCCTGCGAAGACGCCGACCAGACGCTGGACGTGCACCTGGCCCTGTGGCCGCGCGTGCAGCAGGATGCCGGCCTGGCGCACATCTACGCGCTGGAAATGCAGGTGAGCGAAGTGCTGTTTCACATCGAGCGCCACGGCGTGCTGATCGACAGCGCGCAGCTGGCCGCGCAAAGCCACGCGCTGGGCCAGCGCATCCTGCAACTGGAGCAAGAAGCCTACGAACTGGCCGGCCAGCCCTTCAACCTTGGTTCGCCCAAGCAGATTGGCGAAATCTTCTTCGAACGCCTGGGCCTGCCCGTCATCAAGAAAACCCCCGGCGGCAAGCCCAGCACCGACGAGGAAGTGCTGGAAAAGCTGGCCGAGGACTACCCGCTGCCCGCCCGCATCCTGGCGCACCGCGGCCTGGCCAAGCTCAAGAGCACCTACACCGACAAGCTGCCCCACATGCTGCACCCGGCCACCGGCCGCGTGCACACCCATTACGCGCAGGCCGTGGCCGTCACCGGGCGCCTGTCCAGCAACGACCCCAACCTGCAGAACATCCCCATCCGCACGCCCGAGGGCCGCCGCATCCGCGAAGCCTTCATCGCCCCGCCCGGCCACCGGCTGATGAGCGCCGACTACAGCCAGATCGAGCTGCGCATCATGGCCCACCTCTCGGGCGACGAAGCCCTGCTGCGCGCCTTCAGCGAAGGGCAGGACGTGCACCGCGCCACCGCGGCGGAAGTGTTCGGCGTGCCGCCCGAGCTGGTCACGCCCGAGCAGCGCCGCTACGCCAAGGTCATCAACTTCGGCCTCATCTACGGCATGAGCAGCTTCGGCCTGGCGCGCAACTTAGGGATAGACAACACGGCGGCCAAGAACTACATCGCCCGCTACTTCGAGCGCTACCCCGGCGTGCGCCGCTACATGGACGACACCGTGGCCTTCGCGCGCGAGCACAAATACGTGCAAACCGTCTTTGGCCGCCGCCTGCCGTTGCCCGACATCAGCGGCGGCAGCGGCCCGCGCCGCGCCGCCGCCGAGCGCCAGGCCATCAACGCCCCCATGCAGGGCACGGCGGCCGACCTCATCAAGAAAGCCATGGTTGCCGTGCAAGACGCGCTGCACGCCCAGCAGCGCGCCACGCGCATGATCATGCAGGTGCACGACGAGCTGGTGCTGGAAGTGCCCGAGGCCGAGCTGGACTGGGCGCGCGCCGAAATCCCCCGCCTCATGGCCGGCGTGGCGCAACTGAAGGCGCCGCTGCTGGCCGAGGTGGGCAGCGGCGCCAACTGGGACGAGGCGCACTAAACCCCGCCCGCGGGCCCGGCCACGGCAGCCGGCGCGCGGGGTGGCGCGGGGTGGACTGAGGCATCAAAAATGGCTTTTGGGCCGTGGGTACGGCCTGGGGTGCTATGGTTTTTTAATCTTCAGGCGGACAGGCCGGCGAAGCGGCGGCCAGGCGCTGGCGGCTTTCGAAGCGGCGGGGGGCGCCGTTGCAGGGGTCGGTGAAGGCCATGTGCCTGGCCAGCAGTTGCAGCGGGTGTTGCCAGTCGTCGCTGTCGCTGGCGGCGCGGCGGATGGCGGGGTAGAAGGGGTCGTTTTCCAGCGGCAGGCCGAGTGCGGCCATGTGGGCGCGCAGCTGGTGGCGTTTGCCGGTGACGGGTTCCAGCCGGTAGAGCGCGCGGCCCCGGGGCAGGGCGTGCAGGCGTTCGATGCGGGTCATGCTGTTGGGCGGGCCGGCCACTTCATGCATGGTGAAAAAGTGGGCGTGCGGCGCCAGGCGGCTCTGGTGCAGGCGCGGCAGGGTGAGGGCGGGCGGCGCGTCGGGGGCGATGGCTTCGTACACCTTTTCCACCTGACGGTCGCGAAACAGGTTCTGGTAGGCGGCGCGCGTGGCGGGCTGCACGGCCAGCACGACGAGGCCGGCCGTGTCGCGGTCGATGCGGTGGATGGGGCTGAGGCCGGGCAGGCCCAGTCGCCGCCGCAGGCGCACTAGCAGGCTTTGCTGCACGAAGGGGCCGCTGGGGGTGACGGGCATGAAGTGCGGCTTGTCGGCCACGACGAGCCAGTCGTCTTGGTACAGCACGGTTTCGGTGGCGGGCAGGGGCGGCTCGGCGTCCACGCGGCGCCAGTAGTGCACGCGCTGGCCGGGGCGGTAGGGCGTGGCCGGAGGTAGCGGCTGGGCATGATCGTCCACCACTTCGCCTTGCGTCATGCGCTCGTGCCAGCCCTGGCGCGAGACGGCGGGCAGCCGCTCGGCGAGAAAGTCGATCAGCAAGGGCCACGGCCCTGGCGGCAGCGCCACGGTGCTGGGGCCCACGCCGTCGCGCACGGGCAGATGGGCGGGGCGGGCAGGGCGGGTCATGCTTGGGTCAAGATGCTTCAAAAATTATAGCTTCAGGCGGCGTGCATACGGCCCTGGGGCCGGATAAGGCTTATATGCACACGGCTCCGGTGCGGGCGGTGGGCATGGGCGGCCATGGGCGGCCGCGGGGGGCTATGGAAAACCCGGTGGATTGGGTACAGTGGCTGTGCGCTTTTCAAGGCGCGCCGTCCTTCAACTTTTTTTCGAGGAGTTCATGCGCATGAACAAAAAAACCGCCAAGCAAGCCAAAGCCGCCAAGGCCGCGCGGGCCGGGGAGGGGTTTCCCATCAACATCGGCATTGCCGACAAGGACCGCGCCACGATTGCCGCCGGCCTGTCCAAACTGCTGGCCGACACCTACACGCTGTATCTGACCACGCACAACTTTCACTGGAACGTGACCGGCCCCATGTTCAACTCGCTGCACGCCATGTTCATGGCGCAGTACACAGAGCTGTGGAACGCGGTGGATCCGATTGCCGAGCGTATCCGTTCGCTGGGCCATGTGGCGCCCGGCTCCTACGCGCAGTTCGGCCAGCTCACCAGCCTGGCTGACGCCCCGACGCAGACGCCGAAGGCGCTGGAGATGGTGCGCATTCTGGTGGATGGCCATGAGGCCGTGGCCCGCACGGCGCGCGGCCTGCTGCCGGCCGTGGACAAGGCGGGCGACGAGCCGACGGCCGACTTGCTGACCCAGCGCCTGACGGTGCATGAGCAGACGGCCTGGATGTTGCGTTCGCTGCTGGAGGAGTAAGACCGCGTCAATCGACGACGAAGGCGCGCGCCTGCCACGCGCGTGCCGCGGGCCTGCCCGGCCGCGGGAGCCGCCGGGCCTTTGCACGCCCGCCCGCCGGGTGTGGCGGGGCGCGGTCTGGGGCGTTGCGCCGCCCGCCGCGTTTGGCGGCCGGCGGCTTTTTCAATGCCCGCTGCCGTGCCCGTGCGCCGGGCCGTGGTGCGCGGGCGGCATCATCAGCCGGTCCACCAGCGCGATGCCCAGCGCCGACAGCAGGAAGGTGATGTGGATGGCCGTTTGCGCGATGAGCACGCGGTCGGTGTAGTTGTCGGCGTTGATGAAGGTCTTGAGCAGGTGGATGGAGCTGATGCCGATGATGGACAGCGCGAGCTTGACCTTGAGCACGCTGGCGTTCACGTGGCTCAGCCACTCCGGCTGGTCGGGGTGGTTTTCCAGGTTGAGGCGGCTGACGAAAGTCTCGAAGCCGCCGACGATGACCATGATGAGCAGGTTGGAGATCATCACCACGTCAATCAGCGCCAGCACCACGAGCATGATGACGGTTTCGTTGAGCGAGGTCACGGGCGTGCTGGCCTTGTAGCCGATGCTGCCCACCAGCGCCTGCAGCGCGTGCTGGTTGCCGAAGGCCGCTTCCACCAGGTGCCACAGCTCTACCAGGAAGTGCACCACGTAAACGGCCTGGGCAATGATGAGGCCCAGGTACAGCGGCAATTGCAGCCAGCGGCTGGCGAAGATCATGGCGGGCAGGGGCCGCAGGGGCGGGCTGGTCAGCGGAGAGGGGTGGTCGCTCATGTGGGGGCAGGGCCGGGTGGGTGACAGGGCCGCCGGCGAAGCGGCGGCTTCACAAAAAGGGGGCGCATTTTAGGGGCCGGCTCCGGGCTGCACCGGGCCATGCGGTGCTTGCCCGCATGGCTGCCGGGGCTTTGAGCGGGTTCTCAGATGCTGCGGTTGCGCGCCAGGGGTGGGTTGGCGGCAAAGTATTTCTGGATGCCCGCCATCAACGCATTGGCCAGGTTGTTCTGATAGGCGTCGCTGCGCAGCTTGCGTTCCTCGTCGGGGTTGCTGATGAAGGCGGTTTCCACCAGCACGCTGGGAATGTCGGGCGCGCGCAGCACGGCAAAGCCGGCGCGTTCCACGCGCGGCTTGTGCAGGCGGCCCACGCCGCCTATTTCACGCAGCATGGCGCCGCCCAGGCGCAGGCTGTCCTGGATTTGCGCGGTGGTGCTCATGTCAAGCAGGGCGCGCTGCACGTGGCTGTCTTGCACGCTGACGTTCACGCCGCCCACCGCGTCGGCGGCGTTTTCCTTGTTGGCCAGCCAGCGCGCGGCGTTGCTGCTGGCGCCGCGCTCGGACAGCGCATAGACGCTGGCGCCGCGCGCGTTGGGGTTGGTGAAGGCGTCGGCGTGCAGGCTGATGAACAGGTCGGCCCCGACGCGGCGGG
The DNA here is from genome assembly GCA_003859965.1 of Comamonadaceae bacterium OH2545_COT-014. GTDB lineage: Bacteria > Pseudomonadota > Gammaproteobacteria > Burkholderiales > Burkholderiaceae_C > Ottowia. The sequence continues at coordinate 112,257 of RQYR01000003.1, read as the reverse complement.
CTTTTTGCACGCGCGTTTGCAGGGGCACGAAGAAGTCGGCATCGCGCGTGAGAAAGGCGCGCATGGGGTTGCCGCGCACGGTGGAGTTGTTGATGCGGTCGCGCAGCTTGAAGGCGATTTGCAGCACCACGTCTTTCTCATACGTGCCGCCGGGGCCAATGGCGCCGGGGTCTTCGCCGCCGTGGCCGGGGTCGAGCGCCACGATGATGAGGCGGCTGGTGTGGGCTGCTGGCGGCGGGCGCCGCGTGGCGGGCGAGGAAGGCGAGGAGGGCCGTGTGGTTGGGCCGGATGGCCCGGGCATGCGCCCGGCCACGGCGGTGTCGCCGCCGGCAGCCGGTGGCGCCGGGCGGGAACGGTTGGCGGCCGTGGCTGGCGGGGGCTGCGGCGTGGCGCGTTCGATCTGGCGGGCAATCAGCTCGCCCAGTGCGTCGATCTGGCTGGCGGGCGCCGTGCCGTCCGCGCTGCCCAGCTCGCGCATGCGTTCGTTGATCAGCGCTTCCAACGGGTCGGTCGGATGGGCCGGGTACAGGTCAAACACCAGCCGGTGCTGGTAGGCGGCCACGGGCTGGAGGGTGAAGACCTGCGGCTTGGTGGACTGCTTCAGGTCCACCACCAGGCGCACCACGCGCGGGGCGTACTGGCCGACGCGGATGCCGGCGATGTTGGGGTCGTCCGCGCGCACCTTGGCCACCAGCTCGCGCAGCGCGGGGTTGAGCTCCAGCCCTTCGATGTCTACCGCCAGGCGCGGCGGGGTTTCCACCAGGCGGTGCGTGGTCTTGAGCGCGGTGTCCGACTCGATGGTCACGCGCGAATAGTCTTTGGCAGGCCACACGCGCACGGCCACGATGCCCGCGCCGCGCGCGATCTGGTGCGTGCCCAGCAGCAGCGCGAGCGAGCCGCCGGTTTGAAGAAGGTTGCGCCGTCGCATCATGCGTTCAGCTCCTGGAAGATGCGCGCGCCCAGCGGCGTGGCAGCGTGCAGCGCGGCGTGGCGCGTGCCGTCGGCGGCGGGGTGCAGGTGCAGGTGAAGGTCGGCCGCGGGCAGCAGGGCGGCGGCCTTGTCCGGCCATTCGGCCAGCTTCAGGCCGGGGGCGGCGAACAGGTCGCGAAAGCCGGCGTCTTCCCATTCCTGCGGGTCGGAAAAGCGGTAGAAGTCGAAATGCGACACGGCCAGCCCGTCTGGCGTTTCATGCGGCTCCACCACGGCGTAGGTCGGGCTTTTGATGCGGCCTGCCACGCCCAGCGCGCGCAGCAGATGGCGCACGAAGGTGGTCTTGCCCGCGCCCAGCTCGCCGTGCAGCGCGATGAAGGCGTGGCGCAGCGCGGGCAGCGCGGCCAGGCGCTGCGCGAAGGCGGCGGTGTCCTCCTCGCTGGCCCAGTGCAGCGCCAGCGGCGGGGCGGTTTCTAGAATCCGCGGGTCATGTCCGGTGGTGTTCAGATCGATCCTCTTGCGTTGATGACGCGCGTGCGCGCGTGGGCAAAAGAGCTGGGATTTTCCCAAATCGGCGTGGCGGGGGTGGATTTGTCCAGCGCCGAGCCGGGTCTGATGCGCTGGCTGGCCGCCGGGTTCCACGGCAGCATGGACTACATGGCCGCGCACGGCCTGCGGCGCGCCCGCCCGGCCGAGCTGGTGCCCGGCACTGTGAGCGTGATCACGGCCCGCATGAATTACCTGCCGCGCACCACCGTGCCAGAGGGCTGGCAGGCCGTGGAATGGGCGCGCCTGGCGCGGCCGCAGGAGGGCGTCATCTCGCTGTACGCGCGGGGGCGCGACTATCACAAGGTGCTGCGCGCGCGTCTGCAAAAGCTCCAGCAGCGCATGGCGGCCGAGCTGGGGCCGTTTGGCCATCGCGTGTTCACCGACTCGGCCCCGGTGCTGGAGGCCGAGCTGGCCGCGCGCAGCGGCCAGGGCTGGCGCGGCAAGCACACGCTGGTGCTCTCGCGCGAGGGCGGCTCCATGTTCTTTCTGGGCGAGATTTACGTGGACCTGGCCCTGCCGCCCAGCGCGCCCGTCAGCGGCCACTGCGGCAGCTGTAGCGCCTGCATGGAAGCCTGCCCCACGCAGGCCATCGTGGCGCCGCACCGTCTGGACGCGCGGCGCTGCATCTCGTACCTCACCATTGAGCACGCTGGCCCCATCCCCGCGCCGCTGCGCCCGCTGCTGGGCAACCGCATCTACGGCTGCGACGACTGCCAGCTGGCCTGCCCCTGGAACAAATATGCGCAGGTCAGCGCCTTGCCAGACTTCGACCCGCGCGACGGGCTGACGGGCGCCCCCCTGGCCGCGCTGCTGGACTGGAGCGAAGAGGAATTCCTGCGCCGTACCGAAGGCAGCCCCATCCGACGCATTGGCCATGTGCGCTGGCTGCGCAACGTGGCCGTGGCGCTGGGCAACGCCCTGGCCGCGCTGCCGCCGGGCGACGCGCGCCGCGCCCCGCTGCAAGCGGCCCTGGCCACCCGCGCCACGCACCCCGAGGCGCTGGTGCGTGAGCACGTGGCCTGGGCGCTGCAACAGGAGGGAAAACTGCCGGAGGCGCGCCATGAAAGCCATGAAAGCCATGAATCCGGGCCTTTCTGAACCTTTGGGCTTGCTGCGCAAGCATGGTTAGCTGCTGTTTTGATAGCGCCTGTGGCGATGGCGCCCGCAGGCGGCGTCAACCGGCCGTGGGCCACGGCAGCGCTGTCAGCGCCGCCAGGGCCAGCGGCAGGCTCAGCATGCCCAGCAGCGTGGACAGTGTGACCAGAGCCGCCACATACGGCCCGTTGTAGCCCATGCGCACGGCCAGCACATAGCAGCTGCTGGCCGTGGGCAGGGCGCTGAAGGCCAGAAGAATCGTGGTTTCCGCCGCGCCCAGCCGCAAGGCCCGCGCCACGGCCCAGGCCACCAGGGGCGCGGCCAGGTGGCGGATGCCCAGCACGCTGGCCGCCAGCGCCTTGCCGGTGACCAGGCTGGAAAACTGCAGCCCCGCGCCTGCCGTCATCAGCCCCAGCGCAATGGAGGCCGCGCCCAGCCGCGCCACCGAATCTTGCGCCCAGCCCGGAATGCCCAGCCCCAGCCCGCTGGCCAGCAGCCCGGCGGCCGTGGCCAGGATCAGCGGGTTGCGCGCCAGCTCGCCCGCCACGCTGCGCTGGGCGTGGCGGGCCATGGGCCAGACGGCGGCCACGTTGAACAGCGGCACGCACACGCCGATGAGCACCGCAATCAGTTGCAAGCCCTGCGCGCCCAGCAGCCGTTCGGCCAGCGCCAGGCCAATGAATGAGTTGAAGCGAAAGGCCACTTGCGCCGCTGCCGCGTGCTCGCGCGGCGGAATGCGCGCGCGCAGCCCCGGCAGGTGCGGCAGGGCGTAGGCCAGGGCAATGGTGGCCAGGCCGGTCAGCAGGCCCGCGGTCATCAGCCCGGAAGCGGCGCGCCAGTCCAGCGGGGTGCGCACGATGGACTGGAACAGCAGCACCGGAAAGAGCACGAAATACACCAGCCCTTCCACCGCTTGCCAGACCGGCCGGTTCAGTGCGGTGTGCCGGCACAGCAGGTAGCCCAGCAGGATGAGCAGGAAGTCAGGCAGCAGCAGGGCGGCGATGGACATGGCGGCATGGCCCGTGGGGGTGGCTGCGATGGCGGTGGCGGGGCAAAGGGGTGGTTTTCAAAAATGATAGCAGCCAGCGCCGCCCATACGGCACTGGCGGCATGATTGGCCCTGGCCCTGGCCCTGGCGCGGCGGACTGGCGGGGGCATGGTTCATCGTGAGCCGCCACGAGCGGCGCTCCGGCCCGCTGCATGGGGCCGCTACAGCCGGGCCAGCCGCGCCAGCGCGGCGCGCAGGGTGTCGTCCTGCTTGGCAAAGCAAAAGCGGATGACCTTCTGGTCAAACCCGTCGCCATAGAAGGCCGACAGTGGGATGGCGGCCACACCGATCTCGCGCGTGAGCCATTGGCAGAACTGGTCTTCCGGCAGGTCGCGCTCGGGCACGGCCAGTTGGTCGATGCCCACGCACTGGAAGTAGGTGCCTTCGCCCGGCAGCAGGCGAAAGCGCGTTTGCGCCAGACCCTGGCGGAACAGGTCGCGCTTGGCCTGGTAGAAGGCGGGCAGCCCCAGGTAGGGCGCGGCATCTTGCATGTAGGCGGCCAGGCCGTGCTGCATGGGGGTGTTGACGGTGAACACGTTGAACTGGTGCACCTTGCGGAACTCGGCGCTGAGCGCGGCAGGGGCGACCACATAGCCCACCTTCCAGCCCGTGACGTGGTAGGTCTTGCCAAAGCTGCTGACGATGAAGGCGCGCGCGGCCAGGCCGGGGTAGCGCGCGGCGCTTTCGTGGCGCAGCGGGGCGTAGACCATGTGCTCGTACACCTCGTCGCTGATGAGCAGCACGCTAGTGGGCGCCAGCAGCTCCTGCAGGCGCAGCATGTCCTGGCGCGACCACACGGTGGCGCTGGGGTTGTGCGGGGTGTTGAGGATGAGCGCGCGGGTTTTGGGGCCGATGGCGGCGGCGATTTGGTCGAAGTCGGGCCGGAAGCTGCCGGGCAGCAGCGGCACGCGCACGGCCGTGGCGCCGGCCAGGGCGATGCCGGGCAGGTAGCTGTCGTAGCAGGGTTCGAGCACGATCACCTCGTCGCCCGGCCCGGCGCAGCACAGCAGCGCGGTGAAGATGGCCTGCGTGGCCCCGGCGGTGACGGTGATCTCGCGCTCGGCGCAATAGGCGCGGCCGTACAGCGCCTCGGTCTTGGCGGCGATGGCCTGGCGCAGCGCGGGCACGCCGGTCATGGGCGGGTACTGGTTGTGGCCCTGCTGCATGGCGGCGCTGACGGCGTCCAGCAGGCGCGGGTCGCAGCCAAAGTCGGGAAAGCCCTGGCCCAGGTTGATGGCCTGGTGCTCGGCCGCCAGCGCGGACATGACAGTGAAGATGGTGGTGCCCACGCCTGGCAGGCGCGAGGCGATGGCGGGCGTGACCGGGGTCAGGGCATGGACAGGAGAAGCGCTCGTGGAAATGGACATGAAAGCGTTGAAAGACAGGGGGGAACAAAAAGCGGTATGGGAAAAAGCGGGCTGGGTAAAGGTGTGGCGGTGTGGCGGTGTGGCGGCGCGGGCAGCGCAAGCGGTGGGCGCGCCGTCAAAGCTCGTAGTCGGCCACATGGCCCTTCATGGCCATGGCGACCAGATCGCGGTCGAGCCGCTCGGACAGCAGCTCGGCGAAGTGATAGACGAACTGGCGCAGATAAGCGCCGCGCTTGAGGGCAATGCGCGCCACGTTGCTGCCCAGCAGGTGGCCCAGGGGGCGGGTTAGCAGGTCGGCGCTGCTGGCGGCGGCGCTGCCTTGCACGGCCATCTCGGCCACGATGCCCACGCCCAGGCCCAGGCGCACGTAGGTCTGGATCACGTCGGAGTCAATGGCCTCCAGCACCACGCGGGGCGCCAGCTGGCGCTGCGCGAAGGCCTGGTCGATGCGGGTGCGGCCGGTGAACGAGGGGTGGTAGGTGATCAGCGGCTCGGCGGCAATGTCTTCCAGCGTGATGCGCTCTTTTTGCGCCAGCGCGTGGCCGGGCGGCAGCACCAGCACGTGCTGCCATTCGTAGCAGGGCAGGGTGACAAGTTCGTCATAGCCGGCCAGCGATTCGGTGGCCACGCCCATTTCGGCCACCTCGTCAATCACCATGCGCGCGACCTGGTCGGGCGTGCCCTGGTGCAGGCGGATGCCGACCTTGGGGTAAGCCTCGCGCAGCCGCGCTACCGGCGTGGGCAGCACGTAGCGCGCCTGCGTGTGCGTGGTGGCAATGGAGAAGGTGCCCGTGTCCTGCGCGCTGTATTCGTCGCCAATGCGCCGCAGGTTGCCCACCTCGCGCAAGATGATGGCAATGCTCTCCAGCACCTTCTGGCCCGGCTCGGTCACGCGCTTGAGGCGCTTGCCGTGGCGGGTGAAGATGTCGATGCCCAGCTCCTCCTCCAGCTCGATGATGGCCTTGGACACGCCCGGCTGCGAGGTGTGCAGCGCCTTGGCCGCCTCGGTCAGGTTGAGGTTGCGGCGCACGGCTTCCTGGACAAAGCGGAACTGGTGCAGGTTCATGGCGGGGCGGGCAGGGCGCTTTCAGGTTTAGGGTTGAAGGGCTGATCAGGCAGATGGGGAAAGGAGTTTTTGCTATCCTTTTTGATATTTCGGGCGGCCGTTCATTGCCGCAGCACCAGCCAGCCAAAGGCGCCCAGCGAGAGCAGGGTGTACAGCATGCCCGGCGCGGCGGCGGTGAGCCAGGGCTCCCACTGGCGCAGGTTGCCGATGAAGCCGAACACGTTGTTCAGCAAAAAGAAGCTGATGCCGGCCATGACGCCAAAGAACACGTGGCCCGAGATGTTGCCGGAGCGAAAGTGCAGGTAGGCGAACGGCAGCGCCAGCACCATCATCACCAGGCAGCTCAGGGGGTAGAACACCTTGCGCCAGAACTCGATTTCGTAGCGCTGGGCGCTTTGCCCGTTGGCCTGCAGGTGGCGGATGTACTGGAAAAGGCCAATGGTCTGCATGCGGTCGGGGCTGAGCAGGGCGGCGGCCACCATGTCGCTGGACAGGCGCGTGGGCCAGCGCCATTCGGCCGGCTGGGCGGCGGCCAGCCGGGCGCGGCCGGGGTCTTGTGTTTCCAGCGTGCGGCGCTGCACGTCTTGCAGCAGCCAGGCATCGCCCGCGCGGTCGAAACGTGCGCGCGCCGCTTGCGTGGTGGAGAGCCAGCGGCCGTCGGCGTCGAATTCGAAAATGCGCACGCGGCTCATCTCGCCGCTGGGCGCCAGCGCGCCCACGTTGACCGAATAGCTGCGCCCGTCGGCCTGGCGGTCTTTCAGCCAGGCGCCCGTCTGGCCCACGGTGAGCTGGCCGGTAAAGCGCGCGCGCAGCAATTGCGCCGCGCGGTTGGCCTCCGGCGCCAGATAGTCGCCGCAGACGAAGGTGAGCGCGGCAAAGCACGCCCCCAGCGCCAGCAGCGTGCCCAGCGCCCGGCGCGGCCCCAGGCCGCTGGTGCGCAAGATGGTGTATTCAGAGCTTTCGGCCAGCCGCGCCATCACGTAAATGGTGCCAATGAGCACGGCAATGGGCAGCAGCTGGTACAGGTGGTTGGGCATGAGCAGGGCCACGTACAGCAGTGCGTGCTGCAGCCGGTAGCCCAGCGCGCTTTGCGCGTTCAGGTCCTGCAGCTGGTCCACCAGGTCGAAGAAGAAGAACAGCAGCAAAAAGGCCACGGCCACGAAGGCCACGGCGCGCAGGATCTCGCCATAGATCAGGCGGCGGATGGTTTTCATGGCGCCGCTCCGTGGCTGGGTGCCGCGCCGGCATCCTCGCGCCGTGCCCGCCAGCGCCCGCGCAGCGGCAGCCCTTCGTGGCGCAGCCATAGCCAGCCCAGCGCGGCCGCCAGAATGCCGCCGTGCAGCAGCGCCAGCAGGGCAGGCAGGCTGACCTTGCCGCTGGCAATCCAGGTCTGCCCCACATTCAGCAGGTTGTAATAGGCCGCGAAGGCGAACAGCGAGAACACCAGCCCCGCGCTGCGCCCCACGCGCGGGTTGACGCGCGTGCCCGCCAGCGCGATCACCACGCAGTTGAACGCCGCCAGCACCAGCCCGATGCGCCACGACAGCTCCGACTGGTTGCGCGCCGTCGGCTCGCGCAGCAGCGCCAGGGTGGACTGGGTGCGCGGCACGCTCTGGCCGGTGCGCTCCAGCGTCTTGGCATCAACGCGGGTGCCGTATTCGCGGAACTCGCTCAGCCGGGTTTCCCCCGTGGCCAGCGTGGTTTCCAGCCGCTGGCCCTGGTTGAGCATGAGAAAACGTTCGCCCTGCACGGTTTCAAGGCGGCCGCGCTGCGCGGAGGTCACGGTTTCCTTGCCCTTTTCCTGGGTGGCAATGAAGATATTGCTGCCGCCCTGCTCGCCCGCGCCGCTGGCGGCATTGCGGTCAATGAAAAACACGCGCCGCCCGCCTGATGACTCCATGAACTGCCCCGGCGCCACGCGGTCGATGTCGCCGCGCGCCTGGTAGCGGTCGCGCAGCTCGCGCACCTGCTGGTTGGTCCAGGGCCAGACCACCAGCGCCAGCACGCCAATGCCCAGCAGCACCGGCCAGGCAAAGCGCAGCAGCGGCGGCAGAAAAGACAGCAGCCCGCGCCCGCAGGCAAACCACACCACCATTTCACTGGCCGCGTACATGCGCGTGAGCGTGGCCGTGATGGCCACGAACAGGCTCAGCGTGAGGATGGTGGGCAGGTGCCCGAGCACGGTGAAGCCCATCACCAGCATCACTTCCGACGGGTTGACCCGCCCGGCCGAGGCCTGGCCCAGCGTGCGGATCAGCATCATGGTCATCACGATGGTGACCAGCACCACCAGGGTGGCCCCGAAGCTGCGTCCCAGCTCTTTGCGCAAGGAGGAATCGAATAACATCAGATTCAAAGGAAAACACTGATTATGGACTTCGAACTCAAGACGCTGCGCCTGCCGCAAGCCGCCACGGCCAAGGCCGATGCGCTGGTGCTGCTGGCGGGCGAAGGCTTCACGCCCGAAGGCGAAGACGCCCTCAGCGCACTGCTTGACCACGCCAGCGCCGCGGGCGATTTCAAGCCCGAGGCCGGCAAGCTCCTGCCCTGCTACAGCGCCCAGGGCCTGGCCACCCGGCGCGTGCTGCTGGCCGGCATGGGCGACGGCAGCCCGGCCGCCGTGCGCAAAGCCGTGACCGCTGCGCTGGGCGCGCTAGGCAAAGGCCCGGCGCGCGAGGCCACGCTGTGCTTTGCCGCGCCGCCCAGCCCGGCCGCGCTGCGGGCCGCCGTGCTGGCGGCGGCCGATGCCTGTTACGTGTACACCGCCACCAAGTCCAAGCCCGAGCCGTGCACGCTCGCCCGCATCACCGTGGGCGTGCCGGCGCTGAACGCCGCGCTGCGCGAAGCCTTTGCCCAGGCCGAAGGCGTGGCGCGCGGCGTGACCGTGGCGCGCGAATGGGCCAACCGCCCCGCCAACCACGCCACACCCACGCTGCTGGCCGCCGCCGCCCAGGCGCTGGCCAAAGGCAAGGGCAGCCCCGTGCGCTGCGAGGTGCTGGGGCCGAAAGAAGTGGCCAAGCTGGGCATGGGCGCGTTCCAGGCCGTGGCGCGCGGCTCGCATGAGGAGTTGCGCTTCATCGTGCTGCGCTACCAGGGCGCGGCCAAGGGCGATGCGCCGGTGGCGCTGGTGGGCAAGGGCATCACCTTCGACACCGGCGGCATCTCGCTCAAGCCCGCTGCCGAGATGGACGAGATGAAGTTCGACATGAGCGGCGCCGCCAGCGTGCTGGGCGTGTTCGAGGCATTGCGCCACCTGCGCCCGGCCGTCAACGTGGTGGGCCTGATCCCGGCCTGCGAGAACATGCCCGACGGTCGCGCCGTCAAGCCCGGCGACGTGGTTACCAGCATGAGCGGGCAAACCATCGAAATTCTCAACACCGACGCCGAAGGCCGCCTGGTGCTGTGCGATGCGCTGACTTATGCCGAGCGCCTCAAGCCCGCCGCCATCATCGACGTGGCCACGCTTACCGGCGCCTGCGTCATCGCGCTGGGCGCTGTGCGCAGCGGCCTTTTCGCCAACGATGACGCGCTGGCCCAGGCCTTGCAAGACGCAGGCGAAACCGCGCAAGACCCCTGCTGGCGCATGCCGCTGGACGACGATTACGCGCAGGGGCTGAAAACCCGTTTCGCCGACGTGGCCAACGTCGCCGGCCGCCAGGCGGGCGCCGTCACGGCGGCCAAGTTCTTGCAGCGCTTTGTGGCCAAGGGCCAGCCCTGGGCGCACCTGGACATTGCGGGCAGCGCATGGAAGAGCGGCACGGCGAAAGGGGCGACCGGGCGTCCCGTGGGGTTGCTGATGCACTACCTGCTGGGCCTGGCCCGCGCGGGCCAGACTGCCAAGGCGCCGGCAAAGCCAGCCAAAACGGCGCGCCGCGCCTGAAACCTCAGGCACGGCCGGCCCCGTTCTTGCCATGACCGAAGTGGCTTTTCACTTCAACGTGCCAGACAAGATTGGCTACGCCTGCCGCCTGCTGCGCAAGGCCCATGCGGCCAAGGCGCAGGTTGGCGTGATTGGCATGGCAGACAGCCTGCGCGCCCTGGACACGGCGCTCTGGACGTTCTCCCAGCTCGACTTCGTGCCGCATTGCGCGGCCTCCGCCGACGCGCGCGTGCTGGCGGCCAGCCCCATCGTGCTGGGGGGGGATGCCGCAGGCTTTGCCCATGCCCAGGTGCTGCTCAACCTGGGCGGCGGCGTGCCGCAAGGATTTGAGCGGTTCGAGCGTCTGATTGAGCTGGTGGACACCAGTGAGGCCGACCGTGCCAGCGCCCGCCAGCGCTGGCGTTACTACAGCGAACGCGGCTATGCCCTGCAACGCCACGATGTGGCGGCCCGGGGCGGTGCGTCCCCCTGAACTGTTGTTGGCGCTTTGTCCATGTTTTTCAAAAAAGATAGCAAGAAAACCTTGCCTGTTGTGCCTGAGTCGCCTCCGGCTGAAGATTCTTTGCCGCCAGCGCCAGACGTGCCGGCCGGCGACGCTGTCGCCGCGCCACGCACGCCGCCGCGCTTTGTGCCCACGCTGACCGAAGTGGTGGGCGAGCAGGCCGCGCCGGCAGACGGCGCGCCTGCCGGGCCGCGGCTGGGCGCCTTGCCCGAGCCGCTGGTGCAACAAGTGCTTCAGGCCATTGGCCCCACGCTGGATGCCCAGATCAGCGAAGCCATAGGCCGCGTGCTGCATGAGCAAATGCTGGGCCTGAATGCGCGCGTGCAGCGCGAAGTGGCCGAAGTGGTGCGCCAGGCCGTGCTGTCGGCGCTGTCGCGGCCTGCGCAGGATTGATTGGCCCCGGCAGGCTCTGCCTGCGGCTGGGTTCTTGGAGGCGGGCGTGGCAGACCGTCTGGCCCTGGGGATGCTGCGCGACGCGAGAATTTTGAGGACAGGCTCTAACATCGCGGCCTGGTTTCATCCGGCACTTCACACCCGCACAGGAGGCATGCCCATGGCGCTCATGGACTTCATCAAGAAGCAATTCATCGACATCCTGCAATGGACGGAGGAGGACGATGGCACGCTGGCCTGGCGCTTTCCGATGGCCGGCATGGAAATCCAGAACGGCGCCACGCTGGTGGTGCGCGAATCGCAGATGGCGATGTTCGTCAACGAAGGCCAGGTGGCCGACGTGTTCGGCCCGGGCACCTACAAGCTGACGACGCAGACGCTGCCCGTGCTGACCTACCTGAAGAACTGGGACAAGCTGTTCGCCTCGCCCTTCAAGAGCGACGTGTACTTCTTCAGCACGCGCCAGCAGATCGACCAGAAGTGGGGCACGCCGCAGCCCATCAGCGTGCGTGACGCCGAGTTCGGCGCCGTGCGCATCCGCGCCTTCGGCAATTACGCCTACCGCGTGGCCGACCCCAGGGTCTTTCACACCGAAATCTCCGGTACGCGCGAGCGCTACACCGTGGCCGAGCTGGACGGGCAGCTGCGCGGGCTCATCATGCAGAACATCGCCACCGGCATCGCGCAAAGCCAGATCCCCTTTTTGGACCTGGCGGCCAACCAGCAGATGTTCGCCCAGGCGCTCAGCCAGGCGCTGGCCCCTGCCATGCAGGCCTATGGCCTGAAGTTGGAGGCCATGACGGTGCAAAGCATCAGCCTGCCCGACGAGCTGCAAAAAGTGCTGGACCAGAAAATCGGCATGGGCATGGTGGGGCAGGACATGGGCCGCTTCATGCAGTACCAGACCGGGCAGGCCATTCCCAAGATGGCCGAGGGCGTGGGCGCGGGCGGCGACGCGGGCGGCTTGGCCGGCGCCGGCCTGGGCATGGGCGCGGGCGTGGCCATGGGCCAGGTGCTGGCGCAGAGCATGCAGTCGGCCCTGGCCCCGCAAGGCAGCGCGCCGGCCGCCGCCATGCCCGCCGCCGCTGCCGCAGGCGTGCAGCCCGACGAGGTGATCGCCACGCTGGAAAAGCTGGGCGAGCTCAAGGCCAAGGGCATCCTGACCGACGAGGAGTTCAGCGCCAAGAAGGCCGAGCTGCTCAAGAAGCTGGTGTGAGCGTCAGGCGCGGCAGCCCCGGCCACCGGCTGAACGCGCGGCCTGGCCGTGCAGGCGAAGGTTCAGGCATCCGTTCAGGCGCTTTTACCGTTTGCTATGCTTTATATAGCTATAAATCCCCACCAATCGGGCGGGAAACCCATTTTTTGTTCTGAACCCCTGATGAGGGCCAGCGCATGAACGCGCCCGCCGCCGCCCAGCGCCACTACCGCGCGCCTTGTCCCAACTGCGGGGCGCCGGTGGTGTTTCAAAGCGCGCAGTCCACGCACGTCATTTGCGCCTATTGCCGCAGCACCGTGGTGCGCGAGGGCGAGGCGCTGCGGCGCATCGGCCAGATGGCCGAGCTGTTCGAGGACCACAGCCCGCTGCAACTGGGCACGAGCGGCCGCATCGACGGCCAGGGCTTTGTGCTCGTAGGCCGGCTGCAATACCAGTACGCTGAGGGCGTGTGGACCGAGTGGCACGCGCTGCTGGAAGACGGCAGCAGCGCCTGGCTGAGCGAGGACAACGGCGCCTATGTGTTCAGTCGCGCGCTGCCCCTGCCGGGCACACTGCCCCCGGTACGGCGGTTTACCCTCGGCGCCAGCGTGCGCGTGGGCGGGCGGTCCTATGCCGTGGCCTCGCGCGTCAGAGCCACGTTGCGTGCGGCCGAAGGCGAGCTGCCCCGCCTGCCCGCGCGCAGCCGGGCCTTCAACGTGATGGAGCTGCGCAGCCAGGGCGGCGATGCCGTGGCCCAGCGCGTGCTGTCCATTGATTACAGCAGCCACCCGCCCACGCTGTTCGAAGGCCGCGCCGTGGACTTGGAAGCGCTGGCGCTGCAAGGGCTGAAAACCGAATCGGCCGCCGCCTTCCAGAGCGGCGCCTTCGCCTGCCCCCATTGCGGCGCGCCCGTGACGCCCAGGCTGACGCAAAGCCGCAGCATCACCTGCCCGCAGTGCGCCGCCCTGATCGACTTGAGCCAGGGTCTGGGCGGCAAGCTGACCCACGCCCTGCAAGAAAAGGCGCGCGCCCGTCCCCTGATCGCGGTGGGTGCGAGGGGACAGTTCATGGGCATCGCCTGGCAGGTGTTGGGCTTTCAGTGGCGCAAGGGGCGCTTGCCCGGCGACGACGAGGACTTCACCTGGTCTGAGTATCTGCTCTACAACGCCCGGCAGGGCTTTGCCTTTCTGTCGGTGGGCGAGGACGGCTGGAGCCTGGCGCGCCCGGCCACTGGCGCGCCCGAGCTGACCGGCAACGGCAGGACGGCCCGCTACGACGGCGTGAACTACCGCCTGCAAGAAGCCTACGACGCCGAGACCCTGTACGCCGAGGGCGAGTTCTACTGGCGCGTCGAGTGCGGCCAGCGCACGCGCAACAGCGACTTCACCAACGCGGGGCGGCTGCTGGCGCGCGAGCAAAGCGCACACGAGATCATCTGGTCGGTGGGCACGCGGCTGAACGCCCAGGACGTGGCCAAGGCCTTTGACCTGCCGCTGGATCGCATGCCCAGCGGCGCCGACGCCGGCCCTTTCACGCCCGCGCCGCAGATTGGCGCGGGCACGCTGATCGCCTTGTTCTTGCTGCTGCTCCTCTTCGCCGCGCTGCTGAGCACTTGCAGCGAGGACGAAGACTACTCGCGCAGCAGCGGCGCCGCCTACGGCGGCTACCGCTTGGGCGGCGGGCACAAATAGCGCCTTGTTCCAACCGTTTTCCCAACTGTTTTTCCCCCTGGAGGTATGCGTCATGGACATCGACTGGTTCCGCCCCGCCGTCTTCTTCGGCTCCGTGCTGTTCGCGCTGGTCGGCGTGGCCGTGTTCTGGCTGTGCTTTCTCATCATCGACAAGCTCACGCCGGTGCAGCTGTGGCAGGAAATCGTCGAAAAGCAAAACCGCGCCCTGGCCCTGGTGGTTGCCGCCATGTGCCTGGGCATTTCCATCATCGTGGCGGCGGCTATTCATGGCGGCTGAGAACCCGGGGCGCGTGTAGCATCGGTGCCCATGCTGCTGGACGACTTGCTCAATCAGCGCGAAGCCATTCGCCGCCTGGCGCGCCAACATGGCGCCGGGCGTCTGCGCGTATTCGGCTCCGTCGCCCGGCGAGAAGAAACGCCGGGCAGCGATGTGGATTTTCTGGTTGAGTTGCCGCGCGGCTACGACCTGTTTGCCCAGCGGCTGTCGCTGGCCGAGCAGCTCTCGCGCTTGCTGTCTCGCCCTGTGGATCTGGTGCCCGAACACGAACTCAGCCCCCACATCCAGGCCCGTGTGCTGCAAGAGGCGGTGGATTTGTGAGCGCCAAAGACTGGCAGGCCCATGCGCGGCACGTGCTCGATGCCATGGACCGCCTGCGCCAGATACAGGCGCGCGGCGACATGACGCAAGACCTCATCCTGTACGACGCCGCCCTGCGCAACCTGCAGACTCTGTCCGAAGCCACGCAACATCTGCCAAAAGTGCAAAAACAGGCGCATGCGCACATTCCATGGCGGCAGATCACGGCGTTTCGCAACATACTGGTGCACAACTACCTGGGGCATATCGATCCGCTGACGGTGCGTGCCGTCATTGACGGACATTTGCCTGCGCTGGAAACCGCCGTACGCGCCATGCTGCAAGACGGTGCCGTGCCGTGACATCCGCTGCCCAGCGCTGCGCTCCCCAGCCCGTCGAAGTCGCCCTGCTGGCCAGCGTGTTCGTGGTGGCCGCCTGCGGGCTGCTGTACGAGCTGGCGGCGGGCGCCATCGCCAGCTACGTGCTGGGCGACTCGGTGCTGCAGTTTTCCACCATCATCGGCAGCTACCTGTTCGCCATGGGCATTGGCTCCTACCTGTCGCGCTTTTTCGAGCGGCAGCTGCCCGCGCACTTCTTGCGCATTGAGCTGCTGGTGGCGCTGGCCGGCGGGCTGCTGCCCGCGCTGCTGTTTCTTACCCACGCCTGGGCGCCGCAGGCGTTTCGCTTCCTGCTGTACGCGCTGGTGCTGCTGGTAGGCATGCTGGTGGGGCTGGAAATTCCCCTGGTCATGCGCATCCTCAAGCGCAATGTGCGGCTCAAGGAACTGGTGTCGCAGGTGCTGACCTTTGACTACCTGGGCGCGCTTGCCGTCTCGCTGGCCTTTCCGCTGGTTCTGGTGCCGCAGCTGGGGCTGGTGCGTACCGGGCTGGTGTTCGGCCTGCTCAACGCGCTGGTGGCCGTGTGGGCGCTGTGGCTGTTCCGGCACGAGCTGCGGCGCCTGGGCGCGCACGCGCTGGCCTGCGCCTTCACCCTGGGCGTGCTGGCCGCCGCCCTGGCCGGCGCCGGGCGCATCACCACCTGGGCCGAGGACCGGCTCTACGAGGACAGCGTGGTGCTGGCCGAAAGCACGCCTTACCAGCGCATCGTTGTCACCCGCGGCGCCAGCCAGGCCGGCGGCCACCGCCTGTTTCTCAACGGCAACCTGCAATTTGCCGAACGCGACGAATACCGCTACCACGAAGCGCTGGTGCACCCGGCCATGGCCGCCTTTGGCGCTGCGGGCGGCCCACGCCGCGTGGCCGTGCTGGGCGGCGGCGACGGCATGGCGGTGCGCGAAATCCTCAAGTACCCCTCGGTGCAGCACATCGCGCTGGTGGAGCTGGACCCGGCCATGACGCGCCTGTTTTCCCGCCACGACGCGCTGGCGCGCCTGAACGGGCACGCGCTGCGCTCGCCCAAGGTGCAGGTGCGCCACGCCGACGCCTTCACCTGGCTGCAGGAAGACGGGGGCGCGCCCTACGATGTCATCGTCGTGGACTTTCCCGACCCCACCAACTTCCACATCGGCAAGCTCTACACGCAAAGCTTTTATGCCCTGCTCGCGCAGCGCCTTTCGGCCAGCGGCTACGCCGTGGTGCAAACCACCTCGCCGCTGGTGGCGCGCCAAAGCTTCTGGACCGTGGTGCAGACCATCGAGGCCGCCGGTCTGCGCGCCGCGCCCTACCACGCGCACGTGCCCAGCTTCGGCGAATGGGGCTTCGTCATCGCCAGCCACCGCCCCTGGCGCCTGCCGCCCGCGCTGCCGCCCGGCCTGCGCTTTCTCACCCCCGCCACCTTGCCCCTGCTGTTTGATTTCCCGGCCGACATGGCGCGCGTGCCCGCCAGCGTCAACCGCCTCTCCAACCAGGTGCTGGTCCACACCTACGAGATGGAATGGGGGCGGGCGCAGCCGTAGCGCGCGCCCGGCAACCAGCCAGGCCGTGAAGCCATGAACGCCCCCGCCCTGCGCCGCCGCGCCCTGCTGGGCCTGCCCGCCGCCGCGTGGCTGGGCGCGGGCTGTGCGCCGCGCGCGCCGCTGGCGCATGTCACGGGCGGGTTCTCGGGCGACTCGCCCGCGCGCGGCCACCTGCTGCGCCAGCCCTGGCCGGAGCGCGCGCCCGACGCCACGCGCCGCGTCCACACGGTAATTGCCGGCGGCGGCATCGCCGGGCTGGCGGCGGCGCGCGCGCTCCGGCTGGCCGGGCACGAGGACTTCGCCCTGCTGGAGCTGGAAGACGTCCCCGGCGGCAACAGCCGCGGCGCGCAGCTCATGGGCCTGGCCTGCCCGCTGGGTGCGCACTACCTGCCCCTGCCCGGCGATGAGGCGCGCCACGTGCAGGATCTGCTGGAGGAGCTGGGCCTGCGCCAGCGCGTGGCCGGGCGCTGGATATACGACGAGCGCCACCTGTGCCACAGCCCGCAGGAGCGCCTGTTCTTCGGCGGCCACTGGCAGGAGGGGCTGCTGCCTACCGCGGGCGTGGGTGCGGCCACGCTGGCGCAGTACCGGCGCTTTGCCGCCGCCGTGGCCCAGGCGCAGCGCCAGGCGCGCTACACCATTCCGGCGTTTCATCAGCAGTCAGCGCCCATCCAGCTTGCGCAAGATGCTATTACTTTTGAAGCTTGGCTGAACCGGCAGCAACTGGACGATGTGCACCTGCGCTGGTATCTGGACTACTGCTGCCGCGACGACTATGGCGCCGGCATCGCCAGCGTTTCGGCCTGGGCAGGGCTGCACTACTTTGCCAGCCGCCACGGCTTTCATGCCCCGGGCGAGGGCGCTGCAGACGAGGGCGGCGGCGTGCTGACCTGGCCTGAAGGCAATGGCTGGCTTAGCGCGCGCCTGGCCGCGCCGCTGGGTGATCGCCTGCACACGGCCCGCGTGGTGGGGCGCATTGCCCCTGAGCGCCACGGCGTGGTGGTGGATGCGCTGGCCGCCGACGGGCGGCTGGAGCGCTGGCAGGCCCGTCAGGCCATCGTGGCCCTGCCCGTGCACGTGGCGGCGCGGGTGCTGCGCCCGCTGCCCGATGCCGTGCGCGCCCGCGCCGCCGTGCTGTCCAGCGCCCCCTGGCTGGTGGCCAACCTGCGCCTGCGCGCGCCACTGGACGACCGCCCCGGCGCCGCCCCCGCGTGGGACAACGTGCTCTACGGCAGCGTGGGCCTGGGTTACGTCGATGCCATGCACCAGAGCCTGAGCCCCGTGCCCGGCCCCACCGTGCTCACCTACTACCGCGCCCTGGGCGATGAGCCCCAGGGCCGCGCCCGCCTGCTGCAAACCCCCTGGGCTGTGTGGCGCGACGCCATCGTGGCGGAGCTGGAGGCGGCCCATCCCGACCTGCCCGCCAAGCTGCTGCGCCTGGACGTTACCCGCCACGGCCACGCCATGGCCGTGCCCGTGCCCGGCGCCCTGGGCCAGCTCCAGCCCTGGCGGCCCGCCAGCGCGGACGCGCCGCTGCGCTTTGCCGACGCGCCGCGCCTGGCCTTCGCCCACGCCGACTGGGCAGGCTACTCGGTGTTCGAGGAGGCCTTCACCCTGGGCCACGCGGCCGGCGCGGCGCTGGCCTGAAATGCTTTGCCCGGACTTTGATGATGCAATCTTCTGGAAGGGAAGAAGGCGCCATGGGGCGCCGGTCCTTTCGCTTTTGAAGCAGCGCCGGTTTGCCTGGCCGGGCCGTGGAGGCTTTTTTGCTTTCTGGAATAGCGGCGAAAACGCTTGCCAGCCGGAACTGGCCGGTCCAGCAGGGTACGTTTTGAAACTATTTGGCACTTTGCGCCGCTTTGCAAGGGGTGGGCGCGACTGAAAGCGGCCCAATGGCGCTCTGTTGCGCTCTAATCAGCGTTCTCGGCGTCCTGTTGCTCCTGCAGTGGTGAAACAGGCTGGGCCGGGCCTACCCATCACACAACTCAAGGACAGGAAAGCAACCATGCGTACCGACATGTTCCAGCAAGTGCTGGAAGAACTCAAAGGCTCCTCTGCCGACGTTGAAGCCTCGGCACTGATCTCCACCGACGGTCTGATGATCGCCTCCGCCCTGCCGCACGGCATGGACGAAGACCGCGTGGGCGCCATGTCGGCCGCGCTGCTGTCGCTGGGCGACCGCGCGGCGCGCGAACTGGCGCGCGGCACGCTGGAGCGCGTGCTGCTGCAGGGCGAGCGTGGTTACGTGATCATGAGCTCGTCCGGCACCGAGGCCGTGCTGACCGTGCTGGCCCGCCACAACGCCAAGCTGGGTCTGCTGTTCCTGGACATCAAGCGTGCCGCGGAAGCGCTGGCCAAGATGGTCTGAACGGAAAGGAGCGAACCGCCATGCCTCTTGCCGACATGCAGGCGCCCGCCGGCCCCGCCGAGCAGCGCCAGATCACCTACAACGACGGCAGCACCCGCACCGTCTACGTTACCGACCACGAAATTCCGTACCCTGACGGCCGCCTCATCATCTCCCGTACGGACCTGAACGGCATCATCACCCACGCCAATGAGGCGTTCGTGGAGCTGTCCGGCTACACGCGCGAAGAGCTGATCGGCCAGCCGCACTGCATCCTGCGCCACCCGGACATGCCCAAGGCCGCTTTCAAGGATCTTTGGGCCACTGTTTCGGCCGGCAAGAAGTGGCACGGCTACGTGAAAAACCTGTGCAAGGACGGCAGCCACTACTGGGTCTATGCCACCGCCGTGCCCAACGTGCGTGGCGGCAAGATCGTGGGCTACACCTCGGTGCGCCGCAAGCCATCGCGTCGCAAGATTGAAGAAATGACCGCCACCTACAAGGAATGGCGCGCTGCCGAAGGAGGGCAGGCATGACACTCAACCTGCTGATCGCCCCCGATTTCGCGCCCGAGCGCTTCGCTGGCTGGCACATGCTGAACACGCTGCTGCAAAAGAAGTCGGGCGTGCATGTGCACCTGCTGACCCCGGCATCCGCCGCCGAGCAGGCGGAACTGATCGCCGCTGGCAAGGTGGACGCGGTGTATGCCAACCCCTTCGATGCCGCTTCGATGATCCGCGACGCCGGTTACAAGGCTGTGGCCCGCCCCATCGCCAAGTCTGACGAGATGGTGATCGCCGCGGGCGCAGAATCGGCGCTGGCTTCCATCGAAGACCTCAAGCCCGGCTGCACTGTGGCGCTGACGGACAACAAGGACGTCAAGCTCATCGGCCTGCGCCTGCTGGAAGCCGCTGACCTGACCGAAGCCGACATCAAGTGGCAAGTGGTGGACACCTACCAGGCCGCCGCGCGCATGGCCATCAAGGGTGAAGTGGACGCCGCTTTCTTCCTGGCAGAGGCTTACCACTCGCTGTCGCGCCTGACCCGCTCGCAGCTCAAGCCGCTGATCGAAAGCAAGCTGGCTGACATCACGCACGTGCTGCTGGTGCACCCGCGCATTGGCGAGGCAGACACCGGCAAGCTGCTGCAGGCGCTGCTGGCGCTGACGGGCGCAGCCGATGGTCAGCCCGTGCTGGATGAGTTGGGCATGTCCGGCGGCTTTGAAGCCATGGCCGAGGAAGACGCCGAATTCATGATTGACCTCATGGATACCCTGCTCGACTGATGCTTTGCCTTGCCGGTCACTGCTGCCAGGCTTTCCGCGCATGACGGCGCCTTCCTTGCCGCTGCCAACCGGAAACGGTGATGTGCGCGTGCGCGAAGCCTTTCGTCAGGCAGGGCGGCGCGTGCTGCGTGAGCCGGCCGTGCGCGTTGCCCACGAGGCCCGGGTGGCCGTCGCCGCTGACTTGCCCGGCAGTGAGGCATTGCAGGCGTCTTTGGTGGACATGCTGTATGCCTGCAAGCCGGATCCGGCCGCACTGGGGGCCGTGCTGAAAAGGCACGGCATCCCGATCCGGCTGGCACCCTTTGTCTTCAAGGCTTTGCGCCGCGCAGTGGAGGCGGGCGAGCGCTTGCCGCGTGTCAGCAGCCTGGCCACGCGCTGGTGCCTGCTGGTTTCGCCAGCGCTGGATGTGCCGCGCCGTGCGCTGCTATGCGGCGTGGATGATTCGCGCGCCCTGGCGGCTCGCGCCGAAGCGGCGGTGCGCGCTGGCGATACCGAGGCTGAACAGCGGTTTCTGGATCACTGCCTGGGGGCGCGTGATACGCTGGCGTTCATGCTGGCGCGTCGTGCACTGGCTCGTCGGGGTCTTGCACTGAGCGCGCGCTGGGCAGAGGTTTTTGCTGCGCTTCAGGGAGAGGTGACTTGAAAAACGTGCTGTTGGCTGGCCTGACCGACCAGGAAGCCGCTGCTATTGAAATCATGATTGGCATGACGTGGCGCGATGCCCGCTGCGTGGTGCTGCGCCGCAACATGTCGCTCGCGATACCGGAGATGACGGTTTCCGCCCGGGCCTGCACGCATTGCGTGGTTGACCTGTTTGGCCTGGGCATGCGCAAGTACAGCCCGGACAACGCCACGCGGCTGCTTGAGTTTCTGGGTGGGCGCCCGGCAGTGGTGCTGGCATGGGGCACGGGCGGCGGCGGCTGGATGGATCAGACCCTGCCGCTGGAAGAAGGGCAGGTGCTGGAATGGGTGCATATGCCCTATTCCAGCCAGGACATGCGCGCCGCGCTGGCCAAGGTGCGTGAGGCTGTGCCAGTGACATTGCGGCGCCGGCATACAGGAGGGACGGGCGCGCCGCCGACTTTGGCAGGCCCGGAAGCAGCGGCGCCGCCACCGGCGCCGGTGAAGGAATCCACTTTGTGGCCCGGCGTCAACTGGATGGCCCGCCGTTCATCCCCATCGCCCGTGCCGGCCCCGGAACCGGCGCCCGATCCCGCGTCCGTCGAAGCGGGCGTTGGCTTGCTGCATGGCGCTTATCCGGCATTGCTGAGGGCATTTCCGTCTTTGACGGAGCACTCGCTTTTTGCACTGATCCGCCGGGTGGTGGAAGCTGACGAGCCCCAGATGCTGACCTTGGGCATGGACACGGTTTTCGTGGTCAACGTGCGCCAGGGGTGGCTGGCTACCAGCCTTCCCGTGAGCACGCTGCAGAAAATCATGAACACGCCGGAGATGCTGATCAAGGTAAGCATTACGCCATTGACGCCCGATACGGCAGAGATTGAGTTGCGCCAGCGCTTCGGTGTCAAGTTCCGGCAGTCGCAAAGACCACTGGACTGGCTGATCTGGCTGCTGGCTACCGAGGCGCTGAAGCACTATCTGCCTATCGCAGAGTCCGATGTGCGCATCAAGCTGCGGCGCTTTCCCAATTTCACAATGCTGCCTGAGTCGAGCGCGTTTGACATCCAGATGGCCGCCATCTGCTGCCGTGTGCCCCAGTCGCTGCAAGAGCTGCGTCGCGCGTTTCCGCGTCAGGATCCGGTGGCGATTGCCCGTTTTGTCATCCTCTCCGTCGTTTCGGGCTGTGCCGTCGTGCTATCCGATACCGCGGCATCTGCGCCAGCGGCACGCCCTGGCGCCGCCATGCCAGCCAAACCCGCACCGACGGCTGCGCGCAAGGGGTTCTTCAAATCCCTGCTGGAAAAACTTTTCTGAGGTCGCTTTCTCATGGCCAATATCTACAAGCTCGTGTTTGCCGGCCCTGTGGGCGCAGGCAAGACCACGGCCATTCAGTCCCTGTCCGACATCGAGGTCGTGCGCACCGAGGCCAATGCTTCCGATGATGTGCGCCTGCTCAAACAGACCACCACGGTGGCCATGGACTACGGCAAGATGAACCTGCCCAACGGCGACCAGGTGCGCCTTTATGGCACGCCCGGGCAAAAGCGCTTTGATTTCATGTGGGACATCCTCACGGAAAACGCGCTGGGCCTGGTGCTGATGATCAACGCCGCCGCCAAGGACCCCGTGGCCGATTTGCGCACTTACGCCACCGAGTTTCGCGACTTCATCGACAAAACCGCGCTGGTGGTCGGCCTGACGCACGTGGAACAAGCCCGCTGGGACACGCGCCAAGCGCTGGCTCAGGAGCTGATCAAGATGGGCCTGCCACCCTGCGTGATGGATACCGACGCCCGCAGCCGCGCCCACATGGCCACCTTGGTCAAGGCGCTCATCTTCGGCATCGACCCGTTCAACGGCGTTGAGTCCTGAACGGTTCACTGTTTGTCCTGGAGCCGCTTTCCATGTCCCGCGCGCATGAAGACCTCTTCCTGATGCTGACCCCGGCCGGCACGCTGCGCGCCCATGAGGCCGCCGTGCCGGACGCCACCGGCCTCGCGCTGCAATCCCTGATGGCGGGCGCATCGGCGCCCTTGCGGCAGGCATGGCTGGCGGCCCATCCCGGGCATGAGGCCATTCTGGCCACCAGCCTGGAAGAAGGCTGGATTCACGAAGTTTCGCGCCCGCTGCGCGCGCCCGACACCAAGCTCGACAACTACCTGCCGCATGCCATTGCCGGCCTGTCCGGCTCACGCACGGCGGCGCTTGCCTCGGATGAGGGCTTCTGCCTGGCGCGCACCGGCTATTCGGAAGAAGAAGCCGAAACCCTGTGCGCCGCCGCAGCGGACTTTTTCGACTTTGCCGCGCGCCAGCGCCAGCGGGGCTGGGCCGGCAGCGGCCGTGCCGTTTCTTTTCATGACGGCATCGACATGCTCCTGCCCACCACCACCTTCATGCTGTTCTGGGTGGACGGCGTGGGTTATTGGCTCATTCTGGGCGGCGAGCCACTGGTCAACAACGTGGCTTTCGTCGAGCTGGTTTGGGGGCTGCGTGCCGCAGGAACCAAGTTCACCCCCCGTGCCGCGGACGTGCAGGCAGGCCGTCGCTTTCAATCAGGCGGCTGAGCTGGCCGGCAAGAACAGGCGCAAACCGCTAGAATCTGGTTGATTCAACCAGTTTCCAGCCATCTTGCCATGACCGCCGCCGTTGGCCTGTTCGAGGCCAAGACCCACCTGAGCGAATACGTTGCCCGTGCCGAGCGGGGCGAGGAAGTCATCATCACCCGCCACAACAAGCCCGTGGCCAAGCTGGTGCCGCTGCACGCCCCGGCGCAGGCCGCCGTGCCCGAGGCGCCGCCCTTCGTGCAGCGCACCTTCGACATGGGCCTGCCGGCTGGTATGGACTTCACGCGCCTGAACAAGCTGGCCGGCTCGCTGGAAGACGCCGAGATCATCGCCCAGATGATGCGTGGCCGATGAAGCTGCCCGACATCAACGTGCTGTTCAACGCCGTGCACGTCGGCAGCCCGCACCACGCGGCCGCGTGCAAGGCACTGGAAGGCGCGCTGGACAGCCGCGAAGGCGTGGGCTTTGCCTGGCTGGTGCTGGTGGGCTTTATCCGCATTGCCACGCAGCGCGGCCTGCTGCCCATGCCGCTGCCTGTGGCCGATGCGCTGAGCCTGGTCGATGGTTGGCTGACGCACCCGCACGCGCGCATCGTCCATCCGGGCCAGGCCCACGCGGGCATCCTGGGCCGCCTGCTGCTGGAAGCGGGGCAGGGCGGCAACCTCACCAACGACGCCCACATCGCCGCACTGGCCATCGAGCACCAGGCCGAGGTGCTCACTTTCGACAAGGATTTCGCCCGCTTCAGCGGGCTGCGCTATCAACTGCTCGCATGAAACGGCTTGCATGACACCGACCGCGCCGGCCCTGGGGCCGCGCTTGCTTTTCACACCATGACCACCGACAAACCCTCCACCCCCACCTCCGTCGCCGAAATCCGCCAGAGCTTTCTGGACTTCTTCGCCGCCAAGGGCCACACCATCGTGCCCTCGTCCTCGCTCGTGCCTGCCAATGACCCCACGCTGATGTTCACCAACAGCGGCATGGTGCAGTTCAAGGACGTGTTCCTGGGCACTGACAAGCGCCCCTACGTGCGCGCCACCAGCGTGCAGGCCAGCCTGCGTGCAGGCGGCAAACACAACGATCTGGAAAACGTGGGCTACACCGCGCGCCACCACACCTTCTTCGAGATGCTGGGCAACTGGAGCTTTGGCGACTACTTCAAGAAGGAATCCATCCTCTGGGGCTGGGAGCTGTTGACCAAGGTCTATGGTCTGCCGCCCGAAAAGCTGCTGGCCACTGTCTATCACGAGGACGACGAGGCCTATGACATCTGGACGCAAGTCATCGGCCTGCCGCCCGAGCGCGTGATCCGCATCGGCGACAACAAGGGCGGCAAATACAAGAGCGACAACTTCTGGATGATGGCCGATACCGGCCCCTGCGGCCCCTGCTCGGAAATCTTTTACGACCACGGCCCGCACATCCCCGGCGGCCCGCCGGGCAGCCCCGATGAAGACGGCGACCGCTTCATCGAAATCTGGAACCACGTGTTCATGCAGTTCGAGATGCACGAGGATGGCAGCGTCACCCGCCTGCCCGCGCCCTGCGTCGATACCGGCATGGGCCTGGAGCGCCTGGCCGCCATCTTGCAAGGCGTGCACAGCAATTACGAGATTGATTTGTTCCAGGCGCTCATCAAGGCGGCCGCACGTGAAACCGGCTGTACCGATCTGGACAACCCTTCGCTCAAGGTGATTGCCGACCACATCCGCGCCACCGCGTTTCTGGTCAGCGACGGCGTGATCCCCAGCAACGAAGGCCGCGGCTACGTGCAGCGCCGCATCATCCGCCGCGCCATCCGCCACGGCTACAAGCTGGGGCAGAAAAAGCCCTTCTTCCACAAGCTGGTGCGCGATCTGGTGCAGCAAATGGGCGCGGCCTACCCGCGCCTGGCCGAGCAAGAAGCGCGCATCACCGAAGCGCTCAAGACCGAGGAAGAGCGCTTCTTCGAAACGCTGGCCAATGGCATGGAAATTCTGGACAGCGCCTTGGCGGGCGGCGTGCAAACCCTGCCTGGCGACGTGGCCTTCAAACTGCACGACACCTACGGCTTCCCGCTCGACCTCACGCAAGACGTGTGCCGCGAGCGCGGCGTGACGGTGGACGTGGCGGGCTTCGACGCCGCCATGCAGCACCAGAAAGACACGGCCCGCGCCGCCGGCAAGTTCAAGATGGACAAGCAGCTCGCCTACGACGGCGCGCCCAGCCGCTTCACCGGCTACACCAGCCTGAATGAAAGCGCCACCGTGCTCGCGCTCTATGCCGACGGCGTGCCTGTGCAGCAACTGCAAGCCGGGCAGCACGGCGTGGTCGTGCTGGATATGACACCCTTCTACGCCGAAAGCGGTGGCCAGGTAGGCGACCGCGGCCAAATCACCACCGCCAGCGGCGCGGTGTTTGATGTGCAGGACACGCAAAAAATCAAGGCCGACGTCTTTGGCCAGCACGGCGTGCTGCAAAGCGGCAGCCTCAAAGTGGGCGATGCGGTGCAGGCCGCCGTCAACGCCGAATTGCGCGCCGCCACCACACGCAACCACAGCGTGACGCACCTGATGCACAAAGCCCTGCGCGAAACCCTGGGCGAGCACGTGCAGCAAAAAGGCTCGCTGGTCGATGAGGACAAAACCCGCTTCGACTTCGTGCAAAACGCCCCCGTCACGCAAGAGCAATTGCACCGCATCGAGCAATTGGTCAACGCCGAAATCGTGGCCGATGCGCCCACCGTCATCCGCGAAATGGGCATTGAGGACGCCAAGGCCAGCGGCGCCATGATGCTGTTTGGCGAAAAATACGGCGACGTGGTGCGCGTGGTCGATATTGGCGACAGCCGCGAACTCTGCGGCGGCACGCACGTACAGCGCGCCGGCGAAATCGGCCTGTTCAAGCTCGTCATGGAAGGCGGCGTGGCCGCTGGCGTACGCCGTGTGGAAGCCATCACTGGCGCCAAGGCCCTGGCCTATGTGCAGCAGCTCGAAACCACCATGGCCCAGGCCGCCCGCACCCTCAAGGCCCCCGTGCACGAGCTGCAAGCCAAGCTGGAGCAGCAGCTCGAACATGCCAAGGCGCTGGAAAAGGAAATCGCCGCCCTCAAAGGCAAGCTCGCCTCATCCCAAGGCGACGAGCTGGCCGCCCAGGCCATCGACGTGGGCGGCCTGAAAGTGCTGGCCGCCCAGCTCGACGGGGCTGACGCCAAAACCCTGCGCGACACGCTGGACAAGCTCAAGGACAAGCTCAAGAGCGCCGCCATCGTGCTGGCCACGGTGGATGGCGACAAGGTGCAACTGGCCGCAGGCGTGACCAAGGACAGCGTAGGCAAGCTCAAAGCGGGCGAGCTCGTCAACTTCGTCGCCCAACAAGTGGGCGGCAAAGGCGGCGGCAAGCCCGACATGGCCATGGCCGGCGGCACCGACGCCACCGCGCTGCCCGCCGCGCTGCAAAGCGTGCAGGGCTGGGTGGCCGAGAAGCTCGCGTAAACGCCTGGCCCCTGCCCCATGAAACCCAAGCGGTGCGCCGGCAAACCAGCGCACCGCTTTTTTTGGCCTCAGGCCTGGCGCGCGCCAACACGCTGAAAAAAGCCACGAAAATCCAGGGTCAAAACATGAAAAATCCTTTTTAAATCAATAGGTTAAGGTACAATTATGCCCAGCAGCCCAGCAGCCCAGCAGCCCAGCAGCCCAGCAGCCCAGCAGCCCAGCAGCCCAGCAGCCCAGCAGCCCAGCAGCCCAGCAGCCCAGCAGCCCAGCAGCCCGCCTTGCGCCGGGGCTGAGCTAAGCCATAGCCCCGACACACACACCCAGCGCCAGCAAGCATTGCTGGCCGCCATTCGCCAAATCGCGCCCGAAGTCGCCAGCGACCAGCAAATCGATTTCGACCGGCTGAAAACCCTTCTCGGGCAAGAGCGCATTGCCCCGGAAAACGAGCATTACGAACTCAGCTGGGCCGGCAAAGCCGCCGCCCGGCGCGAGATTCAGAAAACCACCAGCGCCACCCTGTTGCCCGCCCCCGGCAACCCCGCGCACGCCCCCCACATGTTGATCGAGGGCGAAAACCTGGAGGTGCTGCGCGTCTTGCAGAAAAGCTATTACGGCAAGGTCAAGATGATTTACATCGACCCGCCGTACAACACCGGCAACGACAGCTTTGTTTACCCCGACGACTACACCGAAACGCTGGAAGGCTACCAGCGCCGCACCGGCGAGCGCGATGCATCCGGCTTTTTGAACAAGCAAAGCCTGTGGAAGAAAAACAGCAAGGAAAACGGCCATTACCACAGCGCCTGGCTGTCCATGATGTACCCACGCCTGTATCTGGCGCGCAATTTGTTGCGCGATGATGGGGTGATCTTTATCAGTATCGACGACAACGAGGCGGCAAATCTCAAACTGGTGTGTGATGAGATTTTTGGGGAGGAGAATTTTGTTGCGCAAATTATATGGAGAAAAAGAAGCACGCCGCCAAACGATAAATTGATAGGGGCGCAACATGAATATATAATTTGTTATTGTAAAAGACCGCTTTCTTCAATAATTAATCTTCGCGAAAGAACAGAAGTTCAGCTATCAAGATATAAAAACCCGGACAATCACCCAAAAGGTGTCTGGATGCCGGGAGACTTGATGTCGAACGTCAAAGGTGGCAGATATGTACAATCTTTGAATTTTCCAATCGTCAACCCAGAAACGGGAGAGAGTCATTATCCATCGTCTAACGGTAATTGGCGCTTTAGCAAAGAAAAAATAGATGAATTGATTGCGAATGATGAAATTTATTTTGGAGATGATGGAAAGGGGCGTCCGAAGCTGAAAAGATTTCTTTGCGATGTCAAAAATGGGATAACGTGGACAACTTTGTGGGATTTTGTTCCTTTGAATACCAAGGGTTCTTCTGAAATATCGGAGGCCCTAGGGAATATGAATATATTTGAGAATCCAAAGCCCAGTGGGTTGATTTTTGATATTCTAAAGGCTGGAATGAATCCGCAAGATATCGTTCTCGACTTCTTCGCCGGTTCCGGCACCACCATGCAGGCGGTGATGGAATTGAACCTGGAAGACGGCGGCAGCCGCCAGTGCATTTGCGTGCAAATCCCGGAAAAGCTGGAAGAAAACACCGAAGCCTGGAAGGCGGGCTACCGCACCATTGCCGACATCACCCGCGCGCGCATCGACAAGGTGATTGAAAAGCTGAAAGCCGAGCAGCCAGAGAAAACGCAAGACCTAGCCTGTGCGCAGTTCACATTGGCGCCCAGCCATTTCAAGCAATGGCGCAGCGATGTGGATGCCCAAGCCTTGCGCGAACAGTTGGAGATGTTCCAGCAGGCCGAAAAAGCCGCGCCGCAAGCGCCCGATGCGCAAACCGCCATGCTGGCCGAGCTGCTGTTGAAAATGGGCCTGGGCGCTTTGGGTGTGCAGGCCATCAGCAAAGCCAAAACCGTGGCGGGCGTGACCGTGCACCGCGTGTTGCTGGAAAACGGGCGCCAACTTTGGCTGTGCTTCGAGCCTTACCAGGACGTGCTGAAAGACGAAATTGCCCGTGCCCAACCCGCTCAAGTGGTGATGCTCAATTCCTGCTTTGTGGGCGCCAAGGCCGATGAGCAATTGGCCAACCTGCAACTGGAATTGCAAGGGCTGGACATTGGCCTGACGGTGATTTGAGGAGGCAGGCATGAGCAGCGAGCAAACCCGCCCCAGCACACCCGGCGTGCGCCTGAAATTCACGCACCAGGACTATCAGGCCCGCGCCGTGCAGGCCGTGGTGCAGGCGTTTGACGGCCAGCCTATGGCCAGCACGGCTTTCAGCCTGCAACAAAGCCCCGGCAGCGTTCAGTACGCGGCCGATGGCAGCATTGCCAACCGCCTCTGGATTGCCGAGGCGCAAATGCTGCAAAACGTGCGCAAGGTGCAAGAGGCCAGCGGGATTGACCCCGTGGCCGAACTGGCGGCAGACCGTATGGAAAATGGAGAATATTGCCCGCATTTCACGCTGGAGATGGAAACCGGCACGGGCAAGACCTACACCTTCATCAAAACCATGTATGAGTTGAACAAGGTGTATGGTTTCAAGAAATTCGTGATCGTCGTGCCCAGCGTGGCCATACGCGAAGGCACGATGAAAAACCTGGCCATTACCCGTCAGCATTTTACGCAGGATTATGACAATGTGCCTTGCGTGCCCATTTTGTACGATCGTGATCGCTTGAATGATTTACGCCACTTTGCGCAGGCCGATGCCTTGAGCGTGCTGGTCATCAATATCGATAGCTTTGCCAAGGACGGAAACAAAATCAACCAGCAGGGCGAGCGGGCGTTTGCGCCCATTGAGTACATTCGTGCCGTCAACCCGATCGTGATTGTGGATGAGCCGCAAAACTTTGAAACGGAAATTCGCCAAAAAGCCCTGCGCGACTTGAATCCGCTGTGTACGCTGCGTTATTCGGCCACGCACAAGAATGCCTATAACCGGCTGTATTCACTCAGCCCGGTGCAGGCCTATGATCTGGGGCTGGTCAAGCAAATTGAGGTGGATGGCATTGAGGAACAGGATGGCCACAATCAAGCCTTTGTGGAATTGGTGAAAATTGAGCCCAAAGCCAAAAGCATGACGGCGCGGGTGCGCATGGATGTGAATGGCGCAAACGGCGTGTTGCGCAAGGAAGTTTCCATCAAGCCCGGCGATGATTTGCACGAAAAAAGCAAAGGGCGTGATGTTTACCAGCAGGGCTATGTGCTCAACGATATTCGCGGCGACGAGATCGAATTTTCTGGCGGGCGCGTGCTGCGCGTGGGCCAGCGGCAAGATGCGCTGCAAGACGCGGTGCAGCGCTACCAGATGGAGCGCACCATAGCGGCGCATTTTGCCAAGCTGAAACAATTGCAGCCGCTGGGCATCAAGGTCTTGAGCCTGTTTTTCATCGACAAAGTGGCCCATTACCGCCAATACGATGCCGACGACCAACCGCAGCCGGGCAAATTCGCCCAGTGGTTTGAAGACATATTCACGCAATATGCCCGAAAATATCCGGATTTGATTGCGCACCCGGCCAGCCAGGTGCATAACGGCTATTTTTCTGGAGACCGCAAGGGCAAAGGCAGCAAGGCGCAAACCATCTGGAAAGACACCGGCGGCCACACCGCCAAGGATGATGACACCTACGCCCTCATCATGCGCGACAAGGAGCGGCTGCTGAGCTTGGATGAGCCGCTGCAATTCATCTTCAGCCACTCGGCCCTGCGCGAAGGCTGGGACAACCCCAATGTGTTTCAGATCTGCACGCTCAACGACACGCACAGCACGCTGAAAAAGCGCCAGGAAATCGGCCGCGGCCTGCGCCTTTGCGTCAATGCGCAGGGCGAACGCGTGCCCGATAAAGCCATCAACGTGCTAACGGTGGTGGCCAATGAAAGCTATGAGGATTTTGCCGGCCAATTGCAGAAGGAAATTGAGGAAGACACGGGCGCATCGTTTGCAGGCCGCACCAAAAATGCCCGCGCCAAGGTGCGGGTGGCGCGCAAGGAGTTGAATCCCGAGGAGCAGGCGCTGTTTGAGGCGATTTGGCAAAAAATCAATTACCAGACGCGCTACAGCGTCAAGCTCGATAGCAAACAGCTGATTGTCGATTGCATCAAAGCCCTGGGCGATAGGCAGCAATACCCGCCCGTACAGCGCCCGCAGGTACAGGCCAGCAAGGCAAAAATTGTGATGGATGCCCAAGGCATCAGCGGCGTATTGAGCGGCACGGGGCAGCATGAAGTGCGCTTGCCCGCTGTGGTGCCGGATGTGTATGCCTATATCCAAAGCCGCGTGCACATCAGCCGCGCCAGCGTGTTTGCCATTCTGGATGGTTGCGGGCGGCTGGATGAGTTGACGGTCAACCCGCAGGTCTTTCTCGATATGGCCTTGCAGGCCATGCGCAACACCTTGCAGGCTTTGCAGGTGGAGGGCATTGAATACCGCGAAATCAATG
Organism: Comamonadaceae bacterium OH2545_COT-014; assembly: GCA_003859965.1. Taxonomy (GTDB): domain Bacteria; phylum Pseudomonadota; class Gammaproteobacteria; order Burkholderiales; family Burkholderiaceae_C; genus Ottowia. Next base: position 81,266 of record RQYR01000003.1, on the reverse strand, counting down.
GCCACCGTTATGAAATGACGCTGTTTGAGCCGGTGGAAACCTATTTGAGCAGCGTGTATCCGCCCGGGCCGGATGCGCGCACGCCGCCTTTGCACAAAACGCTGATGCAGGCCCAGCCGCTGCAAGCGCCCGGCAAGGCTCCGGCGTTTGACTGCGTGCCCAGCGACAGCGAAGTGGAAAGCCGCTTTGCCCGCGACTGTGCGCTGGATGCGCGCGTGCGCTTTTTCTTCAAACTGCCCGGCGCGTTCAAGATCGACACGCCGCTGGGCCGCTACAACCCCGATTGGGCCGTGGTGTTTGAAGATGACAAACGGGTGTATTTCGTGGCGGAAACCAAGTCCAGCCTAGTGGATGGCGCATTGCGCCGCAATGAAACCTTGAAAATCGAATGCGGCAAGAAGCATTTTGCCGTGCGCAGCGGTGCGGAAAACGTGCGCTTTGCAGCGGTCGAACAGCTGAACATATTGTTGCCCAGCAAGGCCGAGCCGCTGCTTTGAAATGGTTTGACAGTGGCTTTGATAAGGGCGGGCGACGATAGGGACATGTGCCGCCAGCATTGCCAACGGCCTGGCTCGTCCGTGTGCCCATGCCTGTCGTTGCCGGGGGGGCAGCCCGTGCGGCCCGCGCCCGGTTTCATTTATTCAAAAATCATAGCGCCTCAGGCCGTAAATACAGCCTGAAATGCCATTTTCATGCTTCATCACTGGCGGTGCGTGTGCGCTCTGGCGACGGGCATGAAAAAGGCTCCGCAGCGGAGCCTTGAAGGGGAGGGCGCGGCCCCGGCGCGGGGGGCTGGTGGGGCCGCGCGGCGCCGCGCCGGGGTGGCGCTTCAGCGGTAGCCGCTGAAGCCACCGCCGCCGCCAGAGCGGTTGCGTTTCTTACCGCTGCCTTTGCCCATCATGTCGATGCTGGTACGCATGGGGTCGGGCTGGCCGTGCGCGCCGTGGCTGGGGCCATGGTCGCGGCGGCGGCCGTGCAGGTTGGTTTGCAGCGGGTCGATGTGGCGGGGCAGGCGGTCGTCGTCGAAATCGTCGTCGAACTCGCGTGGCTCGCGCGTGGCGCGCGGGCGCATGCCCTGGCCTTGCGGCTGGCCCGCTCCCGGGTTGTTGCCGCCATTGCGCCGGCGGCGGCGGTTTCGGCTTTTGCCGGGGGCGTTGCTATTGCCGGCGCCGGGGCCGGCATTGGCTGGCGCGGGGCGGCGGGGGGCGCCGTCGGCGGCTTCACCGCCTGACGCGGCGGCCGGGCCTTCGGCGCGGGCCTGGGGCTTCTTGCCGCCGCGCTGGCCCTGGGCGGCCTTGTTGTCGCGGATGCGCTGCATCATCTCCTGGCGCGCGGCGCGGGCGGCGGCCTGCATGACCTCGCGCCCGGGGGGCTTGCCCAGCCCGCCCCACAGGGTCTGGCGGCCCATGGCGATGGGCTCGGCCTTCTCGCCTTCCTCGGGGCCAAAGCCGTCCAGGATCTGCACGGGGATTTGCTGGCGGGTGAACTTCTCGATCTCGTGCATGAAGCCTTCTTCGTCCATGCAGACCAGGCTCACGGCTTCGCCGCTGGCGCCGGCGCGGCCGGTGCGGCCGATGCGGTGCACGTAGTCCTCGGGCACGTTGGGGATTTCGTAGTTCACCACGTGCGGCAGCTCGTCAATGTCGATGCCGCGCGCGGCGATGTCGGTGGCCACCAGGGCGCGCAGCTCGCCGCTTTTGAATTCGGCCAGCGCCTGGGTGCGGGCGCTCTGGCTCTTGTTGCCGTGCAGGGCCATGGCCTTGATGCCGTGCTTGGTGAGGTAGTCGGCCACGTGGTTGGCGCCGTACTTGGTGCGGGTGAACACCAGCACCTGGCTCCAGTTGCCCTGTTCGATCAGGTGGGCCAGCACTTCCTTCTTGCGGGCGCGGCCCACGGGGTAGATGAGCTGCTTGATGCGCTCCACCGTGGTGTTGGGCGGCGTGACCTGGATGCTTTGCGGGTTTTTCAGCAGGCCGCCGGCCAGTTCGCGGATTTCGTTGCTGAAGGTGGCGGAAAACAGCAGGCTCTGCTTGTCGCGCGGCAGCAGGGCCAGGACTTTTTTCACGTCGTGGATGAAGCCCATGTCCAGCATGCGGTCGGCTTCGTCCAGCACCAGGATTTCGACCGTGGCCAGGTCCACGTGGCCCTGGCCGGCCAAATCGAGCAGGCGGCCGGGAGTGGCCACGAGGATGTCGCAGCCTTGGCTGATGCGCTCAATCTGAGGGTTCATGCCCACGCCGCCGAAGATGACGGTGGAGCGCAGGTCAAGGTATTTGCCATAGGCGCGCACCGATTCCTCGACCTGCGCGGCCAGCTCGCGCGTGGGGGTGAGTACCAGTGCGCGGATGCAGCCGGGCCGGGCGGCCGGGCGGCCAGCCAGCAGGTGCAGCATGGGCAGGGTGAAGCCGGCGGTTTTGCCGGTGCCGGTTTGCGCGCCAGCCAGCAGGTCGTGCCCTTCAAGCACGGCGGGAATGGCCTGCGCCTGGATGGGGGTGGGGGCGGTGTAGCCCTGTTCGTGCACCGCTTTCACAATGGCCGGCGCCAGTTTCAGATCTTCAAAGTTCATTCGGGAAAAAGAGCACCCGTTGGCGGATGCAGCACGGATCGGCCCGTTCCGGCGCTGATCCGTCGGGCGGAGTGCAGGGCGCCGGGCCAGTTGAAGGCTGATCGGTTGGTCCAGTGGGCGCGGGCGGGTTGCAGCGGATGAACCCTGTGGCGGCCCCAGCGAGTCGCTGCCATCGCGGCGAACTGGTGAGCCGCGAGGAGGCGCTATTGTGGCATGAGTCGATAATCGCCGTTTTGGCCCTGCCCGGGCCGCGTGCCGCTACGGCGCGCCAGCCAGGGCAAGTGTGCTGCGCCGGCCCGCGGCTGTGGTGCGCCACAGGCCGTTGCCCGCCGCCAGCCCGCACGCCGGCGGCCCCCGTTTCCCGTTTTCTCTCTTTAGGACATTCCCGACATGGCCCAGTACGTCTACACCATGAATCGCGTCAGCAAGATCGTGCCGCCCAAGCGGCAGATCTTGAAAGACATTTCGCTCAGCTTCTTCCCCGGCGCCAAGATCGGCGTGCTGGGCCTGAACGGCTCGGGCAAGTCCACCCTGCTCAAGATCATGGCGGGCATTGATAAAGAGATCGAGGGCGAAGCCACGCCCATGCCGGGGCTGGACATTGGCTACCTGCCGCAAGAACCGCAGCTCAACCCCGAGCACACCGTGCGCCAGGCGGTGGAAGAGGCGATGAAAGAAGTGAACGACGCGCGTGCGCGGCTGGATGAAATCTACGCCGCCTATGCCGAGCCAGATGCGGACTTCGACGCGCTGAGCGAAGAGCAGGGCAAGCTGGAGGCCATCATCGCCGCCGCTGGCACCGACAGCGAGCATCAGTTGGAAATCGCCGCCGATGCGCTGCGCCTGCCCCCTTGGGATGCCGTCATCAAGAACCTTTCGGGCGGTGAAAAGCGCCGCGTGGCCCTGTGCAAGCTGCTTTTGAGCAAGCCCGACATGCTGCTGCTGGACGAGCCCACCAACCACCTGGACGCCGAAAGCGTGGAGTGGCTGGAGCAGTTCTTGCAACGCTTTGGCGGCACCGTGGTGGCCATCACGCACGACCGTTACTTCCTTGATAACGCGGCCGAGTGGATTCTGGAACTGGACCGCGGCCACGGCATTCCCTACAAGGGCAACTACAGCACCTGGCTGGAGCAGAAGGAAAAGCGCCTGGAGCAAGAGCAAAAGAGCGAGGACGCGCGCGCCAAGGCCATGAAGAAAGAGCTGGAGTGGGCGCGCCAGAACCCCAAGGGGCGCCAGGCCAAGAGCAAGGCGCGCCTGGCCCGCTTCGAGGAATTGAGCGACTACGAATACCAGAAGCGCAACGAAACGCAGGAAATCTTCATCCCCGTGGCCGAGCGCCTGGGCACCGAGGTGATTGAGTTCAAGAACGTGAGCAAGAGCTTTGGCGACCGCTTGCTGATCGACAACCTGAGCTTCAAGGTGCCCGCCGGTGCCATCGTGGGCATCATCGGCCCCAACGGCGCGGGCAAGTCCACGCTGTTCCGCCTAATCGCGGGCAAGGAGCAGCCCGACAGCGGCGAAGTGGTGATCGGCAAGACCGTGCAAATGGCCTTTGTGGACCAGAGCCGGGAGGACCTGGCGAACGACAAGACTGTGTGGGAAGATATCTCCGGCGGGCTGGACATCATCACCGTCGGCAAGTTCCAGATGCCCAGCCGCGCCTACTGCGGGCGCTTCAACTTCAACGGCGGCGACCAGCAGAAGAAGGTGGGCATGCTCTCGGGCGGTGAACGCGGCCGCTTGCACTTGGCCAAAACGCTGATGCAGGGCGGCAACGTGCTGCTGCTGGACGAACCCTCGAACGACCTGGACGTGGAAACCCTGCGTGCGCTGGAGGATGCGCTGCTCGAATTTGCCGGCAGCGTCATGGTCATCAGCCACGACCGCTGGTTCCTCGACCGCATCTGCACCCACATCCTTGCGGCTGAGGGCGACAGCCAGTGGGTGTTTTTTGACGGCAACTACCAAGAATACGAAGCCGACAAGATCAGGCGCCTGGGCGAAGAGGGCGCCAAGCCCAAGCGTGTGCGCTACAAGGCGCTGAAGTAAAAAAAGAATGGCCCCGCCGCGCCCCCCGCGGGCGCGGGCCTTTCGCCATTGCATCCGCCGGGCGGCCACGGGGCAGCGGCTTTTGTGGCCCGGCTTTTTCATCTTTGCATTGCATGAACGTCATTGGCATCGCCGGCTATTCCGGCGCAGGCAAAACGCAGCTCATCGAGGCGATGATTCCCGTCTTCAAGGCGCGCGGCCAGCGGGTTTCCGTGGTCAAGCACGCACATCACCGCTTCGACATCGACCACCCCGGCAAAGACAGCCACCGCCACCGCGAGGCAGGCGCGTTCGAGGTCGTCATCGCCTCCAGCCACCGGCTGGCGCTGGTGCGCGAGTTCGAGCAGGCGGCCGAGCTGTCGGTGCACCACCTGATTGCCGAGCTGTGGGACGGCGTGGACTGGGTGCTGGTGGAGGGCTTCCGCCACGCCGACCTGCCCAAGATCGAGGTCTGGCGCGCCGCCACCGGCCACACCGCGCATTACCCTGGCGACGCCTTCGTGGCCGCCATCGCCACCGATTCGCCCGCGCAACTGCCCCAGGCCACGCAGCGCCCCGTGCTGGATTTGAACCAGCCCGCCGCCGTGGCCGATTGGCTGCTGGCGCAAGGCGCGCGCTTTGCCTACGACCCGTCCCGCCACCACCCGGCCGCCACCGCATGAACACCACCACTGCCAAACGCCCGCCCCTGATGCCGCTGGATGAAGCGCTGGCCGCCCTGCTGGCGCGGGCCACGCCACTGGCGCGCACGGAAGAAGTCAGCACCTTCGAGGCCGACGGCCGCGTGCTCGCGCAAGACCTGGTCTCGCCCCTGCACGTGCCGCCGCACGACAACAGCGCCATGGACGGCTATGCCCTGCGCGCCGCCGACGCGGCCACGCCCGGCACGGTGCTGCCGGTCAGCCAGCGCATTGCCGCCGGCCAGGCCGGCGCGCCGCTGGCGCCCGGCACGGCCGCCCGCATCTTCACTGGCGCGCCGCTGCCTGAAGGGGCCGACACCGTGGTCATGCAGGAAGAGGCCGAGGCGCTGGACGGCGGCGCGTGCGTGCGCCTGCCCGCCGCGCCCGCGGCCGGGCAGTGGGTGCGCCGTGCGGGCGAAGACATTGCCCACGGCGCCACGGTGCTTCAAAAAGGGGAGCGACTTACGCCCGCCAGTATTGGCCTGGCCGCCAGCGTGGGGGGCAGCCGGCTGTGCGTGGCGGCGCGCCCGCGCGTGGCCTTGCTGAGCACGGGCGACGAGCTGGTCATGCCCGGCGAAGTGCCGCCCGCGCAAATGAAGCCGGGCGCCATCTACAACAGCAACCGCTTCGTGCTGCGCGCGCTGCTGCAGCGGCTGGGCTGCGCGGTGAGCGATCTGGGCATCGTGCCCGACGACCGCGCCGCCACCCTGGCCGCGCTGGCGCAGGCCGCCGAAGGGCATGACCTCATCCTGACCAGCGGCGGCGTGAGCGTGGGCGAGGAAGACCACATCAAGCCCGCCGTGCAGCAACTGGGCGCGCTGGCGCTGTGGCAAATCGCCATGAAGCCGGGCAAACCCTTCGCCTTTGGCCACGTGGGCCGCGCGGCGCACCCGCATGGCGCTGGTGCCCCGGGCGCGCACTTCATCGGCCTGCCGGGCAACCCGGTCAGCAGCCTGGCCACCTTTGTGCTGCTGGTGCGCCCCTTCGTGCTGCGCCTCATGGGCGTGGCAGACGTGGCCGTGCCAGCTCAGCCCCTGCGGGCCGACTTCGCCTGGCCCCGCCCCGACAAGCGCCGCGAGTTCCTGCGCGTGCGCCGCAACGCCGGGGGCGGGCTGGACCTGTACCCCAACCAGAGTTCGGGCGTGCTCACCTCCGCCCACTGGGCCGACGGGCTGGTGGACCTGCCCGCGGGCCACACCATCGCGCCCGGCGACACGGTGCGCTTTCTCTCCCTGAAGGAATTGCTGGCATGAAAGTCACGGTGCGCTATTTCGCCGCCATTCGCGAGGCGCTGGGCACGGGCGCGGAAACGCTGGAAACCGCCGCCCCCACCCTGGGCGCTTTGCGCGACGAACTGATTGCCCGTGGCGGCGCCCATGCCCAGGCGCTGGCCCGTGGCCAGGCCGTGCGCATGGCGCTCAACCAGGTCATGGCCTTTGACGACGCCGCGCTGGCCGACGGCGCCGAGGTGGCGTTCTTTCCGCCCGTGACGGGCGGCTGAGGCGCGCCCGCCCCGCCAGCCAAGCGCGCCTCGCGGGCTGCGGGCGCTGTCTCCGGCACCCGTTCAGCGCCCGCGCAGAAACAGCGCGTCCAGATCGCGCATGCCAAGCTGGCGCCAGGTGGGGCGGCCGTGGTTGCACTGGTCGGCGCGGTCGGTGGCTTCCATCTGGCGCAGCAGGGCGTTCATCTCCTCCAGCGTGAGGCGGCGGTTGGCGCGCACGGCGCCGTGGCAGGCCATGGTGGCCAGCAGTTCGTGCTGCGCGCGTTCGATCACGGTAGCGGCCTCGTGCTGGGCCAGCTCGGCCAGCACGGCGCGGGCCAGGGCCACGGCATCGCCCGCGGCCAGCGGCGCGGGCACGGCGCGCACGGCCAGGGTCTTGGGCGAGAAGGGCGTGATTTCCAGGCCCAGCCGGGCCAGGGTGGCGGCGTGTTCCTCGGCGGTGGCCACTTCCTGCGGCGTGGCAGCGAAGGTGGCGGGGATGAGCAGCGGCTGGCTTTGCAGGCGGGCGCTGGCCGCGCGGCTTGTGCCTTGCGTGCCGTCATCCGTGCTGGCCCCCGTGCCGCCTGCGTCATCCGCGCTGCCGGCGGCCGCGCCCAGTTGCGCCTTCAGCCGTTCATAGACGATGCGCTCGTGCGCGGCATGCATGTCCACGATGACCAGGCCGTGCCGGTTTTCGGCCAGCACGTAAACGCCGTGCAGCTGGGCGATGGCGCGGCCCAGGGGCCAGTCGTCGGGGCCGGGGGCCGGGCCGTTGCCGGTGGCGGCGGGCGGCTCTTGCAGCGGCCAGGGCGTGGCCGCCTCCTGCACGGCAGGCGGGGCATTGCCGGGGGATGGGGTTGCTTCAAAAAAAGGAGCTGCCAGGGCAGAACCATCCTGCCCTGAGGCCGAAAAAGGCTTTGAAAATGCCAGCGGCTGCTGGGCCGTGGGGCGCGGCCAGACGGGCGGGGCGGAGGCTGTGAATGGCATGGCCGCGTGGGCAGGCGCGGGCGCGCCGCTGGCAGGCCAACCCGCGCCCGGTGCGGCGCTGCTGCCCGCCTGCGCGGCGCGCGAGGCGGCCAGGGCGTTTTCCACCGCGTAGCGCACGGCCTGGTGCACTTCGCGGCTGTCGCGAAAGCGCACTTCGATCTTGGTGGGATGCACGTTCACGTCCACCCGCGCCGGATCCATCTGCACGTGCAGCAGCCACACGGGCTGGCGGTGGCCGTGCAGCACGTCTTCATAGGCGCTGCGGGCGGCGTGCTGGATGACCTTGTCGCGCACGTAGCGGCCGTTGACCCAGGCGTATTGCTGGTCGGCGCGGGCGCGGGCCACGTCGGGCAGGCCGACGCGGCCGGTCACGTGCAGGGCGCTGCTGTGCCAGTCCACGGCCAGGCTGCCTTGCAGCCATTCGTCGCCCAGCACGTCGGCCAGGCGGCGGGTGAGGGCTTCGGCAGGCGACAGGCCGTGCTGGGCGCGCCACTGCTCCAGCAGCTTGCCTTCGTGCCAGAGGGCAAAGCCCACGTCGGGCCGCGCCAGCGCGTGGCGGCGCATGGCTTCCAGGCAGTGGGCCAGTTCGGTGGCGTCGGTCTTGAGAAACTTCCGGCGCGCGGGCACGCTGAAAAACAGCTCCTTGACCTCGACCGTGGTGCCGGGGGCGCGGGCGGCGGGGCGCAGCTCGCCGGTGCGGCCGTGCAGCAAGAAGGCGCTGGCCTGGTCGGGCGTGCGCGACAGCAGCGTGGTTTCGGCAATGGCGTTGATGGCCGCCAGCGCCTCGCCGCGAAAACCCATGGTGCCCACGGCCTCGAGCTCGGCCAGGCTGGCGATTTTGCTGGTGGCGTGGCGCTTGAGGGCGATGGGCAGCTGGTCGGGCGCGATGCCGGCGCCGTTGTCTTCCACGCTGATGAGGCGCACCCCGCCCGCGAGCAGGCGCACGGTGATCTGCGTGGCGCCGGCGTCCAGCGCGTTGTCCAGCAGCTCGCGCACGACCGAAGCCGGGCGTTCCACCACTTCGCCAGCGGCAATCTGGCTGATGAGTTCGTCGGGCAGTTCGCGGATGGGGCGGCGGGCGGCGGGCATGGGGCGATTCTAGGAAGGCCGCGCCCCGCGCCGCTGGTGCGGTGCGCAAGGGCGGGGCGCCGGGCCAGGCGGCGGGGCCGGGGCGCGGGGATAATCGCCGCCCCATGGAAATCGTCATGTCTCTGGTGGACTTCATCCTGCATGTGGACCAGCACTTGCACGCCTTCGTCACGCAGTACGGCCCGTGGGTCTATGCGCTGCTGTTCATCATCGTGTTCGTGGAAACGGGGGTGGTGGTCATGCCGTTTCTGCCGGGTGATTCGCTGCTGTTCGTGGTGGGGGCGCTGGCGGGCGCCGGCCTGCTGAGCCTGCCGGTGGCGTGCGCGGTGCTGCTGGCGGCGGCGATTCTGGGCGACCAGTGCAACTACAGCATCGGGCGCTATTTCGGGCCCAAGGTGTTCCAGTGGGAAGACTCGCGCTATTTCAACCGCAAGGCGTTTGACCGGGCGCACGCGTTTTACGAACGCTATGGCGGCGTCACGGTCATCCTGGCGCGCTTCATGCCGTTCATCCGCACCTTCGTGCCTTTCGTGGCCGGGGTGGCCGAGATGAGCCGCGGCCGCTTCACCTTCTTCAACGTGAGCGGCGCGCTGATCTGGGTGCTGGGCATTTGCGCGGCGGGCTACCTGTTTGGCAACCTGCCGTGGGTGCAGGCCAACCTGAGCAAGATCATCTGGGCCATGATCCTGATTCCCGGCTTGGTGGCCATTTACGGCGGCTGGAAAGCCGGCCGCGCGGAGCGCGCGGCCAGTGCGGCGCGCCAGGCTGCCCCGCGCTGAGGCGCTGAAACATGCCCCGCAGTGAGCCCGCTCTTTGAACAGGTTCTCAGGAGCAGGTGGGGCTGTTGATGATGCGGCGCAGCGCCTCGGTGTCCAGAATGCGCACGTGGCGCTGCCGTACTTCAACAATGCCTTCCTCGGCAAACTTGGAGAAGGTGCGGCTCACGGTTTCCAGCTTCAGGCCCAGGTAGCTGCCAATTTCCTCGCGTGTCATGCGCAGCACCAGTTCCGACTGCGAAAACCCCCGCGCGTGCAGGCGCTGCACCAGGTTGAGCAGGAAGGTGGCCAGGCGTTCCTCGGCGCGCATGCTGCCCAGCAGCAGCATCACGCCGTGTTCGCGCACGATCTCGCGGCTCATGATCTTGTGCACGTGGTTTTGCAGCGCGGGCACCTGGCGCGAGAGTTCCTCAATGCGGTCGAAGGGCATGACGCACACCTCGGCATCTTCCAGCGCCACGGCGTCGCAGTTGTGGCGGTCGTTCACGATGCCGTCCAGCCCGATGATTTCGCCCGCCATCTGAAAGCCGGTGACCTGGTCGCGCCCGTCTTCGGTGGCGATGCAGGTCTTGAAAAAGCCGGTGCGGATGGCGTAGAGCGCGGTAAAGCGTTCGCCATTGCTGAACAGCGCCGTGCCGCGCTTGACCTTGCGCCGCGTGGCCACCAGCTCGTCCAAGCGGCCCAGGTCGGATGGAGACAGGCCCACAGGCAAGCACAACTCCCGCAGGTTGCAGTTGGAGCAGGCGACTTTGATGGAGGAAAGGGGCATGGGCACAGGGCGGCTGCGCATGCAGCAAGCGGGTGAACGGGCGGATTCTAGGGGGTTGTTCACGCCCGTGGCGCAGCCTGGCCGCCAAGGCGTGAAGAACAGGGGCGGCCACGCCGCCGTGCCGGTGCAAATTGATCATGGTCAAGGCGCGCGCCAGCGCCAGCCTGCACATTACGGCCCTTGAATTTCAAGAGTTGCCTGCCCATGCAAGCCATCACGCCCGATCTGCTGACGCGCTTCGACGTGCCCGGCCCTCGCTACACCTCGTACCCCACGGCCGACCGCTTCGTGGAAGCCTTTGGCGAGGCCGATTACGTGCGCGCGCTGGCGCAGCGGCGCAGCGGCCCGGCGGCCATGGCGCTGCCGTTGTCGCTGTATGTCCATGTGCCGTTTTGCGAGTCGCTGTGCTACTACTGCGCCTGCAACAAGATCATCACCAAGCACCACGAGCGCGCCGCGCCCTATTTGCGCTATCTGGAGCGCGAGGTGGCGTTGCACGTGCGGCACCTGGGCAGCGGGGCCGCGGTGAGCCAGCTGCACTTGGGCGGCGGCACCCCCACGTTTTTGAGCGATGAGGAGCTGGCCGGGCTGATGGCCATGCTGCGGCGCCACTTCACGCTGGCGCCGGGCGGCGAATATTCCATCGAAGTGGATCCGCGCACCGTCACTACCGGGCGGCTGCACACGCTGGCGGCGCTGGGCTTCAACCGCCTGTCCTTCGGCGTGCAGGATTTCGACCCGCAGGTGCAGAAAGCCGTGCACCGTGTGCAGCCGGCCGAGCAGGTGTTCGAGCTGGTGCAGCAGGCGCGGCGCATGGGCTTTGAGTCCATCAACGTCGATCTCATCTACGGCCTGCCGAAACAAACGCCCGAATCGTTCGACCGCACGCTGGCCCAGGTGAACGCGCTGCGGCCCGACCGCATCGCCCTGTACGCCTACGCCCACCTGCCCGAGCGCTTCAAGCCGCAGCGGCGCATTCTGCCGGCCGACCTGCCCGCAGGCGGCGCCAAGGTGGCCATGCTGTCGCGTGCGCTGGCGGCCTTCATGGACGGCGGCTACGTCTATGTGGGCATGGACCACTTCGCCCTGCCTGGCGACGCGCTGGCCGTGGCCAAGCGCCAAGGGCGGCTGCACCGCAACTTCCAGGGCTACAGCACCCAGCCCGACTGCGACCTGATTGGCCTGGGCGTCTCGGCCATCGGCAAGGTGGGCGCCACCTACAGCCAGAACGCCAAGACGCTGCAGGAATACCAGGACTGGCTGGACCAGGGCCGCCTGCCCGTGGTGCGCGGCCTGGCCGTCTCGCGCGATGACCTGGTGCGCCGCGCCGTCATCATGGCGCTGATGTGCCAGGGCGAGGTGTCGTTCGAATCCATTGAACTGGCGCACCTGATCGACTTCCGCTCCTACTTCGCCGCCGAGCTGGCGCGCCTGCGCGAGATGGCGCAGCAAGGGCTGGTAACGGTGGACGAGGGCAGCGTGCAGGTCACGCCGCTGGGCTGGTTCTTCGTGCGCGGCGTGGCCATGGTGTTTGACAAATACCTGCAGGCCGACCGTACCCGCGCGCGCTTTTCCAAAATCATCTGAGAGCCTGTTTCGCGATGACTTGGCGAACAGGCGCCTGAAACGCCAGTGGCGCAAGCCAGCTGGCCGCAGCGCGGCGACACTTGCTTCAAAAAATGAAGCGCCTGGCGCTGAATGGGCGGGCCGGCGAGGCAGATTCCTTGGCCATCCACAGTGCATGCCCGGGCTTCTACAATGCCCCCTCCGCCCGCGCCGTGCGGGCGCCATGCCTGCGCTGGCCACGGCTGACGGCGGGTGGCAGGCAGGCGGTGCGTTTGCCGGATTTCTTCGCATGCTTGCCGGGCCTTTCGCTTTTCACATCGGCCGCGCAACCCGCACGCTTTTTTCCACGACCACGATTTCCCACGCCCTGGCGTAGTTTCCATTGCCCATGCAAACCTCTCTTGCACTTACCGCGCTGTTGATGGGGCTGGCAGGCGGCCCGCACTGCATTGCCATGTGCGGCGCGGCCTGCGCCGGCATTGGTACGGCCGCGCCGGGGCGCACCGGCGCGGCGATGGGGCTGTTTCAGCTTGGCCGGCTGGTGGGTTACAGCGCCTTGGGGGCGCTGGCCGCCGCGTCCATGCAAGGGCTGGGCTGGCTGACCGTGCACAGCGCCGCCTTGCGCCCGGTGTGGAGCATGTTCCACCTGGCCGCCGCCGCCGTGGGCTTGATGCTGCTGGTGCTGGCGCGCCAGCCCGTGTGGCTGGAAACCGGCGCGCGCCGCGTGTGGCAGCGCGTGCGCGCCGCCACCGGCCGTTGGGGGCTGGGCGCGCCGCTGGGCCTGGGCGTGGCCTGGGCGCTGCTGCCCTGCGGGCTGCTTTATTCGGCCCTGCTGGTGGCGGCGCTGTCAGGCAACGTGGCCAGCGGGGCGATGGTGATGGCGCTGTTTGCCCTGGGGTCCGGCGTGTCGCTGCTGGCCGGGCCGTGGCTGCTGCTGCGCCTGGGCGCCAATGGGCGCGGCCCGTGGAGCATGCGCCTGGCCGGGCTGGCCCTGCTGGTCACGGCGCTGTGGGGGTTGTGGATGGGGCTGGTGCACCAGCAGGCGCCCTGGTGCGCGTCACCCACCGTGTGAGCTGTCTTGGGCAGTCATGGCCCCGGGTCAGCGCCGCACTTCGTCCACCAGGGCGCTGAATTCGTCCACGTCCTTGAAGCTGCGGTACACGCTGGCAAAGCGCACGTAGGCCACTTTGTCGAGCTTTTTCAGCTCGCGCATGACCAGCTCGCCCAGATGGCTGGAGGGCACTTCGCGCTCGGCGGCGGTGCGCAGTTTTTCCTCGATGCGGTCGAGGGCCGCCTCCACCTGATCGGTGCCCACGGGCCGCTTGCGCAGGGCCAGGTTGAATGAGGCTTGCAGCTTGCCGCGCGCATATTCAACGCGCCGCCCGTCTTTCTTGACGATGCTGGGAAAGCTGATGTCAGGCCGCTCGTAAGTGGTGAAGCGCTTGCCGCACGCCTGGCATTGGCGGCGCCGGCGCACGGCGGCGCCGTCGTCACCCACGCGGGTTTCCATGACCTGCGTGTCGGTGTGGGTGCAAAAAGGACAGCGCATGCCGCTCGGCCGGGGGCGCTGGTCAGCCCTGCCGCCAGGGCAGGGCGTGCGGATGGTGCGGGCGGTGAGGGCGAATATCAGCCATAGACCGGGAAGCGCCGGGCCAGCTCGGCCACCTTGGCGCGCACGGCGGCCAGGCTGGCTTCGTCGCGCGGGTTGTCGAGCACATCGGCCACCAGGTTGGCCGTGGCGCGCGCTTCTTCTTCCTTGAAGCCGCGCGTGGTCATGGCCGGGGTGCCAATGCGCACGCCGCTGGTGACCATGGGCTTTTCAGGGTCGTTGGGAATGGCGTTCTTGTTGATCGTCATGTGCGCAGCGCCCAGCACAGCCTCGGCTTCCTTGCCGGTGATGCCTTTGGCGCGCAAGTCAACGAGCATCACGTGGCTTTGCGTGCCCCCGCTGACGATGCGCAGGCCGCGCTGCGTGAGCGTTTCGGCCATCGCTTGCGCGTTTTTCTTGACCTGCGCGGCGTACTGCTTGAACTCGGGCGAGAGCGCTTCTTTGAAGGCCACAGCCTTGGCCGCGATGATGTGCATGAGCGGGCCGCCTTGCAGGCCGGGGAAGACGGCGCTGTTGATGGCTTTTTCGTGCTCGGCTTTCATCAGGATGAAGCCCGAGCGCGGGCCGCGCAGGCTCTTGTGCGTGGTGCTGGTCACCACGTCGGCATGCGGCACGGGGTTGGGGTATTGGCCGCCAGCGATCAGGCCCGCGTAATGCGCCATATCGACCATGAAGACGGCTCCCACGTCTTTGGCCACTTTGGCAAAGCGAGCCCAGTCAATCTCCAGGCTGTAGGCGCTGGCGCCGGCCACGATGAGCTTGGGTTTGCTTTCGTGCGCTTTGCGTTCCATCGCGTCGTAGTCGATGGCTTCTTTCTCGTTCAGGCCGTAGCTCACCACGTTGAACCATTTGCCGCTCATGTTCAGCGGCATGCCGTGGGTGAGGTGCCCGCCTTCAGCCAGGCTCATGCCCATGATGGTGTCGCCAGGCTTCAAGAAGGCGAGGAACACCGCCTCGTTGGCGCTGGCGCCGCAGTGCGGCTGCACGTTGGCGGCTTCGGCGCCGAAGAGTTCTTTCACGCGGTCGATGGCGAGCTGCTCCACCACGTCCACGTGCTCGCACCCGCCGTAGTAGCGGCGGCCGGGGTAGCCCTCGGCGTATTTGTTGGTGAGCTGGGTGCCCGCGGCCTCCAGCACGGCGGGCGAGGCGTAGTTTTCGCTGGCGATCAGCTCGATGTGGTCTTCCTGGCGCTGGTGCTCGGCCTGGATGGCGGCCCAAACGTCGGGGTCGGTCTGTGCAATGAGTTGGCGGCGGTCGTACATGGTAAGGCGTGCTCGGAGAAGGGTTGACGGGCCCCATGGCGGGGCCGCCCAGGCGAACGGCTGAAACGGCGGCGCGCTTCCCCGTGGTGCCCGGCCCGCGCCAGCCTGGCCGGCGGCAGCGGGCGCAATCCACGTCGGCTCCGTCTTTGAGTGGCGGGCCTATCGCCAGTTGCGCGCGGGGGCGAGTGTAGCGGCACGGGCCATATACCTGACGCGCAGACAGCCCGACAGAGGATGGCTGTGCGGATCCCCGCCGGTTCATGGGCCAAGCAGGCTCCGCAAGCACTGCACGAGAACGCGAGCCAATGACCTGGCGCGCCGCGCCTTTTCTCTCCAAAAGACCGTGAACAGGTTCTAACATCGCGCAATGCCTATTTCTGTTGCCCCGCCTGCCGCCGCGTTCCAGGCGCCGGTGTCCAGCCGTCCTGGTCACTGGCGTGTGGAAGAGATTGATTACGCCGCCATCGACCCCGCCCTGGTGGCCGATGACGAGGTGCTGTTCTACCTGCTGGCCAGCGCCTCGTTCATTGAAACCGGCTCCGACACCTACACCCGCAATCTCTCCGAGCACTATGCCGCTTATCCCGAGCTGGCCGCTTGGCTGAATGAGCAGTGGGAGCCGGAGGAGTTGCAGCACGGCCGCGCCCTGGCGCGCTACGTGCAGGCGGCCTGGCCGTCGTTTGCATGGCAGACCGCCTACGACAGCTTTTTTGCCGAATACGCCAGCCTGTGCACCATGGAAGAGCTGGAGGCCGACCGCACCCTGGAAATGGTGGCGCGCTGCGTGGTGGAAACGGGCACCACCACCTATTACCAGACCCTGCGCGGCCTCAGCCGCGAGCCGGTGCTGACCGACCTGCTGGGCCGCATCCGCAGCGATGAGGTCAACCACTACAAGCATTTCTTCAAATATTTCAAGGAGCTGCAGGCGCACCAGCGCGTGGGCCGCGCCCGTGTGGCGCGCGTGCTTTACGGCCGCCTGCAGGAGATGCGCGAAAGCGACTCGGACGTAGCGCTGCGCCATGTGTGGGCGCACAAGGGCATGCTGTTTCCGCAAGGCGCGCAGCGCTTCGAGGACATCAGCGAGCGCGTGTACCGCACCGTCTCCACCCGTCTGCCGGCTGACCAGGCTGTGCGCATGCTGCTCAAGCCGCTGATGCTGCCGCACCGCGTGGAAAAGTGGCTCGAAAGGCCGCTGGCGCGCGTGGCCACCTGGGTCATGGCGCCCTGAGCACGGCCCCCGTTCGGGGGTTGGCGATCCGGGCGTTGCAAGGCCGAAAATGCCTTCATGGCAATACGGATGTGCCTTGATAGCTATTAATTAAGGAGCATTTGCCTAGCTGGCCAGGGCCGGCGGCGCGGTATCATGCGCGCTTTGCTCTCCGGCCGCCGCGCCTGCCTGCCGCTTTTTTCAACCGCTTCCACAGCCGTTCTCTCCTGCCGTCTGTCACGTGCGCCTCAACGCCATCAAGCTCTCGGGCTTCAAGTCCTTTGCCGAGCCGACCAACTTCATGCTGCCGGGGCAGCTGGTGGGCGTGGTCGGCCCCAACGGCTGCGGCAAGTCCAACATCATGGACGCCGTGCGCTGGGTGCTGGGCGAGAGCAAAGCCAGCGAGCTGCGCGGCGAGTCCATGCAGGACGTCATCTTCAACGGCACCACCAGCCGCAAGCCCGCCAGCCGCGCCAGCGTGGAACTGACGTTCGACAACAGCGACCACCGCGCCGGCGGCCAGTGGAGCCAGTTCACCGAAATCGCGGTCAAGCGCGTGCTCACGCGCGAGGGCGGCAGCAGCTACTTCATCAACAACCAGCCGGTGCGCCGGCGCGACGTGCAGGACGTGTTCCTGGGCACCGGCCTGGGCCCGCGCGCCTACGCCATCATCGGCCAGGGGACGATTAGCCGCATCATCGAAAGCCGCCCGGAGGAGCTGCGCCTGTTCCTGGAAGAAGCGGCGGGCGTGAGCAAGTACAAGGAGCGCCGGCGCGAAACCGAAAACCGCCTGAGCGACACGCGCGAGAACCTCACGCGCGTGGAGGACATCCTGCGCGAGCTGAACGCCAACCTGGAAAAGCTGGAAAAGCAGGCCGAAGTGGCCCAGCGCTACCACGCGCTGCAGGCGCAGGCCACGCTGCGGCAGCACCAGCTCTGGTTCCTCAAACGCGCCGAGGCCGAGGAAGGCCAGGGCCGCCTGCAGGCCGACACCGACCAGGCCCGCAACGCGCTGGAGGCGCGCACCGCCGACCTGCGCCACGTCGAGGCTGACCTGGAAACCGTGCGCCAGGCCCACTACGCCGCGGGCGACCAGGTCAACCAGGCCCAGGGCCGGCTGTACGAGGCCAGCGCCGAAGTCGGGCGGCTGGAGGCCGAAATCCGCTACGTGGTGGAAGGCCGCCAGCGCGCCACCCAGCGCCTGGCGCAACTGGCCGAGCAGGCCGCCCAGTGGGCGGGCCGCCGGGCCGAGGCCGAGGCCGAGATTGACACCCTGGCCGAGCAGGCCGCCCAGGCCGAGGACCAGGCCATCACCCTGGCCGCGCAGGTGGAGGAGCAGCAGCAGACCCTGCCCGATCTGGAAGAAGCGCTGCGCCGCGCCCAGACCGCCGCCAACGAGCAGCGCGGCGCCGTGGGCCAGGTGCAGCAACAAATCCAGGTGCTGGCGGCCGAGCAGCGCGGCATCGAGGAGCAAACGCGCCAGCTCCAGGCCCGGCGCGACCGCCTGCACGCCGACCGCAACGCCCTGGCCGCGCCGGACGAGCAGCGCCTGCAGCACCTGCAACAGCAGCTGGCCGCCGCGCAAGAGGCCGCCGACGTGGCCGACGCCCGCCTGCACGAGCTGCAAGAGCAGGTGCCGCAGCTTGACGACGAGCGCCGCGCGCGCCAGCAGGCCGTCAACGGCGAATCGGCCCGCCAGGCCGACCTCTCGGCCCGGCTGGAGGCGCTGAAAGCGCTGCAAGACAAGGTCAAGACCGACGGCAAGCTCGCCCCCTGGCTGCAAAAGCACGGCCTGGACGGCCTGCAGGGCCTGTGGAGCCGCCTGCACATCGAAAGCGGCTGGGAAAGCGCGCTGGAAGCCGCGCTGCGCGAGCGCCTGGGCGCGCTGGAAATCAGCCGCCTGGACATGGCGCGCGCCTTCGCGCAAGACGCGCCGCCCGCCCGCCTGGCCTTCTACAGCCCGCCCCAGACGCCCGCCGCCGAAAGCGCCGCCGCGCTGCCGCGCCTGTCCAGCCTGCTGCGCCTGCACGACGCCGCCCAGCAAGCCCTGCTGGCCGATTGGCTTGCCGGCTGCTACACCGCCGATAGCATGGAATCCGCACTGGCCCAGCGCCAGCAGCTTAAGGCGGGCGAGGCCATCTACGTGCCCGCGGGCCATGCCGTCACCGCTCACAGCGTCAGCTTCTACGCGCCCGACACCGAACAGGCTGGCCTGCTGGCGCGCGCGCAGGAAATCGACAACCTGCAAAAGCAGCTGCGCGCCCAGGCCCTCATCAGCGAAGAGGCCAAGAGCGCGCTGGTCAAGGCCGAGGCCGCCTACAGCGACGCCGCCCAGCGCCTCACCGCCGCCCGGCGCGAAGCCGCCGAAGGCCAGAGCCGCGCGCACGCGCTGCAAGTGGAAACCCTGCGCCTGGCCCAGATGGCCGAACAAACCCGCGCCCGCAGCGAACAGCTGGCGGGCGACCTGGCCGAAGTCGATGCCGGCTTGGAAAGCCTGCAAGAGCGCCGCGTCACCGCCGAAGCCCGCTTTGAAGAACTGGACATGCAGCTGGCCGACAGCCAGGAGCGCCACGCCCAGCTCGACGAGCGCGTGATGGCCGCCGAGCGCCAGCTCCAGGCCGCGCGCGAGCAGCAGCGCACGCTGGAGCGCCAGGCGCAGGAAGCCGCCTTTGCCCAGCGCAGCCTTGAAGCGCGCCGCGCCGAGCTGGCCCGCGCCATCGACACCGCCGCCGCCCAGGCCGCCAGCCTGGCCGACGAACAGGCCCGCGCCCAGGACGAGCTGGCCCGCCTGAGCGACGCCGCCGCCCAGGGCGGCCTGCAAGACGCGCTGAACCTGAAGATGGAGCGCGAACAGGCGCTGGCCGCCGAGCGCAGCCGCTACGACGACCTCACCGCCCGCCTGCGCGCCAGCGACGAGCGCCGCCTGCAACTGGAGCGCGAGCTGGAGCCGCTGCGCCAGCGCATCACCGAGCTGCAACTGAAAGAGCAAGCCGCCCGCCTGGGCACCGAGCAGTACACCGAACTGCTGGCCGACGCCCAGGCCGACCTGGCCGCCGTGGCCCAGAGCATTGCCGAAGGCAACGTGCGCCTGCACGGCCTGCAGGGCGAGATCGACCGCCTGCACCGCGACATCACGGCGCTGGGCGCCGTCAACCTGGCCGCGCTGGAAGAGCTGGCCGCCGCGCGCGAGCGCAAGCAGTTCCTGGACGCGCAAAGCGCCGACCTGCTGGACGCCATGACCACGCTGGAAGACGCCATCAAGAAAATCGACGCCGAAACGCGCGAACTGCTGGGCAGCACCTTCAACACCGTCAACGGGCACTTCGGCCGCATGTTCCCCGAGCTGTTCGGCGGCGGCAACGCGCGCCTGGTGATGACAGGCGAGGAGATTCTGGACAGCGGCGTGCAGGTCATGGCCCAGCCGCCAGGCAAGAAGAACCAGACCATCCACCTGCTCTCCGGCGGCGAAAAGGCGCTGACGGCCATTGCCCTGGTGTTCGCCATCTTCCAGCTCAACCCCGCGCCGTTCTGCCTGCTGGACGAGGTGGACGCGCCGCTGGACGACGCCAACACCGAACGCTACGCCAAGCTCGTCACCCACATGAGCGGGCAGGGCACGCAGTTCCTTTTCATCAGCCACAACAAGATCGCGATGGAAATGGCCGAGCAGCTCATCGGCGTGACCATGCAGGAGCAGGGCGTCTCGCGCATCGTCGCGGTGGACATGGAAAGCGCCCTGGGGATGGCCGAGGCATGACACGCCCGCCGCGCTGGCCGGCGCACCATGCGGAAGACGGGGGCGCATGAGCCATGGCCGACCCGCTGGCCGATCACGTCCATGACCTGTTGGCGCCCCTGGGGCGCGTCGAGCGGCGGCGCCTGTTCGGCGGCGCGGCCTTTCGGCTGGACGGCGAGATGATCGCCATCGTCTCGCGCCACGGCGGCCTGTACCTGAAAAGCGCTTCGGGCGAAGGGCTGGGCGCGCAACTCAAAAGCCGCCGCACAGACAAGAAAACCGGAGCCGTGCGCGACATCGGCCTGCCATACCACCGCCTGCCCGATGGCATGCTGGATGACGCGCCCGCGCTGCAAGCGGCCGTGCGCGCACGGCTTGGCGCATTGAAGGGATAAGTCATGTTGCTTTTCAAAGAGGATGCTTTTCCGCCATGGGCCGGCGTCGAGGGTGAAGGCCACCACCCACTCCGCCGGACCTCTGAACTGTTCGGCAAACGCGCCACCATGCGGGCCGATGTGTGTTTTTCACCGCGTCACAACACCGGTAGGGTGTGCATGGCGGACAAGGTAGCGAAAGAGGAGGGCGCATGAGCTCATTGCAAATCGGCCTGGCCATTGCGGGTGGCTTGGTACTGGGAGGCGTGATTGCCTACAACAGCTGGAACGCCCGCCGCAACGAACCGCGCCAGGCCCAGCCCGACTCCAGACCCGCCCCGCTGGCGGGCGCGCGTGCGGCGCCGGCGGGGGAGGCCGACCGCATCGAGCCCGGGCTGGATACCGCGGCTTTTGCCGACACCGCCCCCCTGGCCGCCGAAGAAGCGCCGCCGGACACCGCAGGCGCGCCCCTGGGCCCGCTGCCCGTGCCTGAAAAGCGCCCGCGGCTGGACGCCCTGATTGATGTCATTGCCCCCGTGGCGCTGGACGGCGTGGTCTCCGGCGATGCCCTGCTGGCCGCACTGCCCGCCACCCGCCGCGTGGGCAGCAAGCCGTTTGCCGTGGAGGCGCAGAACGAGCACAGCGGCGAGTGGGAATTTCCCGTGGCCGGGCAGCGTTACCAGGCCTGCCAGACGGGGGTGCAGTTGGCCAACCGCACGGGCGCGCTCAACGACATCGAATTCTCCGAATTCGTCATGAAAACCCAGGCTTTCGCCGACGCCGTGGGCGGCGCGCCCGACTTTCCCGACATGCTGCACGAAGTGGCCCGCGCACGCGAGCTGGACCACTTTGCCAGCGAGCACGATGCGCAGCTGGGTTTTAGCCTGCGCGCCCGCGCCGCCGCGTGGAGCACGGGCTTTGTTCACCAGCAGGCGGCGCGCCTGGGCTTTGTGGCGGGCGTGATTCCGGGCCGCATGGTGCTGCCGTCCAGCGAACCGGGCCTGCCGCCCGTGCTTGGCCTGGCCTTTGACTCGCAGGCCGCCTTGGCCGACGACCCGGCCCAGGCCGCCGTGCGAGAGGTGGTGCTGAGCCTGGACGTGCCGCAAGTGCACCAGAACGAACGCCCCTTTGAGCGCCTGTCAGAAATCGCGACGGCTTTGGCCGAGCGCATGGACGGCGTTATCACCGACGATGCCGGCCGCCCCTTGCGCCCCGAGGCGCTGCAGAGTATCGGCGCCGATCTGGAGCACCTCTATGCCACCTTGGCTGCGCACGACCTGGCTGCCGGTTCGGCCCAGGCGCGGCGGCTGTTTAGCTAAAAGCGAACGGGGCAAGCATGCAGATGTCTGCGCCCTGCGCAGCCGCTATGGTTTTGGATGGCAGGGGCCTTGCCGCGCGGGCCAAAGCGGGCGGTTTTTCTGGGAACCTGCTCCAAGTCCCGGCGCGAGTGGGCAACAACGGTTGAGGACGCAAGGCGAAAAAAGCGGCCAATAGCCCGTAGCCCGTGACTGCCGTGCAGTTTGGCCAGTTTGGCAGCGCCGCAGACCGCCCCCATTCGCTGGAATGGCCCGCCGCGCAGCGACCTTGAACAGGTTCCAAGCAGCCCTCCCAAGATCAAACGCGACGCATGCGCCTTGTGCCGAGCTTGCGTTAAAAGAACCCCGTTAAAAAAACAGTCCTGGCGCCCAGCCATCCAGCGCTACAAGCTATGAATACTGAAGCAAATCCTGCCGATCGGGTCAGCCGCCTGCGCGCCCAGCTCAACCGCGCCGCCCACCAGTACTACACGCTGGACGCGCCCGAAATCCCCGACGCCGAGTACGACCGCCTGTTCCAGGAATTACAGGCGCTGGAGGCCGCGCACCCCGAGCTGCGCACGCCCGACTCGCCCACGCAGCGCGTGGGCGGCGCCGTGCTGGACGGCTTTGCCCCCGTGCGCCATCGCGTGCCCATGCTCAGCATCCGCACCGAAACCGACACCAGCCCCGCTGGCGCCGAAAAGTTTGACGAGCAGGTGCGCAACCACCTGGCGGGCGAGCAGCGCCGCTGTGAGCTCAAGGCCAGCGAGCCGCGCCACCGCGCCGAGCCGCTGCACGCGCTGGCCCTGGCCGCGCTGGCGGGCCAGCCCATCGCCTACGTGGCCGAGCCCAAGTTCGACGGCCTGGCCATCAGCCTGCGCTACGAGCACGGCGTACTGGTGCAGGCCGCCACGCGTGGCGACGGCGAAACCGGCGAGGACGTGACGCAGAACATCCGCACCATCGGCCAGGTGCCGCTGCGCCTGCGCACCGAGGGCGGCGCATCGCCCACCTTGCCCGTGCCGCCCGTGCTGGAAGTGCGCGGCGAGGTGTACATGCGGCGCGACGATTTCGAAGCCTTGAATGAAGCGCAGCGCCAGAAAATGGCCGCTGGCGACAAGGCCGCCAAAACCTTCGTCAACCCGCGCAACGCCGCCGCCGGCGCGGTGCGCCAGCTCGACCCGGCCATCGCCGCCAGCCGGCCACTGAGCTTTTTCGCCTACGGCCTGGGCGAAGTCACGCCGCCGGCCGAAGGCGGGCCGGACTGGGCCAGCCACTGGCAGGCGCTGCAGGCACTCAAGGCCTGGGGCTTTCCCGTCTCGGCGCTGGCGCGCCAGGCCAGCGGCGCGGCAGAGCTGATCGCCTTTCACGCCGAAGTGGCGGCGCAGCGCGACGCGCTGCCCTTTGACATCGACGGCGTGGTCTACAAGGTGGACGCGCTGGCCCTGCAGCGCGAGCTGGGCTTTGTCACGCGCGAGCCGCGCTGGGCCGTGGCGCACAAGTACCCGGCGCAGGAGCAGCTCACCCGCGTGCAGGCCATCGACGTGCAGGTGGGCCGCACCGGCAAGCTCACACCCGTGGCCAAGCTCGCGCCCGTGTTCGTCGGCGGCGTCACCGTCACCAACGCCACGCTGCACAACGAGCTGGAGGCGCGCCGCAAGGACGTGCGCGTGGGCGACACCGTCATCGTGCGCCGCGCTGGCGACGTGATCCCCGAAGTCGTGGCCGTGCTGCCCGACAAGCGCCCGCCCGGCGCGCCAGAGTTCACCATGCCCGCGCACTGCCCCGTCTGCGGCAGCGCCGTGCTGCGCGAGGAAGGCGAGGCCGACCACCGCTGCACCGGCGGCATCTCCTGCCCGGCGCAGCGCAAGCAGGCGCTGCTGCACTTCGCCAGCCGCAAGGCCATGGACATCGAGGGCCTGGGCGACAAGCTGGTCGAGCAGCTGGTGGACGGCAACGTGGTGCGCAGCCTGCCCGACCTCTACCGCCTGGGTCTGGCCCCGCTGGCCGCGCTGGAGCGCATGGCCGAGAAATCGGCGCAAAACCTGCTGGACTCGCTGCAAGCGTCCAAGCACACCACGCTGGCGCGCTTTCTCTACGCCCTGGGCATACGCCATGTGGGCGAAACCACGGCCAAGGACCTGGCGCGCCACTTCGGCCGGCTGGACGCGGTGATGGACGCCAACCTCGACCAGCTCCTGCAAGTGCCCGACGTCGGCCCCGTCGTGGCCGGCAGCATCCACACCTTCTTCGCCCAGCCGCACAACCGCGAAGTGGTGGCCCAGCTGCGCGCCGTGGGCCTGACCTGGCCTGAGGGCGAACCGGCCGCCCACGCCCTGCTGCCGCTGACGGGCAAAACCTTCGTCATCACCGGCACCCTGCCCAGCCTGAGCCGCGAGCAGGCCAAGGACATGCTCGAAGCCGCCGGCGCCAAGGTGGCCGGCAGCGTCAGCAAGAAAACCCACTACCTGGTGGCTGGCGCCGAGGCCGGCAGCAAGCTGGAAAAAGCCCAGTCCTTGGGCGTGCCGGTGCTGGACGAGGACGGCATGCGCGCGCTGCTAGCGGGTGGGGGCGGCCCGCCCGGCATGCCTTGACTTGGAGCGGGCGCAGCGCCGGCGGCGCGGGCAGGGGTGGAGCGGTGGCGGACTCCTCTCTCCGACTCTTTCGGGCTTTCGCACTTTCGCGCGCTATACCGCCACCACGCCAAACAAGCGCTCCGGCGCCACGATCTGCGCTTGCTGTTCAATCAGCGGCAGGTCGCGGCTGCCTTCGGGCGTGTGCGCCACCAGCGCGTAAAGGCTGGCGGTGGCATGCTGCAGCGCGGGCGCCAGCGGCTGACCCTGCAGCAAGCGGGCCAGGAAAATGGCGGAAAACGCGTCGCCCATGCCGTTAGGCAGCGGCGTGCGCTGGATGAGTGGCGTATGCACGGCCCAGGCTTCTTGGGCGCGCACGGCCAGGGTGGCCAGTTGCCCGGCAGGCAAGTCTGGCGTGATCAGGCTGGTGATGATCACGGTGCGGGCGCTGTGGCGAATGTGCTGGCGTGCCACCTCTACGGCGTGGCCGACGGATTGCAACGTGACGCCCATGAGCTGCTCAAACTCGAACTGGTTGGGCGTGATGATGTCGGCCGCCGCCAGCGTGTGCTGGCGGTGGTATTCGGCAATGCCGGGACGCACGAAAATGCCGCGCCCCACGTCACCGAACACCGGGTCACACAGGTACACGGCGGCGGGGTTGGCCTGGCGCACCCGGTGCGCCATGTCAACGATGGCGTCCCCCAGCCCCGGATCACCCATGTAGCCTGACAGCACTGCCGCGATGCGCGGCAATAACCCGCGCTCTTGCAGACCCAGGAACACGTCGCGCAGATGGGCGGCATCGAACACTTGGCCGCGGAACGCGCCATACCCCGTGTGGTTGGAAAACTGCACGGTATGCACGGGCAGCACCTCCATGCCCAGGCGCTGCATGGGAAACACGGCCGCCGAGTTGCCTGCATGGCCATAAGCCACATGCGATTGGATGGAAAGAACAAGCGGAGCAGTCATGGCCGTGAATTATGAAACTTGTAGCTGAAAGTGAAGATCCGACGGGCCTTGGCACCTGCCAAAGTGCGCTTGCTGCTCACTGCCAGGGCACGTTGAACAGGTTCTAAGATCGCGGCTTGGGTTGTAAGCGGGCGTCTTTCTATGCCGTGGCAGGCTTTGGACAGCCGTCTGAACATGGGCATGAAACATGTGCCCGCCGGTGGTTTTTTCATGCGCCCCATGTAAGCGTTTGGGGCGTTTCATTGCTTTTTTATTGAGTGGGCAGACAGCCATGGCACGCAGAACGGTACTGAAAATGGGCGATGCACGACTGCTGCGCGTGGCGCGGCCAGTGCAGGCCTTTGATACGCCTGCGCTGCATGCGCTGGTGCAAGACATGCTTGACACCATGCTGGCCGAAAACGGCGCCGGGCTGGCCGCGCCCCAGATAGGCGAGGACTGGCAGGTGGTTATCTTTGGCAGTGGCGCCCTCAACCCGCGCTACCCCGATGCCCCGCCCGTGCCCCGCACGGTGCTGTGCAACCCGGTCATTACCCCATTGGGCGATGAGCAAGAGGAGGGCTGGGAAGGCTGCCTTTCGGTGCCGGGCCTGCGCGCCGTGGTGCCGCGCTGGCGGCGTATTCGTTACAGCGGGTTCGATGTGCAGGGGCGCCCTGTCGAGCGGGAGGCCGAGGGCTTTCATGCCCGCGTGGTGCAGCATGAATGCGACCACTTGCAGGGCATGCTGTACCCCATGCGGGTGCGTGATTTCACCCGCTTTGGCTTTACGGAAGTGCTTTTCCCCGGCCTGGATGCCACAGAGGCAGACGCCTGAGCTGGGTCACTGCAAGCCGGCCTGCGCGGCGCTGCCACAGGCGGCATGAAGGCGTAGCGCCCCAAAATTAGCTATTTTATTGATAGCTGCTCAGGCTTGCGTGCGGGGCCTCAAGAGCCTCTTTGACTTGCCAGCAAACGTATGGGCAGGCCCGCGGCGCCCGCTCATGGCTTGGGCCGCATGGGCGGCGCGGTGGCGGCGATGGGCGCGGCTGCTGTGCGATGTTCAGACGCGGCGCGGCTTCTTGGCCGCGGCGGCGGCCACGGCGTTTTTGCGCGTGGCGGGCGCACTCTTGGCGGAAGCGGCTTTGGCAGTTTTGCTGGCCAAGGCTTTGCGTGCGCTGTCTTTGGCCGTGCTGGCGGCCATGCGCACGCTGGTCTTGCCGTTTTTGGCGGCTGCATGCTTGGCGGAAGACGCGCGGCTGCTGCCCAGGCGCACCTGCCGTGGCGCAGGCGATGTACGACGGATCACTGTCTTGGCCGGGGCAGAGGCGGCGGCCGTCTGGCTGGCTGCCGTTTCTGTTTCTTGCAGGGCAGCCAAGGTGGCCGGGGCGGCATCACTGAGGATGGGGGCGGTGAGGGCTACCGTGTCTTTGTGGGCCAGGTCTGCCGCGCCAGGCTGCCAGGCTGCCAGCTGCACGCCAGGGGCTGGCGTGATGGTGGCCGCTTCTGCGGGCAGGGCCACGCGGCGCGCGCCATCAAAGCGTTTTTGCCAGTAGCTGACGTTCATGCTTTCCACACGCACACGCGCGCCGGTGCGGGGGGCGTGGATGAATTTGCCTTCGCCGACGTAAATGCCCACATGGCTGTGGGGGCGGCGCATGGTGTTGAAGAACACCAGGTCGCCTGGCCGCAGCTCGGCCTTGTCAATCTTGCGGGTGGCGGCGGCTTGTTCGGCGGCGCGGCGTGGCAGTTTCAGGCCGATGGACTGGTGGTACATGGCATGCACGAAACCACTGCAGTCAAAGCCGGTCTCGGCCGACATGCCGCCCAGGCGGTAAGGGCGGTCCAGAAACCCCATGGCGGTGAGCACCAAATCGTTGGCACGCTGGGTGGCGCTTTGAATGGTGTTGCCGATATGAGTGCCCGGCTCCTTCTGCGTGAGCATCTTGTTCAGGTCAATAGGGGCCGGGTTGGCGTGAACCGTGGAAACAAGAGCGGCCAGTGCAACGAAAAGGGCGGGCAGTTTCGGCATGGGAGGCAAGGCGGTGCTGAACACAAAGGGTTTGGCGCTAGACGTGAATGGCCCAGACAAGCAGTGCGCGTGAAAAAACCGCGTGCGCGCTGCCCTGTAAAAACCCCGACGGCCCCCCGGTTAAGGGGGAAAGCGATGAGTGTAAGTGAAAAGACTGTGGTATTTGCGCAAATTGGCGCAAATTCATGGCGTTAAGCACGTTTTTTACAGTAGAGGCGGGCTGGCCTGATGGTGGAAGGGGCTGCGCCATAGTCCCATCACCGGTCGATCATGGCCGGTTGTGGCGCCCTTGAAGCCCGGCTGGGCCTGCATGGAGCCTTTATAACGGTGTGCCGGGCGGGGCGGCTATGCAAGAGAGCCCGGGACGCATCGTTCATCAATCGCCATCGGCATCGGAAAAGCCCATGCGCACGTCCAGCGCGGTGGCCACCTCGCCTTCGGCCAGGCGTTTGGTCTGGGCCAGTTCGCGCACGGCGCGGTCCAGCGTGGCGGGCTGGCGCGGGCGGATGGCGCGCATGGCGGCGTCGGTGGCGGCGATGCGCGTGGTCCAGCGGTCGGCCAGCGCGATCAGGCCGCGCCCGCGCAGGTAGGCCTCAATGGGCACCAGGGCCGCGCCGCCGGTGGCGGGAACGTCGTTGGGCGCCAGCACCGCCAGTTGCCGCAGCGCCTGCCAGTGCGCGGCCCAGGCGTCGGCGGTGTGACCGCTGGCGGCGCGGGGCCAGCCAGCGGGCGTGCCTTTGTGGCCGCTGGCTTCGCGGCGGGGCTTGTCGATGGCGGTCCAGCGCAGGCGTTCGATGCCGCCAACCCATTGGTTGAGCAGCTCGGCAAAGGCGGCGCTGGCGTCCTCGGGGGCCAGGCTGCCGGCGTCAGCCTGGGCGGCGGCGTCGCTGTCCTGGCGCAACGCCAGGGCCATGCGTTCGATGTCGGCGGCCACTTGCACGGCGTAGGCGCAGGCGGGGGTGGCGGGCTGGAGGGCGCCGGGCCACAGCAGCCATTCCAGCGCGGGCAGGCCCTTGGCGGGGGCGCCGATGCGTTCCATGTCGGCGGCGCTGGCGGGGGCGCGGGCGATGGCGCGCTCGATCAGCGCGGGGCGCGCGGGCATGAAGTCGATCTGGCGCAGGGCGCGGCGTGCCAGCAGCGGGCCGAGGGTGACGCCGGTGTAGCGCCCCCAGTCCTGCATGGCCTGCGTCCAGGCGGCGCGGGCGGCGTGCAGGCGGGGCGTGGCCTGGGCGGCGGGGGCGTCGCACAGCGCCTGCACGGCGGGCGCCAGCGCCTGGGCGCGGGTGGCGAAGCGCTCGGCCAGCGGGGCGCTCCAGTGCCGGCGCAGGCCCAGGGCCACGTCTTGCGGGGTGTAGAAGGGCAGGGCCACGGCGTGGGCAGAGGCCGGGGCGGGGGCGCGGCGGGGCGCGGTTTGCGCCTGGGCCAGGGGGGCGGCCAGCACGGCCAGTGCAGTGCCGAGCGTGCAGGCCAGGCGGTGGGGTAGGGGGCGGGACAGGGGGCGGGTCAGAGGATGGGTGGGCATGGTCTGGAAACGGTGGCGGGCGCTGGCGGTGGAGATGACGGTGAAGATGGCGGTGGATAGCAACCCGTATGCAGGGCGATGCGTGGGCGCCCGTTCACGGACGGCTTGGCGACGGCGGCGAACCGGGGTGTGGTCTGGCCTGCGGCGCCAGCTCCTGCGCAGCCAGGGTGGGGGTGATGAAGGCAGCGGGTGTGGGGCGCTTGGCCTGATGCCATTGCCGGCTCACAGCGCAGGCTCGTCGGGCGCAGGTTAAGCTTGATTGCTTCAAAAAGAGTAGCATATGGTCAAGATCCAGTGTGCCTTGAAGCGGTTTTTTTTATGAGCTGAACAGCGCCCAGCCTACTGGCAGGCTGGGCGGGGCGGCGTTCACAGGGATTCGACGAACTTGACCAGCGCCGCGCGGTCGGCGCGCTTCATTTTCAGCACCTGCCGCTTGGCGTCTTCGGCCTCGCCGCCGTGCCAGAGGATGGCTTCGAGCACGCCGTTGGCGCGGCCGTCGTGCAGCAGGCGCTGGTGGCCGTTGACGTCGCGCAGCAGGCCGATGCCCCACAGCGGCGGGGTTTTCCATTGGCGGCCGCTGGCCTGGAAGTCGGGGCGGCCGTCGGCCAGGTCAGGGCCCATGTCGTGCAGCAGCAAGTCGGTGTAGGGCCAGATGGTCTGCCCGCCGGCTTTGGGGCTGGACAGGCGCGGAAACGGCGGCGCCTGGGTGACGTAGCTGGGCCGGTGGCAGGTGGCGCACTGGGCCTGGTGGAACAGCGCCTGGCCGCGCAGCACTTGCGGGTCGGCGGGCTGGCGGCGCGCGGGTGGAGCCAGGGTGGCCTGGTAGAAGACCACGTCGTCCAGCGTGGCCTGGTCGATCTCGGGCTGGGCGGCGCTGGCTTGGGCGGCGGGTGTCACGCCTTCGCTGCCGCGGCGCTTGCCGCCGCCGTGCGGGGCGGCCAGGCAGTCAGCCTGGGCGGGGGTGCAGGCTTCGCGCGGGAACACGGGGCTGGTGATGCCCATGTCGCCCAGGAAGGCGCCGGCGGTTTGGTGCGCGATGGTGGCGACGTTGGCCTTCCAGCCGAAGCGGCCCACGCGCTCGGCCTGGGCCACGGCGTCCCACACGCGGTTGGGCTGGCCCTTGATGGGGCCGGGCGCGGCGGCCTGCTGCGCGGCGTTGTCGAGGATGTCGGCCTCGGCAATAGCTTCGATCAGGCCCACGCCGGGCAGCTGCGGCGCGATGCGCGGGCTGAGCATGGCGCCTTCGGCCAGCGGGCCGTAGGCCAGGCCGGTCAGGCGGTACAGGGGCTGGCGCAGGGTGTAGCGCGTGCCGTCGGCAAAGCGGCCGCGCAGGGGGCGGGTGCGGATTTCGACCCGCCCTTCGGGCTGCACGCCTTGCACGGCAGCGTTGTTGAACTGGTCGCCGTACACCGGGTCGGGGCGCACGCCGGCCTTGGGGTCGGCCGGGCCGGGGACGGACAGGCGCATGAGCAGGGCCACGGTGGGCTCGGGCGAGGGGCCCAGGGTGCGCTTGTAGTCGGGCGGCGCGCCGCGCCCGTCCTGTACGTGGCAGCCGCCGCAGGAGCGGGCGATGAAGTGCGGGCCCAACCCGTCGCGAGCGGTGGTGGAGGCGGGCGCTTCTACCCAGTTGCGCCGGAAGAAGGAGTTGCCGATGGCAAAGCGCGTGCGCTCGGCGTCGCTCAGGTTGGCGAAGGGAAAGGAAAAGGCGTTGCGGCCGGTGGCGGGCACGGTGGTGCTGCCGCCGGTTTGCTCGCCCAGCGCGTCATCGTTGGCGGCGCTGGGCGCTGCCGCATTGGGCGTGACGGGCGTGACGGGCCGGGCCGGCGCCGCGCCCGCCAGCGCGGCGGCGCTCACGGCGCCCACGATGCCTGCCGTGCAAGCGGCGGCGGCCAGCATGGGCCGCAGGCGCCGCGCCATCACGGCTCTACCAGCGTGAGTTTCTTGATGCCGATGGCGTCGGCCGCGTCCACCAGCAGCTTGGACTGCTCGGTCAGGCTCTGGATGGCCGCCTGCACGCGCTGGCGCCCCGGGGCGCCAGCGCCGCCGATGATTTCGCGGTCGAACGGGGCCTGGATGGCCTCGGTCGCTTTCAGCGAAGCGCTGATTTGCGCCGTGGTTTTCTCGGCCAGCGCGGCGTTGTGCGCGGCCACCAGATCACGCACGCCGGGGCCGGCGAGCTGGCTGCCGTCGCGACGCTTGTACTGGCCCAGCCACACGTTCTGGATGCCCAGCGCATTGGTCACCATGTCGCGGTGGGTGTTGTCGGAAAAACAGGAGTGCTCGTCCTCCTGGTCTTGCGAGGCCAGGGGCACTTCCATGCGCTCGCCCGCCATCTCGCCGCGCGAGAGCGAGCCCAGACCCACAATGATCTTGCGCACCGACTCCTTGCCGCCCTTGGCAAAGCGAGCGCCATAGTTCTTGGCGCCGGGCGCCCAGGCGCGCGTCATGGCGTTCAGGTCGTCGATCAGCAGCTCCGTCACCACGCGCAGGTACTGGCGGCGGCGGTCGGCGTGGGGCGCCTTGCCGTCCACGTAGTCCTCGAAGGAACGCTGGCCGGGGCCGTTGTCATTCATGTCCTGGCCCCACAGCAGAAACTCGATGGCGTGCCAGCCGCTGCTCACGTTTTCCTCGCCGCCGCGCTCGTTCATCCTGGCGATGCTGGCCTTGCTGATCTTGAACTTGGGGTTGTTGACGAAGCCCGAGCCGGGCTTGCCCTGCACGTAGTCCACGTAGGACTCGTCCAGCGGCCAGGCGTTGAGCTGGCCCTCGGGGCCCTTGTCGTCGTCAATGGGGCCGCCGTAGAAGCGGAAGGCCTCGGTCTGGCCGTAGAACTCGCGCGCGGCCAGCCAGCTTTGGCGGGCGGTGGTCAGGGTGTCGGCCGAAGGCGCGTCGATGAAGGCGTTGATGGCCGTCTGCATGTCCTTGGCGGCAGCCAGCGCATCGGCGTAGCTGGCGTGCACCAGCTTGGCGTAGTGCTGCGCCACGCTGGCGTAGCTGGCGGCCGGCTGCTGGGCGCTGGCGGCCAGCGGCAGCGCCAGCGAAAGGCCCAGGGCCAGGGCGGTCAGGGGGTGGCGGATGCGCATGGCGAATGACTCCTGTAACAAGGCAAAGGGTGAACGGATGCGGCCAGACGCCGCCCGGTACGCCCGGTACAAATGGCTCGGGCAGCGATTCTAGGGCTTGTTTCAACTGATTCGCATTGGCTTTTCAGGTGTTCGCCAAGCGTGGCGCGGCCTGCAAGCCATGCAAAGACCAGCCCGTTCGGCAGGCGGCGCGCCAGTGCAGCGTCCGGCGTCGCTGTCGGGGGGTGACGAAGCGGCTCTTTGAAGCGGCGGAGGTGGCGCTGGATTGGAGCCTGTAACCAATGCAGAGCCCACAGTGCGATGAGCACCCTAACTTGGGAATCACCAAAAAAGATAGCATTTCATGGCGTAAATATGGCCTGAAATGGCTTTTTGAATGACTTTCTCAAAGCGAAAACCCGAAAGGGCAGGCCAGCGCATGACGGCAAAACACCGGGCCGAACAGCACACGGGGCGCTGGGCTCCGTGCTGCGGCAAGGCCAGCGCTTACCACGCGGGCTACGCACCTGCCAGGCCGGGCAGGCAGGCGGAAGGGGGGCTTCTTTTTTTGCTTCGAAATACGACCACACCTTGGCGCAACGCCTCTCAGAGCCCGTTCAAAGTCTTGGCGCGAGTGGCGGCCAGCGGTTTGGGATGCAAGGCACCACCTTTTGCACACATCACGCCGCCAACAGCCCGTGCTATTGGCAAGTTTTGCATGCACTGCAGGCCGCCCCAATCCGCTTGATGGCCTGCAGTGCAGGGGTTTTGAACAGGTTTCAGCGCAATGCCTGCAGCGCCTGCTGGCCCAGGCGGGTGGCGAACTGCTCCAGACCCTGCTGGATGAAGGCGTTCGGATCGCGCATGGCCAGTGCTTCTGCCGGGTTGGCTGGTGCGCGTGCGCCGCTGGAGAGCGCGCGGGCCAGTTGTGCCATGCCGGGGTTGCCGAACAAGGCGGGCGCGGCGTGGCGCAGGTAGCCCGTGGCCTGGCCCAGCACTTGCTGCGTGCCCGATTCGACAGCGGCACGCCAGGTGGCGCCACCGGCACGGGCCAAGCCCTGCGTGGCACCGGGTACGGCGCGTTCGACGTGCGCGGCCACGTGGCGGGCCAGGTCGCGCCCCATTTCTTGCGACGCCTTGTCCAGCAGACCGCCAAAGCCTTCGCGCGCGGCGCGTGCCACATCCACGCCCGTGCCGGGCGCGATGGCTTTCATCTGGCTGGCGGCCATGTCTGCCAGGGCGTTGGCGGCAAAACGCGGCATGCCGTAGCGCACCGCCATTTCGCTGGCGGCGTGGGCCACGGCATCGGCCACGCTGGATTGACCGGCGGCCATCAGGCCATCGGCCAGGGCCAGGGCCGGGTTGGCCGCGCGCATGGCTGCGTAGGCGACGTCCATCACGCGGCTTTCCACCAGGGCGGCGGGCATGCCCAAGGCCATGGCCAACTGGCCCACCACGCTGTTTTCAAAAGTGTCGGCCGGCGCCAGACTGTTGATGGCCGCTTCCACCACGGATTTGACGGCGGAGGCCACTTCGGAAACCGCCGCGCGTACGCTGTCGCCCAGTGCGCCTGTGCTGGCGCCTACGCCGTGGCTGGCCGCGCCGGCAGCGCTGTCCGGGCCGTTGCCAATACCCCCGTCGTTGCCCGCGCGGCCGCCCCGGTCGGCGCCGCCGCTGCGGCCACCGCGATCCGACCCGCCTGCGCCATCTGCTCCAGCCATGTTCGTTCTTCCTTTGCAATGAGTGAAAACCAAAGGCAGCATTGCATCATCGATGGCCCGCCGGCCGCAAGCTAGTAACGTTCCCATGGGCCGGCGCCTTGCACGCGCCAGGAAGGCGGGCGCCAGCCCTTTTCAAGCCTCTAGAATTCCGCCCAATACATGCGCTGGCGCGCGCCATGTGAGGGGCTTGGGTGCCACATCCGCACCGTGAAGCCGGTGACCTGTTTCACGCCGGCATGGCCTTCCTGGTTGCGGGAGAGCGCATGACTGCCTGCGGGCGGTCGTACCGTTTTTCAAACTCTGGAGCTTTCCCCATGTCTGCACTGTTCGAGCCGACCGCCTTGGTCGTGCCTTTTGAAAAGCTGAGAATGACCGACGTCGAGGCCGTGGGCGGCAAGAACGCCAGCCTGGGCGAGATGATTTCGCAGTTGCCCGAAGGCGTGCGCGTGCCCACCGGCTTTGCCACCACGGCCCACGCTTTCCGCCAGTTTCTGGCGCACGATGGCCTGGCCGAGCGCATCAGCGCCCGCCTGGCCGCGCTGGACATTGAGGACGTGCGCGCGCTGGCCGCCGCCGGCGCTGAAATCCGCGGCTGGGTTGAGGCGCAGCCCTTCCCGGCCGATCTGGAAAAAGCCATCCGCGACGCCTTCGCCACCCTGAGCGAAGGCAATGCGCAAGCCAGCTTTGCCGTGCGATCCTCGGCCACGGCGGAGGACTTGCCGGATGCCTCGTTCGCCGGCCAGCAGGAAACCTTTCTGAACGTGGTGGGCATCGACCAGGTGCTGCACAAGATGAAAGAAGTCTTCGCCAGCCTCTACAACGACCGCGCCATCAGCTACCGCGTGCACAAGGGCTTCGCGCATGACGTGGTGGCCTTGTCGGCCGGCGTGCAGCGCATGGTGCGCTCCGACTTGGGCACCGCCGGCGTGATGTTCACCATCGACACCGAAAGCGGTTTCGAGGACGTGGTGTTCATCACCGCCAGCTACGGCCTGGGCGAAACCGTGGTGCAAGGCGCCGTGAACCCGGACGAGTATTACGTGCACAAGCCCATGCTGAAGGCGGGCAAGCAGGCTGTCATTCGCCGCAACCTGGGCTCCAAGCTGACCCAGATGGTTTTCGCCAGCCCCGAGGAAAAGGCAGCCAGCGGCCGCCTGGTGCAAACCGTGGACGTGCCCGCCGAACAGCGCAACCGCTACGCGCTCAGCGACGAGGACGTGATGCAGCTGGCGCGCTATGCGCTGGTGATCGAGCAGCACTACGGCCGCCCGATGGACATCGAATGGGGCAAGGACGGCGCGGACGGCCAGCTCTACATCCTGCAGGCGCGCCCCGAAACGGTGAAAAGCCAGGCCAAGGGCAAGACCGAGCAGCGCTACCGCCTCAAGGGCTCGGGCACCGTGCTGGCCGAGGGCCGCGCCATCGGCCAGAAGATCGGCACCGGCCCGGTGCGCCTGGTGACCGACATCAGCCAGATGGACAAGGTGCAGCCCGGCGACGTGCTGGTGACCGACATGACCGACCCCAACTGGGAGCCGGTGATGAAGCGCGCCAGCGCCATCGTCACCAACCGTGGCGGGCGCACCTGCCACGCTGCCATCATCGCGCGCGAGCTGGGCATTCCGGCCGTGGTGGGCGCGGGCAACGCCACCGCCGTGCTGAAAGACGGCGCGCTGGTCACCGTGAGCTGTGCCGAAGGCGACACCGGCCTGATCTACGAGGGGCTGCTGGAAACCGAGGTGACCGAGGTCAAGCGCGGCGAAATGCCCGCCATCGCCACCAAGATCATGATGAACGTGGGCAACCCGCAGCTGGCCTTCGACTTCGCCCAACTGCCCAACGAAGGCGTGGGCCTGGCGCGGCTGGAGTTCATCATCAACAACAACATCGGCGTGCACCCCAAGGCCATCCTTGACTACCCGCAAGTTGATGCCGACCTGAAAAAAGCCGTGGAAAGCGTGGCGCGCGGCCACGCCAGCCCGCGCGCTTTCTACGTCGATAAAGTGGCCGAAGGCGTGGCTACCATCGCCGCCGCCTTCTGGCCCAAGCCCGTCATCGTGCGCCTGTCGGACTTCAAGAGCAACGAATACCGCAAGCTCATCGGCGGCAGCCGCTACGAGCCGGAAGAAGAAAACCCCATGCTGGGCTTTCGCGGCGCGGCGCGCTACATCAGCGAGGACTTCGGCCCCGCCTTCGCCATGGAGTGCGAAGCCCTCAAGCGTGTGCGCGACGACATGGGCCTGACCAACGTGCAAGTCATGGTGCCCTTCGTGCGCACGCTGGGCCAGGCCGAGCGCGTGACCCGGCTGCTGGCCCAGCACGGCCTGGAGCGCGGCGTCAACGGCCTTAAGGTGGTGATGATGTGCGAGGTGCCCAGCAACGCCATCCTGGCCGACGAGTTCCTGCAATTCTTCGACGGCTTCTCCATCGGCTCCAATGATCTGACCCAGCTCACCCTGGGGTTGGACCGCGACAGCGGCATGGAGCTGCTGGCCGCCGACTTCGACGAACGCGACCCGGCCGTGCAGGCCATGCTGGCCCGCGCCATCGCCGCCTGCAAGGCCCAAGGCAAATACGTCGGCATCTGCGGTCAGGGCCCCAGCGATCATCCCGACTTCGCCCAATGGCTGGCCGGGCAGGGCATATCCTCCATCTCGCTCAACCCCGACAGCGTGGTGGGTACCTGGACACTGCTGGCCGGGCAGTAAAAGCCCGTTCATGCGCGTCGCGTGATGTGATGTCAGCCGGCAAAGGGCCGCCTGCCATGGCACACAAGCCGCCAATGGCCACCGGCTCCGCCGAGCCTGACCGCCCGGCGGCCACCGGCCAAGGGGCAAGCCGCCTTGGCCCGCCGCAAGCGGCCACCGCCGCGCCGCGCCGCTGCCGTGCCGTCTGCTTGCGCGCGGCGCTATTGCTGCTGTGGGCCGTGGCCGCCTTTGGCACGAGCTGGTTCGCGCGCGATTTGCAAGCCATCGTGCTGGGCTGGCCGCTCAATTACTGGCTGCTGGCCCAGGGCGGGGTTCTGGTGTTCATCGCCATCGGCATGCTGGACGCCTGGGCCATGAACCGGCTGGCGCCAGAAAAGCTGCCAGCGCCCTTTGAGGGCCGACCGCGGCAGGCCTGTGAAGAAGGCGTGCCCCCGGTGGTTTGAGCTGTGCTCCGGGGTGGGCGCTCCAAGAACCTGTTCAAAGTCCCTGCGTGGCGGGCAAGAAAGCGGATTGGGGCGGTTCTGCGGCGCAAGCAAAACTGGCCAATAGCCCGTGCTATCACGGGATAGACGGGATAGCACGGGCTATTGGCGGCGTGATGTGTGCAAGAGGCAAACGCCTGGCATCCCATCCCAAACTGCTTGTTGCCTGCTCGCGCCGAGACTTTGAACAGGCTCTAAAGGCCGTGGCCTGAGCGTTCAAGAGTGATGCAGGCTGGCAGATACCCGGGGGCCAGTCAGTGTATGTGGTAAATAATCAAAAAATATAGCGATAAATCCGCATCAGCAAAGCCTGAACGGTTATTTTGAAGGGCTTGGCGAAGCGTATGGTCATGCCCACAACGCTGTTCGCCGCCTGGCGTGCGGCTGCGGCTGGAGGCCTGGCCTTTGGTGTCAGCGATGGTGGCTCGTGTTCAACCCAGCAGGAGCTTGTCGTCGTCCACCGCTTCGCCGCGCACGCGGCTGAACATGGCGAGCAGGTCGGGCACGTCCATGGCGGCGCGCTCGGGGCCGGAAACGTCGAGCACCACCTGGCCCTGGTGCAGCATGATGGTGCGCGTGCCGTGGTCCAGCGCCTGGCGCATGGAGTGGGTGACCATCAGGGCGGTGAGGCGCTGGCCCTGGATGATCTGGTCAGTCAGCGCCAGCACGAAGGCGGCGGTCTTGGGGTCGAGCGCGGCGGTGTGTTCGTCCAGCAGCAGCAGGCGCGAGGGCTGGAGCGAGGCCATCAGAAGGCTGACGGCCTGGCGCTGACCGCCGGAGAGCAGGCCCATGCGGTCGCTCAGGCGGTTTTCCAGCCCTAGGCCCAGCGTGGCCAGCTTGTCACGAAACAGGGCGCGCTGCTCGGCCCGCACGGCGCGGCCCAGGCCGCGTTTTTGGCCGCGTTGCAGGGCCAGGGCCAGGTTTTCCTCGATGCTTAGGCGCTCGCAGGTGCCAGCCATGGGGTCCTGAAACACGCGCGCCACTTGCGCGGCGCGCTGCCAGGCGTTTTGCCGGGTCACGTCCTGGCCGTCAATGACGATGCAGCCTTCGTCCACCATCAGGTCGCCGCTGATGGCGTTCAGGAAGGTGGATTTGCCCGCGCCGTTGCTGCCGATGACGGTGATGAACTCGCCCTCGTCAATGGTCAGGTTCAGGCCGCGCAGCGCGCGGTTTTCGATGACGGTGCCGGGGTTGAAGGTTTTGTGCAGGTTCAGCGCTTGCAGCATCATGCACCTGCCTTTCCGCCGTTTCCGCTATTTCCGCCGGGGCCTGCCAGCGCCTGGGGCCGGGCGCGCGGCTTGAAGCGGGCCTTGATTTGCGGCAGCACCAGCGCCAAGGCGACGAGCACGGCGGTGACCAGGTTCAGGTCCTGCGCCTGCAGGCCGATGAAGTCGGCCTGCAGCGCCAGGGCGATGAACAGGCGGTAAATCAGCGCGCCGGCCACGGTGGCCAGGGTGATGACCCAGATGGCGCGGCCTGGCATGAGGGTTTCGCCAATGATGACGGCGGCCAGGCCGATGACGATGGTGCCCAGGCCCATGGAGATGTCGGCGCCGCCCTGGGTTTGCACGTACAGCGCGCCGCCCAGCGCGATGAGCGCGTTGGACAGCGCCATGCCGCCCAGCGTGAGCCGCCCGGTGGGCACGCCCTGGGCGCGCGCCATGCGCGGGTTGGCGCCGGTGGCGCGCAGGGCCAGGCCGGTTTGGGTGCCAAAGAACCAGTCCAGCGCAAGCTTGGCCGCGAGCACGATGAGGGCCAGCACCAGCGGCTGCATCCAGATGGCGTTGTCGTCATTCAGGAAGGGGGTGAAGACCGTGGCTTCGCCCAGCAGCGGCACGTTGGGCGCGCCCATGATGCGCAGGTTGATGGAGTACAGCGCGATCATGGTCAGGATGGAGGCCAGCAGCTGCAAAATGCCCAGCCGCACATGCAGCCAGCCGGTGAGCAGGCCCGACGCCGCTCCCGCCAGCGCCGCGCACAGGCAACCCACCCAGGGGTTGTGACCGGCCACGATCATCACGGCCGCCACGGCGCCGCCCAGCGGAAAGCTGCCATCGGCGGTGAGGTCGGGAAAGTCAAGAATGCGGAACGAGATCAGCACCCCCAGCGCCACCAGCGCGAAGATGAGGCCGATCTCCAGCGCGCCCATGAATGAAATGAAAGACATGGTGAGCCTGGTTGGGCGGCGGCCGGCCGCCAGCAGCAGATAGAAGGGTGGCGCAAGTGGCGCCGCGTAGGGTCAACGCGGGCCAAAAACAAGCCACCGCAAGCAAAGCCTGCGGCGGCCGGGCGTTGTTGCGTTGTTGTTGACGCGGGAGCGATTCTAAAGGGCGGGCAGGGGCATTGGGCCTGCCGCCGCGCGTGCCTTACTTGACGATTTCGCCCGCTTCTTTGCGCACGGCTTCGCTCAGGCTCACGCCTTGCTGCGCGGCGGCGGTTTCATTGACTACCAGCGTGGTCTTGTGGCCGGTTTCGCTGGCGATGGCGCCAGGCTTTTCACCCTTGAGGATGCGATCCACCAGCTTGCCGGTCTGGCGGCCCATGTCGTAGTAGTTCATGCCCAGCGCGGCCACGGCGCCGCGCTTGACCGAGTCGGGGTCGGAGGCCACCAGCGGCAGCTTGGCATCACGCGCCACGGCCACCAGCGCCTCGTAGGTGGAGACCACGTTGTTGTCGGTGGTGGTGTAGATCACGTCCGCCTTGCCCACCAGCGACTTGGCGGCCGAGGCCACGTCCACCGTGCGCGGCGCGGCAGCTTCTACCAAGGTCATGCCGCGCTTGCCCAGCTCGGCCTTCAGTTCCTTGACGACGGTGGTGGAGTTGACCTCGCCCGGGCTGTAGACCATGCCCACGCGCTTGGCGTCGGGCTTGATCTTGAGAAGAAGGTCGATCTGCGGCGCCAGCGTCAGGCGGTCGGACACGCCGGTGACGTTGCCGCCCGAGGCGTCCATGCTTTTCACCAGCTTGGCGGCCACCGGGTCGGTCACGGCTGAATAGACCACGGGAATGCTGCGCGTAGAAGCCACGGCCGCCTGCGCGCTGGGCGTGGCGATGGCGACGATGGCATCCACCTTGTCGCCCACGAATTTCTGCGCGATCTGCCGGGCCGTGGCCGCGTTGCCCTGCGCGCTCTGGAATTGCAGCTTGAGCTTGTCCGCGCCCCAGCCCAGCGCCTTCAGCTCGTCTTCCACGCCCTTGCGCACCGAGTCCAGCGCGGGGTGATCGACGATGGTGGTGATGCCCACGCTCTTGGTCTGTGCCCAGGCGGCCGGGGCCATCAGGGCGGCGCAGCCCAGCGCCACGGCGTTGATCAGCAGACGACGGCTTAAAGTGTTGTGCATGGTTCGCTTTCCGTAAATGACAAAAGAAAAATGGATTCGGTTGGGCGTGCCGTGTGGGCTGGCCCGGGCCGCACGCCGGGGCGGCAAGCTGCAGGGCGCCGGCGCGGCGCGGGCGCAAGCGTAGCAGCGCCGGGCGCTTTGTGCATCGGGCAAGTACCAAGGCTGGCCCGTGGGGCCGGGCGGGCGGCGTGGCGACAATAGACGCTTTCGACCCCCCACCCGCCTGAGGAAACGCGCCCCATGAACCTGCCCCTGGCCCAGCGCCTGCGCCACGTTGAAACCTCCGCCATCCGCGAGCTGTTCAAGCTGCTGGGCCAGCCCGGCATCATCAGCTTCGCGGGCGGCTTTCCCGACAGCGCCCTGTTCGACGTGGATGGCCTGGCCGCCGCCGCCAGCCAGACGCTGCGCGACGCGCCTGGCGCCGCCCTGCAATACGGCGCCACCGAAGGGCATGGCCCGCTGCGCGAGCAGCTGGCCGCCTTCATGCAATCCAAGGGCGCGCGCGATGTGGCCGCCAGCCAGCTCATCGTCACCACCGGCAGCCAGCAGGCGCTGGACCTGCTGGGCAAATGCCTGGTGGACCCGGGCAGCAAGGTCATTGTGGAAGGGCCGACTTTTCTGGCCACCATCCAGTGCTTCCGTCTCTACGGGGCCGAGCTGGTGTGCGCCCCCATCGACGGCGAAGGCGTGCAGCCCGACGCGCTGGAGCAGCTCATCGTGCAGCACCGCCCGCGCTTCATCTACCTCATTCCCACCTTCGGCAATCCCAGCGGCGCCACGCTTTCGCTGGCGCGCCGCCGCCGCGTGCTGGAGCTGGCGGTGCGGCACCAGGTGCTGATCGTCGAGGACGACCCGTATGGCGACCTGTACTTCGACCAGCCCCCGCCGCCCAGCCTGCTGGCCCTCAGCCATGAAGTGCCGGGCAGCCGCGACTGGCTCGTGCACTGCGGCAGCCTCTCCAAAGTGCTGGCCCCCGGCCTGCGCGTGGGCTGGATGGTGGCCCCCGCCGCGCTGCAAGCGGCCGCCGTCATGTGCAAGCAGTTTTCCGACGCGCACACCAGCACCTTCGCCCAGGCCACTGCCGCGCAATACCTGGCCGGCGGCCACCTGCCGGCCACGCTGGCGCGCGTGCGGCAGGTGTACGGCCAGCGCGCCCGCGTCATGGGCGAGGCGCTGCGCGCCGAACTGGGCCGCGCCATCGACTTCGTGCCGCCCCAGGGCGGGCTGTTCATCTGGGCGCGCCTGACGGGGGCAGACGGCCGCCTGGCCGACGGCAACGCGCTGGCCCGCCAGGCCATTGCCCAGGGCGTGGCCTTCGTGCCCGGCGCGCCGTTTTACGCCACGCAGCCAGACGTGGCCACGCTGCGCCTGTCTTTCGCCACGGCGGGCGAGGCCGACATCCGCGAAGGCGTGGCCCGGCTGGCGCGGGCGCTGGGCTGAAGCCGCCCGCCGGGGGGGCGGCTGGCTTGGTCACTGCATGGCCTGGCCGCAGGCTTTCAAGCCTGCAAACGCGGGGGGCGGTTAGGCGTCACTTAGGGCTTTTGGGCCGTATATACGGCCTTGAAAGCTATTTATTTGATAGCAATCTGGGCGGGCAGCACGTTTCTTTTGACGGGTCTTTTGACGGCTTCCAGGACGGCCTGGCACCGTGCGCCATGCCTGCCGGCCCGCCATGAAACCCATGGGGCCGGGCCATGCAAGGCCCATGAAAAAGCCCCGCGGCGCCTGGCGGCGGAGCGGGGCCGTGGGGCCTTCATTGGGGCCATTGGGCCCATTCATTGGGGCCGTTTGGCCCGTGCGCGCGCGTCAGCCCTTGTTCAGCCCGGCCTTCTGGATGATGCGGGCATTGCTGGCCGATTCGGCCGCGATGAACTGGCTGAACTCGGCCGCGCTGCCGCCGGTGGGCTGGTTGTCCGCCGCTTCGATCTTGCTGCGCACGGCCGGGTCTTTCAGCAGGGTGTTGATGGCGGCGTTCATGCGCTCCACCACCGCCGGCGGCGTGCCGCCGGGCGCGAACACGCCGAACACCGAGGCCAGGTTGGCCGCGGGCAGGCCCAGCTCGGCCAGCGTGGGCAAGTCCGGCAGCTTGGGCAGGCGCTTGGGCGCGCCAGCGGCCAGCGGATGCAGCTTGCCGGACTGGATGTGCGCCATGATGGCCGCGCCGGGGTTGCTGGACAGCACTTCGTACTGGCCGGTGATGGCGTCCGTCACCTGCTGGCCGCCGCCCTTGTAGGGAATGTGGGTGATGTCCACGCCCGTGCCGGCCTTGACCATCTCCAGCACGATGTGCCCCAGCGATGCGGGGCCAGCCGTGGCCCAGCGCAGCGCGCCCGGCTTGGCCTTGGCCTCGGCCACCAGCGCCTGGAAGTCGCGCGCGGCCAGCGCCGGCGTGCCCAGCAGCAGCACGGGCGAGGCCATGATGCTGGCGACCGGCGTGATGTCCTTCACCGGGTCGAACAGCGGCTTGCCCAGGTGCGGCAGCAGCACCAGCGGGCTGATGGCGGAAAAGCCGAAAGTGAGCCCGTCGGGCGCGGACTTGGCCACCGCGTCCATGCCAATGGCGCCGC
The DNA here is from genome assembly GCA_003859965.1 of Comamonadaceae bacterium OH2545_COT-014. Lineage (GTDB taxonomy): Bacteria > Pseudomonadota > Gammaproteobacteria > Burkholderiales > Burkholderiaceae_C > Ottowia. Next base: position 38,853 of record RQYR01000003.1, on the reverse strand, counting down.
TGGCGCCGGCCTTGTTTTCCACCACCACGCTGGCGCCCAGCATGGGCGTGAGCTTGTCGGCCAGCAGGCGGGCCGTGGCATCGGCCACGCCGCCGGGCGGGTAGGACACGATGAGGCGGATGGGCTTGCCGCTGGCGGTCTGGGCGTGCGCGCCCAGGGGCAGCGCGCTGGCGGCCAGCCAGCCAAGGCAGTGACGGCGGGAGAGAGAAGTCATGGTTGAAAACGCGTCAGCATGAAAATGAAAAGCGCATTGTGCAGGCAGATGGCCCGTGGCGCGGCTTGGCTTGGCCGTTTTAGCTTGACTTGGCTTGGCGTTTTGGGGCTGAACGGGGCTTGCGGCGCCAGCCGCAAGCGCCCCGCCCGGCGCGCCGGGCAAGCCAGGCAGGCCGGGGCGGCACGCTCTACACTCGTGCGTTTTGCTCACTTTGCTGCCTGTTTTGTCCTTGTTCGCCGATTTTTCCTCCGCCTTGTCGCCCGCGCTGCTGGTCAGCCTGGTGTTTGGCGCGGCCGTGCTGCTGCACCTGGCCGTGCAGCTGTGGCTGGCTTCGCGCCAGATTCGCGCGGTGGCGCGCCACCGGGGCGCGGTGCCTGCCAGCTTTGCCGCCGTCATGCCGCTGGCGGCGCACCAGCGCGCGGCCGACTACACCGTGGCCAAGCTGCGCCTGGGCGTGCTGGAGATGGCGGTGGCCGCCGCCATCGTGCTGGGCTGGACGCTGCTGGGCGGGCTGGACGCGCTCAACGCCGCGCTGCTGGACGCGCTTGGCGCCGGTCACCCGCTGCTGCAACCGCTGGCGCTGCTGGCCGTGTTCACGCTGGTCAACGGCTTGCTGGACCTGCCTTTCAGCGCGTGGCAGACCTTCGGGCTGGAGGCGCGCTTTGGCTTCAACAAGACCACGCCCGCGCTGTGGCTGGCCGATCTGCTCAAGTCCGCCGTGGTAGGCGCGCTCATCGGCCTGCCGCTGGCGGCGCTGGTGCTGTGGCTGATGGAAGCCGCCGGGCCGCTGTGGTGGCTGTGGACCTGGGGCGTGTGGATGGGCTTCAGCCTACTGATGATGGTGCTGTACCCCACAGTCATCGCGCCGCTGTTCAACCGCTTCGAGCCGCTGGCCGACGAGGCGCTGAAGGCCCGCGTCACCGGCCTGATGGCGCGCTGCGGCTTTGCAGCCAAGGGCCTGTTCGTGATGGACGGCAGCCGCCGCAGCAGCCACGGCAACGCCTATTTCACCGGCTTTGGCGCGGCCAAGCGCGTGGTGTTCTACGACACCTTGCTCGCCACCCTCTCGCCCGACGAGGTGGAGGCCGTGCTGGCGCACGAGCTGGGGCACTTCAAGCGCCGCCACATCCTCAAGCGCATCGCGCTCATGGCGGTGGTCAGCCTGGCCGCGCTGGCGCTGCTGGGCTGGCTGGCGCAGCAGTCGTGGTTCTACGCGGGCCTGGGCGTCACGCCCAACCTGCCGGCCGCGCTGGGCGGCGGCGTGCCCAACCACGCGCTGGCGCTGCTGCTGTTCATGCTGGCGGTGCCGGTGTTCAGCTTCTTCCTGTCGCCGCTGATGGCGCAGCTGTCGCGCCGCCATGAGTTCGAGGCCGACGCCTACGCCGCCCGCCAGACCAGCGCCCGCCACCTCAGCAGCGCGCTGGTCAAGCTCTACAAGGACAACGCCGCCACCCTCACGCCCGACGCGCTGTACGTGCGCTTTTACTACTCGCACCCGCCCGCCAGCGAACGCATTGCCCGCATGGGCCAGGCGCCGCAGGCGCTGGCGGCGGGAGGCGCGGCCTGATGAGGCATGAAAAAGGCCTTTCAGGCCGCCAATACGGCCTGAGAAGCTATCAAAAAAGGAGTAAAAGGGCATGACGGGTTTCACCGTACGCAGGCCAGCGCGCGGACTGGCGCACGCCCTGGCGGGCCAGGCATGAAGCGCCGCGCCGCCGCCGCCGCCACCAAAGGGCCAGCCGCCGCGAAAGGGGCCGCCCCGCCGCTGCAAGACGGGCTGGTGATTGCCAGCCACGGCCGCCACTGCGTGGTGGAAACGCCCGGGGGCGAGCGCGTCATCTGCCACCCGCGCGGCAAGAAAAGCCAGGTGGTGGCCGGTGACCGCGTGCGCTGGCAGCCCTCGCAAGACGAAGGCACCATCGAGCAGGTGGCGCCGCGCCGCAACCTGCTGTACCGCCAGGACGCGCTACGCACCAAGTCCTTCGCCGCCAATCTGGACCAGGTGCTCATCCTGCTCGGGGCCGAGCCGGTGTTTTCCGAACACCAGCTCGCGCGCGCCCTCATCGCCTGCGAAGCGGCGGGCATCGCCCCGCTCATCGCGCTCAACAAGGCCGACCTGGCCGCCCCCTTTGCCCGCGCCTGGCAGCGCCTGGCCCCTTACCGCGCCATGGGCTGCACCGTGCTGGCGTTGGCGGCCGCGCCGCGCCCCCCAGCCAATGACCCGGCCAATGACCCGGCCGCCGCCGCGCCTGGCGCGGCGCTGGCAGAGGCCGACGAGGCCGCCCGCGCCGCCGCCCGCGCCCTCACGCCCGAGGCGCTGCGCCCCTGGCTGGCGGGCCGCGCCACGCTGGTGCTCGGCCCCTCCGGCGCGGGCAAAAGCACGCTCATCAACCGCCTGATTCCGCAAGCGCGCGCCGCCACCGGCGAAATATCGCAAGCCCTGGGCAGCGGCCGCCACACCACCACGGCCACCACCTGGTACTGGCTGGACGACGCGCGCAGCGGCGCCCTCATCGACTCGCCCGGCTTTCAGGAATTCGGCCTGCACCACATCGACCCCATGCAGCTCGCCGCCTGCATGCCCGACCTGCGCCCCCATGTGGCCGGCTGCCGCTTCTACAACTGCACCCACCTGCACGAACCCGGCTGCGGCGTGCGCGCGGCCGTGCAGGCCGACGGCGAAACCACTGACGCCACCGTCAGCGCCCCGGCGCAACCAGGGCAGGCCGCGGCCCCCGCCATCAGCGCCAGCCGCTACCGCATCTATGGCGAACTGTTCGCCGAACTGCGGCAGGCGGCGCAGGGCCGGTAGCCCGCCTGCCTGCGCTCAGGGCTCGGCCAGCGCGGGCACTGGCGTGCCGTAATGACGGCAAATGGCCTGGATCAGTTGGCGGGCATAGACGGGCGGTGTTTCTTGTTCGCGCACCAGAATGTGGCGCTCACGCCAGCGCCAATCGTCGGTCAGCTCGATTTGTGCCAGTCGCTGAAGCGCCAGGTTGCGCCGCGCCGCACTTTCCGGCACCACGCCAATGCCCACGCCTGCGCCGATCATTTGACACATGGCGTCAAAGCTGGATAGCTGCACGCGCAGCCGCTGTGGCTGTCCCAGCTGTTCGGTGATGCGGGACAGGTAGGTTTGCAAGGTGCTGCCTTGGTGCATGCCCACCTGGTCCTCGCCCAGTGTGTCGGCGAAGGCAATGCAACGGCGGCGCGCCAGCCGATGTCCGCGCGGGACGACCAGTACCAGCCGGTCCGTGCTGAAGTGAATGGCTGACAGCCCCAGCGTATCCACATGCCCGGCGACGATGCCGACGTCAGCCCGGCCTTCGCGCACGCCCTGGGCGATGTCTGGATTGAGGCTTTCCTGGAGCGCGATGTTGACCTGCGGGTGCGTGGTTAAAAAGCCTGCCAGTATTTCAGGCAGGAAATCCGTGACTGCCGTGGTATTGGCCAACACCCGCAAGTGCCCGCGCAGGCCGCCGCCGTACTGCTGCAAATCGGCTTGCAGTTGCTGGGTCTGGCGCAGCAAGCTCCGGGCGTGGTGCAAAAACGCTTCGCCTGCAGGCGTCAGGCGCATGCCGCGCGCCTGGCGGTACAGCAGCGGCATGCCCGCGCGAGCCTCCAGCGCCTTGATGCGGGCGCTGGCGGCAGCCAGCGACAGGTGCTGACACTCGGCGGCACGGGTCAGCGCGCCTTCTTCGGCGGTGCGCACGAAAAGGCGCAGATCGACAAGATCGAAGTGCATGGGCGGAGTGAGGCTTCGGCGCTGCCGAAGGCTGGCTCAGAAAATGACCGATTGTGAAACAGTCCTGCTGGCGCCACCATGCCGCGCATGACTGCCGATCAAGAAGTTTCAAATGCCGCTGCAGCGCCGGCACTGGACGCTGCCCTTCTGGCCCACCTGCAATCATGGCAGGGCCGCACCGAAACATGTGCCGACACCATTACCCTGGCCCCCTTGCGCGGCCTGGCGGCCACGCTGGATCACGCGGGGCCAATGCCTGAAAACGGCAAGCCCGTGCCGCCGCTAGGTCATTGGCTTTACTTTCTGCCGCATCATCGCCAGAGCGAGCTGGGGCCTGACGGTCATGCGCGGCGAGGCGGTTTTCTGCCGCCAGTGCCCTTGCCGCGCCGCATGTGGGCGGGCGGGCGGTTGCAGTGGGCGCCGGAAAACCCGCTGCGTGCCGGTGACCAGGCGCAACGGCGTTCGCGCATTGTTTCGGTCACGCACAAACGCGGGCGCACGGGTGACTTGGTATTCGTGCTGGTTCGCCACGAAGTGCATAACGCTCGTGGCCTGTGCCTGACGGAGGAGCACGACATCGTGTACCGCGCCGCCGCTCAACCGGGCGAGCCCGCCCCCGAACCCGTGTCCGCCGAGCAGGGCGCGCTCTGGCGGCGTGACATCCAGCCCAATGACGTCATGCTGTTCCGTTACAGCGCCCTGACCTTCAATGGCCACCGCATCCACTACGACCGCCGCTATGCCACCGAGATAGAGGGCTATCCCGGCCTTGTCGTGCACGGCCCGCTGATCGCCACACTGCTGACCGACCTGGCCTGTTGCCAGCTGCCGGGTGCGTTCATGCGGCGCTTTGCCTTCAAGGCCGTGCGTCCCACGTTCGATCTGCACCCCTTCGCCATTCACGGAGAGCCACAAGCCGACGGCCGCTGCCTGCGCCTGTGGGCCAGTGACCATGAAGGCGCACTCACCATGCAGGCCAGCGCCGAGCTGGCTTGAACCGCGCTGCCCCATTTGCCCACAGACTCGCACGCAGATTCGCCCGTAGGCAGGTTTGACTCAACGCCCCCTGACGACAAACAAGCACATGAACATGGCCCTCTCAGAGAACTATCACGACATTCGCGACGCCGTGCGCGCCCTGTGTGCACAGTTTCCCGATACCTATCACCGGGATATTGATGCCAGACGGGCCTACCCCGAGGCGTTCGTGCAGGCGCTGACCCGCGCGGGCTGGCTGGCTGCCATGATTCCACAGGAATACGGCGGCGCCGGCCTGGGTCTGGCGGAGGCCAGCGTGGTTATGGAGGAAATCAACCGCTGCGGCGGCAACGCGGGCGCGTGCCATGGTCAGATGTACAACATGGGCACGCTGCTGCGGCACGGCTCCAAGGCGCAGAAAGAAAAGTTCCTGCCCCGCATTGCCAGCGGCGAGTGGCGCTTGCAAAGCATGGCCGTGACCGAGCCGACCACGGGCACGGACACCACTCGCATCCAGACCACGGCGGTGAAAAAGGACGGGCGCTACGTTGTTAACGGCCAGAAAGTGTGGATCAGCCGTGTGCGGCACAGCGATTGGATGATTCTGCTGGCGCGAACCACACCCCTGGCTGAGGTGTCGCGCAAAAGCGAAGGCATGTCCATTTTCATGGTCGATCTGCGTCAGGCCGGGCAAAGCGGCATGACGGTGCGGCCCATTCCGAACATGGTCAACCATGAAACCAGCGAGCTGTTTTTTGACAACCTGGAGATTCCTGAAGAAAACCTGATCGGACAGGAGGGTCAGGGTTTTCGCTACATCCTTGATGGCCTGAATGCCGAGCGCACGCTGATCGCTGCCGAATGCATTGGTGACGGTTATTGGTTCATCGACCGTGTCTGCCGTTACGTCAAGGAGCGGCAGGTCTTTGGCCGCCCTATTGGCCAGAACCAGGGCGTGCAGTTTCCGATTGCCGAAAGCCACATTGAAGTCGAAGCGGCCAACCTGATGCGCTGGCAGGCTTGCCAGCTCTTCGATTCCCGACTGCCCTGCGGAGCGCAGGCCAACATGGCCAAGTACCTGGCGGCCAAGGCCAGCTGGGAAGCAGCCAACGCCTGCCTGCAATTTCATGGCGGTTTCGGTTTTGCCTGCGAATACGACGTGGAGCGCAAATTCCGGGAGACACGGCTTTACCAGGTGGCGCCGATTTCCACCAATCTGGTGTTGTCTTACGTGGCCGAGCATGTGCTGGGCCTGCCGCGTTCGTTTTGACTGGTCCGGCGCAGTTAGCGCACCGCCGGCGTTTTCCGCTTTGCCTATCACCCATGAACCCGACTCGCAGACCCCTGGACGGCATTACCGTCATCTCGCTTGAACATGCCATCGCAGCGCCTTTTTGCACGCGACAGCTCGCTGACCTGGGCGCGCGCGTCATCAAGGTGGAACGCCCGCTCACGGGCGATTTCGCGCGCGCTTATGACCAGCGTGTCAAAGGCATGTCTTCTCATTTCGTGTGGACCAACCGCAGCAAGGAAAGCCTGACACTGGACTTGAAACAGCCCGACGCCCTGGCTGTGCTGATGGAGCTGCTGCCCCAAGCCGACGTGCTGGTGCAAAACCTCGCGCCCGGTGCTGCGGCGCGCATGGGCCTGTCATTTCAGGCGCTGCACGCGCGTCATCCGCGCCTGATCGTGTGCGACATCTCGGGTTACGGAGAAGACGGCCCTTACCGCGACAAGAAAGCCTATGACCTGCTGATCCAGAGCGAGGCGGGCTTTCTGTCCATCACCGGCACGCCGGATGAACCGTCGAAGGCCGGCTGCTCCATTGCCGACATCGCTGCGGGCATGTACGCCTACAGCGGCATCCTGGCCGCCCTGCTGCAACGCCAGCACACGGGCGAGGGCAGCCATATCGACCTGTCGATGCTGGAGTCGCTGGGCGAATGGATGGGCTACCCCATGTACTACGCCTTCGACGGCGCTCCCCCGCCTGCACGCACGGGAGCGAGCCACGCCAGCATCTATCCGTACGGCCCGTTCCCGGCAGGCGATGGCGGCATGATCCTGATCGGTTTACAAAACGAGCGCGAGTGGAAAGCGTTTTGCGAGCACGTGCTCCGCCAGCCGGCCCTGGCGGATGACGAGCGCTTTGGCAGCAATGCCGCGCGCACGCGCCAGCGCGAAGCGCTGCGCGCACTGATCGTGGCCGAATTTGCCGTCCTGGATACGCCGCAGATTGAAAGCCGCCTGGATGCCGCCCGCATTGCCCATGCCCGCATGAATGACATGCCTGGCCTGTGGGCGCATCCCCAGTTGCTCGCGCGCGGGCGCTGGCACACGGTGGACTCGCCCGCAGGCCCCTTGCCGGCGCTGTTGCCGCCTGGACGCCACAGCGCCTTTGCCTACCGCATGGATGCCGTGCCGGCGCTGGGCGCACATACCGAAGCCATCTTGCGCGCGCTGGGCCGCAGCGATGCGCAAATCCAGGCGCTGCGTTCGACGCAAGCTATCTGAAAGGGCCTGAAAAAGGAACCGGCAGCGCCATGCACGCCCCCATTCTTACCATCTCCCTGGCGGCGGCCCGTCTGTCCGCCCGCCGCGCTTGCGGAGTAGCCGTATGAACGCGAACACTCTGCTGGCGCAGGCCGTCACTTTCTTGTTCGTGCCCGGCGACCGGCCCGACCGGCTGCACAAAGCGCTGGCCAGCCATGCCGATGCCGTGATCGTGGACTGGGAAGATGCGGTCTCCCCCGCTGCCAAAGACAGTGCCCGTCTGCATCTGGCGGCCATTTGGCCGGCGCTGCCCGGCTGGCAGCATCCGCGCCTGCTGGTGCGCATCAACGCGGCGGGCACGCCCTGGCATATGGACGATTTGGCCGCCGTGGCGGCGCTGGCCCGGCAGGGGCTGGGCGCCGTGTGTGTCCCCAAGGCTGAAAGCGTGGCCGCGCTGCAAGCGCCTGCCCACCATCTGGGGCCGCATGGTGCGCTGTTGCCGCTGGTGGAAAGCGGCGCGGGGCTGGACGCGCTGGACATGCTGGCGAAAACGCCGCAGGTGCTGCGCTTGGCGTTTGGCCATCTGGATTTTCAAGTCGATCTGGGCCTGGACTGTGGCGAGGAAGAAACCGAGCTGGCCCCCGTGCGGCTGGCGCTGGTGCGCGCCAGCCGCCGTGCCGGCCTACCCGCGCCGGTGGACGGCGTGACCGCCGATGCAAGTGATGCTGCGCGCGTGCAGCGCGATGCCGTGCGCGCCCTGCGCAGCGGCTTTGGCGGCAAGCTGTGCATTCATCCGGCGCAACTGGCGCCGGTGCGTGATGCCTTTGCCCCCACGCCTGCCCAGCTGGACTGGGCGCAGCGTGTACATGCGGGCTTTGCCAATGCGCAAGGCGGCGTGTTCATGCTGGACGGGCGCATGGTGGACATGCCCGTACTGCGGCAGGCCGAGCGCGTGCTGCAGCGCGCCCGCTCGCCGTATCCGCCGCCCGCCAGCGCGCTCTGAATTTTTCACACCACACGAAAAGGAGACAGCCATGCCACATTCCCGCATTTCACGACGCCATTTGCAGTGTCGCCTGGGCCTGCTGGCCGGTTTGGCCCTGTCAAGCCTGCTGGCCTGGCCGGCCGCAGCGCAAGGGCAAACGCCGATCACCATCAAGTTCAGCCATGTGGTGGCCGACCAGACGCCCAAGGGGCAGGGCGCGCTCAAGTTCAAGGAAGTGGCCGAGAAAAAGCTGCAGGGCAAGGTGCAGGTCCAGGTGTTTCCCAACTCGCAGCTGTTTGGCGATGGCAAGGAAATGGAGGCGCTGCTGCTGGGCGATGTACACATCATCGCGCCCTCGCTCTCCAAATTCGACCGCTACACCAAGAAAATCCAGCTGTTTGACCTGCCGTTCCTGTTTGACGACATGGCCGCCGTGGACCGCTTCCAGTCTGGCCCCAAAGGGCAGGAGCTGCTCAAGTCCATGACCAGCCGTGGCCTGCTGGGTCTGGCCTACTGGCACAACGGCATGAAGCAGCTTTCCACCGGCAAGGACAAGCTCGCCCGGCCGGAAGACGCGCGGGGTTTGAAGTTCCGCATCCAGAACTCCGACGTGCTGGAAGCGCAGTTTCGCGCGCTGGGCGCCAACCCGCAGAAGATGGCTTTCGCCGAGGTGTACCAGGCCCTGCAAACCGGCGTGGTGGACGGGCAGGAAAACACCTGGTCCAACATCTATTCCCAGAAATTCTATGAAGTGCAGAAGATCGTGGCCGAAACCAACCACGGCGTGGTGGATTACATGGTCGTGACCAATGCCAAGTGGTGGAACGCGCTGCCCGCTGACGTGCGTCAGGGCCTGAGCGAGGCCATGGCCGAGGCCACGGCGCACGCCAACCGTCTGGCCGCAGACCTGAATGCGCGTGACCGCGAACACATCGCCCAGGCAGGCAAGGCCCGCGTGCAAACGGTGACGGCGTCCGATCTGGCTGCCTGGCGCGCGGCCATGGCCCCGGTCTGGAAGCGATTTGAAAGCGCCATTGGCAAAGACATGATCGACGCGGCCCTGGCCGCCAACCGCCAACCCTGACCCACTGCGGCTTTCCGCTCTCCCCGGCAGCGCCGGGGCGGTGGATGTTTTTCACGGCATCTTTTTCGGAAGGGGCGGCGCCGCATTGGCGGCGCTGCCGGTGGTTGCCATGCGATGGATCGAACAAATCGAGGAAGGGCTGCTGGCCCTGCTGCTGGCGGGCATGACGCTGATCACCTTCATGCAGGTGGTGGCGCGCTACGCCTTCAACTACAGCTTTGTGTGGGCGATGGAGCTGACATCAGCCCTGTTCGGCATGCTCATTTTTCTGGGCATGGGCTACGGGGTGCGCGTGGGCGCCCACGTTGGGGTGGACTTGTTGGGCAAAGCCATTGGTCCGCGTGCCGGGCGTTGGCTGAGTGCCGCTGCCGCGCTGCTGTGCATGGCCTATGCGCTGGTGCTGGCCGTGGGCGGCTGGCAGTACGTGAGCAAGATTCATGCCGTGGGCATCCTGATGCAGGACTTGCCGTTGCCGCAGTGGCTGCCGCGTGCCGTGCTGCCCGCCGGGTTTGCGCTGCTGGCGCTGCGCTTCGGCGCTCTGTTTGCGGCCCTGGCGGCCGGCCGGCAGCGCCAACTGCTGGGCGACGAGGCGGCCGATGCGATGCAGCTGCGAGCCGGCCAGCGCCCGCTCATGCAACAGCGCGGGAGTGAACGGCCATGAACACGCTGGTCTTGTTTGGTCTGCTGCTGCTGTTCATGCTGATGGGCATGCCCATCGCCGTGGCGCTGGGCTTGTCGTCGCTGACGGTCATTCTGGCCTTTTCGCAGGATTCGCTGGCGTCTCTGACGCTAAAGATGTACGAAACCTCCGAGCACTACACGCTGCTGGCTATCCCGTTTTTCGTGTTGGGCGGCGGTTTTCTGACCACGGGCGGCGTGGCGCGGCGCATGATCCGCTTTGCCACGGCCTGCATCGGTCACCTGCGCGGCGGTCTTGCCATGGCCTCGGTGCTGGCGTGCATGTTGTTTGCTGCCGTCTCCGGCTCATCGCCCGCCACGGTGGTGGCGGTCGGCTCCATCGTGATTGCGGGCATGGTCAAGGCGGGGTATCCGCAGTCCTTTGCCGCTGGCGTGATCTGCAATGCGGGCACGCTGGGTATCCTGATACCGCCGTCTATCGTCATGGTGGTGTACGGCGCTGCAACGGAAACATCGGTCGGCAAGCTGTTCATGGCCGGTGTGGTGCCTGGCGCCTTGCTGGGGCTGCTGCTGATGGCGGTGATCTGGGCGCGCGCGCGTCGGCTTGGCTTGCCGCGCCAGCCACGCGCGCCGTGGCGCGAAGTGCTGCACGCGGGCCGCGATTCGCTGTGGGGGCTGCTGCTGATCGGCATCATCCTGGGCGGTATTTATGGCGGCGTTTTCACCCCCACCGAAGCGGCAGCCGTGGCGGCCGTGTATGCCTGCGGGATTGCGCTGCTTGTCTATCGCGACATCGGCGTGAAAGACGTTCCGCGCGTGCTGCTGGATGCGGCCAAGGTCACCGTGATGCTGATGTTCATTGTGGCCAATGCGCTTTTGTTTGCCCACGTGCTGACGACCGAGCGTATTCCCCAGGCCATTGCCGAAGCCATCGCGGGTGTGGGCATGGCGCCGTGGCAATTCCTGATCGTGATCAACCTGCTGCTGCTGGCAGCCGGCATGTTCATGGAGCCTACGGGTGTGATCCTGATCCTGGCGCCCATTCTGTTTCCGATTGCCACGCAGATGGGCATCGACCCGGTGCATCTGGGCATCATCATGGTCGTGAACCTGGAGATCGGCATGGTGACCCCGCCCGTGGGGTTGAACCTGTTCGTCACGGCGGGCATTACCCGCATGTCCGTCATGCAGGTGGTGCGTGCCGCGCTGCCATGGACGCTGGTGTTGCTGGCTTTCCTGGCGCTGGTGACCTATGTGCCCGCGCTGACCTTGTGGCTGCCGGGGCGGTTGCTTTGAGCGCAACGGGGCAAAGCGGCGGGCCACGCAAGGGGGGTGAACGGTTGCTCAGGGCGCGGGCGTCTTGGGGCGCCAGTCGCAGCAGCCGGCCACCGCGCATTCCCAGCAGCGCGGCTTGCGCGCCTGGCAGACGTAGCGCCCGTGCAGGATGAGCCAGTGGTGCGCGTGCGCGAGGTAGCGCGCGGGCACGCGGCGCAGTAGTTGCTGCTCTACCGCCAGCGGCGTCTTGCCCGGCGCCAGGCCGGTGCGGTTGCTCACGCGGAAGATGTGCGTGTCCACCGCCATCGTCGGCTCGCCAAAGGCCACGTTCAGCACCACGTTGGCCGTTTTGCGGCCCACGCCGGGCAGGGCTTGCAGCGCCTCGCGCGTGCGCGGCACTTCGCCGCCGTGTTCGTCAATCAGGATGCGGCAGGTTTGCATTAGGTGCCTGGCCTTGCTGCGGTAAAGGCCGATGGTTTTGATGTGCGCCTCCAGCCCCTCCAGGCCCAGCGCCAGGATCTGGCGCGGCGTGTTGGCCACCGGAAACAGCCGCCGCGTGGCCTTGTTCACGCCCACGTCGGTGGCCTGGGCCGACAGCAGCACGGCGGCCAGCAGCTCGAACACGCTGGTGTATTCCAGCTCGCTGGCGGGCAGCGGGTTGGCGGCTTGCAGGGTGGCGAAAAAGCGTTCGATCTGGGCGGAGGTCATAGGCTGGGCGCGAGGCAGGGCGCTATGGCAAGGGCGCTGTGATAAGGCGGCAAGTGCTCAGCCCGCCTGCGCGCCGCTGTGGCGCACGGCTTGCGTCCATTTGCGCGATTCTTGCGCCTCGAAGGCGGCCAGCGCCGCGCTGTCCATGAAGCGCGGCTCGGCGCCCTGGGCGGCGAAGCGGCGGGCCACGTCGGCGCTGGCCAGCACCTGGCGCGTGGCGTCTTGCAGGCGGGTGGTGACGGCGGCAGGCAGGCCGGCGGGGCCGTACAGGGCGATCCAGCCGGTCACGTCGAAGTCATGCAGGCTGCGCAGCGCCGGGTCGGCCTGGCTGCTTTCGGCCAGCGTGGGCACGCCGGGCAGCGCCGCCAGCCGTGCCGGGCCGGCGATGCCCAGCGCCTTGAGCTTGCCGCTGCGGATGTGCGGCCCGGCGGAGGCGACGGAGTCGAACATCAGCGGCAGCTGGCCCGCGATCACGTCATTGAGCGCCAGCGCCGAACCCCGGTAGGGGATGTGCACCAGGTGGATACCGGTGCGCGCTTTCAGCAGCTCCATCGCCAGGTGGTTGGTCACGCCGTTGCCGCCGCTGGCGTAACTGAGCAGGCCGGGGCGCGTGCGGGCGTGGCGCACCAGCTCGGCCACGGTGTCAAAGGGCGCGGACGGGTGGGCCACCAGCACGATGCCCACGCTGGCCACGTGCGCCACCGGCGTGAAATCGGCCGGGGTGTAAGGCGGCTTGGCGTGCAGTAGCGGGGCGATGACCTGGGTGCTGACGGAGCCGGCCAGCAGCGTGTGGCCGTCGGGCGCGGCCTGGCGCACGGCCTGGCTGGCCAGCACGCCGCCCGCGCCGGGCTTGTTCTCGACCACGAAGGCGGCATCGCCTGCCCCGCCGCCCAGCGCCTGGCCCAGCCCCTGCGCCAGCGCGCGGGCGAACACGTCGGTGCCGCCGCCGGCGGCAAAGCCCACCAGCAGGCGCACCGGGCGCGCGGGGTAGGGCGTTTGGGCCAGGGCGGCAGCAGGGGCCATCAGGGGCCACGCCAGCGCGGGCGTGGTGCGTTGGAGAAAGCGGCGGCGTTGCATGGGCGGTAGAAAAGCGGCAGGAAAAAGGGAGAGGGCGAATCTTGCCATGCGTTCGGCATACGCCAGCGCCTTCGTCCCCCGATGGGCGGCTTGATGCCTGCCGTCAGGCGCGTAAACTGACGCAGGCAATGAAGAAAGAGCGCGGGGCTGCTGCTTTACCCTTGGAGATACCGAGATGGAATTAGAGGTCTACACAGCATTCACGAAGGCGGGGATACCCGATGACGTGGCTCGGGCTGCCGTGGATTCGATCAAGAAGGAGATCGACAGCCGCTATGCGCTACATAGCACGCAGTTGGCGACCAAAAGTGACTTGGCGGAAGCCAAGGCCGAAATCATCAAGTGGTGCATGGGTGCCATTTTTGGTTCTGCTGGGATGACGATCGCTATCGTCAAGCTGCTTTCGTGATGTTGGCTGCGCAGCCGCCAAGCCGCCTACGGGCGGCTTTTTTGTGGCCAGGTGCACGCCATGAGCACGGGCGCCGGCCGGGTTGCCGCGCGCTGGCGCTGGCTGGGCTGCGATGGCCGGTATGACGGCGGCGTCGCCTCTCGGCGCACAGGCGGCCGCTGCTGGGTGCTTGATATAAATGGTGCCCCGGGCGCCGTACCCACGGCCCGGGCAGCTATGCAAAGCGTAGCAACCACGCGGTGCGAGTGGCCGTGTGGCTCCGTGGCTGCCCTTGGGGCCGCATCTTTTTTCACTTGTCCTTGACGGAACGACCAGACTGCCTCTATTGCCATGCCATCCGCCTCCCTGCCCAAACCCCTGCGCGGCACGCGCATCGTCAGCCTGGCGCTGAACCTGCCCGGCCCGGCGGCGCTGCTGCGCCTCAAAGCCCTTGGCGCTACCTGCCTCAAGGTGGAGCCGCCCACGGGCGACCCCATGCGCCACTACAGCGACACCGGCTACCGCGCGCTGCACCAGGGCGTGCGCCGCGTGACGCTGAACCTCAAGGAAGACAGCGGCCAGGCCGCGCTGCACAAGGGGCTGGCGCGGGCCGATCTGCTCATCACCTCCTTCCGTCCGGCGGCCCTGCACAAGCTGGGCCTGGGCTGGCGCGCGCTGCAGCGGCGGCACCCGCAGCTGTCGCTGGTCAGCATCGTCGGCGCGCCCGGCGCGGCGGCCGATGCGCCGGGGCATGACCTGACCTACCAGGCCGAGGCGGGTCTCATCACCGGCGGTGAACTGCCGCCCACCCTGCTGGCCGACATGGCCGGTGCGCTGCTGGCCAGCGAAGCGGCGCTGACCGTGCTGATGACCGCCCGCCAGCGCGGGCGCGGCGTGATGCAGGAGGTGGCCCTGTCCACTGGCGCCCAGTGGATGGCCCTGCCGCGCGCCTGGGGCGCGATGGCGCCCGATACCCCGCTGGGCGGCGCGCACGCGGGCTACCGCGTTTACCCCTGCAAAGACGGGCGCGTGGCCCTGGCCGCGCTGGAGCCGCATTTCATGGCCGCGCTGGCCACCGCCGCCCGCCTGCCCGCCGGCATGGCGCAAGCGCCGTCCGACCCGGCCACCCACACCGCCGTGGCCGCCTGGCTGGCGGGCAAGACCCGCCGCCAGATCAACACGCTGGCGCAAAAGCACGACCTGCCCTTGCATACCCTGCCGCCCGCGGCTGGCTGAGCGCCGAAGGCAACGCGCCCCGGGCGGGGGAGGCGCTTGGGGCGCCACGGCCGGGGGGCGGTTTCCGCTTGCGCAGGCGCGTTCACGCAAGCGGCGTGTGCGTTGCCAGCGTTGTTCGTCGCCGTTGCCAGAAGGCCTGTGATGGCGGGCTTGGGGGGCACTCCGTGGCGCCGCGCGCGCCTGGGGCGAGCCAACCTTCACGGGCTGTTCATGGGCAGGGCCATAGGCGCGGGCTGCCGCCTGGCCCTTTGAACAGTTTCTTACCCGCGCCGCGCCAGGCGCGGATCCAGCACGTCGCGCAGGCCGTCGCCCAGCAGGTTCAGGCCCAGCACCGCCAGGGCAATGGCCAGGCCGGGCCAGACGGCGAGCAGTGGCGCGTCGAACATCAGCGTTTGCGCCTCAGCCAGCATGCGGCCCCAGCTGGGCTGCGGCGGCTGCGTGCCCAGGCCCAGGTAGGACAGGGCGGCCTCGGCCAGAATGGCCACGGCAAAGCGCACCGTGGCCTGCACAGTGAGCACGGCCGCCACGTTGGGCAGCACGTGCTGCCAGGTGATGGCCCACTGGCCCTTGCCGCTGGCGCGCGCGGCCAGCACATATTCGCGCGCCCACACGGCCTTGGCGGCGGCGCGGGTGATGCGCGCGAAGGTGGGTATGTTGTAGATGCCGATGGCGATGATGGCGTTGACCAGCCCCGGCCCGTACACCGCTGTCAGCATGATGGCCGACAGCAGCGCGGGAAAGGCGAAGGTGAAGTCGGCCAGGCGCATCACCGCCTCTTCCACCCAGCCGCGCCGCGCCGCCGCCAGCAGGCCCAGCGCCACGCCCACGGCCAGCCCCAGCCCCACGGCCACCACGCCCGCCAGGATGGAGGCGCGCGCGCCCGCCAGCAGCAGCGAGGCCACGTCGCGCCCGTAGGCGTCGGTGCCCAGCCAGTGGCGGGCCGAGGGCGCTTGCAGCTTGGCGTCCATGGCCACGTTGTCCAGCGGCCAGGGCGTCCACACCAGCGACACGGCCGCCGCCAGCAGCAGCAGCGCCGTGAGCACGCCGCCAATGACGAAACCGGGGTGGCGGCGCGCGCGTTGCCACCAGGCGGGCGCGGCGCGGGCCGGAGCGCCGCCGGGGGCGGAAGGCCCGGCGGCGGGCACGGCAGCAGGCAGGGGTGCGGGGGTGTTCATGCGTCAGGGTCTTGAAGAGCCGTCAGGGCACTGTCGATGGCGTTTGGCGCTATCAAAATGAAAGTGATCGGGCGTGGCTCAGGCCGGGGTGGCCTTGACCCGCGGGTCAATCACCGCGTACAGCAGGTCCACCACGAAATTGACCACCACCACCATGCCCGCCAGCAGCATCACGCAGTTGCGCACCACGGCCAGGTCGCGGTTGGCGATGCTCTGGAAGATCAGGCGGCCCAGGCCGGGCAGGTAGAACACGTTTTCCACCACGATGGTGCCCGCCAGCAGCTCGGCAAATTGCAGGCCCATGACGGTGATGACCGGAATCAGCGCATTGCGCAGCACATGCCGCCACAGGGCGGCGCGCTGGCTCAAACCCTTGGCGCGGGCGGTGCGCACGTAGTCCTCGCGCAGCACCTCCAGCACCGATGAGCGCACGAAGCGCGCCAGAATGGCCCCCTGCACCACGGCCAGCGCCACGGCCGGCAGCAGCAGCGCGCGCAGGCCGTCGCGCAGGCCGGGCCACAGCCCCTCGTCGAAGAACCAGCCGTCAAAGCCGCCGGCGGCAAACCATTGCAGCTTCACGGAAAACAGCAGGATCAGCAAGATGGCGAACCAGAAGTTGGGAATGGCAATGCCCGCCTGCGCCAGCGCCATCAGCCCCACGTCGCCCGCGCGGTTGTGGTGCGCCGCGGCGTACACCCCGGCGGCCAGCGCCAGCGCGCATGCCAGCGCCATGGCCAGCACCGCCAGCGGCACCGTGACGGCCAGGCGCTCGCCAATCAGCTCGGCCACCGGCGTGCCGTAGGCGTAAGACAGGCCCATGTCGCCGCGCAGCAGCCCGCCCGTCCACTCCGCGTAGCGCGTGAGCGCGGGGCGGTCCAGCCCCAGCTCGGCCGCCTTGGCCGCCACGGCGGCGGGGTCGGCGTCCGGCCCCATCAGCACCTGGGCGGCGTTGCCGGGCAGGATCTCCAGCACCGCGAACACGATGGCGCTGGTGGCCGCCAATGTGGCCAGCAGCGTGAGAAAGCGTTTGAAAAGGAAATGGCTCATGGGCAACAACCGCGCGTCATCCGGGTGGCGCATCATGACGTGCGTGCCATGACTGCGCGGCATTATGGGCACGCCGCCACTGGCTGCCTGCCCGCATTTACCCGCGTTGACCCGGGCCTGGCTTGGGCCCTTGACCGCGCAGGCGGCGCGGGCACGGCAGGCGGCGGGATAATCCGGCTTTGACTTTTCTGCCGGAGCTGTGTCATGGCGCTGATGATCACCGACGAGTGCATCAACTGCGACGTTTGCGAACCCGAATGCCCCAACGAAGCCATTTCCATGGGCGAACAGTTCTACGAAATCGACCCGCGCAAATGCACCGAATGCGTGGGCCACTTCGATGAACCGCAGTGCGTGCAGGTCTGCCCGGTGGAGTGCATCCCCGTCAACCCCGCGCATGTGGAAGACCGCGAGACGCTGTGGGCCAAATACCGCCGGTTGCAGCTGGCGGTGGGGTAGGGCGGTAAAGCCGCCTGCCGCCCCCCTGCCTCATCTGTCCTGTGCGCGGGGGCCGCCGCTTGTGCGTGCTAACGCGGTGCGCAATGTGCGTTCTTCAGGTAGGTGACGGGTTTTCCGGCGTATGGGTTTCGGCGGGCTTGCCGTTATCCGGCTCCTTGTTCTCCGGCGCCTTGCGCGGCGGTTTGGGGCGGGGGGGCTTGGCGGTGTGAATCTGTTGCATGGCCTGGGCCATTTCGCCGGCCAGCAGTTGCGGCAGGGCCTTGGCGGCGCGGTCAATGGCTTGCTCGATGCCGATGCGCTCGTCCAGCGGGGGCTTGCGCAGCACCCAGGCCGCCACTTCGCCCTTGTGGCCGGGGTGGCCAATGCCCAGCCGCAGGCGCCAGTAGTTGCCGCTGCCCAGTTGGGCGTGGATGTCGCGCAGCCCGTTGTGGCCGGCGTGGCCGCCGCCTTGCTTGAGCCTGGCTTCGCCGGCGGGCAGATCCAGCTCGTCGTGCACGACCATGATTTCTTCCGGCGCCATCTTGTAAAAGCGCGCCAGCGCCGCGACTGATTTGCCCGAGAGGTTCATGAAAGTCTGCGGCTTGAGCAGCCACACCGGCCGCCCGTGCACGCTGGTACGCGCCAGCTGGCCGTGGCAGGCGCGGTCGCTGGCCAGCGAGGCGCCCAGCTGGCGCGCCACCTGGTCGATCCACCAGAAACCGGCGTTGTGGCGCGTGGCCTCGTATTCAGGGCCGGGGTTGCCCAGGCCGACGAAGAGCTTGATCATGGGGCGCGATTATCGGCGCGCCCCCGTGCGGCCCCGCCTGCCGCTGGGCCAGTGACTTGGCCTACCACTGGTAGCGCAGGCTGGCCTGGGCGCTGCGGCCCTGGCCCCAGTAGCAGACGGTGGGGCCGTAGCAGCTGGCCACGTGGGCGCGGTTGGCGAGGTTTTTCACGCTGAGCGCGAAGTGGTAGCTCGCGAGCGCGGCGTGGGCCTGGCCCAGGTCGTAGTCCAGCCCGGCATCCAGCAGGGTGTGGGCGGGGATGTGCTGGCCGGGCCGCCCGTGCCAGGCGCGCTGGCCGGTGTGGCGCGCGCCGCCGTACAGCGTCAGCCCGGCCAGCGGGCCTTGGGCGATGCGCCAGTCCAGCCACAGCGCGGCCTGGTGGCGGGGTACGTCGGGCACGGCGCTGCCGGCTTCGCCGGGGATGTGCGAGTGGGTGATGCGGGCATGGGTGTAGGCGTAGGAGGCGTTCAGATTCACCTGCTTGCCGAGCTGGGCGCGCGCCTCCAGCTCCAGCCCGCGCGTGCTGCGGCGGCCTTGCTGCACCTGGCAGGCGCGGCCGCAGATGGGGGATTCGTCCGGGTCGGGGTCGCGCGTGAGGGCCTTGTGCTGGCGCAGCGCGAACAGGCTGGCCGAGACGGTGAGGTTGCGATCCTCGGGCTGGTAGCGCAGGCCCAGCTCCCATTGCTGCGAGCGGCTGGGCTGGAACAGGCGGCCATACCGGTCTTGCCCGGCCACGGGCTCGAAGCCTTGGGCGTAGGCGAGGTAGGGCGCCCAGCCATGGCCCATGAGCCAGTTCAGCCCCAGGCGGCCGGTGGTGGCGCGGTAGTGGGATGCGGAAGAAGCGGGCGCGCCGGCCTGCCCCAGGCGCAGCCGGTCGTGCCGCAGGCCGAGGGTGGCGACCCATTGGCCCATATACATCTGGTCTTGCAGATAGACGCCGCTCTGGCTGGCGGTGGGCTGGGCGGCGTAGCGCCGCATGGGCGCTTGCCAGGGCTGGCCGTAGATGGGCTGGAACAAATCCAGCGGGGCGGCGCGCCCGCCGGAGAGGCGCTCGAAGCCGCTGCGCTCGCGCCGCGTGTCCAGTCCCAGCAGAAGCTGGTGGCGCACCGGGCCCCAGTTGAAGCGGCCGGAGAGCTGGGTGTCGCTGGTCAGGGCGCGCGTGTCCTCGCGGGTCTGGCCCACGCTGCGGCCCACGTGGCGCAGGTCGGCGTGGATGCCGCCAAAGTCCTGGTTGACCGAGCGCATGTGGTTGTCGGTGCGGGCGTGGCGCAGGCGGTGGCGCAGCGCCCAGCGCTCGCTCAGGCGCGTGTGCAGCACGTAGCCCAGGTGGCGGGTGCGGCCGCTGAAGTGGTCGTAATCGGGCTCGCCCAGAAAGCGCCCCAGCGGGATGCGGCCGTGCGGGTTGGGCCAGACGGTGCCCTCGGGCGGCAGCCAGGCCGGGCCGGCGCCGCCGCCGGGCGCATCGGCGTGGCGCAGCATGGCGTGCAGGGTGAAGCTGGTGCGCCCGCCGGGGCCGTCCGGGCGCAGCGTGAGGCTGGGCGCCAGCGCCCAGCGCCGCTCGCGCACGTGATCCATCTGGCTGCCGTCGCGGCTGCCCAGGCCCGCCAGGCGCCACAGCCAGCGCCCATCGCCCCACTGGCCGCCCACGTCCAGCCGCGCCTGGCGCAGGCCGTGGCTGCCAGCGTCCAGGGCGATTTGGCGGCGCTGGCGCGCGTCGGGCAGCTTGCTGTACATGGCCAGCAGGCCGGTGGGCGCGTTGGCGCCGTAGAGCACGGAAGACGGCCCCTTGAGCACCTCCACCCGCTCCAGCAGCCAGGCGTCGATGCGCGAATCGCCATAGCCCAGGCCGTAGGGCAGGCGCATGCCGTCCAGGTATTTGTAGGGGATGTGGCCACGGATCATCACCCAGTCGGCGCGCACGTCGCCATCGCCGTACTGGGCCAGAAAGCCGGGCGTGTAGCGCAGGCTCTCCAGCAGCGAATGGCTGCCCTGGGCCTGCATCAGCGCGCTGTTGACGGTGCTGACGGCCTGCGGCGTCTCCAGCAGCGGCGCGGCCTGCTTCAGGCCGCTGGCGTTGATGTCCTGAAAGTCCAGCCAATCGCCCTGCGGGGCGGCGAAGACCTCGACCGTGGGCAGCTCGGGCGCGGCGGCATCGGCTCCGGCTCCCGCTTCGGCCTCTGCTGCGGCCTCTGCGCCGGAGACGCGCGCGCCGGGGGCTGCCACGCGGGTTTGGGCCGGAGCCTGGGCGCGGCGCTCCGGTGCGCCGGCCTGCGCCAGCGCCGGCGCAGCGCTGGCCGCCAGGCAGCTCAGCAAGCAGGCCAGCGCCAGCGGGCGCATGGCGCCTGGGCAAAGCGGGTTGGAAATCATGGGGGACACCTCCTCGTCAATGAAAATGATTATTTTTTGGAGGCGAGCGCCCGGCCGCTACCGGCGGGAAGGCAAGGCATGCGGCGCGCACGTCAATCCCCAGGCACCAGACGTTTCCCATGACCAGTTTTCACTGCATACAAGCCCACAGCGGCGGCCGCCAGACGGGCGAGCTGAGCCTGCACACGCACGAGGAAGGGCTGCTGTTCATGCTCACCGGCGGGCTGATCCACGTCGAAACCGAGCGCCAGGCCTGGTGCGCCAGCCCCGGCCACCTGGGCTGGATCGCCCCCGGCGTGCCGCACCGCGCGCAGTGGCACGGCGTGGCGGGCGGCATCTTTTTGTACCTGCACCCGCGCCACTGCGCCGCCTTGCCCGCCGAAGGCGCCACCGTGCGGCTGACGCCGCTGGCCGAGGCGCTGATGCGCCGCCTGCTGGCGCTGCGCCGGGGTTGCACGGCCCCGGACTCGCCCACGGGTTTAGCCCTTGAGCCGGCCCTGAAAGCAGCGCCCGGGCCTGGCGCCACCGGCAGCGCGCGCATCGCCGCCCTCATCCACCTGCTGCTGGGCGAGTTGCAAGACGGCCTGCCCGCCGCCTTGCCCGGCCTGCCGCTGCCTCGCTCGGCCGCCTTGCAGGCATTGGCGCAGGCCTTTCTGGTCGCGCCCGACAGCGCGGACGATCTGCCGCAATGGGCGCGCCGCGCCCGGATGTCGGCCAGCACCCTGCAGCGCCGCTTCAAGGCCGAAACGGGCCTGAGCCCCAGCCACTGGCGCCAGCGCGCCCGCCTGATGCGCGCGCAAGAGCTGCTGGCCGGCGGCGCCAGCGTCACGGCGGCAGCCATGCACGTGGGCTACGGCAACGTCAGCGCCTTCATCGAAGCCTTCGCCCGCCACTTCGGCGCCACGCCCGGCCAGTACCTGCAAGCCGGCGCGCCAGCCCGTGATCAGCGGGGCGCGGCCGCCGGCCGATAGGCGCGGGCACGCCATGCGCGCCGGGCTGGCCGCGGGCGCGTGCTGTTGGCCCCGCACGGGCATAATCCGGTTCCGCGATTTTTTCGTGCCCCCCGCCGCCCGGGCGGGCCGGGCACGGAACGGCGGGTTTGCGGATGATGGAAACGACAGGGTTGGCGCGCGAAGCCGCAGGGCCAGTTTTCCGGCCTGCCATCCGCCGCCCATCCCGAAAGGGGCAGGCCGGTTCGATGCCGGCCCCGGGCACCAACTGCAGAGGAACACGCCATGAGCCGACAAGACACCGCCTTTGAAATTCACGTGCATGGCGACGTGAAACTGCGCCCCGACGTGGGCTTTGCCGCCATTCAGGAGGCGCTCAAGCCGCTGTGGAAATACGCCGGCGCTCGCTCGCTGGCCGACGGCGCGGCCAGCCTGTACGAGGACGAGCCCGGCATCCGCTACGACATGCACAGCCACGTGCTGCACATGTGCTGGACGGTGGAGGGCGACCAGGATTTCCGCCAGCAGCTGGACGACATGTGCATGAACCTGAACGAGCTGTCGGAGCTGGGCGCGCCCATCGAAGTCACCTTTTACGACGTGGACTTTGACGAGGAAGACGAGGAGGCGGGCCGCGAGGCGCGGGATGACTTCCTGCTGCTGTTCGTCGGTCCCACGCCGGAGGCCATCATGCAGGTGCAGCGCAACCTGCTGGTGGAGGACGTGGTGCACCTGATGGAGCGCCACTTCGACGGCGCTGAACTGGGCGGCGTGGTGCGCGAGATCGACCAACTGTTCACCAACCGTTTCACCGCGCTCACCAGTTCGCTAGAGCTGGGCCGCCCGCCACGCGGCATGGGCGGCGGCAACACGGGCCATGGCGGCGGCGGCCGCCGCCCGCGGCATTTGCATTAAGCCCTTTTCACGGCCTTGACGGCTCCTTGGCCTTGGCTCTTATGGCGCGCCCCCGTCGTGGGCAAGTGGGCTGTGGCGGGGCAAGGCTCTCTTACAGACGACCTTCAGGCAGAGGGGGCGGCCCGGCTGCTTCTGGCGCTTGGCCTGGAGACGGCAGGCCGGCATGGCCGTTTTGCTTCAGGGCCGCGGCGCGCAGCCAGTGCATGAGCTCACCGGCAAAAGGCTTGCTGAGCGCGGTCTTGCTCCAAGACAAGAAGTAGGATTCGGGCAATGGCAGCCGGTGGTGGTAGGGAACGACCAGGCGGCCGCTTTTCAGGTCGGCGTCCAGCATGCTGGCGGGCGCCAGCACAATGCCCCGGCCCGCCAGCGCGGCGTCGATAGCGTTGCCGGAGAGGGAAAAGCGCAGCGAATGCGTGCATGGGGTGACGGACAGACCCAGGGCATGCGCCCATTCGGCCCAGCCGGGAGGCGATTGATAGACCTTTTCCCATTCCACATGGATCAGCGGGCCTTGCAGCACTTGTGCAGGTGACAGCCCGGGCTGGCCCTGCAGTCGCGCGGGCGTGCAGGCGGGCACCAGCCAGTCGGTATACAAGAGGATGCGGCGGGCATGCCGCTCTGCCTGTGAGCCGTAGGTGATGCGGAAATCGGCCTCGCCGCTCTCCAGGTCGGGTTCGGCTTCAGTGCCTCTCAGAATCAGGCGTGCCTGGGGGTATTGCTCTTGCCAGTCCAGCAGCACCAGACCCAGCCATTTGGCTGCCACCGATGCCAGGCTGCTGACAACCAGCTCCTGGTTTTGGCGCGCGTTTTCCAGTGCGGCGTGTGCGCGGTGAAGCTGGGCAAACACAGCGCTCAATTCCTGGTGATAGAGCGATCCCCAGCTGGTCGGCGTCAGTCCCTTGCCGCGCCGTTCGAAAAGCGGCAAGTCAAGCAGTGCTTCGATTTTGCGCAGCTGCTGGCTGATGGCGCCGGGCGAAACATGCAATTCGGTGGCGGCCAGCGTAACGCTGCCGGTACGCGCCACGGCCTCGAAGGCCTGTATGGCCCGCAATGGGGGCAAACGGGTATTGGAAGAGGGCACGCAACGCTCCTGTCTTTGGCTTTTTAGCTTACCTAAACCATGAAGAAGATGAAATGGTTTGGCGGCCGGCCTGAGGTGCGCTTAATCTTTTTGCTACCTCGTTCCCACGACATCATGAGAGGAAGCCGGTCATGTTCTTGCGCAATGCTTGGTATGTCGCCGCCTGGAGTACGGAAATCGCGGAAAACCATCTGCACCCGATGAAGCTCCTGGGGGAAAACATTGTTTTTTTCCGCAAGAGCGACGGGCGCGTGGCGGCGCTGGAAGATGCGTGCCCTCACCGCAAGCTGCCGCTTTCCAAAGGGCGCATCAAGGGTGATCAGGTCGAGTGCGGCTACCACGGCCTGGTGTTCAATTGCTCAGGCCAGTGCACACATGCGCCAGGCATGGAACGCCCGCCCACGGCGGCCAAGGTGCGTTCCTATCCGGTGGAAGAAAGGTATGGGCTGGTCTGGATCTGGATGGGGCAAGCCGATCAGGCCGATCCTTCGAAAATTTTCGAGGTGGAGCACTGGGGCGACCCGGCTTGGGGGCTGAACCAGGGCGACGGCATGGAGATTGCCTGCAACTACCTCTACATGACGGACAACCTGCTTGACCCGACGCATGTGGCCTGGGTGCACTTGAGCTCTTTTGCCGGTGATGCGTGCGAGGACACGCCGCTTCAAGTCACGATGGCGGACAGCGGAGTGACCGTCTGGCGCTGGATGCATGACGTGCCGCCAGCGCCCTTCTATGCCCCGTTTTTGAAGTTTCAGGGTCGTTGCGACCGCAAGCAGCAATATGAAGTGCGCTATCCGGCCAACGCTCTCATCAAAGCCATTTTCGCGCCAGCCAATACGGGCGGAGAAGGCAAGGAGCTGCCTGACACCACGTTCGTGATGGACAGCTACAACTTCATGACGCCCATTGACGAGAATCACACGCGCTACTACTGGTTTCAGATGCGCAACTTCGCTCCTGATGATGCGGAGGTGTCCAGCCAGTTCGCGGCATCCGTGCGTAGCGCGTTTGAGGAAGACAAGGTGGTCTTGCAGGAAGTCCACAAGGGCATGAGCAACCAGTGCACGCCGCACATCGACCTCAGGAGTGACCTGGGGCCCAAGCGGTTTCGCCGGCGCCTGCAAGAGCTGATTGCCAGTGAACAGGCATCGCAGCAGCCTGGGGGCTTGCCGGCGGATGCAGTGTGCATGGCTGCGCGCGCGGTAGCCGTGCAGGCGTAGATAGCGTGGGTCGGATACACCATCATGGGCAGCCAGTGGACAGCATGGCGAGTGGCGGCGAAGGCGCCTGAAAGCGAGGTCATCACCTCGTTTCACCTGGTGCCAGAGGACCATGGCGATTGGCGGGCTTTCAAGCCTGGGCAATTCCTGACCCTGCGGCTGGGCGCAGAAGATGAGCAGGCGCTGACGCAACCGCTCATCAGGTACTACAGCCTTTCGGGCTCGCCTCTGCAGCAGGACGCCTACCGTATTTCGGTCAAGCGTGAAGGCGCCGGGTCAATTCATCTGCATGACCGCGTGCAAGTGGGCGATGTGCTGCAAGTGCAGGGACCCAGGGGCGCGTTCGTGCTTGACCAGGCTAGCCATCGTCCGGTGGTGCTGCTCAGCGGGGGCGTCGGCCTGACTCCGATGGTGTCGATGATGCATGCGCTGGCCCCTACCGGGCGCACGGCTTTTTTCATTCATGCGTGCGAGTCGGCTGGCGTTCATGCGTTCAGGCAGGAAGTGAATGCCTTGGTTCAAGGCCGGCCGCATCTTCACGCGCACTACGTCTATCGCCAGGCGCGCCCGGAAGACCTGGCGAATGGTCATTGCCACAGCGCCGGTCTGATTAGCCGCGCGCTGCTGCAGTCGCTGCTGCCGCTAGATGACTATGAGGCCTACCTCTGCGGTCCGCCCGGCTTCATGCAGGCGAACTATGCACTCTTGCGCGAACTGGGCTTGGCCAAAGAGCGTATTGCCTATGAATTTTTTGGCCCCGCGACAGTGCTGGAGGAGGCCGCGGCAACAGTTGCCGCGCCGCCGTCTGCCATGCCCGTGACCGCTGCCATGCAGGCCGAGGCAGCACCGGCTGAGGCGCCTTCTGAAACAGCTACCGGTGGGCAGCCGGTGGTGCGGTTCGCCACCAGTGCCCTGGAGCGCGCATGGACTTCCGATGACAAGAACCTGCTGGATTTTGCGGAGGCGTGCGGACTGAACCCTTCATTCAGTTGCCGGGCGGGGGTGTGCGGCAGTTGCAGCACCAGGCTGCTCTCGGGGCAAGTCCGGTATACGGAAGAACCCCTGGAGCCACCGGCTGAAGGCCATGTGTTGCTTTGCTGTGCGCAACCATGCGGGCCGGTGACTTTGGATTTGTAGCTCTGTGTGGGGAGGCCCGAGCGATGGCGGAAGAAGAAGCAACCAGGCTGCAGTTCAACCCGCATGTGTGGGCGCTGCCACCCTACAACGCGGGCATGAATGTGGACGATGCCCGCGCCTTGAGCGGGCGTGATGAGGTCGCGCGCCTGGCCAGTAACGAAAACCCTGAAGGGTGTTCCCCCAAAGTGACCGAGGTGTTGCGTGAAATGGTCTGGGAGCCATGGCGCTACGCCGATCCTGCGTGCCGGGCCTTGCGTGCTGCGCTGGCGCGGCACCTGCGGGTGGATGCGGATCACATCGTGGTGGGCAATGGGTCGGAAGAGCTGATTGCGGCGGTTTCGCGGGCTGTTTTGCAACCGGGCGACCAGGTGGTGACCGTGGCGCCGAGTTTTGGACTGCATGAAATTGAGCCGCTGGCGTGCGGTGCATCGGTGGTGAAAGTGCCGATGAGCGACCGCCTGACATTCGACGTGCCGGCGCTGCAAGCCGCGTTGACGGCCAAGCCGGCGCTGTGCTTTTTGTCAACGCCGTGGAACCCGGTGGGGCCGGCTTTGAGCGAGGCGCAGCTTGCCCGGCTGGTGGCCAGTGCCAGTCCAGAAACGCTGCTGGTGATGGACGAGGCCTACTTCGAGTACGCGGATGAGCAAGGACCGGATGTTCTGCAGGCACTGCGCGCCAGCGGTTTGCCTTACGTGGCGCTACGTACGTTTTCCAAGGCGTATGGCCTGGCGGGTCTGCGCGTTGGCTATGCCATCTGTTCACACCGCCAGATTGCGCGGGCCATGGCCAACGCGAAAACGCCGTTCAATGTCAATGCGGCTGCCCAGGCGGCTGCACAAGCAGCCCTGGCTGACCAGGCATGGATGCGGGCCAGCGTTCAACGCCTGCGCGCCGAGCGCGAGCGCGTGCGTGCGCAGCTGGGCCAGCAAGGCTGGCGCGTTGCGCCATCACAGACCAATTTCCTTTTTGTCGATACGCGGCAAAACAGTGTGGACGTGGCAGAGCGTTTGTTGCGTGCGCATGGCATCATCGTGAAGGCTTGGCGTGAGCCCGGTTATGAGCAGTTCCTGCGCGTCACCATAGGGATGCCGCCGGAGAACAACCGTTTTCTCGATGCCATGCGCGCCCTGGCAACGCCATCCGCCATGCCCGAGCTACCCGCAGCCACCGGGGAGGCGGCATGAACGGCATGAGCACAGCGCCAACGCCCATGGGACTGTCATCGGGTGCCTGGACACAACTGCAGGCATGTCTGCCGGCCAACCAATGGCGAGTAGCCGACCAGGTACATGCACTGGATACAGGCTGGCATCCCGCGAATCTGGATGCCGGGCTGATGGCTATGCCGGCAACCGTCGAACAGCTCAGTGCCCTGGTTCGCTGCTGCCATGAATGGGGCATTGCCATGGTTCCCCAGGGCGGGCGCACAGGGCTGGTGGGAGGCGGCATTTCACGGCCCGGTCAGCTGATTGTTTCCACCGCTGCGCTGAATCGCATCGAACGGATGGATGCTGTCTCGCGCGTGGCCCTGGTGCAATCGGGGCTGAGCTTGCAGTCGCTTCAGGAAGCGGCAGCTGTTCATGGACTGGAGCCCGGCATTGACCTGGCCGCACGCGGCAGCGCCACGATAGGCGGCATGCTGGCGACCAACGCAGGCGGCATCATGGCATTTCGCAACGGGGTCATGCGGCATCGCGTGCTGGGGCTGGAAGCCGTTTTGCCTGACGGCTCGATCTACAGCGATCTGACACAGATCGTCAAAAACGCCGCAGGCTACGACCTCAAGCACGTATTCATCGGCGCGGAGGGCACGCTGGGCATCATTACCCGGGTCGCCCTGAGTCTCACCCCCTTGCCCCAGGCTACTTCCACCGCTTTGTTTGGATTGCCTGACATGGCCGCCCTGACCGATACCGTGCGCCTGGCGCTGGAGGTGGATTGCGGACATTTGCGGGCCGCCGAGGCGCTGTGGCCCGAATACTTGCGGTTGACCGCCGAGGCGCTGTCCTGGCGCACGCCTGGCATGTCACTGGACTGCCCTGTTTACCTGTTGCTGGAGCTGGGCGGCAAGCAGGCAGAGCGTTTGCAGCAAACGTTCGAAGAGCTTTATGAACAGCTGCTGGCGCGGCACCCCGACACACAAGGCGTGATAGCGGGTTCAGCAGAGCAGGCACGAACGCTTTGGCGGCTGCGTGAGGATACGGAGGCGATCTATCGGCGTTTTCCGCAAGCGCCTTCGTTCGATGTCTCGGTGCCCCTGGCGCGCATGGAGGATTACGTGGTGCAGGTGCGCTCCGCGCTGGAAAAGCTGCGCCCAGCAGGCACGCCGGTTTTCATGTTTGGTCATGTGGCCGATGGCAATCTCCACATGGTTCTGGGCGAGCCTGGCCCCCTGGCCGGGCAGGCCCGTATGGCCGTGGAAGAGGCCATTTATTCACCGCTGCATGGTCTGGGCGGGTCGTTCTCGGCAGAGCATGGCATAGGCGCCCACCGCATCCGCGCGCTCAGAAACTATTGCGACCCTGTCAAGTGGCGGCTCATGCAGCAGATCAAGCGCCAATGGGATCCGCGCGGATTGATGAACCCCGGAAAGGTTCTGGACGAAGGCGGCTGAAAAATCAAATTTTCATTCTGGCAAGTTGCGGCAGGACATTATTGGCTTGCCGTGGCTTTCTGTGTGCCTGAAAAATTTTGTATAAAAAATTGTTTCCATGATGGAATTTAAGGGATAACCATGTTGGAGCCTTGCACGCGTGCTGTGTAGATTTGATTGCGGTAGGTGGTGATTTTTATTTTTCACCAAGACTGCCTGCGGGCGAATTTTCACTTCCCACGAACCATAGGAGCAATCTATGAGCAAGCGTCTGTTTTTCAAATCGATTTCTGCTGCCATTATGGCCTTGGGAGTCATGAGTGCAGGTTACGCGCAGTCAGATGTTCTGGATCGTGTCAAGCAGACAGGCACCTTGAAGGTGGCGACTGAAACTGCCTTTGCACCGTTCGACTTCATCAAGGAAGGAACCCATTCCGGCTTGAATGTGGATCTCTTCCATGAAATTGCCAAGGAGATGGGCGTCAAAATCGAATGGGTGTTTTTGCCCTGGGAAGGCGTTCTCCCGGGTCTGGAGGCAGGAAAATTCGACATGGTGGCCGGGCCGGTGACCATTACCAAGGCCAGAAAAGAAAGATACCATTTCACCACGCCCATTGCAGAAGCCACGGCCGCTTTTCTGAAGCGCAAAAGCGATACGGCAATCAACAAGCCGGAAGACGTGGCTGGAAAATCAGTGGGCGCGGCCAAGGCATCGGCGCAGTTGGCACAGCTCAAGGCTTTTTCCGAGAAATTGCCAAAGAAGGTCACCCCCCGCGAATACCCGGGAAACAACGAGGCATATGCTGATTTGGCCAACGGCCGGATTGCGGCCGTGGCCAACTCTTTGCCAAACATCACATACGTTGCCCAGCAAAGACCCGATGTGTTTGCGGTGGTGCTCCCCGCCTTCGGAGCCAAGACCTATTTCGGCTATCTGACACGCAAGGAAAGCGGTTCGGAGAAACTGCTGGAGGCCGTCAATGCAGCCATCATGAAAATCAAGCAGGATGGGCGGCTGGCGGGGTTGCAGAAAAAATGGTTTGGCGTCGAATTCCAAACCCCTGACGAAGTCAAAGATCCAACCTTCTGAAAAACATCATGCTGCAAGCCCCGGCAGGCTGACATTGCCGGGGTAGCTGGCTATGCGATGACGGGCAGGAGGTGAGGCTTGACCTGGAAACTCTTTGAACTTCTGGTAGTTGCCAGTGGCTGGACAATTGTCATCAGCGCGGCTTCCATCATGATTGGCTTGGCCATTGGAACGTGTGTTTCGGCGGCCATGCTTTCCAACAACGCCTGGCTGCGGTGGCCCGGGCGGCTGTTCGTCAGCTTTTTCCGGGGGGCGCCACTGCTGGTTCAGCTTTTGCTGATTTACAACCTGATGCCATTGCTGGGGCTTGATGTTCCGGGCATCGTGGCTGCCATTGCCGGTTTGTCTTTGTGCACGGCAGCCTATCAGGCAGAAAACCTGAGGGGTGGCTTCGAGAGTGTTTCCAGAGGTTATCTGGAAGCGGCTGAAATGCTGGGAATGAATCAGTGGAAGCAATTCACTCGTATCCGTGCGCCCATTGCGCTGCGCATGACTTTGCCAGCCCTGACGAACGAAGCGATCATGATTCTGAAGGCTTCTTCACTGGTTTCCGTGGTGGGGGTGGTGGAGCTGACGCGAACGGCGCAGGACTTGGCAGCCAGCACTTTCATGCCGATTCAGCTGTTCGCAACGGCGGGCTTTTTGTATCTGGTCATCAATACGCTGATTGCCCTGATGGCCAGGTTTTTCGAGTCGCGGCTGCGTTGGGGAAAGTGAGCAGTCCATGAACTATCAGGTGATTGCCGAACATCTGCCCACGCTGCTGGAGGCTGCAGGCGTGACCATGGGAACATGGCTGCTTGGGGCATTGCTGGCCTTGCTGCTGGGTTTTTTGGTTTCTCTGCTGCGGCGTTATGGGCCACAGGCGTTGAACTGGCTGCTGGGCCTGTATGTTGAGTTGATCCGCGGTACACCATTTCTGATCCAGCTTTTTCTTTTGTATTACGGTGGCCCGTACATTGGTTTGGTGCTGGACCCGGTGGCCGCTGGTGTCATGGGGCTGGGTATTTATGGCGCCGCTTATTTCAGTGAGGTTTTTCGTGCGGGCTTTGAAGCGATCCCGAAAGGCCACTCGGAGGTGGCTGAATGCCTGGGTATGACACGCTGGCAAATCATACGCCGGGTGCTTTTGCCTGAAATGATGGTGCTGGTGCTTCCGCCGCTGACCAATATGCTGGTGGTTTTGTTGAAGGAAACAGCCG
This sequence comes from Comamonadaceae bacterium OH2545_COT-014, assembly GCA_003859965.1. GTDB lineage: Bacteria > Pseudomonadota > Gammaproteobacteria > Burkholderiales > Burkholderiaceae_C > Ottowia. The sequence goes on along the minus strand of RQYR01000003.1, from coordinate 8,028 downwards.
TGCTTTCCATTATCACTGTTCCAGAGCTGACATTCCACATCAGCTCCATTGGCTCAGAGCAATATGCTTTTGTAGAGGCGCTTTTCTTGCTGGCTTGCTTTTACTGGGGGCTGGTGGAATTGTGTGGCTGGTTGGGCAGGGTGCTGGAAAAGCGTCTGGAGCGCTTCCGTTTCTCCGCTTCTTGAAGATATCGCCAAGTCGAAGATTTTCTTGAATTTTTAAGTGTGATTCAGTGCCATTGAAAATTGGCGGGATGGTTGAAGAATGAAAAACTCCATGTGTGACGGGCAATCGGCCATCTCTATCCGCGGTCTGAGCAAGAAATTTGACCAGGCGGAAATACTCCGGGACATTGACTTGGAGGTGGAAGCAGGCAAGGTAACTTGCCTGATCGGGCCGTCAGGCTCCGGCAAGAGCACGCTGCTCAGGTGCATGGCGTTTCTGGAAGAAGCAACCTCGGGGCTTATCAAGGTGAACGGCCAGCCACTGGGCTTTGATCAGGATGAGTCAGGCGTGCGCCGGCGTTTGCCGGCGGCGGAGGTCAGGGCGGTGCGTTCGCAAATCGGCATGTGTTTCCAGCAGTTCAACCTGTGGCCTCACATGACGGCGTTGGACAATGTTTGTGAGGCGCTGAAAACAGTACGGAAAGTTCCGAAGGCGGAGGCGCAAGCGCAAGGCATGAAACAGCTCGAAAAGGTGGGCTTGCAAGCCAGGGCGCATCATTACCCGGCCCAGCTTTCAGGCGGACAACAGCAGCGCGTGGCCATTGCGCGCGCGCTGGCATTGGCGCCCCGGATCATGTTGTTCGATGAGCCCACTTCTGCTTTGGACCCCGAGCTGACAGGCGAGGTGCTGAAAGTGATGCGTGATCTTGCAGCCGATGGCATGACGATGGTGGTGGTGTCGCACGAAATCGGTTTTGCGGCATCGGTCGGCAGCAAGATCGTTTTTCTGGATCAGGGGCGGATTCTTTTGGAAGGCACGCCGTCAAGCGTGTTTGGCAAGCCGCGCCATCCGCGCCTGGAGCAGTTTCTCGACACTTACCTTGATCGCGGCGCGGCCATGTTGGTGTAGGGGCGCGCCAAGTGGTGTGTCCGCCGGCAGTTGCTCCCCGCAGGCGGGATTAGCCGCCGATATAGCTCATCTCGACCCGCCGGCCGCTGCTATGGGCGGGCTGCGCCTCGGGCGGCAAGGTGGCGCGCAGTTCGCTGTAGCGGTCGTTGCGCTGCGCCCAGATGGCGGCCAGGGTGGCTTCAATGGTTTCGTCATCGGCGCCGCTGCGCAGCAGGGCGCGCAGGTCATGGCCCTGGGAGGCGAACAAGCACAGGTAGAGCCGGCCCTCCATGGACAGGCGGGCGCGGTTGCAGTCGCCGCAAAACGCCTGGGTCACGCTGCTGATGGTGCCAATTTCGCCCAAGGCCGGGTCGTGCCGGCCGTCGGGGCCGGCATAGCCCCAGCGCATGGCGGTTTCGCCGGGGGCGCTGGCAGCCAGGGGCACCAGTGCAAAGGCGTCTTGCAGCAGGCGCACCACGTCGGCGCTGGGCAGCACTTCATCCATGCGCCAGCCGTTGGTGGTGCCCACGTCCATGTATTCAATGAAGCGCAGCGTGACGCCGCTGCCCCGGAAATGGCGCGCCATGGGCAGGATCTGGTCTTCGTTGGCGCCGCGCTTGACAACCATGTTGACCTTGATGTTGCGCAGTCCGGCGGCGCGCGCCGCGTCGATGCCGGCCAGCACGGCGGCGACGGGAAAGTCCACGTCGTTCATGCGGCGGAAGGTGGCGTCGTCCAGGCCGTCCAGGCTCACGGTCACGCGCTGCAGTCCGGCGTCTTTCAGCGCCTGGGCCTTGCGGGCCAGTAGCGATCCGTTGGTGGTGAGGGTGATGTCCAGGGGTTGGCCCGCCGGGGTGCGCAGCGCGGCAAGCTGCGCGATCAGCTGTTCGATGCCCTTGCGCAGCAGCGGCTCGCCGCCGGTCAGGCGCAGCTTGCGCACGCCATGGCGCACGGCGGCGCGGGCGACGCGGGTGATTTCCTCGAAGGACAGCAGGGCGCTGTGCGGCAGGTAGCTGTAGTGTTTGCCGAACACGTCCTTGGGCATGCAGTAGCTGCAGCGGAAGTTGCAGCGGTCGGTGACGCTGATGCGCAGATCGCGCAAGGGGCGGCCGCGGGCGTCCCGCAAGTGGCCTGGAGGAAGTTCCAAGCCAGACGGTGATGGCAGGGGCAAGGCCGCCTGACGCTCGTCAATGAGTGGAATCACGCGTTCTCCCATGGCGGCGGATTATCGGCCAGCGCGGGCTGGGAAAGACTGGTGGGCAGGCGCACGGGGCGCCCCATGCCCAGCGCTGCCGGGCGGCGCGTGCGGTTGGCTGCGGGGCAGGCCGCGCGCCAGGATGGGCCAGGCGCCTAGACGCAGCGTGCGCCATCCACCTCAATGCACACGCCGCTGATGAAGGCGGCTTCGTCACTGGCCAGATAGAGGGCTGCATTGGCCACATCCAGCGCGGTAGAAAAGCGCCCCAGCGGGATGGTGGCAAGAAACTTGGCGCGGCGTGCCTCGTCCACCGGGCCGCCGGCGAATTCGGCGGCCAGGCCTGTGTCGGGGTTGAACACGGGGTTGATGCAGTTGACGCGGATGTTGTCCGGCCCCAGCTCGGCGGCCATGGATTTGCTGGTGATGATGACGGCGCCCTTGCTGCCGTTGTACCAGGTCAGCCCGGGCCGGGGGCGCAGCCCGGCGGTGCTGGCAATGTTGATGAAGCTGCCGCCGCTGCCGCCGGGGTTGGCGCGCATGGCGGGCACGGCATGCACCGCGCTCCAGTAGATGCTTTTCATGTTGACGGCGTAGACCTTGTCGAACTCGGCTTCGCTCACCTCCAGCATGGGGCGGTTGCGGTGGGTCCAGCCCGCGTTGTTCACCACGGCGTCCAGACGGCCGCCGCCAAAGTCCTGCGCGGCTTGCACCAAGCGCGCCCAGTCTGGCCCCTGGGTCACGTCGGCGGCCACGAAGCGGGCCTGGCCGCCGGCGCTGCGGATGCTGGCGGCCACGGCCTCGCCGGGCGCGGCGTTGATGTCGTTGACGATGACGGCTGCGCCCTCTGCCGCCAGCCGGCGCGCGATGCCTTCGCCAATGCCGCTGCCGGCGCCGGTGACGATGATGGATTTGCCTTGAACCCGCATGAAAAGTCTCCTGAAGTGTTGGTGTTCTGTGTTCTGGTGCGTCAGAACCTGTTCAAAGTCTCGGCGCGAGTGGGCAACCAGCGGTTTGGGATGGGCAGCAAGGCGCAAAACGCAGCCGTGGCTCGCGCCTATGGCGAGGCTTTGCAACGGAAGTCGACCGCCCCAATCCGCTTGCTTGCGCGCCGCGCAGAGATTTTGAACAGGTTTTTAGCCCACGGTCACGGCCGGGCCGCTGTCGCGCGGGGCGATCTGGCCGATGCGGTACACCGTTTCGCCCTGCGTGCGCAAGGTGGCCGCCACGGCATCGGCGGCGCCGGCGGCCACCACCACCACCATGCCGATGCCGTTGTTGAAGGTGCGGTTCATCTCCACGTCATCAATGCCGGCGGTGGCTTGCAGCCAGGCGAACAGCTCGCTTTGCGGCCAGCTGCCTTTGTGCAGCCGGGCGGCCAGCCCTTCGGGCAGCACGCGCGGAATGTTGTCCAGCAGTCCGCCGCCGGTGATGTGCGCCAGCGCATGAATGTCCTGCGGGTGCGCGGCCAGCGCGGCCAGCACGGGCTTGACGTACAGGCGGGTGGGGCGCATCACGGCTTCCTTGAAAGGCAGACCGTCCAGCGTGGCCGGCAGGCCGCCCTGGGCTTGGGCGCGTTCGATGCACTTGCGCACCAGGCTGAAGCCGTTGCTGTGCACGCCATGGCTGGCCAGGCCCAGCACCACGTCGCCCGCGGCCACGGCCTGCCCGTTGAGGATGCGGCTTTTTTCCACCGCGCCCACGGCAAAGCCGGCCAAGTCGTATTCGCCGGGCGGGTACATGCCGGGCATTTCTGCCGTTTCGCCGCCAATCAGCGCGCAGCCGCTTTCCTCGCAGCCTTTGGCAATGCCGCCCACCACGGCGGCGGCGGTTTCCACGTCTAGCTTGCCGCAGGCGAAGTAGTCCAGAAAGAACAGCGGCTCGGCGCCTTGCACCAGCACGTCGTTCACGCTCATGGCCACCAGGTCAATGCCCACGGTGTCGTGCATGTTCCATTCAAAGGCCAGCTTGAGCTTGGTGCCCACGCCGTCAGTGCCGCTGACCAGCACCGGTTCCTGGTACTTCTTGGGCACCTCGAACAGCGCGCCAAAGCCGCCGATGCCAGCGAGCACGCCTTCGCGCAGGGTCTTTTTGGCCAGGGGCTTGATGCGGTCGACCAGGGCGTCGCCCGCGTCAATGTCAACGCCGGCGTCTTTGTACGAAAGGGGAGGGTGGACGGGAGCAGTCATGAAACGTGTGCGTGCGAAATGAGGGCGGAGAACGGGCGCGTCTGCCGCAAAAGCCGGTCGGGCCATGGCGGGCGGGGCGTGTGGTGCGCTCTGGGCCTGCCAGTGCGGCACGACGGCCGCAGGCGCGCGCGCTGCCAAGCCGATGGTGTTCGATGGTGTTGCAGGCTCTTAGAATGCGCGGCTGATTTTAGGCGTGGCCAGCCCGCTGCCGGGCCCGGCCGAACGCGGCAAGCTATTGTTTTTTTCTTCCCCCATGAAGCAGATTGCGCTTGACATCGGCCTGGCGCCTGCGCCCACGCTGGATGGCTTTCTGGCAGGACGCAACCAGGCCGCCGTGCAGCACCTGGGGCTGTGGTGCGCGTCGCCAGCGCGTTCGCCTGTGCCCATTTACCTGTGGGGCGAAGCGGGCAGCGGCAAAACCCACCTGCTGCACGCGGCGCGTCACGCCTTGCAGGCGCAGGGCGCGCCCGTGGGCTGGCTGGATGCCAGCACGCCCGCGGCTACCGAGTTCGACCCCGCCTGGCAAGTGGTGCTGATGGATGACGTGCAGCTTCTGGACACGGCGCGCCAGCACCTGGCGTTCAACTGGTTCGTCAACGCCGTTTCACCGGCCGATGGCCGCCCGCGCGGCGTGCTGGCCGCTGGCAGCCTGCCGCCGGCCGATTTGCCACTGCGCGAGGATCTGCGCAGCCGCCTGGGCTGGGGCCATGTGTTCGAGCTGCATGTGCCCACCGAGGCCGAACGCCGCGCCGTTTTGCGGCAGGCCGCCGATGCGCGCGGCGTGTTCCTGGGCGACGAAGTCATGGACTACGTGCTCACCCGCTTCTCGCGCGACCTGGGCAGCCTGATGCAACTGCTGGACCGGCTGGACCGCTATGCGCTGCAAACCCAGCGTGCCATCACCATTCCGCTGGTCAAGGCAATGCTACAAGAAAAATAGCATTCAGCGCCTATCCCCATTGCCCAAAGCATGAAAAAGACACCATGAATCTGGCCCTGTTCGACCTGGACCACACCCTGCTGCCGCTGGACTCCGACCACGCCTGGGGCGAATTCACCACGCGCCTGGGCTGGACCGACGCGCAGGAATTCACGCGCCGCAACAACGCCTTTTATGCCGACTACCAGGCCGGCCGCCTGGACTTGGCCGCCTACATCCGCTTCACCACCGATGCCATCCGCCAGCGCGGCCCCGGCGAGGCGGCGCGCGCCCATGCGCAGTTCATGCGCGAAGTCATCGCCCCGGCCATCCGCCCCGAGGCGCGTGCGCTGCTGCAACGGCACCGCGACGCGGGCGACACGCTGGTGATCGTGACCGCCACCAACGAATTCGTCACCCGCCCCATTGCGCACGCGCTGGGCGTGCCCGAGCTGATTGCCGTGGAACTGGCGCGCGGCCCCGGCGGCTGGTACACCGGCGACATCGCGGGCACCCCGTCGTTTCGTGAAGGCAAGGTCACTCGCGTAGGCCAGTGGCTCACGGCGCGCGGCCTGGGCTGGGACGATGTGCACGTGAGCTTCTACAGCGACTCGCCCAACGACCTGCCCCTGCTCGAAAAAGCCCAGCGCCCCGTGGCCACCAACCCCAGCCCCGCGCTGCGCCAGATCGCCGCCGAACGCGGCTGGGCCGTGCTCGACCTGTTTCCCACCCAAGACCCATGATCAAGACCTTCATCGACAAGCTGCTCGGCAAAGGCGCCCCCCGGCGCGGCAAGCACCGCTTTGGCAAGCGCGTGGAAGTGGGGCCGCAGGTGCACCGCATCGACCTCTCGCTGGTGGACGCGCGCGCCGTCACCGTGGTCAACACGCTCAAGCAGGCCGGCTACGAGGCTTACATCGTCGGCGGCGCCGTGCGCGACTTGCTGCTCGGCCTCAAGCCCAAGGACTTCGACGTGGCCACCAATGCCACGCCCGAGCAGGTCAAGGCGCTGTTTCGGCGCGCCTTCATCATCGGGCGGCGCTTTCGCATCGTGCACGTGGTGCACGGGCGCGGGCGCGAGCACGAGGTGATCGAAGTCTCCACCTTCCGCGCTTACCTGGACAACGCCGCCGCCGAGGCTGTCAGCGGCAACGAACGCACCGCCAAGAGTCAGCTCGCTGGCATGCAGCACGCGGTGGACGCCTCCGGCCGCGTGCTGCGCGACAACGTCTGGGGCCCGCAGGACGAAGACGCCACGCGGCGCGACTTCACTGTCAACGCCATGTACTACGACCCGCAGACCCAACTGCTGGTGGACTACCACGGCGGCATGGCGGACGCGCAGAAGAAAGTGCTGCGCATGATCGGCGACCCCGCCGCACGCTACCGCGAAGACCCCGTGCGCATCATCCGCGCCGTGCGCTTCGCCGCCAAACTCAGCGCCCTGGGCTTCAAGTTCGAGAGCAAAACCAGCAAACCGCTGGCCGAGCTCAAAGGCCTGCTGGCCGACGTGCCGCAAAGCCGCCTGTTCGACGAAATGCTCAAGCTGCTGCAAACCGGCCACGCGCTGGCCAGTGTGGCGCAGCTGCGCAAGCTGGGGCTGGCCAAGGGCATCTACCCGCTGCTGGACCTGACCATCGAACGTGCCGAAGATCCTTTCGTGCAGGCCGCGCTGCAAGACACCGACCGCCGCGTGGGCGAGGGCAAGCCTGTGGCCCCCAGCTTCCTGCTGGCCTGCGTGCTGTGGCAGGACGTGCGCGCGCTGTGGCAGGCTGGCATGGCGCGCAAGGAGCACCCGTTTCCCGCGCTGCAGGCGGCCATTGACGAAGTGTTCAACGCCCGCATCGGCGACGTTTCCGGCCGCGGTCGCCTGGCCGCCGACATGCGCGAAATCTGGATGATGCAGCCCCGCTTTGAGCGGCGCAGCGGCGCCAGCCCCTTCAGCCTGGTGGAGCAGCCGCGCTTTCGCGCCGGCTTCGACTTCCTGCGCCTGCGCGCCGACGTGGGCGAAGTGCCCGAGGCGCTGGCCGACTGGTGGCAGGAGTTCAGCCAGTCCAGCGATGCCGTGCGCGAAGACCTGGTGGCCCAAGCTCGTGCCGAGCAACAGCAACGCGCCCGCAAGCCCCGTGTCCACCGCTTGCCCAAAACAAACGCGGCAGGTGGGGCTGACGCGGAGCTGCCTGCCGCATCCACAGCGGCCACGCCAGCCGCGCTGCCACCAGCGGCTGAAGGCGAAGCCGCCCCCAAAAAGCGCCGCCGCCGTCGCCGCAAACCAGGCTCGGCCAGCAACGGCCATGGCGGCGGCAGTCACGGTCCCGCCTCCGGCGAAGGCCCGGCGGGCTGAACGGTGTGCTGCCGCGCGGCGAAAGGCCTGGGGAGCCAGTCTGTCCGCGGCTTCTGTTCAGGCCGTCCGAGGGGAGAGCCATGTGAGGCTGTCTCTTGAAGGCATGATGAGGCTGAGGGAGCGCTCCTGCCTCATGCGCCAGGAACCTTGGCCTTTTGCAAAGTGCAGGCAAAGTAGCAGGCGACAACAAGATGCTCTATGGCGGGCTAGCCCAGTCAGCCCATGTGCAAGGCGCACTCTCTAAGAACCTGTTCAAAATCTTTTTGCCAATTTGTCTATGCTCGTTGCATGAGAGCGAAATACCCAAGCGATATCAGCCCAGAGCAAT